>NZ_JBAMYD010000001.1:0-709429 GCF_037002925.1 Rhizobium aouanii
CGAAAAGTTGCTGGGTCTTCCGCTCCGCGCCAGGTAGATCAGCCCATTCGCTTAACCGCTTCCGAAAAAGGCAACACGAGCAGGATATCGCCTGTTTCGTTTCTGATCTCGACGCTTCTTGACGCAATGTCATATCCAAGCAGCACGGCACTGCTCATCAATGCACGCGCATCACGCACCGCTTCCATGCGAGCGGCATCCAAATCAGGAAGCTCGGTTCCTTCCCAGTCGTCGAGCGATCCTGCTTCAGACAGAATGTTGAAGTAGAAGCGTGGCATTCGAAATCCTTCAAAGCCCGGCACGGCCGGCAGGATAGCCTGTGCATTTTGCCTTTCCGTCGCGCTCAAAGCAACAGCATCGGCAACGCGTTCGCCACTGTGTCATGTCATCGCCGGCAATTGTGCGTAACCGCACTGACGGTTGGCCTTGGAAGATTGATGCACTACGGTTTTCTTATCGCGATCCGGGTGAGCTGTTGCGACGCTCAAGGAGGATGATTGATATGACGGAGTTAAATCTCTCACTCCAGATAGAAGACGTGAATGTGCTTTCGGATGCTGTTCGGACCTGGTACCGGCATAACCACGCCACGCCAACGGAACAATCAACACAGCTGCTTTGCAGCGCGGCGGTCGACCTCTATAATCAAGGACACAGGACGCGCGAGGAACTGATAACGCTGCTGATCATGAAGTTTGATAGCCTTCACTCACTGGACGTTAACGCGCTGACGTCCACGTCTCACCACTAGTGATATCGGTCTCCTCTCCTGGAGCGACTTCGGAGGGTGAAAAGGCGCTCTTATCGGATATTGGAGAACATCTAACTGCTGCAATCCCTCATTTCATTGTTCGATCAAGACATCGAACTCGTCACCGCAGCGGTTCGGCGATGGTGTACAGAGAACCACTGTGAGATCGATAGGCAGAAGGCCGCCGCGCCCTGACCCTTGCCATCGACCTCGTTCAGTACTCCACACATGTCCGTTCGTTTTTGGCGACCCGGCGGTTGGAAGGCAAAGTGCACGCGAGCAACTCGACGATCAGGCTGGATCACGGTTGGCGCCGTGATCTCGAAGCTGCTCAGTTTCGACGCGCTTGCTGTCCAGCCCACGCTCCTTCGAATGACGCGCCTTATCGCGGTTGGATAGGACGGCATTTTCGGGAACGTCACGGGCGTTCAGATCGGTCATGGCACCTGAACCGTCACCTTTGCCCGAGCGGCCCGGGCCTACATTCTTTGGGACTTGCTTGACCATGTGATTTCTCCTTTTAAAGCGTTTGCCGGGAATTATTTGTTTGTCCTGCCCTGTTGGCGCGGGTTCACGCCACCTTGAGGTGTCGTATCGTTCGCGACATCGCCTCCGACGGTATTCTCACCCTGGAGTTCGGCATCCTCGGGTGGCGTCTTGCCTCCGTCCACAGTCTCCTTGTGTCCATTGTCGTCTAAGTCCTCAAGCAGATTGTCTTTCAGGTCTGCGAATGCTCGCCACCGGGACGGGAAATGGCTGCGAGCGCCGGTCCTGCCGAACCGTCCGTCGCTGATACCGCCACATCGCCGAGCGAGAGAACGCCGACTAGCCGCTTGTCCCTGTTGAGGACGGGTAGACGGCGGATCTGGAGATCGCCAAAGTTGCCGAGCACGCTGTCGATGTCATCATCCTCGAAGCAATAGTTCACCTCTCGAGACATGACCTCGCCGATCTTCGTATCGGGTCCCATTCCCTTTGCGATCGCGCGAACCGCGATGTCGCGATCTGTCAACATTCCCACCAGGCGATCGTTTTCGCCGACTGGCACCACGCCCGCATCGAGCTCTGCCATAGTTGTAGCGGCATCACGGATCGTCTGCTCGGGATTGGCGATGTGAACGTCGCGGGTCATCGCTGCACTGACTTGCATGACGCGTCCTCCTCTGTGAAAGGACTCCAACTTCGCCAGCACGGAAATGTTCCAGGCCTAATTAAAAGCGGCTTCCGGCCTTCAAGCAGTTAAGGTCCGGCTCGTTCTCAGATGGAGGTGAGGCCGATCATAATCCGAAGGGATAGGTCTCATCGCCGCCGCCGGCGGCCATTGCCGGATCTTCGAGGGGTGTGACCGTGTGTGTCTCGTCCAGCCAGACGAATGCGTCATACTGGCGGGGCATCGACGTTTGCATGTAATGACTAAGCCGCTCGGATTCCGGTCGATAGATCACACCGATGAACCGCTGAAGCCGATCGTCGACAAGTTCCGCGTGAAGTTCCTTACTTCTATCGAAATCGAGGAGGAAACGCTCCTTGCCCGTTTCGTGGCACAGGCGTTCATAGCTGCCGGCGAGAGATGGCTTGATTTTCTTGATCTCGGCCGGACCATCCCAGTTGCTAGCGGCCAGGACCTCGCCGGAATTCGTGCCGAAGCCGATCAGGCTGGTTGATCCATCGAAGCGCTGGCGGCAGAGCTGACCAAGATTAAGTTCGTCGCGACCGGCGGCCATTTCGGTGAAGCGGGCATCGCCGATATGGGAGTTGTGCGCCCAGACGATGATCTTGGCGTCAGGCCCGTGAAAATCCACCAGATGCTCGATCGTCTCCGCCATATAAGTATCGCGAAGGTTCCACGCCTCGGGACCACCATAATACATGGTGCGATAGTAACGTTCTGCCGCGGCGAGCAATCGGGCCGACTGGGCGGCATCCAGGAACTCGTCTCCGTCGGTAGCCGCCGCTTCCAGCGATCGCTCCAGCAAGTCCTTGCATTGCTGGAGCACCGCGTCCTCGCAGGATCGGTGAGCGTCGGTCAGAACGGCTCGGCCATAGGTGGCGGGGTTGTTCTGCCAGGGACTGAGGCAACCATATCGTTCACGAGCGGCTGCGGCTGCGTGCGGATCGACACCGTCGAGGAAGTCGAGGACGGCCCGGATCGAGCCCGACATGTTATAGAGATCGAGCCCGTAAAAGCGGATTGGCTCGTTGCGCGAAGAGCCGCGAGCGCTGTTTTCTGCCTGCATCCAGGAAACGAAGTCGGAGAACTCCCTATTTCTCCACATCCAGGAGGGGAAGCGCTGAAACGGAGGATCACCACTCGCACGTCGTCCATTGATTATTCTGTTGATTGCGGCGGCATCGGGCCAGTCGGCTTCGACAGCGATCAGATTGAAGCCGTGGTTCTCGATAAGGTATCGGCTGACGGCTGCTCGCGCGCGGTAAAACTCCGAAGTTCCGTGTGTCGACTCGCCGAGAAGAACGATGCGGCTCCTTGCGAATCGATCGAAGAGCGTTGTGAAGCTCCGATCGTCAATCGATAGGAACTCTTCCGCGGCGTTCGCGATCAGGTCTTTCGGCGTCCTGGCCTGCGGCGCGGGCGTTGTCGGCGTGTACATCGGATGCCTTGCCGTCCAGGCGTCTTCTCCAATCAGCGGAACGAACATGACGCCGCCAAGGTCTTCCTCCTCGAATTGGGAAACGCCGGTTCGCGTGATACGCTTGAGCCGCTGCGGCTCGCCTTCGCCAACCGGAATGACAAGCCGTCCGCCAAGATCCAACTGCTCCTTCAGCGAAGACGGCACCTCCGGCACACCAGCCGATACGATGATGGCATCGAAAGGCGCGGCCTTGATCCAGCCCTTGCTGCCATCGCCGATACGCACATCGATATTGCGGTAACCGAGCTTTTCGAAACGCCGTTTTGCCTGGTTTGCCAGGGGTTCGTGCCGCTCCACGGTGTAAACATGCCTGGCGATACGGCTGACGAGAGCTGCCGCATAGCCCGAACCGGTCCCGATCTCCAGCACATTGTCGCCGGCGTCGAGATCGGCTTTCTCGATCATCAACGCGACAATGTAGGGTTGGGAGATCGTCTGGCCTTGGCCGATCGCAAGAGGTGCATCCTCATAGGCAAATTCTTCAAATCCCGGATCGACGAACAATTCTCGCGGAACGGTTCGCATCGCCATCGTAACGCTGCGGTCGTTGATGCCACGGCGGATGACATGCTGTTCCACCATTCGGTCACGGCTCTGGGCCCAAGTCATGGTCGGCTCCTATGATCGATTTCGAGTGTATCGAATCCGAACTTTTAGGGGATGCGCAGGTTCCATCGCTGGCGAATACAGGAGAACACTTCCCATCGGCCGGCGTTCGGTTTTATCGATTGGCGCGACGATCGGTCTTCGCCGCCGTGTGATCCCGGAGACAATACAGGAAGCAAAGTGGAACTCATCCATGACGGAAGAACGCTCGAAGGTACGTCAGCAAAGCGGACGCCTTCTGCCGATCGGAAGCAGTTTCATGACGGGCTGCGGATCACCGTGTGGCGCCGTACTGAAGGCGATCAGTCGAGATCGTTAAGGCGAGCTTGGATCGCATTCATCTGTTCGATCTCCTCGCGCTGGCCACGCGAAATTTTCGAGCATAGTGCAACGAGTTCCGGATCCTTCAGCGCCGCTTCTCCGCACATGAGAATTGCACCCGAATGATGGGGAATCATTGAGGCGATAAACTGCCTGTCGCCTATGAGAGCCTGCTTGCGCGTCCCTGCGAAGGCGACGGCGAGCAGGATCACCAGGCCGACATGTATGAGTGCGTTTAACCTCTTGTACATGCCGCCCATGGTCGCAAGCATGATAGTGCCCATCGGCGCAACCATCGTCAGCGCCATGTAGAGCATGTTGAGGTTATTCCGGAAGTCGCTCCATCCGTCGATCATTGAGAACATGACGAAGTACATGACGACGAGGCTGAGGAGTATGTTGACGGCGAACATTGCGTATGGATGCCTGCCCATGCCTTCATGTTCAGTATGGTCGCGATGTCGCATGACCGGCTTCCTTTGACCCTCAGATGCTGCACGATGGAAAATTTCCGCGGTGCATCGCTGGAAAAGAGATTTCGCTTAACTTTCCGGGCGCGGTTTGGTTCCCGGTCGCCGAAGTCGGTCTTCGGCGACCTCACGGCCATGGGCGGATGTCCCTCTCATACACATCAATTTCACCTGGCCTTGGCCCCGCGGCGCGACCCGGGGGGACTCGTTACAAGTGCTTTGACAGAAAGATACGAGCGTGCGCTGCAACTCCGAATTCTATCCGACCGAATTCTTGATAGCCTCGATGAACATAAAAACCCGGCGCCTGAAAGCTGCTCGTCTCAACAACAGCGCGGTGGCAGCCGCGCCTCTTGGCTTCCTCTTCCACAACAGCAAGAAGCCGCGCTCCATAGCCACTTCCGCGCAGGCGGTGCGGCAGAAAAAACATGTCGAGAAACAAGAGGCCCAGCTCAGTGCGGCCCCACAATCCACCCAAAACCTTTCCGGCAGGATCGTAAAGCTCCGCTCCGATTGGAGCGCGATCGTCAATTCCAGTTGCTTTCGTATTATACCGATAGAGCGCTACGGCGGCTCGTGCCTTTGCCTCTTGGCTGTGGGAAAGGTTGATTTTAAGATTGCCCGTTATAGACATCACGAATCCTTAAATGCCGACAGAAACCTTTTCAGACAGGGCTTCGCGTTATCGTTCCCAATCCAGGAATGCCAACTTAGGATGCGTCGTTAAATTACGACTCCGTTTTGGCGGTCTTGGGCTGATTGTATAGTTCCATTTGCCGTGGAAGGTGTGGTGGAAGATATTAATCGCGGCCATTTCGGCGTCGGAGATTTGATCCCGGCGGGATAGAGATTTTCATCGAGTTCGCAGCGATCACCGACACTGTCTACAAACAAACAGCAAAAAGGGGGAATCCACCAAATCCGATTTCCCGATTCAGAAATTTATCGATGCTTCCTAACCTCGTATCGATGCATGAAGCTGACCGCAGACCGTAAGGCTCTCGCGCATTGCCTTCACTCGCATTTCGGCATCTTCGAATGAGTAGGCCCAGATTTTGGCAGCCCAGACCGACGGACCCATCTTGTATTCGAGTGCGAACAGATAGATTGCCTGCCCGTCTTCGTCCTTTCTAACGAATTGAGCGTCGGGCCGTTCCCGCGTTTCGCGGAGCTTGTCAAAACTGATTACGCTCATATCGGAACTCATCCAACACTGAGGCATGATGCCTGTCGTCTACAGCTGGGCCTGCCGCCACTTCGTTCAGCGTCCACCGTTTTGGCTGCGAAACGCCAGATGATGAACGGCCGCCGCGCGGCGGCCGTGGAAGAGGCGAAGGCATCAGGAATCAGGCCGCTCGCTTTCCCTTGGCATTTGCTGAGGACTCGGCAATCTGCGTGAGCTTCTTGTCGGTCGCCTCTTCTTCCGCAAGCGTTGCCTGCAGCAGCGGCACGGCGTCCTTGAGCCCGAGTTGCTTTGCCCACGCGATCAACGTGCCATAGCGCGCGATCTCGTAGTGCTCCACGGCCTGTGCCGAAGAGATCAGTCCGGCATCCAGGGCAACCGCGCCCTTGAACTCCTCCATGATCTCATCAGCTTCGGCAATGATTCCCTGAATGGCTTCGCAGGTCTTGCCACGTGCCGGCTTGCCGATCATTTCAAAAACCTGTTCGAGACGTTCGACCTGGGCTTGGGTCTCGTCCCGATGTTGCAGAAAACCGGCCTTGCCTTCCTCCGACTGGGCGGCGCGGGCCATTTTCGGCAGCGCCTTCAGGATCTGTTTTTCGGCGTAGTAAATATCCTTGAGCGTGTCGAGGAACAGATCGTTCAGCG
Source organism: Rhizobium aouanii (assembly GCF_037002925.1). NCBI lineage: Bacteria > Pseudomonadati > Pseudomonadota > Alphaproteobacteria > Hyphomicrobiales > Rhizobiaceae > Rhizobium > Rhizobium aouanii. Next base: position 6,631 of record NZ_JBAMYD010000001.1, read on the forward strand.
TCTTTTCGGTTGCCATTGAGTCCTCCTATGGCGTGTTGATGAGTTCTCGCTCGGTCGGACAGAGGCGGCGCCATCTCTGTCCGGCCAAGGACGAGACCGACTCAACGGGTTGCAGTCGGCGATAGATCAAACCATTGCCTACGTTTGTTGTTCCTGCCCTGCCTATCTTTTCACGAGATGTGGCCCGTTACACAACGGCGCTCGCCGGATAACGTGAATGTTATCAATGCTGTGCGGCATCGCGCAGGAACGATTTTTGCCGGATCGTCGTTTCGAGTTCGGTCGCCTTCCAGCGATTTCTTTGGGACGATCCGCCACCGCCTTCCGACATCTTCCTGCGTTCTGCTGCTTTGGAAGATTTTCGTCCGATATCGTACAGCAACAATTTAGATGTCCGGAACTTTCCTTTTCATCCCAGGAGAGAAAAAATGACGTCTCTATCTTCATCACGTCCCGCGTCGCATTGCCAAGAAGCATCCTCAATCGAGCTGGAGATTGTCGAACTGACACCGGCGTTGCACGCATTTGCCCGAAGATTCCTGCGTAGTGAGGACGACATCGATGATCTCGTGCAGGAAACGCTGCTGAAGGCGTTGAATTCGATCCAGCTCTACCATCCTGGCACCTCTCTCAAGTCCTGGCTCTTCACCATCCTTAGAAATACGTTCTGCAGCAACTATCGTCGGCGGAAGCGCGAGCCGGTCGGAATGGATGTGATCCTTGAACAAGTCGCGGTCGCCCCGAGCCAGGAGTGGGCGCTTCGCGAGCGTGAACTGCAACAGGCATTGACGCGCCTCTCCGACGACAGACGCCGTGCCCTGACGCTGGTGGCCGCCGGAACGAGCTATGAAGATGCCGCCAGGATCTGTGGCTGCCGGATCGGCACCTTGAAAAGCCGCGTCAGCCGCGCTCGGGAAACCTTGGTGTCGCTGCTTGGGGACCAGCTCATCGACTGATCACGCTTCGCCCCCGCAATCAACACCTATGGATATCGTCGGCCGCGCGTAGGTCGCAGCTGAACATACACACGCGTCCGCCGAGGCTCCCCGCATCGCACGTTGAAGGCCTAGCTCTTCGCCGGAACATATCGTCTCGTTCCCGGTTCGGTGGCTTCAGTTTTTTCCGAGGTTTAGGAGAAGAAACATGGACAGGAATGAATTTGGCAAAGGTCTTGCGGTGGTCACTGGCGCCTCCACCGGCATTGGCTATGAACTCGCCAAATGCGCCGCCCGGGAAGGCTATGATCTGATCATCGCCGCCGACGAGACACGCATCCAGCAGGCAGCGGCGAGCCTCAAAGAGTTTGGCACTTCGGTCGAGGCGATCGAAACCGACCTTTCCACCGAAGACGGCGTCGACCGGCTGATGGAAACCATCGAAGCTTCCGGACGTTCGGTCGATCTACTGATGGCGAATGCCGGGCGCGGTCTCGGCAAGGGTTTCCTCGACCAGGATTTTGCGGAAGCCAGGAAAGTCATCGATACAAACATCGTCGGGACCATCTATCTTGTCCAGCAGGTCGGCAATCTGATGCGCAGCCGCGGCGAGGGTCGCATTCTGCTGACTGGCTCCATCGCCGGTTTCATGCCAGGTTCCTATCAGGCCGTCTACAACGGCACGAAAGCCTTTATCAACAGCTTCTCCTTCGCGCTGCGCGAGGAATTGAAAGAGACTGGCGTGACCGTCAGCTGCCTGATGCCCGGCGCGACCGATACCGAATTTTTCCAGCGTGCCGATCTCATGGATACCTCCGTCGGACAGGCCAAGAAAGATGATCCGGCTGACGTCGCCAAGATCGGCTTCGATGCCATGATGGACGGTGAAGGGGATGTCGTCAGCGGCTGGAAGAATAAGCTGCAGGCAGCCGTCGCCAATGTGACGCCGGCAAGCATTCTTGCTCACCAGCATGCCAAAATGGCTGAACCAGGTTCAGGCAAGGAGTAGATTGCCCTGACGCGTCGATCCGGACGAGATCGGCAATCACCGTCTACTTTTCGCGCGGCTGCTTCAATCGTCTTCCGGCCGCGACCATCTTGCCGTTGCGTTGCGACGTGATGCCTTCCAACAGCGTTCGGGCGGCATTGCGCACCTCTTCCTGAAAGGCTTTATCTCTTTCGAAAGCATCGTGGCTGGTGGCGTAGGGCTCCCAATAACCGATGTAACGTTCGACCTCGGCCAAGGCGCCGGCCAGGATGAGGTCCATTGACGTCAGCCAATTCGAGACGCTGCGCCGGACATTCTCGACCCCTTCGGTATCGCCGTGGACGACGACCGAAAACAGGCGGCCGGAGAGATGGCGCGGATAGTCCCATCCCTGCATCTCAAGCGCCTTGGCCTCCTTGGCATGTTTGCCATGCGTGCTTGTCGGATCCGGGTTGCCGCCGTCGGCGCAGACGAGCCGGTCGATCATCAGTTTCAGCGGCGAGGGCGTCTGGTACCAGTTCACCGGGCTGACGATCATGATGCCATGTGCCTCGACCCACATCGGATAGATGTCGTTCATCCAATCGTGGATCTGTCCGAGAGAGTAGTTCGGGTAGCAGGAGCACGGCCAGTGACAGAGTGCGGCCGATGTCGAGAAGCACGCCTTGCACGGATGGATCTGTCGGCCGTATTCGGAAGCGATGCGGCTGAGGTCGAGGATATTGACCATGACGCCGGCGGCGGCAAACACCTCCTTTGCGATTTCGACCATCCGAAAACTTTTGGAAAGCTCGCCCGGACAGGTATGTTCGCTTCGTGACGAACCATTGATGAGGAGGACGCGCAATGGCGCGGTTTCGTCCTCGAAGCGCGCTTGCGCAGCGCGGATTTCGTCTCTCGCCGCGAGCCAATCGACGGCGAGATCATAGTCGGGATCGGCAAAGCCCGGTCCAGCCTTCCTGGTTATCGGGCTCTTTCGCGAATGGGCGTAAGCATCCCAGGCAGCCGCGGCGACTTTGCCGAGTTCGTCTTCCAAAGTCTCATACGCCCGGTCCTTGAACTGGCTCAGGAAACGCTTCTTGAATTCGCTCTCGTCGAGGCGAGGGCTCGGGCTGCCTTTTCGCGGTTCGAGGTCAGGGGTGGTTGCGGCTGGTTCATCAGGCATGGGACCTCCATTCATGCGCTCGAAACGCGGTGAGCCGGCTTCTGTTCCGCTGCCTCCAAGTTGCATCGTCTATCGAGGATCGGTGTTCAGGCCGGAACAATCGGCCGTTGTCCTGGTTCGGAAATAGCGCTGATCGGATATCCCATGCAGCAAGGGGCTTCGGGATCATGAATTCTCGCAACCAAGCCGTCTTTTCGAACGCAAGACCCGCCGGCTTCGTCCGGATAAATCGTGCCAGCTGGATCGACACATTGCGTGTGGTTGCGGCTGTCATGGTTCCGACGGCTGCCAAAGGTGTCATCATTCGCCGCCCGATCATGGAACGCCTGGCACAGCGGCAGGATCTGGACACCGGTGCTGTCAGGCAGATGCAGCGGCTGGTGAAGAAATATGGCAGGGCGCCTCTGCTGTTGCCTATCCCATTCCGGCCGCAGTTGCTGGTGCTCGACCCTGCCGACGTCTCGACGGTGCTCGAGTGTTCACCCCAGCCATTTGCCACGGCAACCTGGGAGAAACGCGCCGCTCTTGCGCATTTCGAACCGAAAAACGTGCTGATCTCACCTGCCTCGCGGCGGGCCGAGCTTCGGCCGATCCATGAACACGCTTTGGCAAGCGCGGACCGGCTGCATCCCTCTTCGGCCCGCTTCAAGACGATCGTCGATTCCGAACTCCTGGAGATTTTGGACGGCATCGGTTCCGGCGGGCCGAACGAACTCGATTGGTCTGCGTTCTCGCAAGCCTGGTTCCGGATTGTCCGCCGCACCGTACTCGGCGATCGCGCGCGCAACGACGTCACTTTGACGAAGACCTTGAACGACCTTCGAAGCCGGGCGAATTGGGCTTTTGCAGCTTCCATCGATCGGCACAAGCTTCGGCAGTTTCAGCAGCAGCTGGGTCAATATCTGCGCCAGCCGGAGGAGGGCAGCCTGATTGGTCGACTGCCGAAAGGCAGCGATTTCGATTTGGAAAGCCAGGTGGCCCAATGGCTGTTTGCCTTCGACGCCGGCGGGATTGCTGTTTTCCGGACGCTTGCGCTGCTTGCTTGCCATCCGAGCTACTGGGACAAAGCCGTTGACGAAGTTAAAGATCCCGAACTTGAGCGTCCCTTCACACGCAATTGCCTGCTCGAGGCTCTGCGTCTCTGGCCGACGACACCCGTCATTCTCAGAGAGCTGACCGAGGATATCAGATCCGGCGACAGGACCGTGGCGCGCGGCACGGGCGTCATTATCTTCGCACCCTTCTTTCATCGAGACCCCGAGCTGGCTTATGCCAACCGGATGGAACCGAGTATCTGGGGGCCCAACGACACCCTGCCGACAGTCGGATTCGTACCTTTCAGCGCCGGTGCTGCCATTTGTCCAGCCCACAATCTCGTACCGACGATTGCCAGCCTCGCCATCGGTGCGCTGTTGTCGCAGGCAGATATCACGCTGCTTCAGCCATCTCTGACAGTCGGCGACCTGCCCGGCACCCTCAACCACTTCGATATTCGGCTACGGCTGAGCAAGCGGCCGGTTGAAGCCCGTGCACCGCATGCTGCGGCAGGCTTTCCGCCTTATTGAAATCCAATGCTTCCCGCAGCTGTGGCCCGACGAACGAGTCTTTCAAGGCGCGGCCACCCGGGGCGGCTCCTCAACCGCATAATGGCGTTGGCCTCGTCGGCACAGATAGACCTCGCGTTCCGGATGATCGTCGATTCGAAAGCCGGCGCTGCGCAGCATCGCCTCGACCGCCGCCTGGTTGGGAATGAACCAGTTTGTCGGATCGGACGCGTAGCGTTCCTCGACAAAGAAAAGCTTCGGATATTCCGGCTGGTCGAAGATGCTCCATTCGGAAAAGTCGTAATCTTCCCTGAGGTCGGGAATGCGCTCGTCGCCGCGCTGGAGGCACTGGAACAGCATCATGTCGCCGACAGCGTGTTCATAAAGAAGATCCAGCGCCAGCAGGGGGTGGCGCAGGTGATAGAGCACGCCCATGAAGATCACCAGATCGAATTTCTCGCCTAGTCGAGCGACGTCATAGACCGACATCTGCCGGAACTCGATTTCGGCTTGCAATTGTTCCGCCGCGAAGCGGGCCTGCGCCAGGTAGCGCGGGTCGGAATCGATGCCGACGACACGGGCGGCGTTGCGGCGTTTCATCTCAAGGGCATAGAAGCCGGCGTTGCAGCCGACGTCGAGCACGCTGAGGCCGCTGAGATCGGCCGGCAGCACATGCTGAAACCCTTTCCACTTGAAGGTGGGATAGTCTCCGAGGAAATGATCGGCCGCTGTCATGTGGCCGCCGATGTTCAAATTCTGAAACCACGGCCCGAGTTCCTGAATCCGCTTTTGCAGTTCCTGATCTCTTGTCGGCTGTGCGGCATCCATCTGGCTCTCCTTCGTCGTTCATCGCTCACATGTCAGACGCCGATCGCAGTGCGTCCGGCTTTTGCACCTTGCCTCCAGTTCGAGCGCCGCGTGACCTTCGCGCCGTCGAAGCCGCCGTCAGGACGGGCCGCGGCGATGAACCAATCGGCGGTCAGGCGCAGACCTTCGGCAAGCGGGATCGTCGGCTGCCAGCCGAGAAGGTCTTTTGCCCGCGAAATGTCGGGCCGTCTGCGCTGCGGGTCGTCTTGCGGCAGCGGCCTGTGGACGACGACCGATGTCGACGGCATCATGGCCAGCACCATGTCGACCAGCTGGTTGATCGTGAATTCGCCGGGATTGCCGAGATTGACCGGGACGCCCGGATTGGGATCGACATCCATCAGCGCTATCAATCCTGCGACGAGGTCGCTGACGAAGCAGAAGGAACGCGTCTGGTCGCCGCTTCCAAAAATCGTCAGCGGCGCGCCTGATATGGCTTGCACCAGCAGATTGGAGATGATCCGCCCGTCGCTCGGCTGCATACGCGGCCCATAGGTGTTGAAGATGCGGGCAACACGTGCGTCCACCTTGCCGGCCCGCAGCATATCGAAGCAAAGCGCTTCCGCCGCCCGCTTGCCTTCGTCGTAACAGGCGCGCGGACCTGTGCAGCTGACATTGCCACGGTAGTCCTCCGTCTGCGGATGCTCGACCGGATCGCCATAGACCTCGCTCGTCGACGCCTGCAGGAGCGAGGCGCGATGCTGTTCGCCCAACGAAAGCAGATTGCCGGTGCCGGCAACGCAGGTCATCATCGTATGCACCGGGTCTGCCTGATATTGTGGGGGAGATGCCGCACAGGCGAGGTTGTAGATCTGGTCCAAAGGCTCTTCGAGGCTGAAGAGATGGCAGATGTCCTTTTCGATCAAACGGAACTTCGGATGGTTGATCAACGGCCGGACATTGTCCTCCGATCCGGTGATATAGCTGTCGACACAGATCACCCGGTCGCCGCGGGCCAGCAGCGCATCGCATAAATGCGAACCGACGAAACCGGCTCCTCCGGCGACAAGCACAGTCTTCACTCTTCCGTTTCGCGTCCTCTGCAGCATCATGCGTCTCCTAGGCTGAAATGGATTGAGGCTGGGGGCGACTGTCGTTCACCCCATCTTCTGGCAGTTCTCGCAAGGCGGCGGCGAGTTCACGAGCCCGCACCTCGCCGGTATGGCGCTCAAGCACCGTCGCCCTGGCGGCCGATGCCAGCGCACGACGCCCCTCGGGAGAGATTTTCGTCAGGGCGTCGATCACATGATCCGATCCTTTGGCGATGATGATCGCCTGACCGTCGGCAAAGAGTTCTTCCAGCCCGCGCCAGTCGTCGCTGATGATCGGCGTGCCGCAGGCAGCGGCCTCGAACAGCCGCACGCTGGGTGACCAGCCCGCGGCAATCATGTCGCTTCGCGTGACGTTGAGCGTAAAACGCTGCCGGCTGTAGAAGCTCGGATGATCGGCAGGTGGCAGGTGCTCGATCCGCTCGACATTTGCCGGCCAGTCGATATCCCCGGGATATTGAGGACCGGCAACTACGAAGCTCAGATGCGGCAGCTGCCTGGCAGGCTCGACCAGCAGCCGCTCCAGCGTTGGCTGCCGGTCGGAACTGTAGGTGCCGAGATAGCCGAAATCCCAGCGGAACGGCTCGCCCGTTGCCTGATATCGACTCGCATCGACGGAGCAGTAGAGAGCGATCGCCTTGCGCGCGCCGTATCGACGTTCGAGCCGCGCCAACACCTCTCCGCCCGAAAACGAGAAGCAGGCGTCGAAGGTCGCAAGCTGTCGGCGCGCCAGATATTCCTCGTCGCCACGGTCGAGTTTCGCCAGTGTGACCGGGGTGTCGATGTCGTAAAAGCACAGCCGTCGTGGCTTAAGGGCGGCGATCCTGTCGATAACGGAGACGCCGGATGGGACATATGACCCTATGATCACGGCGTCCGCCGCCTTGATCCGATCGGCATGGTTTTCGATCATCTCATCGATGTCGCTGTAGTGGACGAGCTGGCAGAAGCCGGGATCCGGAAGATCTCGATGCGCTGCGTACCAGGGCACGTCGCGCTCCAGGAACAGCACCCGGTGCCCCTCAGCGTGCAAGCCGCCGATGAGGGCGCGATAGGTCGTTGCGTGACCGTTGCCCCAGGACGACGACAAGGAGAGGCCGAGGATGACGATATCGAGCGGACCGGTCATTCGGCAGCCTCCGCTCGCGTGGCCCGGGCGCGGAAGATGGCATTGGCGGTCTCGGCGCGATTGCTATAGGTATGTTCGGCAAGCACGCGTCTCAGCGCCCGCTGTCCGATCGCCCTGGCCTGCTGCCATGTCAGACCGGCCAAAAGATCGGCGACATCCTGGCCGTCGCGCGCCACCAGGATTTCGTCGCCGGGCTTGAGAAACAGGTCGATGCCCTGCCAATAGTCGGTGATCAGGCAGGCGCCTGCGCCGGCCGCTTCGAAAACGCGGGTTGCCGGCGAAAAGCCATTTTCCGCCATGCTTGCACGCGAGATATTGAGCACCGCTTTCGGCGTCGCGTTGAAAGCGTTGTGGTCGCGGGTCGGGACATGCCCGATGTGAACGATGTTCGACGACAACGCTTTGTCACTCCAGCCGGACCCGCCGAGCAGAAACTTTTGCTGCGGCAGGCGTGCAGCCGGTTCGAGGAAAAATTGCTCGACCCGCGCTTCACGATCGGGCAGACGATTGCCGAGAAAGACTAGATCTGCGGTGAACCGCGCCTCTTCCTGCACCGGATGATGGGTTTCAGGATCGAGCGCGTTATAGATCGGCACACAGTCGGCTGCACCGAGGCTGCGATAGGCGTCGACCACGGGATTGCCGCCGCCATAGGTAAGGATGAGGTCTATCCGGCTCAAGGATTTGCGAAGCGGGTGCTCAGGGCTCTGCCGCAGCTCTGAGAGCGTTGCCGGCGCATCCACATCCCAAAAGATTTTCAGAGCCCGTTGTCTGGCGTGGCGAAGAACTTCCTGCAGCAGGAGATCGTCCTCGAAACCGACGCCGCTGGCTTTGACGACGATATCGGCCTCGGCCGCAGCCGCCGTCACCTCCTTCAGCGCCTCGATTGTGCCTTGGTAGACGACGACCTTGCACCATTCCGGCGGATCGATATCGCGGTTTTTCTGCCGGTCGTAGACGTCGGGCTCGTAGAAGGTGATGTCATAGCCCTTCTGCGCCAGAGCGCGCAGCAGGCCGCGATAATAAGTAGCGGCACCGTTCCAATAGGCGGAAACCAGGCTTGATCCGTAAAAGGCGATTTTCATTCGGCAGCCTCCTTGGCTGGCAGCTGCCCGACGACGCCCGCCGTGCCGCATTGCTCCAGAATCGAGAAGAGTTCATCGACGCGATGCCGGCAGGTATGCCGCGCGCGGATCGTCTCGAGACCCGATGTGATCAGCGCAGCCGCGAGAGCATCGTCCGTCATCACCTCGCGCAGCAGGCGCGTCATCTCCCGGCCATTCTCGGCGACGAGATAATCCTTGCCCGGCCTGAAAAGCGCCTCGGCATCGTGCCAGGGTGCTGAGATCAGCGGGATGCCGCAGGCCAACGCTTCGAAGACACGGATCGTCGGAATGCCGGGTAGGTTTTCGACATAGGGGCGCCGCGGGATATGCACGGTCGCTTTGTGGCCTGCGAAAGCGAGCGGCGCCTCTGCATTGGCGATCCAGCCGCCATAGACGATGTCTGCATCTTCGAGAGCATCGAGCGCCTGTTGAGGGTAACGCACACCGCGAACGGTCGTCTTCAACCGGAGCTCACGCGCGGGGCGGACGAGGAATTCCATCAGCTCGGTGGAGCGCTCGTCGTCACCCCAATTGCCGATCCAGATGAGATCGCCGGTCTTTTCGATCTCCGGCCTCGGATAAAACAGCGCGTCGTCGGCCGCCTCATGCCAGGTAAAGACCGATCTGCCCCAACCGGCCTGCAGATAGCGCTGCCGTAGCGTCTCGCCGAAGGCGAGCACGCCGTCATAATCTTCAAGCGTCAGTCCGGCGATATCGCCTTTTGCCGACACGGCCCGGTGATGTGTGTCGTGGAACAACAGGGTGAAATCGGCGCCGCTGCGCCGGGCTCGGCCGATCCGTTCCACCAGCGCCGGTTCCGTCCATTCGTGGACGACAACGACGTCGGCCTCGGCGATCGCCGCTTCGTGATCGAAATGCGGTCCGTAAATTTGCGAACGGAGCTGCGGGAACAGGTCGTGAAATTTCTCGACCGCCCTCGGCCCTTGATCGCTGAGCAGGTTGCTGCGGCTCCAGGATTCCTCGGGTTCGAGCGCCAGCGCCTCGTGATGGCGGCGGGTCAGCTCGCGCATGATGCCGCGCAGGAAGTGGGCGTTGCCATGGTTCCAGTCGGAAACCAGCGAATGGGTGTAAAATAGGAATTTCATGATTGCTCCGCCGCTACCGGGGTAAATTTGTCGTTCAGCAGCTGCGCATAGGTTTCGAGCACCGCTGCCGCCTGCCGTTCCAAACTGAAGGCTCGCGAGCGCTCCAGCGATCGCACCACGAGTTCGCCGCGCAATTGCTCGTCTTCGCTGAGGCGCATGCACACTGCTGCCAGGGACTGGGGATCATGCGGATCGAAGAACAGCGCGCATCCGTCCCATAACTCGCGATAGGTCGGGATATCGGACAGCACCAGAGCCGCGCCGCATCGCGCCGCCTCCAGGGCGGTCAGGCCGAAAGGCTCGTAAACGGATGGCGATACGACGATTTGCGCGCGCTGCATCAGGGCGATGGTCTTCGGATAGGACAGCGGTCCGCGATCGTCGGCGTCATTGAGCTGCAGTCGCTGTCCGTTGGGACCTGCGCAAGAACCTGCCATGACGACGGGCAGAGGCATCGCCGCTGCCGCCCTGTCGAGCACCGCGCCGTTTTTGCCCTCGTCCCACCAGCGCCCGGCCGCGAAGACGAAAATCTTCTTCGGACGCGGATCGGATCCGACGCGGCTGGCGTTGTGGACCACCTTCAGTCCGGAGAGTGGACCGTAGGCGGCTTGCAGTGCGTCCGCATGGCTCAGGCTCGGCGATAGTACCGCATCGGCGCGGTCGAAGCCCTCACGGTTTGCCTCGCGCTGCCAGACCCAGTCCGGCGGCACCGGCGTCCCGCGCACCGCGGCAAACCACGTGACGACGCAGGAATGGGAAACCGCGACAACGGGCAGCGGCGTATCGATGCCGGCGGCGTGGGACGGCAGGTTGAGATGCAGCAGATCGACGCGATAGTCTCTGGCGATCCGGGAGATTTCGGCGGGCGCGGCTGATATTTCGGCGCTGCTCGCCGCCATCCAGTCGAGAGGGGCATCGAGCCACACCAGCTGTCCCAGCGCTTTCGCCTCTGCGGTCTGCGTTGCCGACGGTGCGGGTCCGAGGCCTGCAAAGACGATTTCCATCCCCTGGTACCGAAACCCGGCGGCGAGATCCATCGCATAACGCCAGACGCCGCCAACCGCATCGAGGGTCATCAATATCCGGTTTCGTCGACGAATCATGCCGAGACCTTTCGATCGCGGCGCGGGATCGGCCGGCCGCCGAAACGGTTTTCGATGAGCCACTCGGCCAGATGCTGCAGTCCGCTTTCCCAGCCGACACGCGCGCTCCAGCCAAGCGTGTGCTGGAGCGCGCGGGTGTCTGCGACGAAGAAATACTGGTCGCCGGCTCGCCAGTCGTCGAAGGAGGTCTCGACCGGGCGCCCAATCAGCTTGCCGATCTCGCGCAGGACTGCGAGCACGCTGACGGCATTCGCCGGACCGCCTCCGAGGTTGAAGACGCGGCCCTTGATCCCGTCAATGCCATCGAGGACGCTGCGATAGGCGGCAATCGCATCCGCGACGTGCAGAACATCCCGGACCTGCTTGCCGTCGCCGTAGATCGACACGGGCTCTCCGGCGAGCGCCCGGATCAGGAAATGCGCCACCCAGCCCTGGTCCTCGGTGCCGAACTGGCGTGGGCCATAGATGCAGCTCATGCGCAGCACGGCCGTCGGGATGCCGAAGGATTTCGCATAATCCAGCACATATTGGTCGGCCACGCCTTTCGAGCAGCCATAGGGGGTGCAGAAATCGAGCGGCCTGTCTTCGCCGATTCCGTATGACCGGATGGTCGCGTCGACCGGCAGGTAGCGATCCTCGGCCTCACGCATGGCAATGTCATCGAGCCCGCCATAGACTTTGTTGGTGCTGGCAAAGATCACCGGAGCCTGGCGGCCGGCCTTGCGCACCGATTCCAGCACGTTGATCGTGCCGCGCGCATTGGCCTCGAAGTCGTCGATCGGATGGATGAGGCTCGTCGTGACCGCTGTCTGGGCGGCGAAATGAAAGACCGCCTTGGCGTCGGCAAAGGCTGCTTCGATGCTTCTCGCGTCGCGCACGTCGGCAAGCACCGGATGTACGTTTGAGCCATGTCTTTCGGTCAGCCAGCCGAGATTCTGATCGACGCCCGGCCGGCCGAGATTGTCGAGCACGACAACGTCTTCACCGTCCTGAAGGTAGCTGTCGGCAAGGTTGGAGCCGATGAAGCCGCAGCCTCCGGTGATGACGATCGGGGCGGCTCCCTTGGCGACGTTGGGGGTGGCGAGCCGGGCGACCTGCTCGAGCCGTTCGACGCCGCCTTCCATCAGCAGGCGCGCGAGCAGCTTCGGCTGGTTCTCATGGGTGACGGCACCGAGATGGTAATGCCGGGGGTCGAACCAGAGGCCTTCCTGCACCGGCACATCCGGCGGCACATCCCGCCAGGAATACCAATACATCCGGTCGGCCGGCACGCTCAGAGCCTTCACGAAACGCCGTGCCTGTTCCATCTCGTCGTTACGCCAGGTCGAATAACCGGTTTCGGTAATCCAGATCTCGGCCTTGTCGTTGAAACGGCCGATAATTTTCCGCATCTCGCCGAGATGCATGTCCCAGCCGCCCCAGGTGCCTTCCTCACTGTCCCATGTGCCGGGGAACCCGTGGAAGCCGACGGCATCGACGACGCCGAGCACGCCGCGCTCGCCCATCAGGTTGAGCCAATAGGGATCAAAGGGGCATGGTCCGCCGAGCACCGGCCGCCAGCCGCGATGTTTGGCCCAATAGGCGGCGGCGCCGACCATCTCGCAAAACAGCAGAAAGTCCTTGTCTTCGCGCCAGTCCCAGTCGAGCAGGTTGTTGGGCTCGTTCCACAATTCGATGTGACTGAAATACCGACCGTATCGGCTGAGCACGTGGTCGACGAAGTCGGCATAGGATTTGAGATCGGCCGGTGCGCCGGAAGACCGTCCTGTCCGGGATAAGGACGGCGGCGTGTAGTGAATGCAGGGCAGAAGATCGATCTCGCGCCCAAGCTTCGGGATCAGCCAATCAAACCATGCTTCGCCTCCTGGAGCGAGATATTCGGCCCATGAGAGATGCGTGCGCAAGTAGCTGGCGCCGCTTATACCGACATCTGCGATCGTCTGCGACGTCCGCTCGTATTCGCCCGGGCGGAACCACTCGACAAAGCCATAGGATCTCGAGGACGTGCCGGTCCCGGCCGACAATGCGGATTTTGTCATGATACCAGCCCTCTTTCCTCCAACTGCCGTTTCATCTCCGCGCCGCGATCGATCGCTCCGGCATGTCTCACCCAATCGGCGAAAGGTCCGAGCGCGTTTTCCAGCTTGAAGCGCGGCTCGAAGCCGAGCAGCTCGCGCGCCTTTGCGATGTCGGCAAAACAGTTGCGGATATCGCCGGAGCGCGCCTTGTTCATGATCTCGGGCCGTATTTCCGGCACGCCCATCGCATCGGCGAGAAGCGTTGCGACCTCAGCGATCGTGTAGGCTTGGCCGCTGCCGATATTGATCACATGTCCCGGAGCGTTGGGTTTTTCGAGCGCCAGGCGGAAGGCGCGCGCAACGTCGCGTACATGCACGAAATCCCGTCGCTGCTCGCCGTCCTCGAAGATCATCGGCGGCTGGCCATTGGCGAGCCTCGAGGCGAAGTTCGCCAAGACGCCGGTATAGGGGTTGGACAAAGCCTGGCCGGCGCCGAATACGTTGAAGAGACGGAGCGCCACCGCCTCGATGCCATAGGCTTCGCCAAAAATCAGGACCTGTTTTTCCTGCGCATATTTGGTCAACGCATAGATCGAGGCGAGATCGACGGGCTTTTCCTCATCCGTCGCAACCGGCCTCAGGATTTTGCCGTCAGCGCCGCGCAGGTTCCATCGGCCGGCCTTGATCTGGTCGCCGCGTCGCCTGACCAGATCAAGCTGCGCACCGTCGGCGGTTTCATAGCGGCCCTCGCCATAGACACTCATGGACGAGGCGACGACAACGCGTTTGAGCCGGCGACCGATCATCGCCTCCAGAAGAACGGCCGTGCCGAGATCATTGCCGCCGACATATCGGGCGATCTCGTACATCGACTGCCCGACGCCGACCTCCGCAGCGAGATGGATGACGCCATCGGCACCCAACAAAGCCCGTTCGACCGCGGTCTTATCCCTGACGTCGCCGCGCATGAATTCGGCAGCCTCGGGCAGCGCTGTTTCAGCATCGCCGTGAACCTGATCGATCAACGCATCGAGGACCCGCACCTCATAGCCGTTGTCGAGAAGCTCCTCGACGACATGTCTTCCGATGAAGCCGCAGCCGCCGGTTACAAGGATCATCGCCATCTGATTTCCGTCCGCTCAAGTTGAAGATGACCTGCCGAACCAAGCGCGGCGAAGATTGTTCCGGCTTCAATGTCATCTTCTTTGACATGTTCTTTGACATCATCCGGAACATCTGGCGGCGTCGCTGGTTCGGCGGCCAATCTATGAGCGAAATATTTCCTCGAAGATTAAGAAGCGGCCACCGGCGTCTGTAGGCAAGCAGACCGGCCATGGCAAACGAAGGAGCAATTCATGAACATGTTGGCAAGAGCGGCCGAGGGAGCAATCCGGGCGGCGATCATCACCGGCCCCGGAGAAGTGTCCGTCGAAGAGAGACCTCTTCCCCAGCCGAAGCCGGGCCAGGTCAGGATCAGGCTCGAAGGCTCGGGCGTGTGCGCCTCTAATCTTGGCCCTTGGGCCGGCCCGGAATGGATGACCTTTCCGACGGAGCCGGGTGGTCTCGGTCACGAGGGCTGGGGCAGGATCGATGCGCTGGGCGACGGGGTGTCTGGCCTTAACCTGGGAGATCGGGTCGCTGCGCTCTCATATCATGCCTACGCCACCCACGACATCGCGGATGCCGACATGGTCGTGCCGCTGCCGCCGGCGCTCGACCGCCAGCCTTTCCCTGGCGAGCCGCTCGGCTGCGCGATGAACGTATTCCGGCGCAGTCGCATCGAGGCGGGCCAGACCGTCGCCATCATCGGGATCGGATTTCTCGGCGCCTTGCTGACGCAGCTTGTCAGTGGCGCCGGCGCGCGCGTCATCGCCATCTCGCGCCGTCCGTTTTCCCTCGAAATCGCCAGGCGCATGGGCGCCGCCGAGACGCTGGCGATGGACGACCACTGGCAGATCATCGAAGCTGTAAGAGAGTTGACCGACGGTGCTTTCTGCCACCGCGTCATAGAGGCGGTCGGCAAGCAGTGGCCGCTCGACCTGGCCGGCGAACTGACTGCCGAGCGCGGCCGGCTGGTGGTGGCCGGATACCATCAAGACGGTCCGAGGCAAGTCAATATGCAGCTCTGGAACTGGCGTGGCCTCGACGTCATCAATGCTCACGAACGCGATCCCCTGATTTATATCAGTGGCATGCGCGAGGCGATCGAAGCGGTCGTTTCCGGCAGGCTCGATCCGTCATCACTCTATACCCATGTCTATCCGCTGGAAGGCCTGGGCGAAGCGCTCGACGCCACCCGGGACAGGCCAGATGGTTTCCTCAAGGCGATGGTGACGTGCTGATGAACAGGATGGTAGATCGCTCCCTGCAGACGCGGGTCAAGCCCGTGAGACTCGGCTTCCTCGGTATCGGCTGGATCGGCAGGAACCGAATGGAGGCAATTCTTCGCACGCGGATGGCCGAAGCCGTTGCCATCGCCGATCCCTGCGAGGAAATGATAACAGAAGCCCTGCGCCTTGCGCCCGATGCGGAAATCGTCGGCGGTCTCGATGCGCTCCTGTCGCTCGACCTCGACGGCGTCGTCATCGCCACGCCGAGTGCTCTGCACGCCGAGCAGTCGATCCGGGCGCTGCAGGCCGGTGTTGCCGTATTTTGCCAGAAACCGCTCGGCCGATCCGCGGCGGAGGCGGAAGCGGTCGTGGCCGCCGCCAGATTAGCCGACAGGCTGTTGGGCGTCGATCTCTCCTATCGTTATACGCAAGGCATGCAGCGCATTCGCGATCTGATCAGAAATGGCGAGCTCGGCACTGTCTTCGCCGCCGATCTGGTCTTCCACAATGCGTTTGGCCCCGACAAATCCTGGTTTTACGACAAGTCGCTGTCGGGTGGAGGATGCGTCATCGACCTCGGCGTCCACCTCATCGACATGGCGCTCTGGTGCCTCGACTTTCCGCAGGTCACCGACGTCACGAGTACACTAATGAAAGGCGGCGAGCCGATCAGCGCAGCGGGGGATGTCGAAGATTTCGCCATCGCCACTCTGACGTTGGCAAATGGCGCGATTATCCGCCTCGCCTGCTCCTGGCGGCTGCAGGCAGGATGCGATGCGGTCATCGGCGCCGACTTTTTCGGAACATCCGGGGGTGCATCTTTCAGGAATGTCGGCGGGTCGTTCTATGACTTTGCGGCCTGTCGCTTCCGCGGGACATCGACCGAAGAACTTGTTCGGCCTCCCGACGACTGGGGCGGCCGGGCGGCGGCGGACTGGGCGGCCCGGCTCGCCAGTGGTCAGGCTTATGATCCGTCCTGCGAACGGCTTGTCGAGGTCGCTGCAATTATCGACGACATCTATCGGCACGCATGAAGCGGCGGCGTCGGCACGGCCGGACAAAATCTTTGCAGTCATCGGTGAATCGGCTGGAACCGCCGAGCCTCTCGCCGGTTTTGGCGGTCGCAAATCATCTGCGGGATGGACATGGCCTCTCGACCAGCAGGGAAGACGTCGAAGCCGCGGGCAGCCTCGAGCGATATGCTCGCCCGCAGCAAAATCCCTGTCTGGATCGTCAAGGCGCTTCTGTCCAGCGGCATAAAGCGTGTCAGTAAATTGTCTTCGATGACCGACGACGAACTGCTGGCGCTTCCCGGCATCGGCAAGCGGGCGATCGAACTGATCCGATCATTTCAGAGCGCCCGCGAAAGCGGCGGGAGCCAGGCTCGGGGATTGCCTGTTCGTCGATGAAATGAGCGGCGCTGGTCAAACGCGAAACTCTCCGCCTTCACAGAGGTTGGATTTGCTTAAACATGGAAGCATTCAATGACGGCACCGAAATCCGAGCAGCAGCAGAGCATGATATCCAGACGTCTCGACCGCAACATCGATGCTCTGCTGAAGCGGCGGGAGCAGGAGGCGCGACAATCGAGCCGGCAGGAGCGGGCGGCCGATGCCATTACCCGTTTCGCGGGATCGATGATGTTCGTCTACCTGCACCTGCTGGTCGTCACGCTCTGGATCGTCGTCAATACCGGCCTGCTTCCGCTGATACCCGCCTTCGACCCGTCATTCGTCATTCTGGCGATGGTCGCGTCCGTCGAAGCGATTTTCATCTCGACATTCGTGCTGATCAGCCAAAACCGTATGGCGGAGGCCGACGACAAGCGCGCCGATCTCAACTTGCAGATCTGTCTTCTGGCAGAGCATGAGGCGACGGAGGTGTTGACCCTGGTTTCGGCCATCGCCGAGAAACTCGGCGTCGAAATCGAGACGAGAGAGGAGCTCGAGGAACTGAAAGAGCAGGTGACGCCGGAAGAGGTGCTGGACGAAATCGAAGAGAAAATGCGGCGTCGGGAAACCAACACGCCGCTGGCGTAAAGCGGCGCAATCGCGGAACCTGGCCTAAACCGGCAAAGACGCATTTGGTGGAATTGTGCGAAAACCTCGCCAAGGCGACTATACGGAAGGCGACGAACCAACGGGCAGACCGCGCTTTTTTCGAAGCATTAGCGAGATCGGCGATCGCCCATGTTCCGATGCCGTCTGCCGGATCCGGCGAGATGTTCGGCGGCCAGAAGATGCCGGATGGCGAGGCGAGAGCGAGACCGGACCTACCGGAGCGGACGATAAGAACCGGCGCAGGCGATGAGCTGCGGCGCGAAAGTTGCCACCGGCTGAAGACAAGCTGTTCACAATGCTCTTTCCACCAGGTCACGCGCGGGTCGGCGCACCTCCTTCGACGGCTCAAGGGATGCCCGGCAAATCGGTCGTGTTTTCGGATAGTTCCTTTTCCTGCTCTCCGGCGGCCATCATCTCGCGAAGCGGCGAACGCGACACATTTGCCTCGATCGCCTGATGACCCGACGTATCGGCAAGCGCCTCGCGGAAATTCTTGGCGTAGTTTTTCGGCATCTTCGGCGGCATCATCGGCTCGTATTGATCGACGAAGGCTTGAATGACCACAGGACCGGCCACAGAAAAAGCTTCCTCCAAAGTCGGCTCGATCTGATCGAAGCCGCTGATCGTGAAGCCGTGGCCTCCCATTGCCTCTGCCGCCTTGGCAAAATCGATCGGCGCCAGTTCGCAGGCAAATTGCGGGTTGCCGAGGAACATCATCTGCTCCCAGGCGATCTGGTTGAGCATGCCGTTGCAGATCACCAGTATTTTCAACGGCAGAGCCATTCGGACAGCGGTCGAGAACTCCCCGAGCTGCATGCCGAATCCGCCATCGCCGATGACCGCGTAGATCGGCCGTTTCGGATCGGCAGCGCCCGCCGCAATCGCATAGGGCAGGCCGGAGGCCATCGAGGCGAGCGCGCCGGAGACGGCGAACTGATTTTCCGTGCCGAGGTCGATGTGGCGCGCCGTCAGCTCGGTGTTCTGTCCGGAATCGGCGACCAGCACGCCATCGGCCGCGACGCGCCTGCCGAAGGCTCGAACCACGGCCTGCGCCTTCAAGGGAGCGCTGCGATCCGTCTCCATCGTCTCCATTTTGCGGCGCCAGTCGGACATCGCCGTTTGCGCCTGTTCCAGAAACGACCGATCCGTTTTGCTGTTCAGCCTGGGCTTCAGCAGCCGCAGCGTTTCCCGCGCCTCGCCCACGAGACCGGCATCGACGGGGAAGCGCAGGCCAATGCGCTGGGGATCGCTGTCGATCTGCACGCCGCGGGCGGCTTCGGGCCGCGGGTAATATTCGATATAGGGAAAGGAGGAACCGACGATCAGCACTGCGTCGCACTGCTCCATGATCTCCTGCGACGGGGCCGTGCCGAGAATTCCGATCCCACCGGTCGTCAAGGGATCGTCGTCGGCGAGAGCCGTCTTGCCGAGCAGGGCTTTGGCGACCGGCGCGGCGAGCAGGTCGGCAATCTCGCGCAGTTCCGCCTGGGCGCCTACAGCACCCCGGCCGGCGAGGACCGCCACCTTGCGCGCATCATTCAGTATCCGGGCCGCACGATCGAGCTCGCTGTCGTCGGGCACTTGACGGCCGTGGAAATAGCGGTTCGGTACATGTTTGGGGCGATTCCGTTTCGAGCGCGATTTCGCGTCCATCTCCTGAACGTCATTGGCGACGGAGAGATGGGCGACGCCGCGGCGCGAGAGCGCCGAGCGGCAGGCAAGGCTGGCGACGTTTTCCATGTGCGAGGCATCACTGACATGCGCATTGTAGATCGCGACATTGTCGAAGACGCGGGTCAGGTCGACATCCTGCTGGGTAAAGGTCTCGATCAGGTCGTGATACTGCGTCCCGGTGATGGCAAGCACCGGCATCTGATCGAGCTTGGCATCATAAAGACCCGTCAGCAGATGCGTGCCGCCCGGTCCGGACGTTGCAAGGCAAACGCCGAGATTTCCGGTGAATTTGGCGTAGGCGCTCGCCATGAAAGCGGCCGATTCCTCATGCCGGACCTGAATGAAGCGGATCTGGTCCTGGCGCTTGCGCAACGCCTCCATGACCCCGTTGATGCCGTCTCCAGGAAGGCCGAAGATCACCCTCACGTCCCACTCAATCAGCGTGTCTATCAATATGTCGGCGGCATTGCGCATCGAATTCGTCCTCAGTTTGTCAAAGATCGCAAACCTGCATCGCAGTGAAAGGTTCCGAGTGCACGTCCCTGGAAAAGCTGCGCGGGCGGCGAACCGATGTGGCAGGCAGGTATGCCAGAGCGCATTCACATCCTATGCGCCAAGCCGTAGACGAGGATCGTGACGTAAAGCAGGAAGGCGATGACGGCCACGGTCGCGATCAAGGTGACGGCAATGCGTCCGCCTTTCAGGCTGTTTCGCTGCTGTTGAGCGCTGGGACGGGTTGCCTGTACGGGATCGTTTTCGGGCTTGTCCATCAGGGCTTCGCTTCCGTCGACATCTTTGCAGGTTCGCCATTTCTGCCGCTTGCGTTAAACGAGATTATCGAGCCGAAAACGATCAAAAGCCCAACCAACGTGATGGCGCCGATGTAGATGATGAAAGCCTGACCGTCCGATCCCTGGTTCATCTGCCTCTCCCTTGGTTCGCCAAACCAAAGAACAACGGCAATGTTCCCGCCAGATGGCCTTATCGCGTCTTTTTGCTTTCCCTGCAGTCATCGACCACAATCGACGTCGGCCCCTGACGTATGCAGCGCATCACTTCCGTCAGCAATGTCGCGGGCTCGCATGGTTTTTCTAACCACACGCCCTCGGAAAATGATAAGGCATCCGGGTGCATCTTCCGCTGAGCACCGGTGTAAACGATGAATGGGATACGGCGGCCGCGCAAAGATCTGGCGATCGCTCCAGCGACGCCGTCTGTCAATTCGATGTCCATCACCACGAGATCGGGATCGTTCGCTGTCAGCCACTCTTCGGCCGCTCGACAAGACGACACTGTCTCTATCCGATCGAAGCCGGCGCCATGAAGGATGTCTTCCACGTCCATCGCGATGATAATCTCATCCTCCATCAGAAGGATGGACCTCGTTCCTGCAACGCTCATGGCCAAACTCCTAAAACAGGGAATTATACAATAGACCTTCCAGGCCGAAATGCAGGCTTCGTGCGCTATCGCACCGTTATCTACCTCGCTTTTTCTGCTGCGCCATGTCGTCATGGGAGATCAGTACCAGCGCGATTTGGTCGCTCGTATTCCTCCTCGGATTTACAACAAGGGTCGGGAGCGAAGTGCTCCAGCGCGGCATGATCCCGGAAGATGACCACGCACCCTCCGCGTCATTGCTCAAGCACGCCATCGGCTGGAACTTTCCCTCGCGCGGTCGGTTCGACGCCGTGCCCCGGGACAGACCGCGGGGCCCAAATCGAACGGAGGTTTCCATGACGACCGCAAATACGACGACCGATCATTCAGCAATTCGCAAATGGGTGGAAGCGCGCAAGGGACAACCTTCTCGCGTCAAAGGCGCCAAGCAAGGTGGCATATTGCGCATAGACTTCGGAGAGCCGGAAGAGAAGTTGGAAAAGATCTCCTGGGATGAATTCTTCGCCATTTTCGATGAAAACGAGCTGGCCTTTCTTTACCAGGACAAGACCGAGGATGGGATAAGCCGGTTCAACAAATTCGTCAGTCGAAAATGACTGGCTGATATCGTCGAGTAGGCCGTGCTGCCATCTGTATGCGCGCGAGGAATGCAGGCAAAGGCGAGACAGGACCGCGTCAAGTTTGTACACGATCGAGCTAAGGCGCGCCGGTGATGCGCCAGATCGTGTCGCCGACGTCGTCGGCGATCAACACCTCCAAAGGGCACATAGACAACCTTCTAGCCGTTGATTTGATATCGGTTCCAGCTTCCATGTTCGCCGATAAACGCTCCGCCTTGATATTCGCCCGGCAGATTTTGGGCGGTGTAAAAAACCATGCCGAGAGGTGCCACGTGGGAGCTCAGTGCATAGTCCGGACCGATCGCCTTGGCGACGAGGTCGGGCCGTTGCGGATTGACCCGCGGGTCGACATTCTGGCCGAAATAGCTGTAGGGCCATCCGTAAAAGCCACCGTCCTTGACCGACGTCATGCAATCCCGAACCAGGTTCGGGCCGAGTTCGTCACGCTCGTTAACGACGGTCCAAAGGGCAGGGGTCTGCGGTTCCCAACTCAATCCGTTGGGATTGCGCAAGCCATGCGCAAAAATACGGAGGCGGCCCGTCGGTCTGTCGACCTCCCAGATCGAGGCGCGATCCTTCTCGGCCTCCATACCGTTCTCGGTGATATTGCTGTTCGAGCCGACGCCGACATAGAGCGATCTGCCGTCCTCGCTGGCAACGAGGCACTTCGTCCAGTGGTGGTCGATCGGTCCACCGGGAGTTCGGTCAACACCGTGCCGGGTGCCGTGATTTTGGTTTCGCCCGGTTGATACGATTGAACCGTCGGGCCCTCTTGTTCACAGGAAACAGGGTCGCGCGGACGTCGGACCGTCTGTACGCTATGGCACAGTGTATTGCTCAATGATTCTAGACGGTTAGGTTCGCCGCAGCAACGGGCGAAGGAAGGCCGTATGTGGACGAAACTATGGATGATGAGCAATTGAATTTTAGAAATGAGCTGTTGCGGGCCATGGGCCCACAAGAGCGCGATCTGATCGTGCCTCATATGGAGCCAATCAGTCTCGATGTCCCCTTGATCCTTGAGATGGAGAATACGCCGGTCGGCGACGTCTATATCCTCGAGTCGGGGCTAGCATCGATCGTGGCGAGATTTCCGGGCGGGCGCGATATCGAAGTTGGCATCGTCGGCCGGGAGGGAATGACAGGTGCCGCCGTGATGCTCGGCGGCGACCAGTCCGCCAATCGGACATTCATGCAGGTCTCAGGCCACGGGTTCAAATTGCCGGCACCCATCCTTTCCGCGGCCATGGAAGGAAGCCCGGCCTTGCGCAGCCTGTTGCTCGCATATGTCCAGGCGTTGCTTGCGCAAACGACGTCGACGGTGCTGGCCACGCCAAACTAGAGGAGCGGCTCGCACGGTGGTTGCTGATGGTCCATGACCGAACGGACGGCATGACGATATCCCTGACTCACGAATTTCTCGCCGTGATGCTGGGGGTCCGCCGCGCCGGAGTGACGGTCGCGTTGCATCTGCTGGAAGGCAAAGGACTGATCCGGTCCACCCGAAGGCAGATCGTCATTCTCAACAGGCGCGGATTGATCGAAGAGGCGCATGGCTCCTACGGTGCGGCGGAAGAGGAGTATCGGCGGCTGATCGGCAGCGCTCTCGCGCGTTGAGCGATCTTTTGATCAACCGGCCGTGATCCGCGTCAGCGGCGGCGCTTGCGGGCCGATGCCAGGCGACCCACCGAAAGCAATTTGTTCTGGTCTGCCACTCCATGCCGGTAAAGGCTGATCAGCAATGCCGCAATCTCCTGCGTTTCAGGCGCTCGCAGAGGCTTGCCCGTCTCGCAACAGATGGCATTCAAAATCGCCCGCAGATGACTGAGATCAGCTGAATCAAGGGCTTTCAAATGAGCAGACTGAGAATCGAGCATAGCGCCGTTCCTGACACAAAGACTTCGGATTATGCATGCCTCATCATGAGGTCCGCACACGCCCAGTGCAACGCTCGGTACGCAAACGCACGCATCTAGTGATAATAGCCGGCACCGGGTCCGAACAATGCTTCTACGATCGCGTTGATGTCGGCGGCACGATTGCTGAGGACGAAGCCGGCTGAGAGTGCTTCGGCCCGATGCCCTTGAGCGAAGACGAAGGGTATGCGCCGCGTCTCCAGCCATTCGTTCATTAACAGCATCGCCTCGTCGGGGATGGTGACGTCGATGATCGCCGCGTCACATGCCAAGGTTTCATTTGAATTACGCATCGTGACCATATAGACGCTGCTGGTGACGACCACGGCTTGACGCGCGGCCCATGCCTTCTTGACGCCGTCTGAGACAAAGCCGGGTTCACCAATGATGACGATCGTCTTGCCAGCGACCGGACTGAGCGATTTCATAGCGGACGCCTGCAAAAGTTGTTTGGACCGTCATCACGCTGCCAAACGGCAGTTCAAGCCGGCGCCGACAGGCTGTGCGTACCATATTCAAGCTTGCCATGCGACGTTCCTTTAATCTGCCGAACCCGATCGTGCTGCGTTGGTTCCCGAGCCTATGGTGAGAGGAGGGGAGGCGAGGCGGATTCGTACGATTCCGCACCAGCGGTTGAAATCGAAAATCCGAAATTTTAGGATCGCCTTACATAGTGGGGAGGAACACGATGATGCAGCACTCGGGAATTACGAAGCCGGCTCTGCAGCCTGGTGATATCGCCATGTTGCAGACTGTTTTGCAGGGATGGTGCCAAGAAAAATCCTGTGGGATTGCCAGTCCGGCGGCGCAGCATGTTGCCAGAGAACTTGTATCCTGGTTCGAGTGTGGCATTCGAGATCAGCGTAAACTCAGCGGCTTGATGCGATATATGCATATGGACTTCAATGGTTTGCCGATCTCGGCGAAGACGCCGCGTCGTGAGCCTCTGCGGTCGGCCGGCAACATTGGCGAAACCGGTGTGCTGTGATGGACAAACTTGTTTATTTCAAAGCGATCGCCGCGGATCCGGCTGCTCTCGATGCCGTCGATCGGCAGATTATTGTGCGAAAGATCGTTGATGAGCTTCAAGAGATTTGCGACAGCGACGCAAGCGGCGGTGCCAACCGCTACCCGGCGCTCATTCGTCTGCTCCAGACGATCCGAGCGTCGACCATATCGATCGCCAAAGCCGATGACGAATGTTGGCAGAGGATTATCGATGAACTCTTCCAGCTTCGTGCGACGATGGTTGATCTTAGGTAGGTTGCAAGGCCACCCATTGATACGGCTGGGACAACCGTGATGCAGGACCTGCCTCAATCGACGTCTGTTTTTTGGAGTTGACTCGGCTGGCGACCTTTTTTTGAGGAACGGACCGAAGGTTATGGCATTGAATCCGCAGCGATGGGCGGCGATGCCAAGATTTACTTCAACATCGTTTCCTGTGCAGGGACGATCGCCGACTTCGAGGGTACCGAGCGAGCTAGAGACACTCGGTGATGCCAGGCATGAGGCTGTACGCGACGCCAGAGCGTTGATGAGCCATGCAGTGCTTTTCAGGGAAGGTATTTCAGCCAGAGAAATCCACGTGTGTTATGAAGGGCCGCCGTTCTCCCGGTCGTGCCTTTCACCGAAACGATCAGCCCTTCCGAGTAACCGATCGCCGGATCGGCAGTCCAATCAGGCGCTCATATTCCCGCTCCGGTATGCCATAGCTTCCTGCGGCAATCTCTTCTAATTTTGCTCTATCGATGATCCTGACATTGCCGCGGGTGGCCTTGATCGCCTTTATTCCTTCGATGATATGCAGCTCGTTGGTGACGCCCGATCGGCGTACGCCAAGCATAAGCGACAGGAATTCATGCGTGAGGGGCAGATCGTTTCCGACCAGCCGGTCATGGCACATCAGCAGCCAGCGCGCGAGCCGCTCATGCATATTGTAGCGCCCGTTGGCGAGAGCCGATTGGGACAGCTGTATGTCGCAACAATGCACGTAATTGAGGAGCAGATCGTTGACCACCGGAAATTCAGCCGACACCCGCTTGAGCGATTCGACGGCGACCAGCAGGCCGGAGCCGGCGACTTGAAGGAAGGTCCGGTTGGGTGTCGTATTGGTCTTCAGCACCACATGGGCTCCCACCATGCCCTCATATCCGACATGCCCCACCTCGACAGCTTCGTCTTCGGCGCTGGTCGCCACCATCGACGCCAGACCCTCCTCGATGAAACAGACATGGTCAATCGGCTGATCGGATTCGACCAGGACATGCCTGGTCGGCAGGTGGACCGTTTCGGCATCGGCAGTGAGCAGGTCGAAGGCATCAGCGGACAGAGCCTTCAGCAGCAAGTTACGAACGTCACGCTGATCGAGTGCGGGCATGCACGTCTCCTTCGGGAGGGAGCCCGCGCTCATACCAGGAGCCGTTGCGATCGTGGCAATGATCAGCTTATGCGTCAAAAAGGCTGATATGGCCATAATCGGGAGGGGCTTTGTGCGGTTTTGACAATTCCAACACCAGGCGCCAGACCCGATCCATCGCCCGGAATATCGTTATGGATTGCGTGGCAAGCGGATCAAAAATCTCGCGCCCGGCCGTTGATCCTCGATCTCAAGTTCCGCCTTCAGCTGCTGCACGAGACCCCGTACGACCCTCATCCCCAGGCTCTTGCCGTCGTTTTCAAAGGATGAAAATTCTGCCGGCAGTCCTTTTCCGCCATCGGCGACTTCGAGGAGGATTTCGTCGTCGGTACTGCGCGCCCTGACGGTGACACGGCCGGAGGCGTCGGGATAGGCGTGTTTGAAGGCGTTTGTCACCAGCTCGTTGACGAGAAGGGCGATCTGGATCGCGCGATCCGCATCGACGACCCATGGCTCCACGTCAACGGACACGTCGTGCTGCGAGGCTGATTGCTGCAGGCGTTGGCAGAGGCTCGACAGGAAATCCGCCAGATCCACCGTCTCGATATGTGGCTGACGCCACAATTGGTCATGCACCTGGGCAATGGTTCCAACGCGTGCCTCGGCATCGCTGAGGGCGCGCCCGACTTCCGGCTGTTGCGCCAAGCGAGCCTGCATCGCCAGCATGCCCGCTACCAGCATCAGGCTGTTTTTGACGCGGTGGCTGATCTCGCGCATCATGACCTGCTGATGTTCATCGGCAAAATGGCGCTCGGTGTCGTCGCGTAGAACTTTCAGGTAGCCGGCTCTGTCGCGATGGGCGCGAAGCGGCATGGTCAAGCCACTGCCCCAAAACGTCGTTCCATCCTTGCGCAGGTGAAATCGTTCGTTCTCTGCACGTCCGCGTTCGAACGCCGTTTTCATCTCGCTTTCCAGAGCATTCTCTTCACGATCCTCCGGCAGGAACAGGATGCGTGCGTCGCGACCGACGATATCCTGTTCCTCAAAGCCGAAAATGCGGCACGCCCCGGTATTCCAGCTGATGATCTGCCCGCCCTGATCAAGGGTGAAGATCGCATAATCCGTGGCGCTTTGGAGAATGAGCTGCAGGCGCTCCTGGCTGGAGCGCAATGTCTCGTCCTGCTGAAGCGTTTGTGTGCGGTCGCGAACGACCTTCATCAGGCCGTAGACGCCGCCGGCGTCGTTGCGAAGCGGCATCATCAGCCCCGAAGCCCAAAACATGCTGCCGTCTTTTCCAACGTGCCATCGATTGTCGTCGGCGCGGCCTTGGCGGAGTGCAACCCGCCTCTCCTTGAGCGGCACACCGGCGAGTTGGTCATCGAAGGAGAAGATGATCGCGCTGTTTTGGCCGATCATCTCATGTGGGGAATAGCCGAAGAGGTTTTTCGCACCCGCGCTCCATGTCGTCACCGTGCCATCGAGGTCCGTGGTGAAGATAGCATAGTCCAGGGCGCTCTCGACGATATGCCGATAGATGTCGGTGTCTTCACGCGGAAAGGCATATCGATCCATGCCGGTGAGCTCCCAGGAATGAATATCGGCTTACATTAGCATCTCCGCGGACAATTTCGCTGCGAGTGCGTTTGCGTACAGAGCAGAGCTAGGATCGACCAGCGCCGCGGAAGATTCGACATCACGCGAAAAGCGATAGATGGTCCGTCTACATCCGCGGCCGATGGACAAACGGCTTGCAATGAGATCTCTTGCGGCCCATAATTCGACCATCGTTGGCAGAATTCTTGGCGCCGACGGCTGGGAGACGATCCGCTCTTGCCACACAAGAGGGCAAAGTGATGCGTCCTTTCGAAAGCAAAAATCTCTTCCTGTTACACTTAACGACGCCACAGCTTGTGGTTTTCGAGAGAATCCTCGAACCGCTTGCGCTGCCACGCGATTTAGAACTTGCCTCGTTCGGTTTGCCGATCAGCCACTATTATTTCCTGGAAAGCGGCATCGCTTCGATGGTGGCGACTTCGCCTGAAGGTAAGAAAGCCGAGATCGGCCTGGTCGGCAAAGAGGGAGTATCGCCGCCAGCCTTGACGATGGAGGCGGAGGCATTTTCGTTTGACGTGATGATGCAGGTCGGCGGCGCGGGACGTCGTGTGGAAGCGCGGGCTCTTGCAGGGTTTCTGTTTGACCACCCCGCCGTTCGGCAACTGCTTGCGCGCTTTCTTCAAGGCTTCTTTGAGCAGGTCGCCCACACCGCCCTTTCCAATGCCGTTCATAAGATCGACGTCCGATTGGCGAAGTGGATATTGATGTGTCACGATCGTATGGATGGCGACGAGATTGCATTGACGCATGAATATATGGCGACCATGCTCGGAGTGCGCCGCTCCAGCGTCACCGAAGCGCTGCACATCCTCGAAGGCGAGCACTTCATCTATTCTCACCGGGGACTTGTTATCGTTCGCAATCGCACAAGCTTGGAAGCGTTTGCGGCTGACGCTTACGATGTTCCGGGAGTATCAGGCCGCAGCTGGCCCGATCTCGGCCATCGCTCATTGGCTGCGGTTCAGTAGCTCGTTGATATGGGACGTGCGTGCTATTGCAGGGTCAACCGTTCGGGCCGGCCCTTCCATTCCTTGTACGGCAACAGCATCTGGCCGGGAAACCGCCTTTCGATCGCGCTCTCCGTCAGAACGATCTTTGCGAAGACTTCATCGGTCGGCGAAGCTCGATTCAATGTTTCACTTCGCTTCTCCAGATCAGCCATCAGTTCGAAAAGCTCGTCGTCCGTCATCGCCTCGAGAGCCGAGGCGAACTCACGCTCCGAGACAGCTGCTAAATTCGTCACGATATACCTCCTGCCGATAGCGCGCTTGTGGCCTCAGCCAGAACGCATGCTGATCGACGATTGTTTGGGCGTCACTTTCCCGGCAGGTCCTTCTCCGTCGTCGCAGCAGCCGGAAGCCTTTGCTGCGACTGCTCCCTGTCCGAGGCGCGCACCGGGGCGGCCGGCGCCCGGGCAATGTAGACGCCCAATCCTAGCGCGCCGATGGCAACGATGAAAGCACCGGCTATCGCGAAGACAGACCGTCGCCCGTCCTGCTTGATCATTCCGAAAGCAAGGGCAATTCCGAGCAGCGCCGCTCCTCCTGCCACTGCAAACAACCAGAGATAATTCATCAGCTGGGCTCCCAATGTCCGGCCGCCTAACCCTGAAGGGCAAGGAAGGTTCCTGGAGGATGCTTCGGCGCAATTTTATTTGTTAAGCTCCTCCGCCATCTGCAGATGGTGTTCAAGCGCAGGTCTCGTGCTTGCTGCCCAAGCTTTCAACTCGGCATTGTCGCCGCCTTCGCCATAGCGCTTGAAGAGGTCGACCGCGTCCTCGTGCGCGGATTCCTGATCGGAATGATACTGCTTAACGAAATCATCGCCTTGAAGTCCCTTCAGCTTTTCGAGCATGTCCTGCTGGGCGCTCGTCATGGCGCTTGGCAGCTGCGCCTGCACCTTGCCGCCGGTAATCAGCGCCTTGAGTTCGCTGCTGGTCTTCTCGTGTTCCGTCACCATCTGTTGAGCAAAGACCTTGGTTGCAGCATCACCGCGCTCGAGTGCCAACTTGCTGGATTCGATCTCGAACATGTCGCTGGTGGCGGCCTCCTGCACGAAGTCCACAGTCTTCGGTGCAACGCCGATCAGCGAGTTGACTCCGGTCTTTTCCGCGGCGGATTGAGCCATGACGGGTCCAGCAAGCGAAACGGCGATTGAGGCGATGATAATGTTCTTCATGGTCTGGTCTCCTGGTTGGTGGCATCAGAACTTCAAAAGCGCCAAACTGTTCCCGTCCCGTGCAGCAATTGTCGCCGCGCCGGCCTTGATGCCTTGCGAACGGTATGCCTGCCGCCGAGCGGCTGCACGAAGAGACATGAGTACCACGGAGCTGCTTGGGCGCACGCTCCCGGTATTGCGCCGAGGTTCAACGCGGCGATCTCGCCGCGGCTGCGCTCCCTCCGGCTAAAAGCTCACCGGCCGACCGGATGATGGCTTGGGCGATCCTGATCAGGAACGCCGCGGCAAAGGGCAGTGATGCGGGAATCCACATCAAGAGCCCTGCGAGTTGCTGATCTTCAAGGGGCGGCAGGCCATAGGCCGGCGACGTCAGGAAGTGCGGACTGAACAGAGGGTGGGATGCAAAGGTCAGGTACGCCCCGAGCGCCGTCATCTGCAGAAGGGTTGCGGCGCAGACCACAAGTGCGCCGCCTGAAGGCCGTCGAGCATCGCGTAGGGCAGGGGCAGATGCCATAGCCAGAGCATCGTCGTGTGAAAGACGAATATGAAGATCGACGGCACTCGATCCAGAAGCATCGCGTGGCTAAAGACAAAGCGCCACGCGAGCGGCGCAACGAGCGAGATCAGTACGATATGATGAACTGCTCTTGCGGAGAATAATGCTGAACTGAGCGTACAAAGCGGGGAAACGAAGGCGACAGTGAAAAGAGCGATTGCGACGAGCCATTGTCCGACGCGCTTGTCCCGACGCGCCGGCAGCCAGGTTAACGCCGCCGCAATGCCGATCGCGAGCAGCAGGTAGGGGTCGAAATTCCAGTCCGACATCAGCAGTTGAGGTGCCGGCGCGCTGCCGCAGTAAGGATCAAGATTGAAGGTCATTTCATGCCCGCCATTGTCGATTCGGCCGCTAAACAAGCCCAAGGCGGATTTGTTCCGGCAAATGGATCCCCCTCGCTTTCTGATGGAACAACTCCCGCGGATCACGGTTTGGCTGTCTTGAGTTTCAAGACCAGGGACGGAAAAAATCGTCTCGCGGACGTTTCCAAAACCGAAAGAGTTGCAAGGCGGCGCGTCCGCTTTGCGCTCGGGATCGAAAGGCGGACGACGACATGAAAGCTCTGATCTGGCACGGCAAACACGACATCCGATGCGAGAGCGTTCCAGATCCTCAAATCGAGGAAGGGCGCGATGCTATCATCAAGGTGACGGCCTGCGCGATCTGCGGGTCGGATCTTCACCTCTTCAACGGCGTGATGCCGGACATGCATAGCGGCGACATCATGGGCCACGAGACCATGGGCGAGGTCGTCGAAGTCGGCAATGATAATAAAAAGCTCAAGGTCGGTGACCGTGTCGTGGTTCCCTTCACCATCTCCTGCGGCGAATGCTTCTTCTGTCAGCGCGGCTTTTATTCCGGATGTGAACGCAGCAACCCCGATCCGTCGAAGGTCAAGAAGATGTGGGGGAATTCACCCGCGGGCCTGTTCGGCTACACCCATCTTCTTGGCGGTTACAGTGGAGGTCAAGCGGAGTACCTACGCGTGCCTTACGCGGACGTCGGCCCGATCAAGGTGCCGGACGGACTGACGGATGAGCAGGTGCTCTTTCTCTCCGACATCTTTCCGACGGGCTACATGGCCGCTGACTTCTGCAATATTCAGCCGGGGGACACGATCGCGATCTGGGGCTGCGGCCCTGTCGGACAGCTGGCGATCAAGTCGGCCTTCATCCTCGGCGCCGAGCGCGTCATCGCGATCGACACCGTGCCTGAGCGGCTTGCTCTTGCCGAAGCGTCGGGAGCAACCACTCTCGATTTCATGGACGAAGACATCTACGACAAACTCATGGAGCTGACCAACGGGCGCGGCGCCGACGCGTGCATCGACGCGGTCGGCACTGAAGCCGATCCGTCGGCGAGCTGGGACTCACGGCTTGACCGCATTAAGGTCGCCACGTTCATGGGAACCGATCGCCCCCACGTGCTTCGGCAGGCAATCCATTGCTGCCGCAACTTCGGCACGGTTTCGATCGTCGGCGTCTATGGTGGTTTCCTCGACAAGATCCCGATGGGATCGGCGATCAACCGCGGCCTAACGTTCCGAATGGCGCAGACGCCGGTGCAGCACTACCTGCCGCTACTCATGGAGCGCATCCAAAAGGACGAAATCGATCCTTCGTTCATTATCACGCATCGTGCGACCCTCGACGAAGGTCCTGACCTCTACAAAACTTTCCGCGACAAGAAGGATGGCTGCATCAAGGTCGTTCTCAAACCGTAGGGAAAGTCGCGGACGTCCTAGTGTCACCGCCGGCATGGAAGAAAGGTCCGATCATGCAGAAGAAATCGAACGACCCTATCGAAGACCGAAATAAGCTGCGCCCACCGGAGATGGAGCTCGGGCCGATCCGACCCGAAGGTGAAGGCCCCGGTGCAGCTGTCGGCAAGCGCGTTAAAGCTCGAGCCGGCAGTCCTCCGGCGAGATCGCCAGCGACGCGCCGCGCCCAGCCGGACAATGAAAGGGTAGAAGGATTGCCCGAAACAGACGCAACAGAAAGCCTGGCGACGGCGCCACCTGTGATGAAGCGCGACTGAGCGTATTCCTCCTCGGCCGGATGGACAGGCGATCACGATCGCTCCAATCTTTAGGGGATTAGCCGATAACGCATGGGCTGGCCCGGATGACATCGAACCTTTTCGTTTTTGGAACTTTGAAGAAAGGTTTTCCTCTTCATGAGCAAGGACTTTCCCGCGCCAGGTTTCTTGGAATTTTCCAGACCCGGGAATGTTATCCGATGCTTATTGCCGGCCCTTGGTTTGCTCCGATGATGTTCAATGAACCCGGCATTGGCTATCGCGTCGTCGGTGAACTTTATGAGGCTGGCGAGAATACGATAGCAAGCTTGGATCGGCTGGAATCGATAGGCACACCCGGCAACCTGCGAGTGGCGGTAGACGTGGAACCAGTCGCCGGCGGGTCAATATGTTCAGCACTGGCATACATGAAATCGCGTCGGCTCGCCGATCCTGTTCACTCGACTTATCTGCGAGTCTACGAAGACTGGCGGTTTATTCCATTCGATCGGAGGGGCTGAGACGCCTGCAGCTTGGCACGAAATCCCATAAGCGCCGCATTGGCGGCGATGCAGACGGCTAGGGGTGCGGACAGCGGTTCTGCAGATGGCGGATCCTAGTCCGCCTCCGAAGTGCGTATCATCGCACGGCTGAGAGCGGCTGACGACGCTTAGTTCATCAGCCCACGCCGGCGCCGCATGAGAGCGGATCAGCTTAATTCTTGATAAAATGAAGTCGGAGACATGGATATGCTGGGGCGAAGGAAATGAAGCCAGCAAATATCGGGATCGCCGCGCTGGTTTTTACGATTGCTGTCTGGATTGTTATCGTGATGGCTGCGATGGGGCTTTCTGATATCGAGACGCCCGCGTCACTTCTAGATGCTTAGTCCCGGCATTTGCTGGAGCGGATCGAGGGTAAATCGTTCGGGCTGTGAAGCCCATGTCTTGCAGATGAACTCGTAGGGTGTGAGTCCCTTGAGGGTCTTGAGTCTGCGGCCGAAATCGTAAGCGGCGACGAAGTCGGCGAGGTGCTGACGAAGTTGATCGTGGCTTTCATAGTAGAAGCGTCTGACGGTGGCATCCTTGATGGTTCGGTTCGTCCTCTCGACTTGACCGTTGGTCCATGGATGCTTCGGCTTGGTCGTGCGGTGCTCGATATCGCTGGTGGCGCAGGTGTATTCGAAGGCATAGGCCCAGAAGCGTTCGCCATTGGCGATCGCTTCTTTGATCAGCGGCACAGCCGACCCTCCTGGGATCAAACATCTAATGCCCTGCGCCTCACAGTAGCGCCAGACCTTTTCGGCAAGCGGCTTCAGCTCAGCCGTCGCTCGGTCGAGATCATCAATATCCTCGACGAACGTGTCTTCCGCTCCCACCGATTTGGGGATGCGGTCAGGTCTGACCTAACGCTCGCCATGCACGCAATGATAAGGGATTTCTTCATCTTAGCTCCTCCTTTGAGATGAATCCGGCATGAGACCTCCTCCATGCCGGCATAGGCTGAATGCTGTGCGAAAATCAGGCGGCAGCGCAAACCGCGGCGGCTTTTTTCGCCATGCGGGCGGCAAGAAGCAGCGCTTCGCGGCTTGCGCCGACATCGGCGATGCCCTTGCCGGCAATGTCGTAGGCCGTGCCGTGGGCCGGCGTGCAGAGCGGGAACGGCAGCCCGCCCATCATGGTGACGCCCTTGTCGAAGCCCATGAGCTTCATGGCGATCTGGCCCTGGTCATGATACATGGTCATCACCGCCTAGGAGCCGCCGTCGCCGGCATGCGGGTTTAGGCCGGCCACCGCAATCCTCGGATTGTCGTAGCCGGCATTTTTCAGGCAGTTGCTGGTGAGTTCGATCTCGGCGAGGATCGCCTCGACGGAGCGCGCCGCCGCAACGTCCTTCAGCGGGATATGCGACGTTACGCGTGCATTCCAGATCTTTTCGAGGACGTTGAATTCGCGGACCTTGCCCTTGAAACCGATGACGTCCGCAACGAAGCGGGCGGGCGTCAAAGCCCGGCAGCGGAGTAGGCCGGACATAGTGGTTGTCACTGTCGCCGGGCACGATTGCGCCTAGATGGATGATGTTCCCGTTTGCGGGAATAAGTTCCATAAATGTGCTTACGCCTCATTGTTATAGTAAGTATTTGATATTATGGATTTATGTAGTGATTGTAGGCTTAAGTTATCGCGGTGATCCACTTTACAAGTCTCTGTGTTATCAGGCCCCCGCAACCAGATTCCAACATACACATACTCAAAAGCCCGCCTCGTGCGGGCTTTTTGCATTCCAGAAGTGACGCGTCCAGGATGCGGTAATCCGGATCCTTCAGTTCAACTCACTCCGAGCCAGGAATTCGGCTGCCTGTATTGTATCCAAGGCACCCGCTGTCTCCCTGAAGTAGGCAGGGTTTCCCAGAGGCAGCGATCGCCGACGATATAGAGTGGAGAGAGGTTCAGTCGAAGAAGCCCGCATCCTCTTCCCTGAGATATGTCCTGGCCGCTTCGGCGTCGATATCGAGGCCCAGCCCCGGCGCTTCCAGCAGGTCCACCATGCTGTCCTTCACGATCTGCGGCGGCAAGCCGATTACCAGGTCCTCCCACCAGGGGTCGGAGGCGGTCGGATATTCGAAGGCGATGTAATTTGCCGGCAAGGTGGCGCAGACATTGATCAACGCGCCGAGGCCTAGCAGGCCGTTAGCGATGCCGTGCGGTGCCATCAGGATCGAGTGCATGTAGGCGTGCTCGGCGACCCATTTGAGCTCGGCAATGCCGCCGACATCGGCTGGATCGGGGCCGATGACGCGTACCGCCTGCGTCTCGATCAGTTCCTTGAAATTGTGCCGCAGATAGATCTGCTCACCAGTGTGGATTGGAGTCGAGGTGGAAGTTGTCAGTTCCCGATAGGCCTGCGGATTGACCCACGGCACATAGTCGCCAGTCAGCATGTCCTCGAGCCACATCAAATTGTACTTCTCGACCGCGCGAGCGAACTTGATCGCATCAGGCAGCATCCAGCCCGGGCCGCAGTCGAGCGCCAGGCTGACTGTGTCGCCCAGCACTTCCTTCATCGCGATCACGCAGTCGAGCATGTGATTGAAGCCGCGCTCGCTGATCATGCCCTGATCCATGGCGCCGTGATAGCCTGCCTTCTTCTGCGTCACGCCGTAGTGGAAGTCCTCGAAAGTGTCCTTCATGTTGGAGTGGAAAGAGATTCCTTGCTTGACCATGAAGAAGTTCTGCGGCTGCTCCATCATCCATTTGACGTCGGCGGCGTAATCCTCCGGCCGGTCGCCCGTGCGTTCCTGGCGAATCGAACCATTGTAGACGCGCACCTTGTCCCGCACCTTGCCGCCGAGCAGTTTATAGACGGGCACGCCCGCGGCCTTGCCAGCAATATCCCACAGCGCATGCTCAATAGCGCTCACCGCCGCGCCGTACGGCTTGAAAGAGCCGCGTTGGCGGATCTTCAACATTACTCTTTCGACGTCGGTCGGGTCCTCGCCGATTAGCGCCTCGCGGAAATGCAGCACCCAGGGCTTGAGGTGGGACTTGGTGAATTCGACTTCACCCAAGCCATAGAGACCCTCGTCCGTAACGATGCGGACGATCGGGTGTTTGCCGATAACGGCGCAGCGGAGATCGGTGATCTTCATCTTCGTTCCTTTTCGCCTCAGCTCCAGGTGCGATCCCAGGAATACTCGTCGTCCCAGTGATCCGTAGGCTGCCAAATGCCGGTGATACCCGGCTGCAGATGCTGCGAGATCACCTCGTCGACGACGTCGTCAATCCCCAGGCCCGGCTTGTCCGGAACAGTGATGAAGCCGTTCTTCACCAACGGCTTGGGAAGACCCGTGACGATATCGTCCCACCAGTCAACATCGGCGGAATGGTATTCGAGCGCCATGAAATTTTCGGTCGCGGTCGCGACATGTGCCGCGGCCATTGCGGCGATTGGGCTTTCTGCCATGTGGATCGCCATGGCGACACCATGGTCCTGCGCCATGTCGCCGATCTTCTTGGTCTCGAGGATGCCCCCACTGGTGAGCAGGTCCGGGTGGATAACGGAGACGCCGCCACTGTTAAGCAGAGGCTCGAAGCCTTCCTTGAGGTATATGTCCTCGCCGGTGCAGATCGGCACCGTGGTTGAGTCCTGCAGTTGTCGGTACTGCTCGGTATACTGCCATGGGATCACATCCTCGAGCCAGGCTGGCACGTATTTTTCAATTCGCCTGGCAAGGCGAATGCCGTTCTGCACTGAGATGTGGCCGATATGGTCGATCGCGAGCGGAATAGCCATGCCGATGACCTCACGAACCTCGGCAATGTATTGCTCAAGGAAGTCGAGGCCCTTGTCGGAAAAGTGGAGGCCGGTAAACGGGTGTGGGACGTTATGCAAATCGTATGCAGCGTTGCGGACACGCCGCTCTTCAATGGTCTTCAGCGGACCGCGGCCGGGGTGGTCGCGGTAGCCTTCAAGTGAGCCGGCAGGAGACACGACCGCCCCGGGCACATCCGCGATCTGCATCAGTCCCAAGTCCATCTTGAGGAAGGTGAAGCCGAGCTCCATGCGCTGCTTGAGGCGCTTGCCGGTCTCGGTGCCGCTCGGCACGGTGGCGTCGGTATCGCAGTAAACGCGCACTTTCTCCCGAAAACGGCCGCCGAGCATCTGGTAGACGGGGACGCCATAGGCCTTTCCAGCAAGATCCCACAACGCGATTTCTACCGCCGATACGCCGCCGCCTTGCCGGCCGTGCCCGCCGAATTGCTTGATCCGGCGAAACAGTCGATCGATGTTGCAAGGGTTCTCGCCAAGCAACCGGCTCTTCAGCATCAGTGCGTAGGTGGCGCTGGCACCGTCGCGCACCTCGCCAAGCCCGACGATGCCCTGATTGGTGTAAATCTTAAGCAGCACTGAGGTGAACGGCGCGCCGATAATTTCGGCTACCCGCATGTCGGTAATACGAAGGTCGGACGGCTTGGAATGCGTGTTCACACGATCGAGCGCCTCGTCGGCTCCATCTGCCTCTAGCATGAATTAATCCTCGTTCTGATCGGCGGGGCTCATCCGCACACCCTTAGAGCGTTGGTTAGGCCAGCTCTATCTCGTGGCTTTGAAGGTAGTCGCGGTTCATTTCAACGCCGAGACCAGGCTTGGGCGTAAGCTTGAGGCTGCCGTTCGAGACATCGAGTGGCCTGTCGATGAGGTGATCGTATTTGCCCAGGTTCCACTCCGACGTTTCGAGTTTGTAGAAATTGGGAACCGTCATCATCACCTGCGCTCCCGCAACCACGTTGATTGGCCCTGCCGCGTCATGCGGCGAGACGGGAATGTAGTAGGCTTCGCATAGGGCAGAAATCTTCTTGAGTTCGGTAATGCCGCCGGTCCACGTGACATCAGGCATAATGTAGTCAGCTAGTCTGTTTTCGAGCACCGCCACGAAATCCCATTTCGTATGGCCGCGTTCACCCCACGAGATAGCGGCGCTGACCTTCTCACGGACCTGTCTAAGCGCACTGAGGCTCTCCGGTGGACAGGGCTCCTCGAACCAGTCGATCTGACCGGCTTCCTCGAGGCTTCGACAAAGGCGAATGGCGGTGGGAACGTCGAACCGGCCATGCGCATCGATGAGGATGTCGATGTCAGAGCCTGCCGTTTCGCGGATCAGAGCCGTGAGTTCGGCGGCTTCGCGCTCATCCTTGCGGGTCAGGCTGCCATCGAGGTAGCCGTCGCGCTGTTCGCGAGGCTGTCCATCGGCGGTGCGGCCTTGCTGGGGGAAAGGATCGAACTTGAGCGCAGTGTGGCCGGACTCGACGATGTCTCGGATTTCGCGGACAACAGCCTCATTGCTGGTAAATTTGGCCTGGTTGGGGTGGGTGTAGAGCGCAATTTCATCGCGTACCGGCCCGCCCAACAGCTCGTAAATCGGCTTACCCAAGACTTTGCCTTGGATGTCCCAGAGCGCTATGTCGATGGCGCTCACGCATTCGACCGCGGCGCCGCGACTGCCCATGTAGGTGAAGCTGCGGAATATCTTGTGCCACAGATACTCGATACGCGCCGGGTCCTCGCCTGTCACAGCAGCACCTATCTGCCTTAGGATCGTGCAGAGGGCGCGATTGGCGAGTCTCGTCGTGGTGGTGATCTCTCCCCAGCCGCTCACCCCCTCATCGGTCGTTACTTCGACGAACAGAAACTCTCCCCAATAGGAAGCATCGGACTTGATGAGCCACGGCCGCACGCTGGTGATTTTCATCTCAACTGCCCTTATCTGAGGTGGTTCGGTATAGCGATACTCCGGGCGAGGTATTCTATCCTGCCCGAGCGGCGTTACGCGCACGCATGTGTTCGAGGATGTGCCGGCCGGAGCCTTCGACATGGCGTGCAATGAGTTCGCCTGCCTCGTTTGCATTACCCGCTTTGACATGCGCGATGAGCTCGCGATGCTCGCTCAGGATCGCGGCACGCCGGGCGAGCGTGAAGTTGAAACGCCGGCTCACGGCTCGAAGCACTTCGCGGTGCTTCCACCAAAGCTCGGCGGCATGGCGGTTGTAGTGCCTTTGGTACATTACGGTGTGAAAGGCGGTGTCCAGCTCGCTGTGCCTGAACGTGTCGGCGAAGTTGTTCTCTTCGATCAAGCCTTGGATGCGTTCGAGTTCAGCAATGTCCTCGACGGTGGCCATGTTCACGAACCATCGCGTCAGGGCCGGCTCGATCAAGACTCCTATCTCGTAGATGTCCCGAACAAAATCCTGATCTATGGGCCGGACGCGCGCTCCGCGGTTGGGAAAGAAGGTGACAAAGCCCTCACCGCGCAACAGTTGCAGAGCCTCGCGCACGGGGTTGGTCGAGGTGCCGTGGCGCCGGGCGAGATCCGTGACCACAAGCCGCTCGTTAGCAGCGAGCCGCCCTTCGATGATGTCGTCCCTGATCAATTGATAAAGCGAGGCGCCCTCGCTGGAGGCCCCGATAGCGTCGATCCCTTCGGGTGGTTGTGCTTTAAAATCGCTTGTTTCGGCCAATGCTATCCCCAATCAATACATACACTGCTCGGATATCACGCGAGTTTTGGTTAAACAATGTACGATTTCTCTTATTGACAGGCAATCTACGATCTGAAAACGTATGATGAGGTCAAAGGGATACATTGGGTGGAAAGTCCCGCGGCCGGGGAGCAAAGACCGCTCGCCTCGACGCAGAGCGGCATGGGAGAACCTGGAGGATACCCTATGACGAGGATTTCACTCGGCGGTGCCGTCCTGCGCGGCACTATATCGACTGCTTTGATGCTATCACTGATGTCGGCCTCGGCGCTCGGCGCGCCGGTCGACTTGAGCAAATGGTCGCCGCAATATGTGCGCTCCATTGCCGGCACACAGAATTTTGACACGGCAGCTGATTGCGGCAAGGTCACCCCTCTCGACTACAAGGGGCGGCTGACTTTCTGGTATCAGGGCGTGTTCGAGGGCGACCCCGACCTCCTGCGCCAGTATTACAAGGAGTTCTTCGAGACCTTCCGCAAAACCTATCCAAACATCCAGCTTGAGGAACAAGCCCTCACGTATAATGACCTGTTGGACAAGTTCCGGACCGCGCTCTTGGGCAATGCAGCGCCCATGGCGGTCCGCCTGCAAATCCTGGGTGGCACCGAGTTCGCCTCAAAGGGATATTTGGAGCCGCTCAAACCTGAGGATGTAGGGTATTCGACCGAGGATTTCTGGCCCGGCGCCATGAAGGCTGTAACCTGGGAAGACGTCACCTACGGCATTCCAACCAACAACGAGACGATGGCGTTCATCTGGAACGCCGACATCTTCAAGCGTGCAGGCCTCGATCCGGACAAGGCCCCGGCAACCTGGGAGGACGTCGTCAAGTATTCCAAGCAGATCCACGACAAACTCGGCATTGCCGGTTACGGCCTCGTGGCTCGCAAGAATGCCGGCAATACGCCGTACCGCTTCATGCCGCAGCTGTGGGCCTATGGCGGCGGCGTCTTCGATGAGGCCACCGCCGATCCGACCTATAAGGAGGTCGAGCTCAATAGCCCGCAGAGCAAAGCGGCATTGCAAGCCTCCTACGATATGTACGTTCGCGACAAGTCGGTTCCGGTTTCGGCGCTCACCAACCAGCAGGCCGACAACCAGCCCCTCTTCCTCGCTGGCCAGCTCGGCATGATGATCTCGCATCCGTCCGACTACAACGTCATGCTCGATCTGCAGAAAAAGGCGACGGCCACCGACAAGGACAAGGCGCAGACCGTGATCGACAACATGCGCTATGGCTTGATTCCGACTGGCCCCGACGGCAAGCGTGCCGTCGTGTTTGGCGGCTCCAACATCCATATCCTGAAGCCCGAATATGTAGAAGGCGGCAAGGTAGACGAGCCGGCGGCAAAAGCTATCATCTGCATGTGGACAAGCCCCGAATGGTCACTGAAAATGGCTTATGCCGGCTCGAACCCGGGAAACCTCAACGGCTTCAAGACAAAATGGATGAAGGAACGCCTGGACAGCATCAAGTTCCTTGATGTCACGACCTCGATGCTGCCTTACGGCATCCCGTTCCCCGCACTGCCACAGTCCCCCGAGATCATGAACATCATCGTCCCGGACATGCTCCAGAATGCTCTGACTGGGGCCATGACCGTCGATCAGGCAGCGGACGACGCGGCCAAGAAGGTCAAAGACCTGATGGACGGTGGGCTCTAGTCCAAGTCCGACGATCTGACCGGCTGCGCAACGATCGCAGCCGGTTTCGTTCCCAAGGATGAGGGCTCTGCACAGTGACGATCTTGACTGCGAAGGCCGAGGTTCCCCGACGACTACGACCTCATAGGTCCGGAGTGCTGCGAAAGGTCTGGGAGCATCGCGCTGACTACGCGTACGTGCTTCCTGCGATCGCCGTCATGCTCATCGTCATAGCCTACCCTATCTATTACACGATCGAGCTGTCGTTCTTCAATACACCGCCTGGTCTGCAGCTTCGGGACAAGATTTTCGTCGGTTTCGACAACTACACTTCCATCCTCAAAAGTCCGGTATTCTGGACGGTTACCTCGAACACTCTTATCTGGACATTGGGATCGACCATCATCGCGTTTGTCCTGGGGTTCGGTTGCGCCCTCGCACTTCATCGTGACTTTGCCGGCCGCGCCATCCTGCGCGCGGTCCTGATCATTCCCTGGGTTATCAGCGCGGTTGCCGCGTCCTATATCTGGAAGTGGATCTACCATTCGGACTTTGGGATCATCGGCGCAGTGCTGGTTGGCCTGGGATTGAGCGATCGGCCACCGAATTTCATCGACAGCGTCAGTACCGTGCTGCCCTCGCTGATCGTCGTGAATATCTGGCGAGAGTTTCCGTTCGCCATGATCATGATGATGGCTGGCCTGCAGACGGTTCCCGACCAGTTGCTGCGCGCCGCAAAAGTCGACGGAGCCAATGCATGGCAGCGGTTCTGGCACGTCACCTTTCCGCACTTGAGAAACGTCTCGACGGTGACGATCCTTCTGTTGGCTGTGGCCAACTTCAACTCTTTCATCATCCCCTGGATCATGACAGGCGGCGGGCCGTCGAATGCATCGCATATCTGGATCACCCACATTTACGAACTCGCCTTTGGCCGCCAGCGCTGGGGAGTGGCATCGGCCTATTCGGTGCTGCTGTTCCTGATCCTGATGTCGCTCGGCTACTTCTACGTTCGTGCGCTGAGCGGCAATGACCGGAAGGGTGGAAGCGAATGAACACGATTGCCGAGACTGCTTCTCGAGGCCAGGCGCGTCACCGTATGCGCATCGATGGGTGGCGGTGGGGCGGACGTATCTTCCTTGTGTTCATGCTGCTTTACACCGCATTGCCGATGATCTGGATGCTGATCACCTCGATCAAGTCCGGTTTCGCGGCCATGCAATTCCCGCCGCAATGGTGGCCGGACGAACCCACTCTTGCCAGCTACCAGAAGCTGCTCGATCCGCAAAACAGCGTCGGCCAGGACTTCCTTCGTTTCTTCTGGAACAGCCTTTTCGTCTCCACTGCCACGACCATTCTTTCGGTGATCGTGGCGGTTCCG
The DNA here is from genome assembly GCF_037002925.1 of Rhizobium aouanii. Lineage (NCBI taxonomy): Bacteria > Pseudomonadati > Pseudomonadota > Alphaproteobacteria > Hyphomicrobiales > Rhizobiaceae > Rhizobium > Rhizobium aouanii. The sequence continues at coordinate 48,427 of NZ_JBAMYD010000001.1, forward strand.
GCGGCCTACGCGTTTTCGCGCTTCACTTTCCCGGGCCGGAACTTTCTGTTCTTCGCCGTCTTGCTTCGCAATATGTTCCCGGCGGTTATCTTTCTCGTGCCGCTCTTCATCCTGATGCGCGCGATAGGGCTGGTGAATACGCATGGGTCGCTCGTTCTCACCTACCTCACATTCGGACTGCCGCTGGCAATCTGGCTCCTCAAGGGCTTCTACGACAATATCCCGGTGCAGCTCGAGCAGGCCGCGCGCATCGATGGGGCAACTCGGTTACAGGCCTTTCTCCTGATCGTGATGCCGCTCTCGGCGCCAGGAATTATCGCCACGGCGATCTATTCCTTCATCGGCGCGTGGAACGAGTACATCTACGCCTACACCTTCCTCTCCAAGAACGACCAGTTGACACTGCCGGTCGGCATTCAGCGCTTCTTCTCAGAAAATACGACGGACTTTCCCGGCCTTATGGCGGCCAGCTTTATGATGAGCGTGCCCGTCGTGGTCCTGTTCCTCGTCCTGCAACGATACTTCGTACGCGCCCTCACAGAGGGCGCAGTCAAGCACTAGGGAGTTGCCGGTGGCCCACGTGGTCCTCAAAGATCTTGTCAAGACCTATGGCAGCTTCAAAGCTGTCAACGATGTTTCGCTGACGGTCAACGATGGCGAATTTGTTGCGCTCGTCGGCCCTTCAGGCTGCGGCAAGACAACCACGCTCAATCTTGTGGCGGGGCTCATCCCCATCACATCTGGCGACATCGTCATCGGCGACCGGGTGGTTAACGACCTCGACCCCAAGGACCGCGACATCGCAATGGTGTTCCAGAACTACGCGCTCTATCCGCAGAAATCTGTCTATAAAAATCTGGCTTTCCCGCTGCAGATGCGCAAACTGCCAAGGGACGAGATCGACAAGAAGGTCAAGGAAGCAGCGCGCGTGCTCGACATGACGCAGCTGCTCGAGCGCAAGCCGCGCGAACTTTCGGGCGGTCAACAGCAGCGCGTGGCGCTCGGCCGTGCCCTCGTTCGCGACCCGGCGGTATTTCTGATGGATGAACCACTCTCCAACCTCGACGCAAAGCTGCGCGTGCAGATGCGGTCGGAAATCAAGCGTTTCCACCAGGACCTCAAGGCGACGATCATCTACGTGACGCACGACCAGCTCGAAGCGGTAACCATGGCCGACAGGATGGCGGTGATGAACGGCGGCTACCTGCAGCAATACGATTCACCGGCGCAGGTCTTTGCCCATCCGGTGAACATGTTCGTCGCCAGCTTCGTCGGCAGCCCGGCAATGAGCCTTGTTCCGTTGGAGGCATCGACGGCAAGCGGCAACACTGTGTTGACGAGTGCGGAGGGCTGGCGCCTCGAGCTTTCGCCAAACAACGCGCAGAAGGTCGCGAGGGCAACCACCAGGAAAGTCGTGCTCGGCGCACGTCACTCGACGATCAAGCTGCACAAGAGTGCGGTGCCAGGCAGCATTCCGGCCAAGGCCTACACGGTCGAGCCGACCGGAGACGTCACCTTCGTTCAGGCGTTTTTGTCTGGCGCCATCGTCAACGTCAGCGTGCCGCCGACCATTGCCGTCGCGCCCGACGAACAGATTTGGCTCGAGTTCGATCAGGAGCGGATGCATCTGTTCGACGGCGAAACAGAAATGGCCCTCAAGGCCAACTGAGACCAAGCGGATGCGTGTGAAACGATGACTAGGAAGCTTAAAATCACGGCAATCAAACCCTATCCGGTGTGGGTGGGAACGCGCAACCAGATGCTGGTCAAGGTCGAGACCGACAGCGGCATCTTCGGCTGGGGCGAGAGCGGCTTGAGCGGTCGCGAGAAGGCCGTGGCCGGCGCGATCGAGCATTATCGCGAGTTTCTCATCGGCCGCGACCCGATGCAGATTGGTCGGATCTGGCAAGAAGTTTATCGCAGCCAATACTTCGAAGGCGGGCGCGTTCTGCAGGCGGCGATTTCCGCGATCGACATTGCCCTTCACGACATCAAGGGCAAGGCGCTGGGCGTGCCGGCCTACGAACTTTTGGGCGGCAAACAGCGCGACCGCATTCCTACCTTCGCCTCGACCGGTGACGAGGCCGAGGGCGATGTTGCCATCGAACGAGCCCGCGAACTACGCGAACAAGGGTGGCAGGCGATCCGCTTCTTTCCCATCGGGCAAAACAGCAAGGACATCTTTGAACCGCGCCAGTCGATCGGCGCGACCGCAACTATGCTGAATAAGGCGCGCGAAGCGCTGGGCGACGAGGTCGTCCTCGGCATCGACTATCATCATCGGCTGTCGGTGGCAGAGGCGGCTAGCTTCTGCAACAAGCTCGGCCGTGGCGTGCTTGATTTCCTCGAGGAGCCGATACGAGACGAGACACCCGAGGCCTACGAATCCCTGCGCACGATGACCGACATCCCCTTCGCCATCGGCGAGGAATTTGCCAGCAAGTGGCAATTCCTGCCCTACATCGAACGCGGCATCCATCAGTTCAACCGGCTCGATGTTTGCAATGTTGGCGGGCTCACCGAAGCGATGAAGGTCGCTGGTTGGAGCGAGGCGCACTATGTGGACCTGATGCCCCACAATCCCCTCGGCCCAGTCTGCACGGCCGCGACCATCCATCTCGCCGCCGCGGTACCGAATTTCGCCTGGCTCGAGACCAGGGCACCCGAAGCAAAACTGGGCTTCGATAATTCCGACTTCTTCCCCGTGCAACCACGGCTCGACGGCCCCGACTATCCGGTCAGCGATCTGCCGGGGCTCGGCGTCGAGGTTAACGAAGAGGCGGTCAAGGCGGAGAGCTTTCGTTTCTGGGAAGCGCCTCACCTGAAGCGCCGCGACGGTTCTGTCACGAACTGGTAGTTTCATCCACCGGAGCCTAGAATGACGCATATACCCGACATAACGCGACCGACCAAAGAGCTGATCGACGCATTGAAGGAAATCGGCGCCGCGACGGTTTCCGGCACGCTTGGCCACATGGGCTTCCGCAATCCGCACATGGTCGGTCCCGTGCCGCAGAACCGCGGGAAGTCGATCGTCGGGCCGGCCCTGACGCTTCAATTCATGCCTCAGCGGCCGGACCTCTTCACCGAGGGAGAATATGCCGATCCGGAAACGCAGTTGCACCGGCACGTGCTCTATCATGTGCAGGAGGGCGATGTGGTCGTGGTCGACGCTCGCGGCGACATGAGCTCGGGCGTCTTTGGCGATATGATGTCGACCTATTTCAAAGGCAGAGGCGGCGCTGGCATCGTGATCGATGGCTGCATGCGCGATCGGCCCAATGTCGAGAAGCTGGATCTCCCCCTATGGCTACGTGGCTGGACTCCCAACTACCATGTGCAGACCAGCATCTATCCGAATGCGGTCAACGTTCCGATTGCCTGTGGCGGTGTCACGGTAATCCCCGGCGACATCATCGTCGCCGACGATGACGGGGTGGTGGTGCTTCCAGTCGCAATGGCCGCGAAGGTAATCGAAGAGTCGCAAAAGCATCACGATTGGGAGGAGTTCTCGCGAGTGAAGCTTATGGAGGGCGGGTCGTTGCAGCGCTACTATCCGCTGCATGACGATGCCCGCGGAGAATACGAAGAGTGGCGCAAAACAAACCGCTTGGAGAACCGAAGTTAGCCTATTGATTACCCTCGGCGGGTCGCGAACCTTCTGAGGTATCGCCGACGTCTACGCAAAAAATAGGGAGTCGAATTTCGCCGTGCGAGACCGCTGGCGGCAACTTCTTCGTACAGCTTCCCGGGGATCACGAGGTGGATCTCCTGTCGATGATCCTGCACGATTGGGACGAGGCCAAGAACCGCGCCCTGCTGCGCCGGTCCTTCGAGGCTTTGCCGAGCGGCGGCGCAGTGATCATTAGCGAGCTTCTCGTCAATGGCGAAAAGACCGGGCCGGCGCCGGCCGCGCTGATGAGTCTCAACATGCTGATCGAGACCGAAGGGTGAAACTACACGCCGGCCGAATATTCGGCGTGGCTCGAGGAAGCCGGAGTCCGGCACATCGAGACGGTTTGGTTCGACGCACCCGGCGCGAACGGCGCCGTAATCGGCCGCAAGCCCTAAAGCCATGGGATGGAGGTAAGTATGAGCATTCACGATTTCGGATCTGCTGTCACGCGCGTGGCGTGGCGGGCGGCCAGGCGGGTGTTGCCCGCAGCATTCGCAGCGCTGGCGGCGGCGATTGGATCGTCGCCTGCCGGCGCGGCCGACAGCGAGCTGGTCGAACGGGGGAAATACCTGGTGACCATCACGAGCTGCACCGATTGCCACACGCCGGGACATTTCCTCGGCAAGCCGGACATGACGCGTCACCTCGGCGGCTCCGAGGTCGGTTTCGAGATCCCCGATGTCGGGGTGTTCTACGGCCCCAACCTCACGCCCGATGAGGAGACGGGTCTCGGGCGTTGGAGCGAGCGCGATATCGTCACTGCGATCCGGACAGGCAGGCGCCCCGACGGACGCATGCTCGCTCCAATCATGCCGTGGCCCGCATTGGCGAAGCTCACCGACTCTGACGCCGCGGCGATTGCGGCCTATCTCAAGAGCCTGCCGCCGGTGAGCAACAAGGTGCCCGGACCGTTCGGGCCGGGCGAGGCGCCGACTTCGTTCGTGATGAAGATCGTGGCGCCGGCGGAGAAATAGGGCCGGCGCATTGCAGGGCGGCGCCCCTCCCATTGCCGCCTCGCGACTCGCGCGGAGTCGCCCCGGACGATTGCGCCGGAGTTCATTTCGGGAAGAGAACCTCGCCCTTGCCAAGCCCGCATTTTCGCCACCTGCCGCGCTTTTTGAAAGCAGCGCGATCAACGGCTTGCTCCCTCCGTCCTGAGTATTTGCCAAGCGAAACTCTGCTTCCAGACAGCGTATTGCCTCGACATTGCGCTTTACAACTATATAACATAGTTGCTACGTTACTAGCGATGGAAGCGGGCCTGCTGACTGGTTGTTAGACTGCCCTTAATGAAGGACGCTGCGACGATGTCTGGGACCTATGCCACTTTTTCCGACGATAGTTTTGCGGGCCGAAGCGTCCTTATCACGGGCGCAGCGAGCGGAATGGGTCTTGAAACGGCAAGGGCCTTCGCCAGCAAGGGCGCGGAAGTCGTCATGGCCGATCGTGACGAGGCGGGGCTGAAGCGCTACGGTGCGGAACTGCGCAGTGGCGGCGCGGCTGTTCACACCGTGACGGTGGATGTCAGCGATCAGGAAAGCATCGACAAGGCCTTCGATTATTGTGACGCCAATCTCGCGCGTCTCGATAACGTCGTGACATGTGCGGCGATCATCACAGCCAAGCGTATATTCGAGCAGGATCGGGCGCATTGGCATCGCGTGCTCGATGTCAATCTGCTCGGCACCTTCTTCGTCGTGCAGGGCGCAGTCAAACGCATGCTCGACAACCCCGATGGCGGCAACATCGTCTGTATCGCCTCGGATGCGGGCGTGCATGGCGGCGGCGGGCTGATTGCCGATACCGCCTATGCGGCATCGAAAGCCGGGACCCTGTCGATGGTCAAGTCGGTGGCGCGCGAACTTGCCGGCAAGAAGATCCGCATCAACGCGCTGAACCCCGGGCCGACGGATTCCCCGATGCACTCCCATATCGACCAGTCGCTGAAGGACCGCATCGCCGGCAATCTGCCGATGCGGCGCATGGGACGGCCGGAGGACATGGCGGCGGCAATCATGTTCCTGTGCTCGGATGCAGCCAGCTTTACCTACGGTGCCGCGCTCGATGTCGATGGCGGATCGATGTTCCGCTAGATCGGGGAGGGGATAAAGGCATGCAGCAGACAGCCCGCCGTTACGCCTATTCGGCTGATATTCCCGAACTCGATGATGTCGATGTGCTCGTCATCGGGGGCGGACCATCGGGATTATCGGCCGCGGTCGCGGCGGCACGTCTTGGCGTGCGGGTACGCCTCGTGGAGCGCTACGGCTTCCTCGGCGGCAATCTCACGGCGGGCCTCGTCGGCCCCTGCATGACCTCCTATTCGCTCGACGGCAGCCAGCAACTGATCCGCGGCATCTACGAAGAATTCGTTCAGCGGATGATGGCGCTCGGCGGCGCGCTGCATCCGAGTACGATCCCGGCAGGTTCGGCCTATTGTGGCTTCATCGTCTACGGCCACGACAAGGTGACCCCTTTCCAGCCTGAGGCGGCGAAGGTCGCGGCGCAGCGCATGTGCGTCGAGGCGGGAGTGGAATTGTTGCTGCACACCATGGTCGTCGATGCGATCGTCGATGACCATGATGCGGCCAACCCCCGGGTGCTCGGGGTTGTTTGCGCCGGCAAGGGCGGGCTGAGGAGCATTCGTGCCAAGGTCGTCGTCGATTGCTCGGCCGATGGCGATGTCGCCCATTATGCCGGTGTCCATACCCGTCAGGGCCGGGAAAGCGACGGCCTTTCCCAGCCGCAGACGTTGTTCTTCCGCGTGCAGAACGTCGATGACCAGGTGGTGGAGGATTACATCCGCGCGCATCCGCAGGATTTTCGGCCTTTCGCCTCGATCGTCGCCAAGGCGACGGCCGAGGGCCGCTTTCCCGCGCCTCGCCGCGGCATCGGTCTCTACAAGACCATGGAACCGGGCGTCTGGCGCATCAATACCGGCCGCGTGTTGCGCCGCAATGGGGCTGACGCCCTTGAGCTCTCGCTTGCCGAGGTCGAAGGCCGGGAGCAGACCGTGGCGCTGCTCGATTTCTTCCGGAACAACCTGCCCGGCTTCGAGCAGGTGGAGCTGCGGGACACGGCAACCCAGATCGGCGTGCGGGAAACCCGACGGATCGATGGCGCCTACGAACTGACGCTGCAAGATCTGCATTCCGGCCGCGCCTTCGAAGATGTCGTGGCGTTGTGCGGCTATCCGCTCGATATTCACGACCCCACAGGTTCGGGCGGTGGGACCGGTGGCCAGGGGCTTGATGCGGCCAATATCTACCAGATACCCTACCGTGTCATGCTGCCGCGCGTTCATGAGGGCCTGCTGGTGTCCGGCCGCGCGGTCTCGGCGACGCATGAGGCGCTCAGCGCCATTCGCGTCATGCCGCCCTGTTTTGCGCTCGGCCAGGCGGCCGGTGTTGCCGCAGCGCTTTCGGTCGGCAACAGGGCAAGCCCCCGGCATGTCGACTACGCGGATTTGCGCAGGGAACTTCTGGCCCAGGGCGCCTATCTTGGCTGACGGAAGGAGAAAGCGCGGAAGCTATATACCCGTGTTTTCTCAAGTCAGGCCTTCAGATGAAGGGTCACCAGCACGGTGCATTCGGCGCCATCGGCAAAGCGGGTTGCAACGCGCAGCCAATTGCCGAAGGCGTTGAGCCGGGCCACGGCAATGCCGTCCTGTTCGCCCGGCATGGCGAATTCCGTTCCTTCGCGAACCCAGTGCATGCCGTCAGGCGAGATTTCCACCCAGCCCTTGGGTGCAGTGCCGACGGGAGGCTTCAACGCCCGAATAAAGAACACGGCTTCATGCGCCCAGCCGGCCTCATAGGGTTCGCTCGCGGCGTCGCCGCTCCAGCGCTCATTGCGGGTTATCACCGCCGTGATGTTTTCGGGAAGCATCAAAAATCCCCAGAAATGCAGATGGAATCGACATAGAGAAAGGCGCGTTTGGCGACATCCGTCTCGGCGAACAGGCAGAAGTTCAACATGCACCAGAGGTTTCTCATCGCCGGAATGCGGATCGACTCGAAGCCGGATACATCGAAATTCCGGTCGTTGCATTGCAAGCCGGTCGCCTTCATGGAGGCGAGGTCGAAATCGAAGCGCATATAGCTCCAGTTCACCTTCGTCGGGATCTCGTTGTAGCAGAGCCGTTGCTCACCATCCGGCAAGTCCAGCCAGCCTTCGGGCGCCAGGTGATAGTGGCTTACGGTCTTGTCTTCCCGGCCGATGGCGGTGAAGGACGTGGTCTCACGTTTGTACTGCCATTTCTGCAAGTGCTTGCCGTCGAGTGCATTGAGAAAGCGCAGATGCGGCATAACCCGCTCGCCGTCTCCGTCCCGATCGCCGCATTGCAGGTCGAACAGGAAGCCGATCGATCGCACGTCGGTTTCCGATAGTTTCAGTTCCGTCGCCTCCGGCTTGAACGTAAAGAAAATCTCGAAGCGGATCGGGCCGCGCTTGCGGAAGGTATGGCGCTTGATTGCAACGTTCTGGGCACCCGGTTTTGCCTTTGTGGCGATCTTCAGCGCATAGGACGAATCCATGCCGCCGTGGGACCCTGCATCCCAATGTCCGAGAGTTGAGAGCATGGCGCTCGAGTGCTGGGCAAAGCCCGGCAGCATGGCGTCGAGGCTGTCCTCGTAGTTGCCGACCAACTGCGACCAGCCGCAATGCCCGCGCGAAAAATCGTCAAACGACAGGATGCGCGGCAGAGGATCGAAACGGCTGAGCGCCGGATCTGCGCGAAGCATGGCGAGCCTCATGGCTTCCATCATGTCTGCTGTGGAAGAGGGGGCTGATGTCGTCATTATGGCGTTGACCTCACTGTACGCGGAGCCGTTTGACGGCGTCCCAATCGATTTCGATGCCGAGACCCGGCCGTGTCGGCACGTCGAGCTGGCCATTCTTCTGGCGCAGGCAGCCGGGCGCCAGATCGGCCAGGTCGCGCTTGAAGGGGCTAAGATCGCATTCGCATTCCATCATCCGGAAATTCGGAAGGGCGGCCGCCAGATGCGCGCTGGCCGTCTCGCAGATAATGCCGGACATGCCGATATGCGGGGCGTAGCCCACATCATGCAGGGCGGCATAGTCTGCCATGCGCCGTGTTTCGGATATGCCGCCGGCACGGGCGACATCCGGCTGCAGGATTGAAAGGGTGCGGTTGGCGACAAGACGCTGCGCCTGATCGGCGGTAAAGTTGCTCTCTCCTGCTGCGAGCGGCACGTCGCAGCGTTTGCGAAGTTCTTCGTAACCTTGCTCGTTTTCCGGCGCCAGCGGCTCCTCGAACCAGAAGTAACCGTTGGCCGAAAGTGCCCTGCCGACTTCGACCGCCTGGTCCAGATCATAGGCCCAGTTGGCGTCGACACAGAGTTCGATATCGTCGCCGGCGCGCTTGCGCAGCCGTTCGATGCGCCGACAGGCTTCCTTGACGGGATTGGCCATCTTGACTTTGATGCGCGAGAATCCCTCGCCGATATAGCGCTCCAGTTCCCGATCCGCCTCAGCATCGTCGACCCAGTTTACGGCGGCGGCATAGACTTCGATCGTTTCCCGGCCGATGCCACCAAGCAGCTTGGCGATCGGCATGCCCGCGGCCTTGCCCATGATGTCCCACAGCGCAATGTCGACGCCTGCGATCGCCTCGATCAGCATGCCGCCGGCGCGGCCTGACAGCGAGCGCCGCATGGATTGCCAGAGCGCGCCGATGTTGCGTGCGTCCTGTCCGATCAGCCGTGGCTTTAAAGAGGTTTCGATCAGTTCCGCATAGGCCTTGGGCGAAAACCGGGCTAGAACCTCACCGACGCCGACGATGCCGGCATCGGTGCGCACCTCGATGAGGACCATCGAGACCTTGTGATAGGTGCCCCAGGACGTGACGGTCGGTTTGGGCAGCGTCTGGCTGAGCGGATGAGCGACGACATCTGAAATGAGGATCGCCGGCCCGGTCGAACGTTGCACTGAATCCATCGGCTCTTTCGTTCCCAATGTTTTGCTTGTTGCTCCGGGTTTTGCTCGCTGCTTTGGGGCGTGTCTGTTATTCCTAGCCAGATGTTGGCGACTTGGCAACTGATAAACCTAGTTGCTAAGTTGGAAACTGCATGTTAGCTTTATGAATATGAGGACCGAGATGAGTGAAATACCCGAAAGGAAACCCGTTTTCACCGCCAAGCCGCCCAACCCTTCGCGGTTGGCGGATGGGGTGTCCGATGCGATTGCCGCCGCGCTCTTTGATGGACGCATCTCGCCTGGCGAGCCGTTGCCGCCCGAAGGGGAGATCGCCAGGGAGTTCGGCGTCTCGAAGCCGATCGCCCGTGAGGCGCTTCGCCAGCTGACGGCAGCCGGGCTGATCTTCACCCAACAAGGCAAGGTTGCCCGGGCCAAGGCGCTGAGCGGCGAATCGATGGACAAAATCTACGGCTACGCGGTCCGCTCCAGTCTCAAGCGGCTGCGCGAAGCCAATGAAATGCGCCGCGTCGTCGAGACGGGAATTGCCCGGCTCGCCGCCGAACGTCGCGATCCGGAAGGTCTGGAGATCATGCGGCAGGGTTTGGCAGGCATGCTGGCTTCCGTGAAGGAGCCTTCCGGCTTTACCGCCGCCGACATCCTGTTTCACCTCGGTCTTGCCGTGACGACGGGTAATTACATGATCCGCGTGCACATGGAGAGCATGCGTTCCGTGCAGCGCGAAGTGTCGGAATTGTTTTCACGTCGCGCCAATCGCAGCGACGCTGACTGGCGAGCAACGATTGACCGGCATCAGGCGATTTACGACGCAATTGCAGTTGGTGATGCCGATCTCGCCGAGGAAAAAATCAGGCAGCATTTCGAAGCTGCCGACATTGCCTCGCTCGAGGTGGCCGACAAGTTGAAAGATGCCGAGTGATGAGCGCCGCGCGCTTCTCACTGAAAGACCGGCGCGTGCTGGTAACCGGTGCCAGTTCCGGCATCGGTCGGGCTGTTGCGCTTGGCCTTGCGGAGCATGGAGCGGAACTGATCCTGCATCATTTCGGTAATGAGACGGGCGCGTGTGAGGTGGCCCAGGCGACCGGCGGGACGGCGCCGGTACTGGAAGCAGACTTCACCGACGGGCGTGCGACGCAGGCTTTTGCCGATGAAGTGCTCAAAACACACGGCCCGATCGATATCCTCATTGCCAATGCCGCCATCGAACGTCGGCGGCCCTGGCAGGAATTGGATGAGGCGCATGTCAACGCCCATGTGGCATCGAATTTCTCGGCGCTGCTGACGCTGACGGCAAAGTTGGTTCCCCCGATGGCCGAGCGGGGCTGGGGCAGGGTCGTCGCCACAGGCAGTATCATGGCGGTGCGACCGCGGGCGGAAACGGTTGTTTATGCGTCGCTAAAGGCGGCGCAGTTGACTGCGATCAGGTCGATTGCGCGCGAAATCGGCCATCGCGGCGTCACGCTGAATGTGGTTTCGCCGGGTGCGATCGAGATCGAGGCCAATGCCGCGCGCTACGGCGACCCGGCGTTCCGCAAAGCGGTAGCCGCCAAGATCCCTGTAGGCAGGCCGGGCCAGCCGCAGGACCTGGTTGGGGCGTTTGTCTTTTTGTGCAGCGATGCTGCCAGCTACATTACGGGTGCAAATATCCCGGTCGACGGAGGATGGTCGATCGGAGACGCGCCCGGGAGCCTTCCGCACGCTGCCGGGTGAGCGGCCTGCGGCAGGTTTTCGAGATCATGCGGCGGAACCATCCGCCGTAGCTTGCAGCCAAATTCCAGGCGAATGCCGTTTGCATTCAGTCGGTGAAGGCTGATTGCCGACGACCAAAAAGGGAGGAAACCATGAAGGCCGCATTAGCAGGTATCGCAGCATCCGCGTTGACATTGTGCATATCGACGTCTGCCGTCTTCGCGACGGATCTCCGCATGACCGTCTGGACCGGGAGCGAGGCTCATCTGAAGATGCTGAATGGCATTGCGGAGAGCTTCAAAGCCACACATCCCGACGTCAACGTGAAGTTCGAGACCGTGCCGGTCAACGACTACACGCAGAAACTGACCTTCCAGATCGCCGGCGGCAATGCTCCCGATGTAGCCTGGATGATGGAGGATGCCGCTCCGGCTTTCGAAAACGCCAATCTTCTGATGGATCTCGGCCCGACGCTCAAGGCGGCGGAAGGCTATGATTTCGACGATTTCTCAAAGCCGGCCATGGGCCTGTGGCAGAAGGATGAAACGGTCTACGGCATTCCGTTCTCGACCTCGCCTTTCATGATCTACTACAACAAGGACATGTTCGATAAAGCCGGGCTCGAAGATCCGCTGACGCTCGCCGCCAAGGGCGAATGGAACATGGACAAGTTCCAGGAAGTCTCCAAGAAGCTCGCGGCAGCCAATCCCGGCAAATGGGGCTTCGAGTTCAAGGATGGCGAAGGCTATGCCTCTCGCATGACCCATGCCCTTCTGCCGCCAATCCGCGCCTATGGCGGCGACATCTGGTCGAACAAGGAATGCGGCTTCGACAAGCCAGAAGCCGTCAAGGCGGTCAAGCAGCTGCATGACATGGTCTTCAAGGACAAGTCCATCGTTCCGCCGGGCGAACAGGGCGATTACTTCTCCGGCAATTCGGCGATGACGGTCAACCAGATTTCCCGTGCTTCGAAGATGGCGGAAGCCGGCTTCAAGTGGGGCATCGCACCGTTGCCCACCGGCCCAGGTGGTGAGTCACCCGTTATTGGCCAGGCCGGTCTTGTTGTGTTCGCCGAAGGCAAGAATACCGAAATCGCCGCGGAATTCGTGGCGCATATGACCAATAAGGAGAACGTCGCCACCATGGCGCAGTTCTTCCCGCCGGCCCGTAAGAGCGTTCTGCAGGCCGATGCATTCATCAACGGCAACAAGCTCGTGCCGCCCGAGATGATGAAGAATGTGGCTGCCGCGATAGAAAAGGGCCGGGTGGTCTCGGCTAACGAAAAAGCGCCCCAGATCCTTGCCGCCATGGCGCCTCGCGTGGATGCCCTGTGGAAGCCGGATGCCGATGTCGATGCCGCCATCAAGGGCATCTGCGCGGCAATCCAGCCGCTGCTTTGATCAGAACGAAGATGGCCGATACCGTTCATAACTCCATTCGAACCGGCCAAAAGACCTGGCTGACGTTGAAGATGAGAGAGATGATGGAGGCGTGGCTGTTTGTCAGCCCCACCTTCATCGGCTTCCTCATCTTCTTCCTCGGTCCGCTCTGCGCAGTGGTCTATTATTCGATGACCGAATGGAACCTGCTCAGCCAGCAAGCCACCTTCGTCGGCCTTGCCAATTTTCAGAATGCGCTCCTCGAAAACCCTGACTTTTGGCTGGTGGTACGCAATTCGGTTATTTTCGCGATCGGTCTCGTGCCGCTCAACATGGCGCTCGCGCTCGCCTTGGCGCTCGCCCTTTCCCGGCCGTTCTTCGGGGTCGTGTTTTTTCGCACGGTGTTTTTCGCTCCCGTCATCACCTCGGCCATCGCCTGGGCGATCGTCTGGAAATTTCTGCTGCAGGGAGAAGGTGGTTTCATCAACCAGGTACTGGCGCTGGTCGGGATCACCGGTCCAAACTGGCTGCGTGAACCGAGCTGGGCCATGGCGGCGGTTATCGTCACCCGCGTCATCAAGATGGTCGGCCTCAACATGATCCTCTACATTGCGGCGCTGCAGGCGATCCCGCGGGACTATGAAGAGGCAGCGCGCCTGGAAGGCGCCTCGCGCCGGCAGATCTTCAGCATGATCACCTGGCCGTTGCTGGCGCCGACCACGCTCGTCATCATGGTCATCACGACGATCGGCTCTTTCAAGGTCTTCGATCACATATATCAGATGACCGGTGGCGGCCCGGAAAACGGCACGCTGGTGCTTGCCTTCTACATCTACCAGCAGGGCTTCAAGTTCTTCAATGTCGGCTATGCCTCGGCGCTCGCGATGATCATGTTCGTGATGATCATGGCGCTGACACTGGTGCAGGTGATGCTGCGGAGAAAGGGATCGGAGTGACCCAGCGCCAAATCCAGATCCTCTACCGCACCTGCTGGACGATCGCACTGCTGATCGCCGCCATTCCTTTTGTTTTCCCATTCGTTTGGATGGTGTCTGCCGGCTTCAAGAGCGTGACCGAGATATTCGGTGCGCCGACGCTTATTCCGCGCGTCTGGCGCTGGCAGAATTTCGTCGAAGTGTTCACCTACCAGCCGTTCGCGCGGCAGTATTTCAACTCGCTTTACATCGCGATCGTGGTGACGGCGCTCACCCTCGTCATCTCGTCCCTGGCCGGCTATGCGCTGGCGCGCATGCGGTTTGCCGGTGCCGGGCTGCTGATGCTTTTTCTGATCTCGGCGCTCATGGTGCCGGAGGAAGTGACGATCATTCCGAACTTCTTCCTGATACGTTGGTTTGGTTTGGTGGATACTCACTGGCCGCTGATCCTGCTGCCCACCTTCGGTCCTCATGGGGTGATGGCAACGTTCCTGATGCGCCAGTACTTCCTGGCCCTGCCCAAGGAACTGGAAGAAGCCGGCAGGATGGACGGCCTCTCACGCTTCGGCGTTTGGTGGAAGATAGCGCTGCCGATGGCGCGTCCGGCCCTGGCTGCGGTTTCCATCATCACCTTTCTGTTCTCGTGGAACCTGTTCCTGGAGCCGCTGATCTTTCTGAGCTCGCTCGACATGTTCACGCTGCCTTTGGCCTTGTCGAACTTCAACGACAGCTATGGCTTGCCGCTGTGGAACCTGCAGCTTGCCGCTACCAGCCTTGCCGTGGTGCCGATCCTGATCGTCTATCTGATCGCCCAGCGGCAGATCATCGAAAGTTTTGCGCTATCAGGCGTGAAGGGATGAGGAATTTTCATTCATGAGCAGTGTATCGCTTAAAGGCATCGAGAAACGCTTCGGCGCCGTCGAGGTCATCCGCGGCGTCGATCTCAGGATCGATCCGGGCGAGTTCGTCGTATTCGTCGGTCCGTCAGGCTGCGGCAAGTCCACCTTGCTGCGGCTGATTTCGGGGCTGGAATATCTCAGCGGCGGTGAACTTGCGATTGGCGGCCGGGTGGTCAACGAAGTGCCGGCTTCGAAACGCGGCGTTGCCATGGTCTTCCAATCCTATGCCCTTTATCCGCATCTGACCGTCCGGGACAATATGGGTTTCGGGCTGAAGGTCCGCAAAGTTCCGGCACCGGAGCGTCAGAAGCGCGTCGATGAAGCAAGCGCCACGCTGAAGCTCGAAGCATTGCTCGATCGCTACCCCCGCGAGCTTTCCGGCGGTCAGCGGCAGCGCGTCGCGATCGGCCGGGCCATCGTCGGAAATCCCGATGTCTTCCTGTTCGACGAACCGCTGTCGAACCTCGATGCAGAGTTGCGCGTGCACATGCGCTCTGAAATCGCCGCACTACACAAGCGGCTCTCCACGACGATGATCTATGTAACGCACGACCAGATCGAAGCGATGACGCTCGCCGACAAGATCGTGGTTCTGCGCGACGGCCGTGTCGAGCAGGTCGGCTCCCCCCGGGAACTATACGAGCGGCCGGCAAATATCTTCGTGGCCCAATTCATCGGAAGCCCAAAAATGAATCTGCTCCCGGCAGATATCGCGCCTTTGCTGATAGGCGCAACGGCAGCGGATACCGCCGCCGAAACCATCGGGATAAGGCCGGAGCATCTGATCGTCGTGGAACCTCGAGACGGGACGCTGCGCGGAACCGTCGGGCTTTGCGAATATACCGGGGCGGTAACGCTGCTTCACGTCAAGTTGCCCGCTGGGCATGATTGCCTCGTCCTGCACGACGGTCGTGACATGAAGGCGGGAAAACATATAGGGCTCACCGCCGATGTCTCGAAGGTGCACTTTTTCAATGGCAACGGGCAGAGAATAAAGAACACGGCTGCTCTTGGCGCGGGGTGAGACCAAAACGTGTAACAGGACCGGATACGTCTATTCGTCGCCCTGTCGCAAGTTGCGAAGTCGGTCGAAAAGCACGGCGAGCACGATTGCCCCGCCGATAAAGCATCCTTGCCAGAATGCGTTGATGCCGAGCAGACCAAGACTATTGCGGATGATCTCAATGAGCGCGGCGCCGACCAAGGCTCCGAAGGCGGTGCCGACGCCGCCGGCCAGATTGGCGCCGCCGATAACTGCGGCGGCAATGACCTGAAGTTCCATCCCGGCGCCGATGTTTGTGGTGACGGCGCCGAGCCAGCCGGTTTGAATGATGCCGGCCACTCCCGCCGACAAGGCCGAAATCATATAGACGATGACCTTGATCCTTGGCACGGGAACGCCGGTCAGTGTCGCGGCGTGCTCATTGCCGCCGATGGCAAAAACATAGCGGCCGAACTTGGTCCAGCGCAGCACGAAACCGGTAATAAGTGCCAGCACGACCATGTAAAGCACTGGATTGGCGATGCCGAAAACCCAGGCGCCGCCACCGAGCGCCAGGAGCTTATCGTGATCCGGTCCGAACTGGAAAACGACCGTGTTGTTGGACGCAACCATCGCCAGGCTGCGCGCAATCGACAACATGCCGAGTGTGACGACGAAAGGCGGGAAGCCGAGATAGGCAATCAATACGCCGTTGAAAGCACCGACCAGAAGAGCAGTGCCGATTGAGGCGGCGATGCCGACTTCAATACTGTATCCCGCGTGCATGACGACCGCCAGCACCATGCTGCACAGGCAAAGCACGGAGCCGACTGACAAATCGATGCCGCCGGTGATGATGACCAGCGTCATGCCGAGCGCGATAATGGCGACAAACGTGACGTTGCGGGTGATGTTGTAGATGTTCTTCGCCGTCGCAAAGGAGTCCGTCGCCGTCGACAGAAAAATGCAGGCGAGAATGACCGCAATCAGAACCCAGAATGTCTGGCCGCCCATGATGGTTGCAAGCCAGCTCCGTTGCTTCTGTCCGATCGTCTGGTCAAGTGTAACCGCCATCGTCGACCTTCTTCTTTCCTGTTGCAACGGACAGCATCGATCACACCTGTTCGATGGCGCCGGTGATCAGTCCCGTCACTTCCTCCGGCGAACTTGCCGCAATCTGCTTGTCGGCCACTTTTCTGCCCCGCCGCATCACGATCACGCGGTCGGCGACCGAGAAGACGTCGGGCATGCGGTGACTGATCAGGACAACGACAATGCCCCGGTCCCGCAATTGGCGGATCAGATTCAGAACCTCAGCCACCTGGCGTACGGAAATGGCTGCGGTCGGCTCGTCCATCAATACGATTTTCGCTTCAGACAGCATCGTGCGGCCGATCGCGACCGCTTGTCGCTGGCCACCTGACATTTGCTTGACGAGATCGCGCGCCCGCGTCTCAGATTTGAGCTCGCGAAATATCTCGCCGGCACGCTTGTACATGGCCTTGTGGTCGAGGATGCGAAGCGGCCATACGCCGCGGCGCAATTCTCGTCCGAGGAACACGTTCGCTGCCGCCGTCAGATTGTTGCAGAGCGCCAAATCCTGGTGAACGATCTCGATGCCATGCTGACGCGCTTCCTTCGGCCGATGAAGCACGAGGTCGGCGCCGTCGAGGCGCATGGCACCATCGCTCGGCCGGAAGTTGCCGGCGATCATCTTCACCAATGTGGACTTGCCAGCGCCGTTATCGCCCATCAGGCCGACCACTTGCCCCGCTTCGAGCGAAAACGAAACATCGTTGACTGCCTGGATGGCGCCGAAATGTTTGGAAATATTGGTGAGTTCGAGAACCGCCACCAGCCTCCTGGCCTCCCAAAACTTGCAGGCTATCCATCGCTCCGAACCGTGCTTATCTTCGACGCGAGGCTTGAGCGCGTTCGCTTTTCCAATGTCCTCCCTGGAAAAGCGATCAGGATCATTTACGCAAAACCCTGCGGCAGCGTCAACTGATTGTCCGGGTTATCGGCTTTATTGTCGCAAAAATCCGTTTTGTCAGACAAATATCATTTGACGAGAATAGCGCCCGGATATTAGCTATCAGTGGGAGAGAGAGCATGCTGATCCTTGTGACGGGTGCGACGGGCAAGGTCGGGCGGCGCTTCATTGCTGGGCTGCTTGACGATCCGAGATTTTCCAAAGCCCGTATTCGCGCGCTTTGCCATAACCGTGTGTGCGACGAGAGCGACCGTGTCGACGTCATCCACGGCTCGATCGCCGATCGCGATGTTGTGGCAGCGGCGCTGGCTGATGTCACGCATGTCGTGCATCTCGCCACATGCAAGGAAACGCCTGAAGACATCATGGATGTCACGGTCAAGGGTCTCTTTTGGCTGCTCGAGGAGTTTCGTCAGAACGTCACGGCACGCCAGTTCATCCTGATCGGCGGCGATGCGGGCATCGGGCATTTCCACTATCGCCACAATGGCCCGATCACCGAGAACGCTCCTCATTGTGCTTATCCGGGAAGTTATGCGCTCTCCAAGGTTCTGGAAGAGGTCATGCTGGAGCAGTTTGGCATTCAATACGGCCTCAATGGCTGTTGTCTACGCGCGCCCTGGATCATGGAGAAGGACGATTTCAAGTATTCGCTGTCTTTTGGAGACGACGTCTTTGGCGGTCCGGACTGGAAGACGCTCGTTCCGGAAGACGCGGCACGGCGCTATGCGGCGATGGGTACGGTGCCGCTGCTCTTGGATGCCGACGGACGTGCACTGAAGCGCAATTTCGTCCATGTCGACGACCTTGTATCGGCAATATTGGCAGCGATCGACAATCCGCGGGCGGAGCGGCAGCTCTTCAATATCTGCATGGATCGCCCCGTCGACTATGCTGAAGTCGCCGCCTATCTCTTGCGCACGCACAATCTCGGCTCTGTCGAGATACCGAGCCGCTTCCATTCCAATTGGATGGACAACAGCAAGGCGAAATACCTGCTGGATTGGCAGCCAAACTACGATCTCGAAATGCTTATCGACTCGGCCTGGCAATACGAGCGTTCGAAGGAGGAGCCTCGCATCGTGTGGTATCCGGGTTGATTTCGTGTGGCGGGCACGTGGTGTCCGTCTGTTTCAAGGGAGGAAACTATGAGGAAGGCATTACTACTTGCAGCCGCAGTCTTAGCACTCACCGCCGGACAGGCGTTGGCGAAGAAGCAACTCGTCATCGTCGTCAAAGGCCTCGACAATCCGTTCTTCGAAGCAATCAATCAAGGTTGCCAGAAATGGAACAAGGAGAACCCCACTTCGGAATACGAATGCTTCTACACCGGTCCGGCATCGACATCCGATGAAGCCGGTGAAGCGCAGATCGTTCAGGATATGTTGGGCAAGGCAGACACGGCTGCAATCGCAATTTCGCCGTCAAATGCAAAGCTCATCGCCCAGACTTTGAAGACCGCCAATCCGACGGTTCCGGTGATGACACTCGATGCCGATCTTGCCGCCGAGGATGCAGCCTTGCGCAAGACCTATCTTGGCACGGACAATTACCTGATGGGCGCCCGCATCGGGGAGTACATCAAGAAGGCCAAGCCGAATGGCGGCAAGATCTGCACGATTGAAGGCAATCCGGGCGCAGACAACATTCTACGCCGCGCCCAAGGCATGCGCGACACGCTCACTGGTCAGAAAGGCCTCACCGCTCTGAAAGGCGAGGGTGGTTGGACCGAGGTCGCCGGTTGCCCGGTGTTCACCAATGACGATGGTGCCAAGGGTGTTCAGGCAATGACCGATATTCTCGCGGCCAATCCCGACCTGGACGCTTTCGGCATTATGGGTGGCTGGCCATTGTTCGGTGCGCCGCAACCCTATCGCGACCTGTTCAAACCGATGGCCGACAAGATCGCCAGCAACGATTTTGTCATTGGTGCGGCCGACACGATCGGCGACGAGGTGGCCATTGCAAGGGAAGGCCTCGTGACTGCGCTCGTCGGCCAGCGGCCATTCGAGATGGGCTACAAGGCACCTTCGGTGATGATGGATTTGATTGCCGGCAAGCCGGTTGAAGATCCGGTCTTCACCGGGCTCGATGAGTGCACAAAGGATACAGTCGACACCTGCATTCAAAAGTAGGTTCACGGTTTGGCGCACCCGGTTCAAGGGTGCGCCGACTGTCCTCACGAGACGGATCGAGAGATCCGCTGGGCTTGACGCGCCCTGAATTCCGCGCTTTGTGCCGGCGTCAATCGCAGGCGACTTCCTCGTTATTACGATTGTTTTGATCATACGTGCAGACAGTCGAAAGAATGCTGAGGCAGTAGAAATAAATGCCTGACAAAAAATCGGGAAAGCCAACGGCTGCGGTCGAGGTGGTGATGGTTGACCGTTCGGCCACCACAAGGCGCCCAAATTCTCCCCGCATGACTGGGGCGAGTGTTCATGTGTCTTTGGCAGGCGAGATCGGTCTGCGAATCGTGCGCGGCGACTATCCGCCCGGTACGATCCTGCCAAATGAGGCAAAATGGTCGGAAGTCTTTGACGTCAGCCGATCGGCGGTGCGCGAGGCGATCAAGATGTTGATGGCCAAGGGCCTGCTTTCTTCCCGCCCGAAAATCGGCAGTTGGGTCGAACCCAGGGAGCGCTGGAACCTGCTGGATCGGGATGTCCTGGGCTGGTATGCCGCATCTCCCGATCGCGAATCCTTTCTGAGGGCCGTGCAAGAACTCAGGCATATGATCGAGCCGGAAGCGACCGCGCTTGCTGCGGAGCGGCGAACTGAGGAGCAAATGAACGCGATCAGCCAGGCCCTGCGTGACATGGACCAGGCGACATCGCTCCAGCAGCGGACAGAATCCGATACGCGATTTCACATCGCGATCTTACGCGCCTCCGGAAATGACCTGCTGGTGCCGCTCGGCGTCTTGATCGAATCGGCGCTGAACCACCTCTTCGCCCATGTCACGCGGGAGGAAGACAATTTGCGATATGCGCTGAAACTTCACGAAAATATTGAGAAAAACATCCGATTGCAGCGACCGAACATGGCGCGCAACGCAGTCCGCAAGGTGCTGGCAAATACCGACGAAATCATTGCACGGTGGTCACGATAGACGTTTGCGACCGGCGGGCTGAGGAAGCGGTCGCCAGCCCGCGTGCACGCGTCCGTCATAGAACGAGCTGTTCGCGGTATCGGCTCGACAGCTGCTCTTCTCAGCACAGGCCAAGATCCGCCACGGTAAGTCCTGCCTTACGAAGTCCTTCCGCGCGGCGGTCAAAATCCTCGGGGTTTCGAAATGGAAGGACCCGCCGGCGGCGCTCGACAGAAAAATCAGGATTGATCCGGAGGGCCCTCTCCCAGGCCTGCCGGCTCTCCTCCGGCCGGCCGAGGTGCCCATAGCATGAGGCAAGCAGGGCGTAGGCGGTCTCCGACTGGGAGTTTTGCTGGAGCCGCTGCTCGATCGCGACAATCGCTTGTTCATATTCGCCGAGAGAAAAGTGCGCATCGGCGCGAAATTGGAAGAGAATTTCCGGATGGTGCGGGTCGAGCCGCATCGATGCATCGAGTGTTTCCAGGGCGCCGGCAGGATCGCCGGAGAATATCTGGATATGGGCCAGCAGTATCAGGAGATCTGCGGAGTTGGGGGAAAGCGTGAGGCCCTGCTGCACTTCTGCCCGCGCCCGGTCCAGTTCCCGGTTCCACATGCAGGCCATGCCCAGTGCGAAGCGGCCGTTGGGCTGTTCCTCGGCCATTTCAACGGCCTGCTGCGCGAGATCCATCCCGATCCGCAGCGAGCTTTCCGGATCGGTGCTCCAGGCGTTGACGTAGTCGAGCACGTGGGTGAAGGAAATGAGTGCCTGGGCGGCCGCATATTGCGGATCGATGGCGAGGGCGTCGGCCGCCAGGCTGCGGGCGGCTCTGTTTCCGGTTCGAGTATGGGCCGACGCCTGCTCGCGGCCACGTAATAACAACTCGTAAGCGTCGACATTGAGTGCGCGCCCTTGGGCTAATCGATCCTGGTCGCCATGCGTGAGGTTCAGCCTGAGCGCGGCCACGATCTCCTGCGTGAGCTCATCCTGAACTGCGAAAATGTCGGTGAGGTCGCGATCAAACCGGCTGGCCCAGATATGTCCGCCATTGCTCGCGTCGATCAATTGGGCGGTGACACGCACACGGTTGCCGGCCTTGCGCACGCTGCCTTCTAGGACATAGCGGACGCCGAGCGCCTTGGCCATCTCAGGCACGGAGGCTGTTACATTCTTGTAGACGAAGGATGAGTTGCGGGCGATCACGTGCAGCTCGGACAGCTTCGAGAGATCGGTGATGATGTCCTCGCTGATACCGTCGGAGAAATACTCCTGTTCGGCATCGCCGCTCATGTTGTTGAACGCCAGTACGGCGATGGAGGGTTTGTCGGGAACGGCCGGAACTGACGGCATTTCGATTGCGGACCGCACCTGTGGTGCCGGGTTCGGCCGCGGAGTTCCGATCTGAAGCGAATAGACCTGCATCGGTTCAGCGATATTCTTGAGCTCAATTTTGCCGAGATCGGTCACGGCAAGATCAAGCCGCGCTTTCACCTGGCGGTAGGCGTCTTCGGAAAGACAGATGGCGCCAGGCTTGGCAATTCCCTCCAACCGCGCAGCGATATTGACGCCGTCGCCCATCAAGTCGCCGTCATTCTCTTCGACCACATCTCCCAGATGGATCCCCACCCGGAACTCGATGCGATGTTCGGGCGACACGCCGATATTGCGCTCGACCATGGCGGTCTGCACTTCGATCGCACAGCGCACGGCGTCCACAACGCTGCGAAACTCGATGAGGCTTCCGTCACCGGTACGCTTGACGACACGGCCATTGTGCACGGCAATGGTCGGATCGATCAGGTCGCTGCGCAACGTTCTCAGCCGCGCCAGGATGCGATCCTCGTCCGCACCGGCGAGACGGCTGTAGCCGACCACATCTGCGACCAGGATCGCCGCCAGTTTTCGCGTCACGCTCGTAAGTCCCAATTCCTCGTCGGATCAAAATAACACAGTGTGACCGGCAACGCCGCCAAATCCGATTGCCTTCGCTGAGAAGCGGTCCGGTGGCGGGTTGCTTGGATTTGAAGATGGTCGGTGAGGCTTACGCGATATCCGCGGCTAAGCTCCGTCTTTCAGAGAGAAGGCAAGGACGTAATCGCCGACATCCTTCGAATAGGGTGCGCCGCCAACCGATATCAGGACATATTGCTTGCCTGTCTTCGGTGAGACGTAGGTCATGGGCGTTGCGCTCGAGCCAACCGGCAGGGGATATCTCCAGAGCTCGGCACCGTTCTCGGCGTCATAGGCGCGGATATAATAGTCCTGGAAGCCGGCGAAGAAGACGATTCCGCCTGCGGTCGCCGAAGTGCCGGCATAGCTTGGCAGGCCCATCGGCATAGGCAGCTTGGTTTTGATCTTGAACGGCCCGAGTTCTTCGGCTGTGCCGGCCGGAATCTGCCACGCGATCTTGCGCGTCTTCAGATCGACTGCAGTGACAGTGCCGAAGGGTGGTTGGGTGCAGGGAACGCGGAGCCTCGATGTCCACATCTCGGTGGCCATGGCGTAAGGCGTACCGCGCTGCGGGGCGGAGGGGCCGTGTGCCGTTGTGGTCAGAGCAAAGTCGACGTATTCGGCGCGCGGAATGAGTGTGAAGAGACTGGGGACGCGGATATCGTTCATGAAGACCCTGTGGTTGGGCAGATCGACCGATACACTTCCCCAATTGAGGCCACCCAGATTTCCCGGCTGCTGGATCGCATATTGCGTGCCGATCGGGGTGAAATCGCCGTCGTAGCGCATCTTGCGGAAGGCGATGCGGCATGCCAGCTGATCGAACATCGTCAGGCCCCAGGCCGTCTGCTCCGTCACGCGCTCCGCACCGATCGTCGGCATGCCGACGGAGTAGGGCTGCGTCGGGGAGAGTTTCTCTTCCGGCACGCCGCCTTGCTGCGGCACCGGCTTCTCCTGAACTTCGGCAAGCGGTGTGCCGGTTCGGCGGTCGAGGAGAAAAAGCTGCCCGCGTTTGGTGGTCTGCAGCAGAGCAGGCACAGTGGCGCCATTGCCGTCAGGCAGGTCGACCAGGACCGGTTGGGCCGGCAGATCATAGTCCCAGATATCGTGATGGACGGTCTGGAATTTCCATTTCTCCCGACCCGTCGTCACATCGAGTGCCACCAATGTCGCATTGTATTGATCGGCGAAGGCAGGGCGATTGACGCCGTAATAATCCGGCGTGGTATTGCCGAGCGGTGCATAGATGAGGCCAAGCTTGTCGTCGAATGCGGCCGTCGTCCACATGTTGGGCGTGGCCCGCGTATAAGTCTGGCCCTCCGGCGGGAGTTTGGTGATCTCCGGGTTGCCGAGATCCCATGCCCATTCGAGTTCGCCGGTGACGACGTTGAACGCACGGATGACGCCAGAGGGTTCGCCGACCTCCTGATTGTCTGTGACCCAGCCTCCGACGACGATCAGGTTGCGGGCAATCAGTGGCGCCGATGTCTGGAAATAATAGCCCGTCTTGACTTCGCCCATGCCCTGGGAAAGCTGGACGGTGCCGTTGTCTCCGAAGTCCTTGCAGGGCGCGCCCGTCTTGCTGTCGATCGCCAGGAGACGGGCATCGATCGTCGTCTGTACCATGCGCTCATTGCAAAGACCATCGGCGGACTGGGCTTCCGTCGGCATCTTGTAGTAACCGAGGCCGCGGCAGCGTTGCCAATAAGGCGCCGTCGCCTTGGGATCGAAAGTCCAGCGGGGTTTGCCGGTATCTGCATCGAGCGCTGCGATCACATCTGTCGGCGTGCAAGTGTAGACCGTGTCGCCGATCTGCAGCGGTGTGTTCTGATCGGCGCCATCGCCTTTTCCAGTGCGATATGTCCAGGCAAGATCGAGCTTGGAAACATTGCCGCGGTTGATCTGATCGAATGGGGAATAACGATCGCCTGCCGTGGTGCGGCCATAGGATGTCCAATCGGAGGGAGAGTTGTCGCCCTTGGCGGTTTTATAGGCGGTGATGTCGGCGGAGGGGCGGATGATCCCATGCGGCACGAAGCTGAGACCGAAACCGGCGACAAAGATGAGAGCGGTCACCAAGGCGCCGCCATAAGAGAGCTTCCGGTTGGCGGCCGGGGAAAGCGACGGTGCAAAGAGAAGAGCAAAGCCCGCCAGCGCGATAGGGGACATCAAGCGAGCAAACAGCGCCCAGAAATTGAGACCCGACTCCCATAGCGCCCAGGGAAGGGTGAAAACGGCGACAAGCAGGACGATGAGCCCGCCTGGCGTCTTCCGGCGCCACAGCAGAAGCGCGGCAACCAGATAGGCAAGCCCGACGATGGCGTAATAGGGCGAGCCGCCGAGGCGCAGCAGCCAGGCGCCGCCTCCGATCAGCCCCAATCCGATAAGGGCGAGAACAATACAAAACAGGGTGGCCAGAAATTTCATAGTCTCCTCATCCAATCCGCCGCCCGATCACCTGGATTCCAACTCCGACCGTCGCATCGCCCTCGGGAAGCACAGGGCCATGGGTTGATGGTCAGAGACGTGTCTTCGGGAGAGGGCTGCTCTCTCGTTCAATTTTTACCTGATGTACCTGTGGTCACTGACACGCGGCCCCGACCCGGCAATGATGTCGCCGCCGCTCTGCGGCAACGGCTTGCCATTCCAAATCGAGTCAATACTTCTGAAAGGGGCACAGATGGTTCTCGGCGAAAAGCTTGATCTAGCGAACGGGCGACCGACAGGATTCGACTATATGCGATTACTGTTAGCCTTTTCAGTGCTTTGGATACACACGGCTCGCGTCACCTATGGCGATGATCTGTTTCTCTGGGAGTCACCCTTCCGCCCTGTCATCAAGTCAGTTCTGCCCATGTTCTTTGTCCTGAGCGGGTTTCTGGTGGCTGGCAGTCTCGAACGATCGAAGACATTGATCTCTTTTCTCGGCAATCGATTTATCCGGATCTATCCCGCTCTCGCGGTAGAAGTGTTGCTGGCTGCCTTTATACTCGGAGCGATCTATACAGAGTATGACCTGCGTGACTATTTCACCGATCCTCAGTTCTTTACATATCTGATGAATGTCACAGGGCACATTCACTTCAATCTACCCGGGGTATTCCTTGATAATCCTGACGCCGCAATGGTGAACGGGCAGCTCTGGACGGTGCCCTTCGAGCTTGAGTGCTATGCCGTGATCGCCGTGCTCTTCCTGCTCGGCGTGGTCAGGCGGCGGGTGATTGCCCTTATCGCCACGCCGGCGTTGATCATAGCCTTCGGTATTGCAAGATATTGGAAACATGGAAGCGATTGGGCAACCATGCCGACGACCGCGTCGGGCAATCTGCTCATTTGTGCTTTTCTTGTGGGGGTGACCTTCCATCTCTACAAGGACAAGGTTCTTTGGGATATCCGAATTTTCCTCGCCTCTGTGGCAATGATTTTGTGGGCCTACTGGTTCACCTCCTTTGGGGACTTCATTGCCATTCCGGCCATGGGATATGTCACGGTCTTCCTTGGTCTTACCTCGCCCCGCAAGCTCGGCGTTCTGCGTGGGGCCGACTACTCCTACGGCGTCTTCCTCTATGGCTATCCGATCCAACAGGCGTTCGTAGCGCTCGGCCCCTGGGCGCATAACTGGTGGTTGAACGGCATCGTCTGCAGCATTGTTGCCGCTTGCTTTGCCGCCTTCTCGTGGAGATTCATCGAAAAGCCGGCGTTGAAATTGAGGAAACAAGTCACCTGGCTGGAAAACCTCAGTCTCCAACGCGGCGTAAAACGGCAACTGGCCAGCGCGGTCTCGAAATAGGTTTGTCGATATCGGCCTCGAGGCTGGCAATTCCATTCAGGTGCTCAACCGGCAAGGACATCAGCAGGGCTCGCCATAGCGGCGGCCCTGTTTCGTTGTTGCCTGACCGATCACCTCGGACAAGTATCCGGATCTGTCGATGGGCCGTGTTTCCGTAGGCTGCTACGCAACCTTGATGCGGTCGATGTTACGCGCCGGATGAGCATAAGCCCGTTCGTTGCCAGGCGCATATGCGCTCGAGCGTAAGCCTATGGCCAAATTCATCTTTTCAGGAATATCAAATGAGTGTTCAGCTCGGCGAGAGAACGCCACAGCTGCATTATCGGCTCCTGTATAAGCCTCAGATACCTAAATCTTTCTGACCGCAATATCCAAGGATTTCTTGGGTTTAATCGGTAGAGCGGCCCCGCTGGATGAATAGTCGAATATTCTCCGGCGTTGTTCCGTCGATTTGCTGGGCTGCTATTAGCAATATTTTAACCGCAATAGGTAAAATACTTTAATCGGACTTCGTTTCGACTTTGGGTTTTTGTCATGTCATCGAGGGCTGACGGTGGCTTGAAGGAGGTGTGAAGAGAGGATCAGAATAATGCTGAAGAGCACGCTCGTCGTGGTTGCCGTCTCTATCGCCGCCGGAGCGACCATTCGCGCCTCGGCCTTTGCAATCTTTGCATTTCTGGTGGTCACGGCCTTGGGCGGCGTGATCCTGCTGAAAGGTTCCTCCTTGACGGAGGCGATCGTTTCTTGCGTCGAAGTGCTTGTATTGATGGAGATATGCTATCTGGCGGGTCTATTCGCTTTCTCCTTGTGGCATATTCAAAAGCGTCGGAAAAAGAACTCCATTACTGAGCGCTCCCATCTCACGGGCAAACGCCCTCATGGGTAATGACATGACCGAGGTGGCAGGACGCTCGGTTGCGCTATCTCAGTGTGTCTAAAGCGCGTCGCAATATTTTAGGTTCGCTTGCCGCGCCTTGGTCTTTGGTTTGCGCACGTCTTTATCGCAAAACCGCAACACAGTTTTACGCGACATGCTTTAGGAATCGACTTTGGGCAGCAACGCGTGCCGGGAAAGCAGCGCCGACAGCGTTTTTGCCATGATCACGAAATCCAGCCTGAGCGTCCATTTGGACAAATATTCGACGTCGAGGGAAATTCCATTCGGATCGCTGACGTCGTTGTGCGCGCTGGTTTGCCAATGGCCAGTCAGGCCGGGACGGACGGCCATGTAGGCATAGGCATGTTCACCGTAACGCGGCAGCTCTTCTTTGGTAATGGCGCGAGGCCCGACGAGGCTCATTTGACCCAGCAACACGTTGATCAATTGCGGAAGCTTGTCGAGGCTAGATCGCCTCAAAATATCGCCGACGACCGTGACGTGCGCGTCGGTCGCTGCGTCGGATCCTGTCGTCCGAAACTTGAGGCAACCAAACTCTTTTCCCTTATAACCGATCCTGCGATGGGAATTGAAAACAGGGCCCCAATCGCTTAGCGTGACGATGACTGCCGCCGACAGGAGGAGTGGCGACAGAAAAAATAAGAAACTTGCCGCAATGATGATGTCCAATGCGCGCTTCAGAATTCTGCTGATCAGACGGGGTTGTGACGAATTGAATGGACGCCTTTCCTGTCGAGCCCTGTCGAAATCCCGCCAAGGTCCGGTTGGGTTGATACCCTGATTTTTTCCCGCCACCCGTGTCTCCGTTAGACGAATTCCAGAAATCACAATCAAAGCTTTGTTTTAATGCAAGTTTGATGTCTGTGACCGAGGTCATAATTATGAATAAATTATTTATACACTAAAGAAATTCTTGCTAATATTTAGAATATTACCTTTGTTTCTGAGCGTACAACAGTAATGTTATTTAGTTATTTTAAAGCTGTAATGTTTTTATTATGTTTTGGCGGAGGTATTCTATATATAGACAATTGTCATAAATTGTATAAAAATCGTCATACAGGCCAAAAGAATTGTCTGCGATAGATTTCAATATGAATTTTATTATATATAAACGTGAGGAGCCTTCATATTTTATGTATAGTTTAAATACGACATTTTTATTTTATTATTATTTGACTTTCTAATTTAACGTATTACGAATGTCGCTCAAGACAATAGATCAGTTAGTCTGCGTGGAGTTGCGCGTATGGACGGGGCGATTAGCACCAGGGACAACAGGACTAGAAGAAGCGCGGCGCGAATAAGCGAAGCGGTTACTTGCGGGTCTGCAGGTATTGTTTACGACGGCAGGGCGGATTTGGATCACGAGTTCCCGTTTTACCGCTCGAGTGTTCGAAAGTTTCGCCGCGGTGAGATTATTGCCGGCGCCGGCGTCGTCCTCGACGTGTTCGCCCGCGTACAGCGCGGAATGGTAAGCGCAAGCACCCCGCTTGCCGATGGACGAGAGTTCATCGTGGAAATTGTTCCGAAAGGTGGCTTGATCGGCGAATTGGAGGTGCTCCGCAAGCAGTCTCTCAGCCTGGAATATCGGGCCTCGTCGGATTGCGAACTGCATTACTTCGACGGTCGGTTGCTGCGGGACCTGTGTGCGAACGATCCGCAATTTCAGGTGAAGATTCTGTCGAAGGCGCTGGCGCGTGTTTCCGAACTCGAACTGCGGATCATTTCCAATGCCGGATCGAGTCTAAGGCAGAGACTTGCCCGAACGCTGCTGCGTCTTTCTGCCCTCTACAGAATGGATGCGCAAAATAGCGGCGACGAGCTGATCATCTCCCAGCACGAGCTGGCCGCGACACTGCCGGCGTCGCGTGAAAAGGTCAACCAATGCCTGCGGCGCTTGCGCGAGAGCAAAGTGGTCGACGGAACACAGGGCAAAATCCGCATTCTCAATCGGAAGGCGCTGGAGGCTTATGCCGAGGGGGCGGGTCTCGGCTGAGGTCGTTGCCGCGATAAAAAACGGAACGGCAGAAAGCCTCGACAGAACCCGCCGCCGGCGGGTTTTGTGTTTGATGACAGTGCGAGTTGATAGTCAGACGAAGCAGGCTGAAGGATCAGGTTGGCGTCTTAGCACTTGTCTTCATGCATCTCGTCCCAAAATCGCTGCGCATTTTGGGACGGCATGCATACTTAGACTTCGCTCTCGGAAGCATTCCTCCAATATTTCCAGCCTTCACCCTGTATGAGCCCGTGATCGGACAGGTCCTTCCAGCTTCTGTAAGTGCCCGTATCGTCATAGACGAAGTCATCCATGTCCTTGCCTGAGGAGTATACGGTATATTCTTCCGTATGTTGGGACCGGTGTGCCGCATCGGCGACCTTGTGCACGAAGGTCGACAGGAACTTGAAATGCAGAAGGGCGCCGGATACGCCGAGCGCTCCGCGCATGTCGCCTAAATTCAGGGAGAGCGGCCAGACCTGGTGTGACGATTTGAGAAACAGACGTTCACCCGCCACATAGACAAGGGGTATTTTGTTCAGCGCGGGGCCGTCCCAGAGCCGGTCGTGGAAATAGACGCGCCCGCGAATGCCGCCCTTGATCCATATCGTCCGGTTGCGTTTGTCGAAATGCGCCACATAGCCGGAGCGGTCGAAGAGATTGCAGACCTCGAGCGGGTTGCGACCGGGTTCGCATATGTTTTCGAGAACGGGATGCGGGCTGTACATGTCGATCATGACCGAACGGAGGGAATGGCCGCCCATGGAATCGATATAGGAAGTCAATTGATCGATCGGCCGTGTGTCGCAATGCGGATAGACCAGGAACTCGTCTGCATCGACATACAGGACCCACTTCTCCCGGCAGTGGCGGTTGATGACTTCGTTGATCCAGTCGTTTCCGAACCTCGCCGCCTTGTAGGAACCGTGAGCCGAAAGAAGGGAGACATCGTCGAAGCCGGACAGCAACTCGGCCGTGCCGTCGGTCGAGCCGTTGTCAATACAGATGAAATGCTCGAAGCCGAGATCGCGATAATACTGAAGGAAGAAGGCCAACCGGTGCCCCTCGTCACGGATGACGCAGATGACGACGTGGCGCGCCTGCTTGAGCCCGTTGCGCAGCAGGTCGTAGCGAACCTGCCGAGCCTTGAGCGACCGGCGCAGACGGGCTTTTACGTAATGCGAGATACTGGCGGCGGAAGCCCTATAACTCATATTCTGTCCTGAACATTATCCATTCCTGGAATGAATGGATGAATAGTTTGCGCTTCCGTCTGCAAATCCACGGCTCGGTCGGCGACGCTGAGTTCAGTCACGCGGACACTCAGCTCGTACCAACAATACATCATCATACGGCGTAATCGCCAACCAGCAGGCTCTGGACCCGAGGATTGGATTCGTCTTTCTCAATCGCGTGTTCGATACGCGCCCGTATCGATCGATATTTATAGAGCATCTTACGATCGAAGCTTATTCCGCGATATAGCGAGTTGTAAATCGGGTGTGCTTTGCGCAGGTCGACGTACACTTGGCTTTCTTTATCGGTCCAGGGAAAGAAGGTTCCATGCCATGGCTTCGGATGCGCCATATAATGGACGATCGACAAGGAGGACATGTTCACCAGATGAAGGAATTGTTTGGGAAAGTTCCAGCGGTTCGATACCAGGATCAGCGATGAACCGCAGACATAATTTAATGCACCCTGATCGTGTTTGCCCTCGCAAGCCTCGGGATTTTTAGCAAAAAGATCAAGCGCCTCCTGCCCGATCCAGCCGTTGCGATGGAATTTCAGGACGCCTGCGTTGAAATAGTGGCTGTCCTTTCCGGTGTCGAGGAAGTCATGGATCGCCGTGTAATCGCGCGCCGCGAAAAACCTGCCCTCGGGCACAGCGGCACTTTCGAATGCACCGAGATCGCTGACGATCTGGGTATCCCCATCGAGGTAGATGATCTGGGTATAGTTGGAAGGCAGGATCTCGCAAAGGACCAGCTTGGCCATCGTGCTGACGCTGATGCGTCCCTGGAAATGCGAACTGTCGAGCTTGCCGAGCGAGTCCTGCAGCGCTTCGGTGGCATCGGTCAATATGACCCCACTCCTTGCGAGCAGGGCTTTCAGCTCTTCGAAATTGTCGAGATGTTCCGACATCAGAACGCAGACGTCGGTCGCAGGGCTTGCGAATTTGCGAGCCTGAAGCGCCGAGAGAATGGTCGGAAATGAATACTCGACATCCGTGACGTAGACGACGCACTGGTTGTTCATGTCATCACCTTTCCGATTGTACGCAATGCAAATAAACCGGTGTTGTCTTTGCGAGGCGAGGGAACCTTTGTGAATTGAGCCGACGGGTCTGTCATATGAAGGCCCCGTTCGGTATATATAGGCCAGCATCCAGTGCGCTGGTGCTGAATCGGTGTCTGGCTTTCGGCGGCTTTTGTATGTTTCATTGTTGAGATGTTCACCATGAAGAGTGCCTTGCCTGTCATAAGGCTATGTTTCGACATGTTGTTTCGCGGTGCGGCGATTGGTGCCGGGACCCTTGTCGGAATGCGGAGGGAAGGGGGATTGTCATGTTGATCACCACGCTCGGGGCAGCCGTGATTTCGATCGCTGCCGGGGCTTCCATCCGCGCCTGGGCTTTCGCGATTTTTGCAATCCTGGTGGCAATCGGCTTCGGCGGCGTGGCTTTTGCCGGCGGGTCTTCCGTGATCGCGGCCATGCTCTCCGCTATCGCCATCCTCATGCTCATGGAAATCGGCTATCTGGCAGGC
Organism: Rhizobium aouanii; assembly: GCF_037002925.1. Taxonomy (NCBI): domain Bacteria; kingdom Pseudomonadati; phylum Pseudomonadota; class Alphaproteobacteria; order Hyphomicrobiales; family Rhizobiaceae; genus Rhizobium; species Rhizobium aouanii. The sequence goes on from NZ_JBAMYD010000001.1 coordinate 80,429, forward strand.
GTGTTCCTGTCGGGGCTTTTGCGGCGCAGTGCCAAGCTGCGCGAAAACAATTCCGTTGCAGATAGCGTCGCGACCACCAGCGAGCGCCCGCAAGGCTGATGTCGACATAAAACCTACAGCATGGCCTTCCGCGACTGACCTTCGACGGCGTTTGTTCGATGGACTGCTTTTACAGGCGATTCTGGAAAGATGCGGTGCGGCAGGCCGGCTTCGGCCCAATGCGGGCACACCGATGGCTCGACGAGATTGCCATCCCGCGCCGTGGCGGAGTTCCAAAGCGGGCGTCATCGTGTTGAAAACATCGGCGCTCTCATCAGAGATGTCGATGTCTCCAGCGGGGTTCGATTAGTGAGCGATCGGGTCGCGCGCCGGGGAGAGGTATTGGTTGCCAGGCAGCCGGCCGCCAGACCTGCCGTTGTGCTGAACAGCAAGCCGAGATCCGTGCCGCTCCCCGATATCGCCGCGGAGGCGACCTGCGCGATGGATGCCATAACCGCAGCGTTTCCGATTGCATGCGTCTCCCGATCGCCTGACATGTGCCGGCCGGAGGCCCTTGCAAGGCTGTACAGGAAGGCGGCGAAGAGAAGAGTGCCGGTCAATCCGACATTGGAGAGCAACGCAGCGATAAAACTCGAGGCCCGAACCGTGCCGAGCCCAGCGCCGAAGGTGGCGGTATCGACGAATGCGATCAATGCAAGTGTATTCCAGGCGGTGCGCTCTTCACCGGATTGCGATTGGAGCTTGTCCGACAAGGTGGTGCTCATCAGGCCGGCGATGGAATTCCACGCATCGGGGACAAGGCTGAGTGCGACGATGGCGCAGGGAATCAAGAACAGCGTTATCACCAGGAAAGTCACATGCGGGGTCTTGGCGGGGCTGCTAATCAGTCGTTTCAGGCAAAACAGAACGAACATGCAGACAACGAAAATGCCGGCAATATAAGCGGTTGTCGATGTGCAGAGGACGATCGTCGGGCCGATGAAAAGCGTTGCAAGTCCTGCCATACGGCTTTGGACGCGCTCCAGCCAGAGCAGAAGCGTGAAGGAAAAATAGGCTAATGCGACTGCGCCATAAGTGCTTGCTTCGGGGAACGGGCCGACGATGCGTTTGAAGCCGCTGATCGTCTCGGCCGTATGCATCGTATAGTTGGCGTTTCTGATGACATCGAGCAGGTAGGACTGGTCGGTCAGGAATGTTCCGATATCAATCAATGCCAGGGTAAAACATGCGATCGAGGCGACGATTAACTGCAGTGCGATGAAACGGGCATAGCCGAGCCTGGCAAGCCCCGAGACGACGGCAAAGCAGGCGAGGTCGCCGAGCAGATAGACAGACTGGCTGAGATTGGACGAACCCGGCGACAGCGGAGCGGCCACCGTCGACATCATGCCCGTGGCGTCTCGTGCAGAGGAGTAGACGAGGGTCGCGCCTGCAAAGATGCGCGGCAAAAAGAAAGATGATGCCACGGAAAACAGAACGTAGGCGGCAAACCAGAAACCGGGACCCGGATAGGCCATGCTGGCGAGCGTCGCCTGTGTTTGAGCCGGGCGCAGCAGGGCGGCTACCACGAGAAAAAGCACGAGAAGATGGCTTGGCTGGATGCTGCTGCCGCCGAGCGCGGGCAATTGCAGAGCTGCTGCGGCTCCGAGCAGCGTCGACAGGCAAAGAGTCGTGATCGCAAAACGCGCGCCGTTGACCATGCTGAGCAGGCCAAGCAGCAGAACGATGAAGCCGATCGGTTCTATCGACATGCTTCAGATCCCGATCCGGACGGAGCGGGGGAGGCATCGGGTTTGCCGAAAACCGGCATCCGCCTTCCGACGCAATGCCCGACGCGAAAGCCGCCAGCTGTCGTTAATGGTCACGACCGCCCCCTAATTCGATCCCGTCTGGGATATCCAGCCGGGAGCCGCCTGATTGTCGCCTGCTACATCAGACAGCGGGACTGCCGAGCTTTGCTGCTGTGGCGCGGACTGCAGCTGCAGCTGCAGCGACGGCGTCTGGAGATCCGTGTCGATGCCGATTTCGACGACATCATGTGGCCGCAAGGTGGTCGTCTCGTCCGCCTCGATGTCGCGATAAGTGCCATCGTCGTTGCGACGCACGATCCTGTAGTTCTTTTGCGCCCTGCCAAGACCCGGCGTGTCCGTATTCATCTGGGCGAGTTGCGCGCTGTAGCCCGCCTGTTCGCCCAGAAGCTGAGCCACTTGAATGTCGATTGCCGCCCTGCCGATCGCGAGATTGACCTGGTTGAGGAGCTCCTGGTTTTCGCTGTTCTGCCGGTTGACGATATTGATCTTCGAGCGATCGGCTTCGCTGAGCCCCTGGCGAGCCGTGGTCAGGGCGACCTCGAGATCGATCAGGGTGCCTTGTGCATCCGCAACGCCGCGGTCGACCGTGATCTGCCGGGAATTGCTGACCAGACCCTTGCTCACCAGGCTGTTGACATTATCCAGTTCCTTTTGCGCAAGGTCGATCTGCCGCTTTTGCGAATTGATCTTGGCCTCGAGCGATTGGACCTGCTGACCGTAGAGACGGGCGAGGTCGCTCGCCGCTTCGATCTGGCTTTCGATATCGACGCGTCGCAGCCGCATCAGGTTCAATTCCTGCGCCTTCAGCTTGTCCACATCGGGTGTTCCGGCGAGTTCGGCAGGGATCTCGAAACTCTGTTCGCCGGCGATCTCGGCGCGCAACCGCGCCTGGCGCATCAGAAGATCGCGCCGGTTGAGAATGGCGGTTCGGTAGGCGCCGGCGGCCTGGATCCGGTCGCGCTCGAAGACAGTATTCTCTTCGCGCTCCCGAAGGAAGCCGCCGGCGATGCTGACGGCCTTCATGACCGTCATATCGGCCTCAAAAGCATAGCGCCCGGGGGTCTGCACGGTCCCGGTTACGAAGATCGGCGCATGCTGGGCAATTTCCACGGCGATGAACGGCTTTCCCGGCAGTTCGGCCTTTTCGGAGAGCGCAGTGGCGATCGCATCGGAAACCTGCTCCGTCGTCTTGCCGATCGCCTGCACCTGGCCGGCGATCGGAATCGCCAGATTACCGGCATCGTCGACTGTATATGTTCCGCCGAGGGCTTCCCAGCTGGCATACCGGGAATCCGACGATCGCCATTCGACGACACGCAGTCTCACCTGATCTTCCGGCACGAGGGTATAGTTTTCCGCACGGGCGACGCTCCAGCCGCTCACGCAGGAAAATACCAGCAAGGCAAGGGCGACGGAGATGAGGCGACCGGACAAGGATGTACGCTGCATTGTCTGCTATCTCCGTTTCGTTGCGATCGACGGCGAAGGCATTTCGCGCGGCGCGGGATTGCCGAATTCCAGGATGCGGGCCGGAGAGACGCGGCCGACAAGAAGATCGGATAGCGCCAGCAAATTGCCGTTCAAGCGTCCCCATCGGTCGATCAGGCGGTCATTGAATAATAGACCCCGCGTATTCGCCAGGATGTTGCGGCCGATCTGTGCGACAGCACGGCCCTTCGACATCGTGCCCTTCCGGATCAGGTAGACAGGATTGGCAACCTGCGAATAGCCGAGTCTTCGGCCGGGCTGACGCCCGGATCTGACGCCGAGATGGACGCCGCGAGCGCCTTCGACACGCACGGACCTGCCGTAGCGGGCGAGGGACCGGCTGAAATCGACATCCTCGAGCCAGCCGTAGAGCGGTAGCTGTTCATCGAAGGCCAGCGCGTGCTGGAGAACGGGTGAAAGGCGAATCGCCATGTTGCATCCGTAGGCGTTATAGACCTCCGTCACCTGCTCAGCCCCTTCACCGGCTGTTTCAAGAACCTGCAGGGCCTTTGGCATGCCGAGGCCGCCCTCGAGAACGCCATCGGCCAGGACCTCGCCGGTAGCGATCGCCACGTCGGGGTTTGCCGCAAAGACAGCCGCCATCCGCGACAGGAAGGTCGTGGCGGGAATGAAGTCGTCATCCAGGAAGATCAGAATATCCGTATCGGCCGCAGCGGCCTGGATGATCCTGTTGCGCTGGGAGGTCAGGCCACGGCTGCCGACGATGACTTCCACATCGAGGCGGTCGGCGAGCCCGGCGGCATCGTCGATCACCGGCACGCAGACGATCAGCCGCTCGGCCTGGTCCGGCAGGGCGGTGAGATAATCGACGGTCTCCCGCAGTATCGAGGGGCGGCCTGCCGAAGCAATCCCCACGGCCATTCGCAATGGGTGGTGCGCGCGGCCCGCCATGGCTTCAGCGCCACAAGGCATAGGCGCCGGTCCGATCGGGCTGTCCTGCCTAGTTGCCTCTGCCGAAGGTGAAGTCATGACTGTAATCTTTTCGGTGCATGGTTGATGATCGCGCCGAGGATCTCCGCGCCGACATTCCGCAGGGTGTCGATGACGTGCATGGTATCGTCGATCGAGGTGTGTCCGTGCGAGGTGACCACGAGGACACCATCCAGTTCCGGAGCGATCGCATTGGCATCCGGCGAAGCAGAGAATGCGGAAATGTCGACGAATATGGCGTCGAACTCCTTTTTCAGGTCGGCGAAGCTCAACTGCGTGCGGCGGGAACTGAGGCGAATGGCCGGCGTCACCGCTTCGACTTTGCCGAGGGGTAGGAATTTCAGCGTCGGGGTGAGGGGCAATGCCGCCGTACGGATCAGCTCGCCATTGTCGAGAACATCGACGAGGCCTGTGGAACTATGGGGCGCGATCGATTTGCTGAGCGACGATTTCTGCGCAGCCGCATCGATCAGTAGCGTCTGCGCTCCCGATATCGACGAGAGTACCGCAAGTTCGCATGCTATGGTCGATGCCCCGCTGCCGGGATTGACGGCGACGATTCCAATGACGACCCGGCGTTTGCGCCGAAGACCAACGACCGTCGCGCTCAGCTCCGCCATGCCTGAAATAACAGGATAGGCGGCTGCGGTGCCGCTGCTGCCGGTACCGGCGGCGAGGAAACGCGCAGAGTGACCATTGCGGGTCCTTGATGACGCCAGCAAAGTGACAAAGGGCAGCCCGCCGGCTTCCGCGATCTGATGGGGCCGGACGATCCGGCGATCGCCGGCGTGCCTTATCATGGCGAGTGCGAAGCCGACGCCAAGACCAACCGCCGCCGCAAAGGCGATGATGAGCGTGCCGCGTGGTCTGGCTTTCGAAAGAGGCAGGGTGGCCCGGGAGACGATCGTGGCATCCGACACCGGGTAGGTGATGCGCTGCTTGGCTTCGGTCAACTGGTTCAAGGTATTTTCATAGAGGGTGCGGCGGGCGTCAGTCGCGCTCTGCAGCTCCGCAAGCTTGAACTGATCGCGCGGATTGCTCGTGAAGCTGGCCAGGGCACTGGCAGCTTCGGCCAGTCCACGCTGCTGCTCGCTTACGAATCTTGACAGCCAGTCGCTGTATTGCCGGGACGCATTGGCCTTCATCGCGATATTCTTCTGGATATATTGCCTGGCGAGCGTGTCGGCGATGTCGACGGCCTTCTGCGGGGTCGATGCTGCAGCCGATATCTCGATGATCGTCGAACTCCCGATCCGGCGTACTCCCATCATGTTCAGCAGCCTGGCGATCGCCCGATTATGGATCCGCCCGTCCTCGATCTGCTGTTGCGGCTGTGCGTCACGCGGTCCTGCGCCTGCCGCTTCCTGCAATGCCGTATCCGGCTCGGAAGAAACCCCCATCAACCAGTTCTTTGCCCTATCCTGCAGCGAAGGCGTCTGATCGACAAAATCAGGATCGGTATCGAGACCAAGTGCCCTTACCGTTCCACCGACGACATCGCTGGATTTGGCGATCTCCAACTGTCCCTCGATGAACGCGTCTTCCGCAAAAGACCTCTGTGCTTCGGAGCCGCTGACCTGGGGGACGATCACAAGTTGCGTGTTGGCAACGAACGTCGGTTCGGCGGTCAGCACGTAGCTCCCTGCCATTACGAGGAAAGCGAAAGTCGTCGCCGCAATCCACAGCCAGCGCATTCTGAGAAAGAAGAGCATATCCCGCAAGGTGAGCGGCGAATTCCCGCCAGTGGCTGCGGTAGGCAGAGATATCGGAGAAACACCGCTGAAGATCGTGCTTGAGGTCATGTCGTCCTAATCCAAAATAGCGAGATCACGGAGTAGCCAGTAGTGGCAGCTTGGAGGGACGGGGGAGTAGCGTGTCTTCCGATTCCAGGCATGATCGGCGGCTCTCTCCATGAATGCTCAATACGAGCCGCGCTGCGAAAACAGAGCGGGAATGGTCTTGGCAATGATGACGAAGTCCCTGCCGAGCGACCAGTTGTTGAGATAGTGAACGTCGAGGGAAACCCGGTACTCGTAACTGACATCATTGCGCCCGCTGGTCTGCCAGTGACCGGTCAGGCCCGGGCGGACGGCCATGTAGGCCCATATATGCTCGCCGTAGCGCGGCAATTCCTCGGCCGTGATCGGCCGGGGGCCAACAAGGCTCATGTCGCCACGCACGATATTGATCAGTTGGGGAAGCTCGTCGATGCTCGAACGCCTGAGGATATCACCGACGGCCGTGATCCTCGGATCGTCCTTCAGCTTGCGTGTCTCTTCCCATTCGCTTCGCGCAGCCGGGTTGTTTTGCAGCAATTCGGCAAGCTGAGCACTCGCGTCGGTCTTCATCGTGCGAAACTTGAGGCATCCGAACGGCGTTCCGCCGACGCCGATGCGCGTATGGGAATAGAAGACCGGGCCGCGGTCGCTTATCTTCACGATCATTGCGACGATCAACAGAAGCGGGGAAAGCAGGATCAGGGCCGTGACTGCGATGAGCAGGTCTAGCGCGCGCTTCGACGATCTGCCTGCCGCACGGGGCCGGGAGGAATGGAGATCGCCGCCTTTCGCGGACCGTCCGACACGCGACCAAGCCTCGAAACTATGTGCTTCCCATGTCATCGGTGGTCTCCAAAACATTCCGATTAAGAACCGTTCAAAGTTTGCTGCGCCGCACTCTGGTTGTCTGTTACCAAGGTCATAATCCTTAATAAATTCTTTATGCTACTAACGGGCATTCGAGAATTCGGATTATACCTTGATGGCCTTCTTTTCATTTCAAGCGACAATCTAATCTAATTCGTGGTGATTATCCGCTGACAGTTATTTATCAGTTTTGATATCATCATTTCGATTATTGCCTCTTTTTATTCAGTAAGGCATTTTAATAGGCAGTCATCTTCGATCGCGTGGCGGTTTTTTGGCTTCATCGAGATTTTGAGTTCCTTTTATGGTGTATATTTTGTTTTGAAGCTAAGTATATACTTTATCTTTACGTCATATCCCCGTGATGTTATTTGACTCTCATATTAAGACAATATAAATGATGCAGTGCAGCATTGCCTATGGTTATCGAGTGGAGTTATGCGCATGGATGGGGCGACACACGCATCAGATCGCAGGGCCGGCATCGGCAAGGCGGCGATATCGGCTAACGGCGGCGTTCATCTGAACAGCCGCATCGTCATCGACGACGAATTCCTTTCCTGCCGGTCGAGCGTCCGGCGTTTCCGGCGCGGCGAGATCATCGCCGGGGCCGGCGTCCTCGTCGATACGTTCGCGCGCGTCCATTCGGGGGTGGTCAGCGCAAGCACGATGCTGCCCGACGGCAGGGAATTCATCGTCGAGATCGTTCCGAAATCCGGCCTCATCGGCGAGCTCGAGGTTCTGCGCAGGCAGACATTGAGTCTCGAATACCGCGCCGGGTCCGCCTGCGAGCTGCATTTCTTCGAAGGCCGGCTGCTGCGCGACATGTACGCCAGCGATCCCTGCTTTCGCGAAAAGGTCTTCTCCAGGGCGCTGGCGCGTATTTCAGAGCTTGAACTTCGGATCATTGCGAATGCGGCGTCGAGCTTGCAATCGAGGCTGGCCAGCACGCTGCTGCGGCTCTCGACTGTTTATGGAAAAGATGCGGCAAACAGCGGCGACGAGCTGATCATCTCGCAAAATGATCTGGCCGCGACGCTGCCCGCGTCCCGCGAGAAGGTCAATCAATGCCTGCGGCGCCTGCGGGAAGGCAAGATCATCGACGGGGGCCAGGGCAGGATCCGCATCCTCAACCGCAAGGCGCTGGAGGCCTGCGCCAACGGCGCGGTTTCGGTGAAGTGATGCGCCCGTCGCTTCCCGAGGCCCTTCGATCCGCCGCAAACGTCGGCCGCTTTCCCGGCCCCGGCACCACAAAGATCGATCGCGTGGTCATCATCGACGACTATTCGGTGGCCAGAGGCGGTGCGACGGCGCTGGCGGTGCTGTCCGCCAAGCTTTTTCGGGGCCTCGACATCCCTGTGACCTATATTTGCGGGGATGACGCCGCCAATGCGGAGCTCATCGCACTCGGTGTCTTAATGGTCGGGCTGAATAGCCGCGACCTCCTCAGTGCCGAGCGTGCGAAGGCTTTCGTGACCGGCATTCACAATGGCGCCGCCGTCCGCATGGTCGCGAACTGGATTGCCGCAAACGACACCGCCAACACCGTCTACCATGTGCATGGCTGGCACCAGATCCTGTCCCCGGCAATTTTCAGGGCGTTGATGCCGGTCGCCAGACGATGTGTGGTGCACGCGCATGATTTCTTCACCGCCTGCCCCAACGGCGCCTTCTTCGACTATCAGGCGCAGGAAATCTGCCTTCGACGTCCGCTCGGCGGAAGCTGTATTGCGACGGCCTGCGACAAGAGAAGTTATTCGCACAAATTGTGGCGGGTTGCCCGCGGTTCCAATATTCTTCGGCGGCTGAAGGATCAGGCCGATTTCGGCCGAATCATCCTGCTGCACGAGAAGATGGCAAGCTTCCTCGTCAGCGCCGGATATCGGCCCGAACGACTGACGACGATCCGCAATCCCGTCGCTCCGCTCTCCATCAAACGCATCGAGGCGGAGGCCAACGAGGAGTTCGTCTTCATCGGACGGCTGGACGAGGAGAAGGGCATAGAGGACGCCGTGGCCGCCACGCGCAAGGCCGGCGTCAAGCTCTGCGTGATCGGAGACGGGCCGCTGATGCCGCTGGTCGCGGCTTCGGGAGATCATATCAGGGCCGTCGGCTGGCAGTCGCATGCGGAGATCGGCCCGACCATCCGCAAGGCGCGTGCACTGTTGATGCCGTCTCGCTATCCCGAGCCGTTCGGCCTCGTCGCTATCGAAGCGGCCAGAAGCGGTCTGCCGGTCATCATGTCGCGCAGCGCCTTTCTTGCCGAAGAAATGCAAAGAGCCGGCATGGCGATCGCCTGCGATACGGCCGACGAAAGCGCCTTTGCCGATACTTTGACGCGATTTAGCCAAATGCCGAGGCATGAGGTCCGCGCCATGAGCGAACGGGCTTTCCGGCTGTCGCCGGATCTCGCCTCGACCCACGAGGAATGGCGCGACGCGCTTCTTGCCGAATATCACGGTCTGATTTCGGCAAATGTGGTTCCCGAGCTGACGGACGGTGTGGCGATACAAGGAGTATTCAGTTGACCCTGAAAGCAACAACCTCTCTTCCCGATGCGAGGGCATTTCTCGGCGATGCGCCCGTGATGGCGAAAAGACGTGTCACTGATGCCGGAAGCTCGGGCGAAACCAAGCAGCTTCGTGTCGCCATCGTGCATTATTGGCTCGTTTCGATGCGCGGCGGCGAGAAGGTCGTCGAAGAGCTGTGCCGCATGTTTCCGCAGGCCGACATCTTCACCCTCGTCTGCAACCGCGATCGCATTAGCGATTTTCTGAAGACGCGGAACATCCGCACATCCTTCCTGCAGAAGATCCCCGGTGCAAAGCGGCATTATACCAAGATGTTGCCGCTGATGCCTTTCGCGCTCGAGCAGTTCGATCTGCAGGATTACGATCTCGTGCTGTCGAGCGAATCTGGACCCGCCAAGGGCATCATCACGCGCGCCGACGCCCTGCATGTCTGCTATTGCCATTCGCCGATGCGCTACATCTGGGATCAGTTCCATGTCTACCGCCATGGCCTGCCCTGGGTCGGTCGCGCCTTGATGTCGATCACCGCACCCATGCTGCGCGCCTGGGACGTGACGACCTCCTCGCGGGTCGACGTGTTCGTTGCCAATTCCGATTATGTCGCAAGCCGCATCCGCCGCTTCTACGACCGGGACTCCATCGTCATCCATCCGCCGGTTGCGACCGACGATTTTGCGGTGGGGAAGGGGAAAGGCGAATTCTATCTCTATGCGGGACAGCTGACCACCTACAAGCGGCCCGATATCGCCGTTCGCGCCTGCACCGAGGCCGGCAGGAAACTGGTCGTGATCGGCGAGGGAGAACAACTGGCCTATCTGAAGTCGATCGCCGGACCGACCGTCCAGTTCCTCGGCCATCAGCCCTTCAACGTTCTGCGCGACCATCTGTCACGATGCCGCGCCCTGTTGTTTCCGGGCACGGAGGATTTCGGCATCCTTCCGGTTGAGGCCATGGCATCAGGGCGGCCGGTTCTGGCTTTCGATGCCGGCGGCGCCAGAGAAACCGTGTCCTCGCCGAAGGTCGGATTTCGTTTCGCTGAGCAGACCACGGAAGCTTTGTTGGAAACGATGGCGGCGTTCGAAGAGGTGGAGGACGATATCGATCCGCATGCCATCCGCGCGCACGCGCTGAAATTCTCTTCCACCGTGTTCCGCGATCGTCTGTCCAGTCTCATCGAGCAACAGCTATCCACCCATGGCGACCGATCGGCCGACGTCTTCAGAAGACGGCCGGGCTGAGGGCAAGGAACGGAGCTGCCTGCCCTGCCGCCGCGACCGAAACCGTCTCAAACCCTCGACGAGGAATAGATAAACAGACCATGTCAAGCGTATCTCAGAGGACAGCGACGGCGAGCATCTGGACCATCAGCGGAAAATTCTTCGCGCGGATGCTCGATTTCGTCAGTCTCCTTGTTCTGGCAAGGCTTTTGAGTCCGGCGGATTTCGGCCTGGTCGCCATCGCGACCTCGGTGCTGGTCATCGTCGAGGCGATTCTGGACCTGCCGTTGACGCAGGCCCTGATGCGCCAGCCATCGCCTTCGAACGAGATGTTCGCCACGGCCTTCACGCTTAGCCTGCTGAGGGGGCTCGCCATCAGCCTGCTGATGATGATCATTTCCTGGCCGATGGCGCTGATCTACGGCGATTCCCGGCTTTTCGCCCTTGTCGCCGTTCTGTCGATTGCGCCCGCCATGCGCAGCATCGTCAGTCCGCGCATGGTTCTTTTCATGCAGCGGTTCGATTTCAAGCGCGAGTTCGCTCTCGATCTCATCGCCAAGGGATCGACATTGCTGTTTGGGGTGGGTGTAGCTGTGGCAACAGGCAGCTATTGGGGGCTGGCGATCGGAGCGGTCGCCGGCCCGACCGCGGCGATGATCACGTCCTATGTCTTCGCGCCGATGCGACCGACGTTCAGCCTCTCCGAATGGAAGCATTTTCAGGACATGATCAGCTGGAACACCGTCTCGCAGGTGCTGAATTCGATCAACTGGCAGCTGGACCGGCTGCTTCTACCCCGTTTTACGGGCCTGTCAACCTTCGGCGCCTTCAGCGTCGCCGACAATATCGCGGGTATTCCATACCAGACCTTCGTCGGACCGTTGCTGCGTCCGCTGATGGCGGCATTCTCCACTGTCGAAGACCGCCGCAATCTGGTCGTCGCCTATTTGAAGGCGACGAACGCGATCACCTTCGTCGCGGCGCCCATTCTCATCGCGCTCGCCCTTCTCGCCGAGCCGACCGTGCGGATCCTCGTCGGCGAGAAATGGGCATCATCCGCGCCGATCCTGCAATGGCTGTGCCTTGTCAGCCTGCTCGGTCTGCCCGCGAACATGATGCCGCCATTGGCGATGGTCATGAACAATACCCGTTATGTCGCCCTCAGGATGTTTGCCGAGTTCGCCGTCAGGGTTCCGGTCACCATCCTGGGCATTGCCTATTTTCAGGTAGCAGGAGCACTGGGCGCGCGGATCGTGGCGGTGCTTGTCGCCTATGCCGCATCGCTGATCATCACGCGGCGGCTGATCGGCGCAACATTTGCCGCTCAGTTGAATGCCTTTTTACGGCCTCTGGCCGCGAGCTTGCCGATGATCGCTTTCCTGCTGTGGATGGAGCCGATGCTTGTCGCCATGCCTGCCGGCCTTAACCTGATCGTCAGCCTGGCGCTCTGCGGCGGGGCGGCAGTGGCGATCTTCTGGGTCTTTGCGCTGCTCGTGTGGCAAATTGTCGGAAGGCCCGACGGCATCGAGACCATCGTCGTCCAAAGGCTCATGCCGCGACGAAACGGAGTTCTCATTTCATGATCGAGACAAGTGTAGTCCAACGATTGATTTGGCGTTTTCGGAGGAGCAGAATGCGTTACGGGATATCTTCTAAGGCTTTGGGTTTGCTGATCGTTATCGGTCTGGGGGCGTTGCCCGGCCAGCCCAGCGTGGCTCAGGAACCACTCAATATCAATGCGTACCAGCTAACGTTCGAGGAGAGTTTCGACAGTCTCGACGTCTCGGCCTGGGGGGAGAGAAGCTCCCGCTGGATCGCCCATACGCCGTGGAACGGCGATTTCGGTGACGCCCGCTTCACAGATCCCGCCCCCGGCTTTCCGTTTACTACCGATCAGGGAATTCTGAAGATCGAAGCGCGTAAGGAGGCCGATGGAACCTGGCGCTCGGGCCTGTTGTCGTCAGTGAACCCCAAAGGCGAAGGGTTCTCGCAGCAGTTCGGCTATTTCGAAGCAAGGATGAAGCTGCCGCCGGGCAAGGGCGTTTGGCCGGCCTTTTGGCTCATCGGACTCGACCGGTCGAAATACACCGCCGAGATCGACGTCCTCGAATATTATGGACGCGCGCCCTACGAATTCAGCATGGGCTTTCATATCTGGCGTCAGAGCCAGGGCGGCCAGAACAGCACCGGCGGCCATTGGCAAAAGGTCCAGGACGGAATTTTGAACAGCGATTATCACACCTACGGCGTCGATATCCAGGCCGACAAAACGAGCTTCTACTTCGACCGTCAGTTCATCTGGAGCTTCGACACGCCGAAGGAATTCCACATGCCGTTCTATCCGCTGGTGAACCTGGCACTCGGCTCGGGTTGGCCGATCGATGAAACGCCGAATCCTTCCATTCTGCTCGTCGACTATATTCACGTCTACCAGCGTAAGCCTACTGACGCGGCGAATTGAACAGCCGACGGGGGATTGCCGTTCCGTCGCTAACGGCCGCAGCTGAGGCCGGTTTGCGGGTCGAAGAGATGCATTGCTTCCTCGTCGAAAAAGAGGGTGAGCTTTTCGTTGTCGCGGATCGGCGTACGTGGCGGCAGGCAGGCCATCAGGCGCTGATTTCCGGCAAGGGCGGTGACGACGAGTTCCGGGCCGGTCAGCTCTGCGACCTCAAGGGTTGCCTCGATCGACGGGCCGGCGCCGTCCGTGCGAAGCGCCTCGGGACGGATGCCGAGGATAAGGTCGCGGCCATTGCCGGCCGCCTGGCGGAAACGGGTGGGCAGCGGCAGGATCGCATCGGAGCCTGAAAGCGCCAGGCCACCGTCGCGCGCTGTCGCCTTCAGCAGGTTCATCGGCGGCGCGCCGACGAAGGTCGCGACATAGAGCGTTGCCGGATGGTTGTAGATCTCCTCCGGCGTGCCCAACTGCTCGATGCGGCCGTCGCGCATGACGGCGATGCGGCTTGCAAGCGTCATCGCCTCGATCTGGTCATGGGTGACATAGACGACCGTGGTCTTCAGCATCTGATGCAGCCGCTTGATCTCGGTGCGCATCTCCATGCGCAGTTTGGCATCAAGGTTGGAGAGAGGCTCGTCGAAGAGGAAGACCTCCGGCTTGCGCACCAGCGCCCGGCCGATCGCGACGCGCTGGCGCTGGCCGCCGGAAAGCTGGCTCGGCTTGCGGTCGAGGAGGTTTTCGATCTGCAGAAGTTTGGCGGCATCGCGCACGGCCTTGTCGCGCTCGGGTGCTGCCACCTTGCGCATTTCCAGGCCGAAGCCGATGTTCCGGTGCACCGTCAGATTGGGATAGAGCGCGTAGGATTGAAAGACCATGGCGATGTCGCGGTCCTTCGGATGCACGCCGAGCACCGAGCGGCCGCCGATCCTGACATCGCCGCTCGTTGCCTCGGCAAGGCCGGCGATGATGTTCAGCAGGGTGGATTTGCCGCAGCCGGAGGAGCCGAGCAGCACCAGGAATTCGCCGCTTTCCAGCGAGATGTCGATGCCTTTCAGCGTCTCGATGTCGCCGTAGGCCTTGCGGATGTTCTGAATGTCGAGCGCGCTCATCGCAAGGGCTCCTGAAGAGATGTCGGGCCGCCATAGCTGCGGGGAAGAGTGGAGATGGCGCGCGAGGCAACGCCGGTTCCCGCCATCAGGCAGGAAACCAGCGGCTCACCGCTTGCGAGCGCGGCAAGGAAGGCGGCGTTGAAGACATCGCCGGCGCCGATCGTATCGACGACCTCGACAACGGGCGCTGCCACCGAAACCAAGCTGCCGTCCGGCCCGATCGCGAGAGCGCCGTCCGGGCCGCGTTTGACGACGACGATCGCACCCGCCGGCATATGCGACCTGATGTGACGCGCGGCCTCGATCGGATCGGCGATGCCGGCAAGCGTCGTCGATTCGACCTCGTTCAGCAGCGCGACACCGCTGCGGGAAAGCCAGGCGCGTGTCGCTGCGCAATTCTCGTCTGTCCAGCCGTCGAGCGGCCAGCCGGTATCGAGCGCAACGGTGATGCCATGGCTGTCGGCCCAGTCGAAGAACTTGCCGTATTCTTCTGTCAGATCGTCGGTCAGGAACGAGCCGCAGAGAAGCGCGTAACCGCCCTGCAGTCTTGCGCCCTCGATGACGGCGAACACGTCGGCCAGGCTGAAACGCGGCAGGTGGCCCCTCGTCGTGAAGAAGGTGCGCTCGCCGTCCGGATGGGTGATGCCGACGGAGAGCGTCGTTTTCTCAGGACGTACCGGCCACCTCTCGGAACGGTGGCCGAAGGCATCGCTCAGCCAGCGGCCGAACTGGTCGCTGCCGATATTGGCAGCGATCTCGAATTCGACGCCGAGCGCTTGCCAGGCGAGCGCGCTGTTGCCGGCGGCTCCGCCGACGCGCAACTCGTCATGATCGACGATAATTTCCGTCCCGGCCTTCGGCCAGGGGGTGGTCGGTCCAAGGATCAGGTCGACGTTGACGTTGCCGATGACTGCAAGCGGCCGCATTCATTCGCTCCGGGTGATTTTGGTGGATCGAACCGGCGTTCCGGCATTCTCCACGCGGGCATCGGCAAAGGCGATCATCAGCCGCTGGGCGACCGGCAGCATGGCGAAGATCGCGGCAAGACCGGTTGCAGGCGCAAAGCGGATCGTCACCGCGCCGGCGACGGGCGCTTCGCCCGAGGCGTCGAACAGGATGACCGGGGCGCCTGTCTCGACGGCGGATGTCGCCATTGCCGTCACCAGGCCAGCCGTCTCGTCCAAGCCGCGGAATAGCACGACGCCGATCTCCGGCCCCAGCATCTCCATCGGACCGTGGCGCAGCTGGCCGCCTTCGAGCGAGAAGCAAGGACGGCGCGACAGCTCGGTCAATCCGAGCGCGAGCGCCTCGGCGATACCCTGCAGCCGGCGGCCCGACGTGACAATGGTCGCGACGTTTTCCAGCGCCGAGAGCGCGGCGGTGATGTCATGATCTTCCGGCGCCCTGAGGGCGGCAAGGGCGGTGTCAGGATCTTCGCCGAGGGCGGAAAGGATTGCCAGATGCAGGGCGAAAGTCACCGTCAGGCTGCGGGTCGCGGCGAAGGCGAGCTCGGTGCCGCCGGCGCCGACCAGGGATGGTGCGGTTTTAGCCAGGAAGGAGCTGCCTTCGAGTGTCAGGCCGAAAGTCTCCTCCGTGCCCCCGGTTTCGCCGAACCAGCGCACGACTTCGGCGCTTTCGCCGGATTGCGAGGTGACGAAGATCGTCCTGCCGGTAATCGGCAACGGCTGGCCGAGCTGCTCGGAGAGGGGCAGGGCGACGGCATCGATGCCGAGCGCCCGGTAGAGCGGCTCGACGGCGCGGTTGACGGCATGCGAGCCGCCCATGCCGACGAGTAGCAGTCCGCCGGTCTTCTTCAGCGAAGCGGCGGCCCTGACGGCCATCGGCTGGGCCGCTCCATAGGAGGCGATCGCATCGGCATGCTGGCGCGCCATTTCACGATCGATTGCCGCAAGTCCGGCCGGTCGGATTCTTTCTGCTGTCATGTTCATCCCTTGACGCCGCCGCTGGTGAGCCCCGAAATCAGGGCGCGTTGCATGACGAGACCGATCAGCACCGGGGGCAGGGCGGCGAGCACACCTGCCGTCGCGATCAGTCCGTAATCGGAAACGCGGCCGCCGGCGAGATCGGCAATGGCGACGGTCAGCGTCTTGGCGCGCTGGTCGGAAGTGAAGAGCAGCGCATAGAAGAATTCATCCCAGGCAAGCAGGAAGGCAAAGAGGCTGGACGTCGCGACCACGGGGGCGGCCAGCGGCAGCGTGATGATCCTGAGCGTCTGGAACAGGCCGGCGCCGTCGATCATCGCGGCGGATTCGATCTCCCTCGGGATGGAATCGAAGCCCGACTTCATCAGCCAAGTGGTGAAGGGCGCAAGGATGGTGAGATAGACGAGGGCGAGACCGAAGACGTTGTTCAGCATGCCGAGATGGGAAAGGCCCATGTAAAGCGGCACGGCGAGCGCCACCGGCGGCAGCATATAGGTGGCGATGACCATCGACAGCGACCATCCCACAGCAGGCGTGCGCGACACGGCCCAGCCGGCCGGTATGGCCAGCACGATGGCGGCGATCGTCGCCATACCCGCCACCTCGATGCTGTTTCGCAGCGACGAGGTGAAGGCGGCGCCGGCGCTGTTTTCGAGCGTCGAGAGCAGCACGCCGTAGCGAGAGAAATCCGCCGTCTGCGGCCACCAGCGCAGCGGCTTGGCCGCAAGGTCGGCGGCCGGCGAGATGCTCATGATGAACAGCCACAGGATCGGCGCCAGGATGACGGCGGCAAGCAGCAGCGCGCAGAGGTGGATGAAGGCGGAAAAAAGTGGACTCTGGCGTTCCATCACGCTGCACTCCCCGCGGTCTTGCGCACCAGGGCGGCGTAGCCGGCAGCAAGCAGCGTCACCAGCAGCGTGACGATCAATGCCAGCGATGCGCCCGAGCCCGCCCGTTGGAACGAGAAGGCCTCCTGATAAACGAGGATAGACAGCGTACGCGTGCTGTTGGCCGGGCCGCCGCGGGTCATGACCCAGATGATGTCGAACACCTTGAAGGCTTCGATCGTGCGCAGCACCAGGGCCACCATCAGCGGGCCGGCGAGATAGGGCAGGATGACGAAACGGAAGCGGGCGAAAGCGCCGGCGCCGTCGACCAGCGAGGCGGCGTTGATGTCGCGCGGCACGGCCTGGAGGGCGGCCAGCGCGATCAGCGCCACCAGCGGGAAATTCTTCCAGCAATCGGCGACGATCAGGGCCGCCAGCGCCGTGCCCGGTTCGCCGAGCCAGGAACGGTAGGCTTCCAGCAGGCCGAGTTGAGTGAGTGCGGCGTTCAGCGCGCCGTATTCCGGATTGTAGATCAGCCGCCAGAGCGTGGCGTTGACGACGGTCGGCAGCGCCCAGGGCAGGATCATCAGGGCGCGAAGCGCGGTGCGACCGCGGAATTGCTGGTTCAGCAGCAGGGCGGCGAGCACGCCGATCACCATTTCGGCGGCGACCGAGACGATCGCGAACCATGCGGTGGTGATGAGCGTGCGCTGGAAATTCGAACCGGAGATCATCTTCACGTAATTGTCGATGCCGACGAAGCTGCCTTCGGTGCCGACCAGCTTGGCGTCGGTGAAGGAGAGGCCGACGGTATCGATCAGAGGCCAGCCGATGACTGATATCATGACCACGAGAAGCGGCAGCATCAAAAGCCACGCGCGCGTTGTCAGCCAAGTGCTCGACATCGAGGCGACCCTTTATTCTTCATAGGTTCTGAAGACCGGGCGACGGCGGGCGCCGCCCGGGGTTTCATGCGTTGCTCAGAGGCCGCTATTGTCGGCTGCCGACTTCAGCGCGTCCTCTGGCGAGGACTGGCCAAGCAGCGCTTCCTGGATCGCCTGCTGCAGCGCGGTCGAAAGCTCCTGATATTTCGGCGTCGTCGGGCGCGGATACATGGCGGCAAGGCCGACCTTGGCAGCCGAGATCAGCTCTTCCTGGCCCTTGGTGACCGCCGGATCCTCATAGGAGGACGCCCAGATCGGCAGGCTGAGCTTGGCATAGGCATTCTGCGTTGTCTGCGAGGTCATGAAGGTAATGTATTTCCAGGCTTCATCAGGATGCTGGCTGGCCGAGGTGATGCCGAGACCCATCGAGCCGTTGACGGCAGAAGCCTCGCTCTTGCCTGTAATACCCGGCGCCGGCACGACGCCGACCTTGCCTGCGACCTTGCTGTCCTTCGGATTGTTGGCCATGTTGTACATGTAGGTCCAGTTCAGCGCGAAGGCGGCCTCGCCGTTTTCGAAGACCTTGCGGACGTCCTCTTCGAGGAATTCCTTGGAGTTCGGATTGGTGAGGCCGGAGGAATAGCTGGAAACCATGTATTTCAGAGCATCGAGGCCGCCGCCGGTCTGGAAGGCCGGCTTGCCGTCCTTCAGGAAATCGCCGCCATAGGCGCTGACGAGCGTGGTATAGTCGCAGATCGCGGCTTCGGCCTGCGACCAGCTCCAGGCGATCGGCGTCGCGAGCAGGCCCTTGTCCTTGATCGTTTTTGCCTGCTCGGTCAGTTCGTCCCAGGTTTTCGGCGGAGCCTTGATGCCGGCCTTTTCGAGGATTTCCTTGTTATAGAACAGATATTTGGTGTCGAGAATCCACGGCATGCCGTAATGTTTGCCGTCATATTGCACGGTGGTCCAGGCACCC
This sequence comes from Rhizobium aouanii, assembly GCF_037002925.1. NCBI lineage: Bacteria > Pseudomonadati > Pseudomonadota > Alphaproteobacteria > Hyphomicrobiales > Rhizobiaceae > Rhizobium > Rhizobium aouanii. Next base: position 99,266 of record NZ_JBAMYD010000001.1, read on the forward strand.
GGCAGCACGCCCTTCTTCATCTCGTCGGTGACGCGCGAGGAGACGTCGACCAGCACCTTGTTGGTGGCGTATTCGGCCGGCCAGATGACGTCGAAGAGGACGACGTCATAACCGCCGCCGGAGCCTTGCGCCAGCACCGTCTTGTCGTGCAGGCCTTCATAAGGAACGAATTCGAGATTGACCTTGATATCGGGGTTCGCCTTGGCGAAAGCGTCGGTCATGGCGCGTACATCGGCCTCGCTATAGGCGGCCTGCGCCATGAAAAGCGCGTTCAGCGTCGTTTCGGCGAAAGCGTGCGGCGCAAGGGATGCGCCGATCAAGGCCGCACCCAGAAGCGTCTTGTTAAAGGATTTCAGCATTGCAGCCTCCAGTTTTTGATATTTACGCATTGCCGAGGGCGATCCTCCGCCATCGGTGTTCGAGAGGGCACGCGCGGAAAGCGTGCCGGTTCGTCGTCTCGGAGCGTCGTCGGAGCCGTTGCCCGGCTCCCGTGTTCCCTGGAACACTCCGGTTCCTTAATAAGTCAAGTGTCTTGACTTATTACTTCTTCAACATTCTATTGGAGTCAAGAGGGAATTGCACATGAATGACAGCCGCCCGATCCGGGCCAAGAGCGGCACTAATCACGAAGGCACCAGCGCGCATAACCGGCGCGTGATGATCGATGCCCTGCGGGTCAACGGCGCGCTTTCACGCGCCGATCTGGCGCGGGCGACGCGGCTGACCAAACAGACGGTATCCAATATCATCGAGGAACTCGAGCGAGACGGTCTTGTCACTTCGCAAGAGGCGGTGAGGAGGGGCAGGGGGCAGCCGTCGACACCCTATCGGCTCGTGCCCGAAGGCGCCTTTGCAATCGGCCTGCAGATCGACCGGCATGTGACGCGGGCGGTCGCCGTCGATCTCGTCGGCAGCGTTCTCGTGCGTGACGAGGCCGGCCTTCCGCACGGAGGTCCGTCGAACGGGACGAAGGTCATCCTCGACCTCGTCGCCGGCATACGCTCAAAGCTTGCCGGGATCGTCCAGCAGTCGGAAAAGCGGTTGGTCGGCCTCGGCGTCGCCATGCCCGGGCCTTTCGGGGTTGCCGGCAGTGGCGACGATCCTTGGATGATGGAGGCCTGGCAGAAATTTCCGTTGTTGGAAACGCTGACCGCCGGCACCGGGCTCGATGTCGGCCTGCAGAACGATGCGGCGGCGGCGGCGACCGCCGAGCGCATGGTGGGAGCCGCCCATGGCCTCGACCACGCTGTCTGCCTCTTCGTCGGCTATGGCATCGGCGCCGGCCTCATTCTGAACGGCGAACTCTACCGCGGCACCAACGGCAATGCCGGCGAGATCGGCATGGCGTTATTGTTTGCCGACGGCAAATCGACGCCGCTCGAACATCGCGCCTCGCTCGCCTCGCTCTATCAGCATCTATCGGTCGATCCCGCCGATCCTCATCTCCACGCACGCATCAACGGTCTTGCCTTGAGAGGCGATCAAAGCATCCACGCCTGGGTCGACGCAGCGGCAGTGGACCTGCGCTGGAGCATCCATCTGATCGAGACGCTGTTCGATCCGCAGACGGTGATCCTCTGCGGCAGCGCACCTGAGGCGCTGGTGAACAGGTTGATTGCGGCCATCGGCCCGTTGCTGCCCTCGATCGCCGAACGTCGTGGCCGCACGCTGCCGCGCCTGCAGCCCGGCATGGCTGATCCCTGGTCGGTGGCGCTTGGCGCTGCCGCCGGACCGATCAGCCGTGCATTCGATCCTCGTTTTGCGGCGATCCTGAAGGATTCCCTTCAATCCTGAGGCCTAGACCCTCAGGTTGCACACCAGTGCAACGGCCAAAATGTCAGCGTTTTTGCAAGTTTCGTTGCGGTGGAGTAGCCGAATAAAGGCACTCTGTCACAATATAAATGAATATTAAATATCCCCCAAAATTCCATTGTTTCGAATATAGCTATAATTTATTTACAATATGCTGAAGCAAGATTTGAAAATTCTCTAAATATTTCCCTGAAATTTGCGAATAACGGTTGTGTGAAGGTTTTATGACGACTGTGTTTAGATAATTTCATGTCATGTAATATTCATTGGCCGCGGCAATTTGAACCAGCTAATAGGGCGTGCGCTGAAAGTGCGCGTCCCTTTTACGTTCGAGGTTCTCATGCAAGCCAAGCTTCTCGGCGCCGTCGGCGCCCTTCTCGCTACAGCGTTTCTTGCTGGTCCCGCTGCCGCCGCCGATAAGACCAAGATTGACTTCTGGTTCGGCAATTCCGGTGACATCGCAAAGCGTGTCCAGGAGCAGTGCGATCGCTTCAACCAGTCGCAGGCCGACTACGAAGTCGTCTGCACCAGCCAGGGCAGCTACGACGCGTCCCTGCAGAACACCATTGCTGCCTTCCGCGCCGGCAAGCAGCCGACCATCGCCCAGGTCTCCGACGCGGGCACGCTCGACATCATGCTCTCTGGCGCCTACTACCCGGCGAACAAGCTGATGACCGACATGGGCTACACCGTCGACTGGAAGGACTACTTCTCCGGTATCTCCGGCTACTACGCGACATCGAAGGGCGAGATGTACTCCTTCCCCTTCAACTCCTCGACCGCTCTTCTCTACTGGAACAAGGATGCCTTCGCCAAGATCGGCAAGGATCATGCTCCGGCAACCTGGAAGGAAGCAGGCGAGGACCTCAAGGCTCTGAAGGATGCAGGCTATGCTTGCCCGCTCGGCTTCGACATCTCCAACAACGAAGTCTGGCAGTACATCGAGCAGTTCGAAGCCGTAAACGGCGAAGCGATCGCCACGAAGAAGAACGGCTTTGAAGGTCTCGACGCCGAGCTGGTGTTCAACAAGAACCCGCTTCTCGTCAGCTACATCAAGGACCTCAAGTCCTGGTACGACAACAAGCTTGTCGTCATCAAGAATAAGGCTGTCGGCCAGACCTTCGTCGAAGCCTTTGCCGCTGGCGATTGCCAGGTTATCCTAACCTCGGTCGGCGATCACGGCAACGTTGGCCGCACCGCCAAACAAGGCATGAACTGGGACGTTGCCATGCTCCCGACCTACGGCGATGCAAGCCGTCACAGCTCTTACGTCGGCGGCGCTTCGCTCTGGGTTCTGAAGGGTCATTCCGACGCTGAATACAAGGCCGCCGCGGCCTTCTTCAACTTCATTGCAAAGCCGGAAGAAGCTCTTACCTGGTCGACCGTTACCGGCTACATCCCGGTTCGTAACTCCGGCTTCGAATATCTGAAGAAGCAGGGCTTCTACGACAAGGCTCCTTATGCCGGCCGTGAACTCGCCATTCAGAGCCTGACCGCATCGCCTGCTGACGATGCGGCTCCGCAGGGCATCCGCCTCGGTGGCCTGCTGCAGGTCCGCACCGAAATCGCCAATGGTCTGCAGGCAATCTTCGTCAACAATGCCGACGTCCAGGCTTCGCTCGACAGCGCTGCCGAACGCGGCAATACGCTGCTGCGTCGCTTCCAGCAGACTTACAAGAACGTTCAGCTCCCCTGATCGCTTGATATGAGCCGCACCCGGCCCGCGTTTCGCGCGCCGGGTGCGTCTTTGTAAGTCTCTAATTTGTCGCGGCTGCGAACTCGCTGCCCGCGCCTAAACCAAATCAGGCCGAAAACGACCACTCATGGAAAAGCGCGTCACTTTCTCGTCGACGACGATCGGACTGCTCTTCGCATTTCCGATGCTGTTGCTGATCTTCGTCTTCTTCTATTGGCCGAGCGCGCAGGCGCTCTATTGGGCGTTCACGCTCGAGCAGCCATGGGGCGGCGGCAATGCCTGGGTCGGTTTCGACAATTTTAGACAGCTGCTCACCGATCCGATCTATTGGGACTCGATCACCCGCAGCATGATCTTCGGCTTCAGCTCTACGGCCATCGCCATGGGGCTGGCGCTGATCCTGGCGCTTTTGACGGATCGTGAACTGCGCGGCCACAAAGTCTACCGGTCAGTCTTCATCTGGCCTTACGCAATTGCCGCTCCCGCTCTCGGCCTCGCCTTCCGCTTCATCCTGGCGCCGGAGGCCGGCCTTCTGTCTGTTATCAACCATGTCTGGCCAGGCCTCTGGAACCCCGCACTCGACGGCAAGGATGCGATGATCGCCGTCATCGTCGCCTTCTCCTGGAAATATATCGGCTACAACTTCATCTTCTTCCTCTCGGCGCTGCAGGGCATTCCGCGCTCGCTGATCGAGGCCGCCGCAATGGATGGTTCGGGGCCGATGCGCCGGATCTGGGATATCCAGCTGCCCCTGTTGACGCCGACGCTGTTCTTCCTGCTCGTCATCAACATCACCGAGAGTTTCCAGGATTCCTTTGGTATCGTCGACGTCATGACGCAGGGCGGCCCGGCGCGCGCCACCGAGCTCATGGTCTACAAGATCTATTTCGACGGCTTCAGGGGTCTCGACTATTCGGGCGCTGCAGCGCAGTCCATCATCCTGATGGTGCTCGTTGTCCTTCTCACCATCTTCCAGTTCCGCTTCATCGAGCGGCGCGTGCACTACAAGTGAGGTCGCGGACATGATCGAACGCACGCCGATATTCAACTTTATCTGCTATAGCCTTCTCGCGCTCGGCATGGTGATCGCGCTTCTGCCTTTCGCCATTGTCATCATCGCCTCGACGCTTGATCTGGAGACGGTCAATCGTGTGCCGCTGCCGCTGATGCCGGGCTCGCATTTCTGGGAAAACGCTGAGACCGCCTGGGTTCGCGCCGATCTCGGCAACAAGCTGTTCCACAGCATCATCTTCGCCGCAACGGTCGGCGCCGGCAAGGTCATGCTGTCTTCCATGGCAGCTTTCTCGATCGTCTACTTCCGCTTCCGTGGCCGGTATGTGATTTTCTGGATCATCTTCATCACGCTGATGCTGCCACTGGAAGTCCGCATCGTGCCGACCTATTCGATTGCGGCCAATGCGCTGCAGCCTTTCCAGACGATCCTCGACGTTACTGGCATAAGCTGGCTCGTTGCGCAGATCACCGGTCTTCAGATCAAGCTCGAATGGGGTCTGCTGAATTCCTATCCCGGTCTCGTTTTGCCGCTGGTCGCAACCGCAACCGGCACCTTCCTCTACCGGCAGTTCTACCTGACGGTTCCCGACGAGCTTGCCGAGGCCTCGAAGATGGACGGATCGGGCCCGGTCCGGTTCTTCTGGGATATTCTGCTGCCGCTCTCGCGGCCAAATATGATCGCGCTCTTCACCATCATGTTCGTTTGGGCCTGGAACCAGTATCTCTGGCCGCTGCTGATCACCACCGATCCGAATTTCGGCATCGCCGTGACGCAGCTCAAGACCCTCATCCCGTCCGAATTCGGCCTGCCCGATTGGAACGTCGCCATGGCCGGAACCCTGATCATCATGTCGCCGCCATTGATCCTCGTCATTCTGATGCAACGCTGGTTCGTACGCGGCCTTATCTCCACCGAGAAGTGAAGGAGTACTCCCTTGGCACCGATCTCCATTCGTGGCGTGAAGAAAAACTACGGCAAGACCCCAGTCGTTCACGGCGTCGATCTCGACATTCAGTCGGGCGAGTTCATCGTCATCCTCGGTCCGTCCGGTTGCGGCAAGTCCACGCTGCTGCGCATGATTGCCGGTTTAGAGGAAATCACCGGCGGGGAAATCGCCATTGACGGGCGCGTCGTCAACCAGCTGGAGCCGCGCGAGCGCGGCTGCGCCATGGTGTTCCAGAACTATGCGCTTTATCCGCATATGAGTGTTGCCGAGAATATCGGCTATGCATTGAAGGTGGCCGGCGTCTCGAAGGCGGAGCGTCAGCGGCGCATCGGCGAGGTCGCCAAGGCGCTCAGCCTCGAACCTTTCCTCGAACGCCGGCCGGCCGCCCTTTCCGGCGGCCAGCGCCAGCGCGTCGCCATGGGCCGGGCGATGATCCGCGAACCGAAGGTGTTTCTCTTCGACGAGCCGTTGTCGAACCTCGACGCCAAGCTGCGTATCGCCATGCGCGCCGAAATCCGCCGCCTGCACCGCCGCCTCGGCGCAACCTCGATCTTCGTCACGCATGACCAGACCGAGGCGATGACGCTGGCCGACCGGCTGGTGGTGATGAACGGCGGCAGGGTGGAGCAGGTCGGCACGCCGGAAGAGGTCTATCATCATCCGGTTTCGCGCTTCGTCGCGGGCTTCGTCGGCACACCGGCGATGAACCTGCTCGAGGGTACGATCAATGATGAGGGCGTCTTCGTCTACGATCAAAGCCGCAAGGTCGCACTGCCGCGCGAGCGCGCCGCACCGCTGAAAGGCAAACGAGTCGTGCTCGGCATGCGCGCCGAGGCTGCCCGGCTGGTGGCCCCTGATGCGCCGGGTGCCCTTGTCGCAACGGCCGATTTCATCGAAGAGCTCGGCGCAAGCCGCATCGTCCACGCCGATTTCGATGGGCTGCCCTTTGCCGTGGCGCTGACTGAGGCCGTGAAGGTGAAGTCGGGCGATCCGATCGGCATCGCAATCGATTACGACCAGATCCACCTCTATGCCGCCGATACCGGCCGGATCATCGAGAACCCTGTTATGAACAGCGCAGGCGCCGTCCACGCCTAAAGCGGTCTGCGACGATCCTTTGCGATGATCTTGACAGAGCGTTCGGCGGCTGAGGATGTCAGCCACGTGCGCGAAGGTGAATTGCTCTAACGGTGTATCGGGTCGATCCACGCGACGTCCTCCGGCTTTTCTACCGGCTCGATGTCGAGGTTGACGACGACCGGTTCCTGGCCTGAACGGACGAGAACGCATTCCAGCGTCTCGTCGCGGCTGGCGTTGATCTCCTGATGCGGCACATAGGGCGGTACGTAAATGAAGTCGCCGGGGCCGGCCTCGGCGGTATATTCCAGATGCTCGCCCCAGCGCATGCGGGCCCTGCCCTTGACCACGTAAATGATGCTTTCGAGGTCACCGTGATGATGGGCGCCGGTCTTGGCGTTGGCATGGATCGTCACCGTACCGGCCCAGATCTTTTCGGCGCCGGCGCGCGCATTGTTGATCGCGGTCGCACGATTCATGCCCGGCGTCTGCGCGGTGTTCGGATCGAGCGAATTGCCAGGAATGACCTTGACGCCACGTTCCCGCCAGTCGACATGATGATGCTCGTGGTCGTCGCTCATGCCTTGCCTCCAGCTTCGATTTGGTCAGTCTAGGCGTCAGGTCGGCAGCGGCCAAGCAAATTTGCCGCTGCGCAGCCCACAATATCTCGCGCCTGGCGGCTTCTGTGCAGCAACGAAAGAATGAACCCGATGAGCCACCTCCCGCAGATCGACTACAACAGTGCTTCTGAAGAGGTTCGTGCGGCGCATGACGAAGAAGTCAGGCTGCGCGGACGCATGACCAACATGAAGCGGACGCTGCTGCATTCGCCGGCCGCCCATCGCATCTATGCCGAATGGTTCACGCTACGCGCCGAACTCGATCCTGCCGTCAGCGACCGGGCGATCTGGATCTTCTCGCATGCGATCTCGAAGGCGGCGAAATCGAAGATCGCCATCACCTTCTTTCGCCGGGCGCTGATCAACAAGGGTTTCAATCCCGATGCGCTGGAGTTTTCAGACGAGGAAGCGCTGCTCGACGCCTTCGGCAAGGCGATCGTCGCCGATTCCAACGCTGTTCCCGCCGAACTCTGGGCGAAGCTGAAAGAGCGCTACGAGACCAAGGTGCTTGTCGATCTCGTCGCCTTTGCCGGCATCATGCTGGCCACCGCCGTCTTCAACAATGTCGTCGAGGTCGACTTCGATCCCGAGCTTGAAGCCTTTTCCGAAGGCGCCAGTTCATCCGCATCCTGAAATTTCAGCTATCGAGCGGCAGGATCAGTGCGTCGCGCGCCGGCACAACGATGGCGCCGTCACTGACATAGTCGATGGGCCAGGCGGCCTTGCCTTGCGCCAGTGCTCCCTCGGCCAGTGTCACCTCGGTCGTCTGTGCCGTCCTTGTCGGGTTGACGAGCCAGAGGAAGCTGCCTTTCTCCCCCTCGTGGATGCGGGCGAAGAGTGCGGCATTCGACAACGTCACGTGGCGCTTCTTCCCACTCCATCTCAAGAGCTCAGCAAAGAAAGCGCCGTTCGCCTTCCCCTGGGTGCGGTAATAGGCCACGGAAGGATTGGTGCCGATCAGCAGCGTGCGGCCCTTGCCATAGGCGTTTTCGACCACGGCAAGACGACCGTCAGTGAAATGGCCGCGCCCGGTTCCGCCCGCCAGCCGGTAGGATTGCAGGAATCCGCCGCCATTGACGGCGGCACCGTCGAGATCGAAATGGATGCGGTCACCGATATCGGGCATGAACTCGACCTCTTCCTCTCGCGCGCCAAAAACCTCGTCGAGGCCCATGTTCGGCTGAACGGTGCCGACATGGCCGCGATCGCCGAAATAGCCGGGGCATGCTTCGGCAATCAGCGTGCCGCCGTTTTCGACCCAGGCTTTCAGGCTCTTTGCCTGCTCCGATGTGAACATGATCGGATAGGGGAAATAGAGGAAATCATAGGCCGCGATATCGTCGATATGCACCCAGTCCGGCTGCACGCCATTTTCGAGAAAGGCGCGATAGGCCCCCCACATGGCTTCGGGATAGGGTTTCTCCTTGCGGTCGTGGTTCAGGAGGTAATCGAATTCCTGCGTTTCGCGAACGACGAGGATGCCGACTTCGCCGCGCAGGGGCTTTGCCTCCCAGAGGGGGCCTTGCGCCTTGTCATTTGCCCATTTCGCCATGGCGCTTGCCATGTCGGAGCGCGGCGTGCGCGAGCCGTCCATGCCGTAGGAGCCGAAGGCGCCGAAGAGCGGGCCATCGAGCAGCGGGCGCCAGCGCAGATTGATCACGCCGCGGGCGCCGCCGGCAAGCGAGGTCATGCTCCAGAGGCGGATATCCTCGGGCTCGGCGATGCGGCCATCCTCCTTGTCGCGGCCGATCACCTGCGGCTGCAGCCAGAGCGGGCCGCCCTGGCGCTCGGCGTGCCAGAACGGCTTGCCGCGGGCGGCAGCGCGGTTGATGTCGACGCCGTACCAGTTCTTCCAGGCTTCCGACCCCTTGCGGGCCTGGATCCAGGTGAAGCCGTAAACCTCGACCTTGGAGGCGGCGAGCCAGTCGTCGCATCCGTTGGCCGCCATGTTGGGAATTGCGCCGGATATGCCGTGGGCAACGATGGTGTTCTTCTGGTCGACGGCGCGGATGGTGTCGATGCGCCATTGCATTTGGTCGTAGAAATTGTCGCGCTTGAACCGCAGCCAGTCGATACATTCGGGGTAGGGCGCCATGTGCACCGGCGGCTCGATATCGTCCCATTCGCCATAGCTGTAGCGGTACCAGGCTTTCGCCAGGACCTTCAGGCTGCCGTACTTCTTCTCCAGCCATTTGCGAAAGGCTGATTTGGCATAGGGGCTGTAATCGACATCGGCGGAATAGTTGCACTCGTTCCAGACGTCATAGCCATAGATCGCCGTATGATCCTTGTAGCGGGTGGCGAGCGCGGTCAGGAACTTGCCGGCGGCTTCCTTCACTTCGGGGCAGTTCAGCGTCAAGGCGCCGGCGCCGCCGCCATTGTTGGAGAAGCCGCCGGTTGCCGACGACACGCCCATATAGGAACCGAGTTTGGTGCCGTCGGCATTGACCTGCAATGCATGAGCATATTTGCGCACCGCCCAGTCCGGCACGGCATGAATCAACTCGGCGATAACGGTCTTGATGCCGTTTGCGGCGGCAAGGTCCATCTGGCGGTCATATTCCTCCCAATCGTAGACGCCGGGGGCGGTTTCGATCGCGCTCCACATGAACCAGTGGCGGAAGATGTTGAGGCCGTCCTGCCCGGCGGTGGCGTAGTCGCGTTCCCAATCTTCGCGGGGCGGATTGGACTTGCGGAAATAGACGGCGCCGTAGGGGAGCTGGATATCGTTGTTGAGCATTTTCCTGTCCTTCTCTGTCGATGCTCGGACATGGCTTCGCCGTCCGGAAAGAAGGCTCCGGCACTCGGCAATCGAAGATGTCGTCCGGCTGTTCTAAAAAGCGTTGATCTAGAGCATGATGCCGAAAAGTGTGAGCGGTTTTCGGACGACATCATGCTCTAACTATTTAATTTAGAACAGGATTCAGATTTTAGGCCGAACAGGCCTAAAATCATCCTGTTCTACCGCGGTCCTCCGGCGAGGAGTTCCAGGGTGCGGATGAGGGCGGAATGGTCGCGTTCGCCGTCGCCATTGGCGATCGCGGCATTCATCAGCTGTTGCGTGGCGGCTGTGTTCGGCAGCGACAGATCGAGTGCGCGGGCGGCATCGACGGCAAGCGTCATGTCCTTGCGGTGCAGGCGGATGCGGAAGCCGGGCTCGAAGGTCTCCTTGACCATGCGCTCGCCGTGCACTTCGAGGATGCGCGAAGCGGCAAAGCCGCCCATCAGCGCGGAGCGCACCTTGGCCGGGTCAGCACCTGCCCTCCTGGCAAAAAGCAGCGCTTCGGCAACAGCCTCGATCGTCAGGCCGACAATGATCTGGTTGGCGACCTTCGCCGTCTGCCCGTCGCCGCTGCCGCCGACATGGGTGATGTTCTTGCCCATCTTTTCGAAAAGCGGCCTGGCCCGCTGGAAAGCCTGCACCTTGCCGCCGACCATGATCGTCAGCGAGGCGGCCTTGGCGCCGACCTCACCGCCGGAAACCGGAGCATCGAGATAATCGCAGCCGAACGCCTCGATGCGCTTGGCGAATGTCTTGGTGGCGACCGGCGAGATCGAACTCATGTCGATGACCAGCTTGCCATTGGAAAGGCCGGAGGCGACGCCGTCTTCGCCGAAGAGCACCGCCTCGACATCCGGTGTATCCGGCAGCATCAGGATGATGATGTCGGAGGCCAGCGCCACCGCCCTGGCGCTGGCGGCGGCTTTGCCGCCCTTGTCGACAAGATGTTGCGAGGCTTCCTTCACGCGGCTCAGATGCAGCGTGTGGCCGGCATCGATCAGGTGTTCCGCCATCGGGCGGCCCATGACGCCAAGTCCGATAAATCCAATGTTCATGCTGCCCTCGCTGACTTCAGATAGGGTTTCATCCAGCCGAGGCCTTCGCTGGTGCCGGATTTCGGCTTGTATTCGCAGCCCACCCAGCCGTGGTAGCCGAGGCGATCGAGTTCGGAGAGGATGAAGCCGTAATTGATCTCGCCGGTGCCGGGTTCGTTGCGCCCGGGATTGTCGGCGATCTGGACATGGGCGATCTTCTCCTTCAGCCGGATGAAGGTGGGGATCAGGTCGCCCTGCATGATCTGCATGTGGTAGAAATCATACTGGATGTAGAGATTGTCCGAGCCGACCCGGTCGAGAATGCGTTCGGCATCAGCGGTGGTCGACAGGAAGAAGCCGGGAATATCGCGCAGGTTGATCGGCTCGACCAGCAGCTTGACGCCGGCGTCGGCACAACGCTTTGCAGCATATTTCAGATTGTCGACCAGCACCGTTTCCAGCGTTTGAAGGTCCGCACCCCTAGGCACCAGGCCGGCGATGACATTCACCTGCCGGCAATCGAGCGCTGCGGCATAATCGAGCGCCTGCGCGACCCCGTTGCGGAACTCCTCTACGCGGTCCGGCAGGCAGGCGATGCCACGCTCGCCGCCGGCCCAGTCGCCTGATGGCACGTTGAAGAGCGCCTGTTTCAGGCCGCTCCCCTTCAGCGCCTCGGCGACTTTCTCCTTGGGTTCGGCATAGGGGCCGAGATATTCGAGGGCGCCGAAGCCGTCCTTTGCGGCTGCCGTGAAGCGGTCGAGAAAGGGCAGGTCCTGGTAGAGGAAGGAAAGGTTGGCGGAAAATTTCGGCACGGGAACGTCCTTAGATATTGGCAGGCGCGACGAAACGATGCCGGTGCAGCATGCGCTTGTCGCGAGGGTCGGGATTGGGAACGGCGGAGATGAGGCTCTTGGTATAGGCCTCCTCGGGAGCGGTGCAGATCTGTTCGGCCTCACCGAGTTCGACGATTTTGCCGCGATGCATGACGGCAACGCGATCGCAGAAATAACGCACCACCGAAATATCGTGGGAGATGAAGATGAAGCTCAGGTTCAACCGCTGGCGGATATCGAGCAGCAGGTCGAGGATCTGGCTGCGGATCGAGACGTCGAGTGCCGACGTTGCCTCGTCGGCGATGATGATGCGTGGATCGAGCGCAAGGGCGCGGGCGATGCCGATGCGCTGGCGCTGGCCGCCGGAGAAGGCATGGGGATAACGCTCCATGCCCATCGGGTCGAGACCGACCAGGCGCATCAGTTCGGCGACGCGGTCCTCCAGCGCCTTGCCCTTGGCCAGCCCGTTGACAACAAGCGGATCGCCGATCACTTCCTTGACGGTCATGCGCGGATTGAGCGAGGCGAACGGGTCCTGGAAGACCAGGCGGACTTCGCGGTGGAAGGTGCGGAGTTCGCGCTTGGTGAGTTTCGTGACGTCGATCTCGCTGCCGTCCTTGCCGCGATAGCTGATGCTACCCGATGTCGGCTCGACGGTGCGCAAGATGAGCCGGCCAAGCGTCGTCTTGCCGGAGCCGCTTTCGCCGACGATGCCGAGGTTTTCGCCGGGATAGAGATCGAAGCTGGCGTCGTCGACGGCGCGTAGCGTATTGGCCTTGCCGTGCCAGCCGTAGATCTTGCCAAGGTTACGGACGGACAGGATCGGCTGCGGCGCCTCTGGCGAGAGCGCCACGGCGGGCAGCCGGCCTTCGACATGGTGAGTCAGCTTGACCGTCGAGGCCAGCAGTTGGCGGGTATAGGGATGCTCGGCGGCATGGTAGATCGCATCCACCGGTCCGCGCTCGACGATGCGGCCGAAGCGCATGACGGCAACATCATCCGCCACTTCGGCGACGATCCCCATGTCATGGGTGATGAGCAGCATGGCCATGCCGCGTTCGACCTGCAACCGCTTGATCAGGTCGAGGATTTCGGCCTGGGTGGTGACGTCGAGCGCCGTCGTCGGTTCGTCGGCGATGAGAATGTCGGGATTGCCGGCAAGCGCCATGGCGATCATGGCGCGCTGGCGCATGCCGCCGGAGAATTCGAAGGTGTAGCGGTCGGCCATCTTGTCGGGGTTCGGAATTTCGACCTGGCGCAACAGCTCGACAGTCCTTTCGCGGGCGGCGCGATGATCGAGATTGCTGTGCAGGCGCACCGCCTCGATGATCTGCGAACCGATGGTGTGAACCGGCGACAGCGAGCTCATAGGCTCCTGGAAGATCAGGCCGATGCGGCGGCCGCGGATGGCGCGCATCGCCCGGTCGGACGGCTTCAAGGCGGCAATGTCGATGACCCCGTTACCCCGCGTGACCCCGTCGCCATTGCTGAGCAGGATGCGGCCGGAAACGATGCTGCCGGGGCTGTCGACGATCTGCAGCAGCGAGCGGGCGGTGACGCTTTTACCGGAGCCGCTTTCGCCGACGAGGCAGAGCGTCTCACCGCGTTTCAGCTCGAAGCTGACATTTTCGACGGCGTGCAGGATGTGGGTGCGCAGCCGGAAATCGATCGAGAGGTTTTCGACGGAGAGAACGACGTCGTCTGAAAGATCGGTCATGGTTTCCTCCTCAATTGTCGTAGGGGTCGGCGGCATCGCGCAGGCCGTCGCCGAAGAAATTGAAGGACAGGACGGCGACGACGACTGCGAGTGACGGCCAGATCAAGAGCCACGGCGCGGTGGCGACGGTGCGGATGTTCTGGGCGTCCTGCAGCAGCACGCCCCAGCTGACGACCGGCGGCTTGAGGCCGATGCCAAGGAAGGAAAGCGAGGTCTCGGCGACGATCATGGTCGGCACGGCCAGCGTGACGACCGCAAGGATGTGGCTCGTCAGCGACGGGAGGATGTGGCGGAAGATCAGCCGCGCTTCGCTCGATCCGTCGAGCCGGGCGGCGACGACGAAATCCTCGCTGCGCAGCGCCAGGAACCGGCCGCGCACCTCCCGCGCCAGGCTGGTCCAGCCGAGCAGCGAGACGATGATCGTGATGACGAAATAGACATTGACCGGCGACCACGTCAGTGGGATCGCCGCCGCCAGGCCAAGCCATAGCGGGATGGTCGGCATGGCGCTGACGACCTCGATGACGCGCTGGATCAGTGTATCCACCCAGCCGCCATAGAAGCCGGAGATCGAGCCGAGCACGACGCCCAGGATCAGCGACATGGCGACGCCGACGAGGCCGATCGACATGGATACGCGGGTGCCGTAGACGAGGCGCGAGAAGACGTCGCGGCCGAGCCGGTCGGCGCCGAGAAGGTACATCGGGTCGTTCTGGTTGAGGGGGCCGATCAGGTGGCGGTTCATCGGGATCAGGCCCCAGAGATCGTAGGTCGCACCTTTGACGAAGAAGCCGATCGGAACGACCTTGGTGTCGTCGACAACGAACGTGCGGCGCAGCGCCACCTTGTCGATCTCGACCTTGTAACCCTTGACGTGGAAATTGAACTCCGAGCTGCCGTCCGGCTTTTCGACGAAGAAGCTGAAGCCCTGCGGCGGGGCATAGGTATATTGCGGCCGTGAGGTGATCGGCAAAGCCGGCGCCAGGAATTCGGCGAAGAGGCCGACCAGATAGAGGAAGAGGATAATGGCGCCGGCCACCATCGCCACCTTCTGACGGATCAGTTTGCCGGCGACCAGCCGCCAGGGGCCGATGGCAGCGGTCGAGACGGTCTTGCCCTGTTTCAGCGGGCTGATCGAGGGGCCGTCGGCAACGGTGTGAAGCGGACCCGCATGAGTTCCGAAGGTTTCGTGCGTGCTCATCGCATTCCCCTCAATTGAACCGGATGCGCGGATCTAGCAGCGCCAGCAGCAGGTCCGACAGCAGCATGCCGACAAGGGTCAGCGCGCTCAAAAGCAGGATGAAACTGCCGGCGAGATACATGTCCTGCGAGATCAGCGCGCGGAAAAGCAGCGGGCCGGCGGTCGGCAGGTTCAGCACGATGGCGGTGATCGTCACGCCCGAGACGAGATGCGGCAGCACCCAGCCGATCGCCGAGACGAAGGGATTGAGCGCGATTCTGACCGGATATTTGAGGATCACCTTGTATTCCGGCAGTCCCTTGGCGCGGGCGGTGACGACATAGGGCTTGTGCAGCTCGTCGGTCAGGTTGGCGCGCAGGATACGGATCATCGCTGCCGTTCCGGATGCGCCGATGATGATGATCGGGATCCAGAGATGGGCGAGGAAATCGCCGACCTTGGCGAGGCTCCAGGGCGCCTCGGCATACTCAGGCGAGATCAGTCCGCCGACGCTCTGGCCGAGATATTTATAGGCGATGTACATCAGCGTCAGCGCCAGGATGAAGTTCGGTACGGCAAGGCCGATGAAGCCGAGAAAGGTGAAGACGTGATCGCCGATGGAGTGGCGGCGGACGGCCGAGTAGATGCCGATCGGCAAGGCGACGATCCAGACGAAGAGCAGGCTCAAGAGCGAGATTACCAGCGTCGAGCCCATACGCGCCCAGATCAGCCCGGAGACGGGCTGGCCCCACTCGAAGGAGTAGCCGAAGTCGCCGCGGCTGACGATGCCCCAGATCCATTTCAGATATTGGACATAGAAGGGGTCGTCGAAGCCGTAGATTTCCTTCAGCCGCTCGATCTGCGCGGGATCGACGGTCTGGCCGCTGTCGCTCATGGTGGCGATCATCGAGGTCAGGTAGTCACCCGGCGGCAGCTGGATGATCAGGAACGAGATCAGCGACATGCCAAACAAGGTCGGGATCATGTAGAGCACGCGCTTGAAGATATAGCCAAGCATCGAAACGTTTCTCCTCCCGTCGGGAACGCTGTGACGCGCTTCCCCCGGATCTTCACCCGCCTTCGGCCCTCCAGGCCGAAAGCGCTCCTTCGTCGCGTGTCACCTCATTTCCAGGTGAGATGCAGGACCTCCAGCCGATCGATACCAGGCACCTCCACCTGCGCGCGGCCATTCCCGAAGCTGAAGCTTGCGGCGCGGTCGGCAACGACGAGCCACGCCTTCGCCACCGATCGGCCCTCCGGAATCTCCACCGAAACGGTCTGCGCCGCCAGAGGGTAGTTTTCGCGGATCGGGCCCTTCATCATCATCGGGTTGGTAAGGTTGAAGAGGCTGAGCGCCATGCCCTCGTCGTTTTCGCGTAGCGCCAGGTCGACAACACCCTTGCCTTCGACGGTGACGCGCGGCGTCTTGCCGAGCGCCCAATGGACGGCATTGGCGATGAGGCGGGCGTGATCGACGGCGAAAACTTCCCAAAAGATCTCGCCGATATTCCAGGGGATATAGACCGTGCGCCCGCCCTTGCCAGTTTCGCGGGCGATGACAGCAGCACCATTCGGGTCTTCACGCGGATAGACTTCTTCCATCGGCAGGTCAGGGAAGTCGGGAACGTAGAGGAAGGGTGTCGTCGCGTCGTCGGATGGATCGACATGGATGAGGCGGGTGCCGCCCATGATGCGCTCGGCGTCTTCATAACCCCGGTTGATCGGGTGATCGCCGGAAAGGGCGACATAGGTATTCTTGACGATGCCGCGCGGGCCGGAGACAAATTTTGCACCGAGTACGTCGGCAAGGCCGAAATCCAGCCGCTTCTTGCCGAATTCATCGCGTAGCGATGTCTCGTAGGAGGCTATCACGCTGCCGCCGCGATCGACATAAGCGCGGATCGCCGCGTTCTGCGCATCCGAAAGACACGAAGCGTTGGCAAGGATGATCAGCTTGAACCGATCGAGGTTTTCTGCGCTCAGCACCTGATCCGAAAGCAGTTCGAAGGGCAGGCGGGCTTCGACGAGGGCATGGTAGAGACCGAGATCGTGCTTCTCGGCAGAATGGCGTTCTTCCGGCGCCCAGTGGCGCAACGTCGTCGAGGGATCGATGACGGCGATTTCGGCGGTCGGCTTCATGCTTTCCAGCACCGGCTCGACGGCTGCCTGCAGGCCGAATGCGTCGGCCACCGGCTCGACCCAGCGTTTGTCGGGCACGACACCGTTGAACTTGGTGAACCAGGCATAGAGACCGTGGGCCGTGCCGTCGTTGATCCAGAGCTGCATCTCCTCACCCGAGGTGACGGCATCCTTCCAGCGATATTCCTCCTCGGGGCCGATCGAGGTGATCAGCACGACCGGGCGGTCGGGGAAGGTGGCGCGGATACGCTTGCCGTTGCGGCCAGCCGACCAGCCGAGCTCGAGCCCCTTGCGGCCCTGGTGATCGACGACGAGGAAGGGGCAATGCTTGGCGATGACCGAGAGGTCGAACTCCATCAGCGAAGCGCCGCCCATGTTCGGGATGAAGCTCGCATGCGGGCGGATCGCCTTCACCGCGTCGTCCCACTGGGCGATCATGTCTGTCAGTACGCGGCGGCGCCACTGCACCCAGGCCTGCCAGGCCGGATCCTCGGCATCGGGCTTCTTCGGCAGGGCGTGGCCGGACATGTCCTTGAAGCGGCGGGCGCTGTCTTCGCTATAATCGACGCCGTGGCCCTGCCAGCGATTGGCGAAGACCGCGTCGATATCGTATTTGCGGACGATCTCCTTGACCACCTCAGGCATGAAGACGCTGTTGTAGTCGCCGTAAGCATTGGTCACCCAGACATCGGGATAGGCCCAGTGGCGGCGCGGCGTGCCGTCGGCATTGATCATCACCCATTCCGGATGGGCTTTGGCGGCGTCGTCATGGATCGCATGCGGGTCGACGCGGGCCATGACATGCATGTCGAGCTTGCGGGCGGCATCGACGAGCGCGCCGAAGATATCCTTGTCGCCGAGATATTTGCTCACATAGTGGTAGGGCACTTCGCTCGGATAATAGGCGATATAGCCGCCGGCACTGAGGCAGACCGCGTTCGATTTCGTGCGTTTGAAGACATCGATCCAGAAGGCCGGGTCGTATTTCTCCGGGTCGTCTTCCACGAAGGTCAGCTGGGTCCAGCGGGTCGCCGTCTTGAACCAGTCCGGCGTTCTCAGCGTGTGGGTATTCTGTTTCCTGGCATCGAGCATCGTCTTCATCCAATCATTAGCAAAAGAAGAGCCTCGGCGCCAACCGGAGGGCCGGCGCCTGGCATGCCTCATGGAGAAAAAAGGCCATCAGGCCTTATAGAACTGCTCCGGCATGGTCGGAGCGGGTGTCGGCCAGCCGAAGGAGTTCGGCATGATCTTGGTGATGTTCTTCATGTTGTTCTTGACGATGCCGTATCCATCAGGCGGCAGCGAGATGCCGAAGACATAGAAATTGTCGGCGGCGCCTTGAAGGATCTGCTTCATGACCTCGCGCTGGCCTGATGAGTCGGAAGTCGCCTTCAGCTTGTCGTAGAGCGCAAGCTGGCTCTTCGTGCTTTCCGGCGGTTCCTCGGCATTGGCATTGGCGCGGTCGCGATACCAGAGTTGCCAGGCCGGGGCGTACATGGCGTTGGCATCGGTCGGCACGTAATAGCGCGGGTCGAGCATGGCGGCGACGCCGCCATTTGCGCCGAACTGGTGGGCGGTCGCATCGAAATCGCGACCCTGGCGGACGCGCGTCTCCCAGAGCGAACGGTCCATCGAGCGCATCTGCGCATCGATGCCGACCGCCTGGAACATCGGGATCACCAGCTGGAAGAGATCGAGGAAGACGGCGCGCGCCTGGTCGATCTCGAAGATGATCGTCAGGCGGCGGTCCTTTTCGTCGAGGCGGAAGTTCTGGTCGTCGCGCTTCGGCACGATCTGATCGAGCATGGCATTCGCCTTGTCGACGTCATAGGCCGTGAACTGCGTGGCGAGCTGCTCGTTGTAGAGCGGGTCTTCCTTCTTGATCGATGCCTGGGCAGGTGCCCCCTGGCCGACGAGCACCGCGTCGATCAGCGACTGCCGGTCGAGGGCGGTCGAGAGTGCTGCACGGAAATCCTTGTTCCGGAAGAGCTTCCGCTTGGTCTCGTCATTGTGGTTCAGGTTGAAGATGAAATTCATCACATTGGCTTCAGTCGAAGTCAGCGTGTAGAAATCATAGCCGCCCTGTTCACGCGCATCGTAGAGAACCGACTTGTTGTTCGGCGTGGCGATATACTGGTCCATCAGGTCGACTTCGCCCTGCATGGCCTTCAGCAGCAGAACCTGCGGGTCGGCGACCATCTGGTAGACGATACGGTCCATATAGGGCAGCTGGTTGCCCTCGGTGTCGACCTTCCAATAGTAGGGATTGCGTTCGGCAACGGCGCGTTCGGTGTTTTCGCCGGGCGCTATCGTGAACATCCAGGCATGCACGCAGGGTTTCTTCGAGGAGTTCAGGAAGAAGGCGTTGTCATCCTGGAAACCGGCGGCCGCCTGGAAGGAGGCGATCCAGCTTTCAAAGCCGCGTTGCTTGGCGAGTTCATCGGCTTTCGGATTGAAGTCGATGTGGAACTGCTCGAGATAATGTTTCGGTGTGCGTGTCGTCTGGTCGTTGTTTGCCCAGGCGACCTGCAGCGGGAACAGGCCGTTCGGCTTGTCGAAGGTGACCTTGAAAGTCTGCTCGTCGACGATCTCCAGCTTGGCCGGCTTGCCGCCGGACTTCCAGTGATCCTGACCGACGAAGGCGACGCGTTTGTCGGTGAAAACGGTGTCGTACCAGAACTTGATGTCGGCGGTGGTGTAGGGATGGCCGTCCGACCATTTCATGCCCTTGCGCAGGCGGATCGTATAGACCTTGGAGTCGGCGTCGCCCTCGAAGGACTCGGCGACATTCAGCGTCACGCCAGACCAGTCAGGCGTATAACGCAACAGCGGCTCGTAGGCTTGATAGCGGAAAAGCATCGACAGCGACCCGCCGCCGACCAGCGCCATGTTCCAGTCGCCGCCGTATTTGCCGACGCTTTCGACCGGTTTGACGACGAGCGGATTTTCAGGAAGCCGCTCCTTCAGACCCGGCAGGGCGCCGCTCGACACCTTCGTTTTCAGGATATCCGCTTCCTTGAAGTCAGCGGCGAAAACCGGCAGAGCCGGCAATATCAGAGCGGCCGACGTCCCGGCCAGAAACGCACGTCGTTTCAGCTTGATCATAGGGATCTCCTCCAAAAATCCGTGCCCTTATCATTATTTTTTGCTGTGGGCTGGGATGAGGGAAAGATTACATTTGGATATTGTTAGGTAAAGCGTTATGTTTCCGTTAGTGTATAAATTTGCTTTACCGGCGCGGTTGCTATAGCCAGCGCGCATCAATCGAACGCTGAGGGTGCCACGTGGGAAGCAGGGGCCGGGTTACGTTACAGACGATCGCGCGGGAGGTCGGCCTGTCGAAATACGCCGTGTCGCGGTCGCTTGCCGGCAAGAGCGGCGTCAGCGAAGAAACGCGCGCGCTGATCCGCGAGACGGCGCAGCGCCTCGGCTATACCAAGCCCGCCGGGCAGGGTGGTGCGGGCGAGGTCGCGGTCGTCTTTCACGATCTCGATGCCATCAACAGTGAGCTCTATATGCAGGTGCAGAACGGTGTGCAGCGCGAGGCTCATCGGCTGGGCATGACGCTGCGCGTACGCTGGACCCATGATTCCGGCCAGTTGGAAGAGCTGGCGCGCAGCTGCGACGGGCTGATGCTCGTCGGTCCGCATGCCCGTGAGGCCGTGGCGGCGGTGAGTGCCACCGGCGTTCCAATCGTGCGTTTCGGCTGGGTCGATGCGCTCGAACAGATCGACCATGTCGGCGGCACCGACCATGAGGCAGGGCAGGCGGTGGTGGAGTATCTGGTCGGGCTCGGCCATCGGTCCATTGTTTACGTCTATGGCATGCCAGGCCTGCGGGGGCGCCAAGAGCGGCACTACGGCGCCCGCGAAATCGCCGAACGTTATCCTGACGTTGCGCTTCATGTTATGCAGTTTGACGAAGAGAATGGCTTCAGCGCGGCCTTCCGAGCGCTCGTGGAAAAAGGCATCCGGCCGACGGCTTTTTTCTGCGCCCATGACGGGCTGGCACTGACCGTGGTTTCCGAACTGCTCGGCCAGGGATACCGCATTCCCGACGATATTTCGGTCGTCGGTTTCGGCGACTACTCGCCGGCAACGCAGATCTCACCGGCGCTGACGACGGTGAGGATGGAGGGGCAGGAATGTGGAGCGGTCGGGCTGCGGCTTTTGCTCGAGCGCATCGAAAATCCGCGCCTGCCGGGCATGCCGGCGCGGCGCATCATGATTGCCTCGCGCATTATCGAGCGCCGCTCGGCCGGACCCTGCAAGGCGGCGGCAAGCGTCGATGCCGCCGAGGTTTAACCGCCGAGCGAAGCAATCGCGGCCTTGACCGCGTCCGCGCCGGGTCTGGTCGGCCGGTATTCCAGACCGACGGCGCCGTCGTAACCGTTGGCAAAGATCCAGCCGAGGCGTCGGGCAAGGTCGATATCGCCGGAGCCCGGTTCGTTGCGACCAGGGTGATAGGCGACATGGACGTGGATGATACGGTCGAGACGGCCGTTTAGCACCTCCTCGGTGCGCTCGTCCATCACGGCGGAATGGTAAATGTCGTAGACGATGCCGATTTCAGGGCGGGCGACGTCATCGATGATGTCGAGACCTTCGCGGGTCGAATCGAGGAAATAGCCGACATGGTCGATGCGGATGTTGAGCGGCTCGACGCCGAGGCGGACACCGCTGCCTTTGAGGATATCGGCGCCGGCTCTCAGCGTTTCGGTGAGCGCCCTGCGCTGTTCTCTGCGGGTCAAGCCCGGGAGATCGTCGCCCGCCTGGGCAATCAGCACCGGCGCGCCGAGACGTTTGGCGACAATGACGGATTCGGCAAGGCCTTTCAGCCAGGTCTGCCGATTGGCGGCGTCGGTCAGCGCGATCATCGGTTCGGCGACGAGGCTGGAGACGGCAAGGCCGGTTTCCTTCAGCGCCGCCTCGATCGCGTCCAGATCCTTGTCGGTCCAGCGCCAGAACTCGATCGCCGGGAGGCCGGCCGCATGGGCGCGGCGGATGCGATCGGCAAAGCTGTCGCCCTCTTCGGCAAACAGCCACTCTATGCAGGCTGAATAACGTCGCATGAAAACTCCTCCCATCTGTTGATGCAGGCATGCGACAGATCGGCGCCTGCCGCAAGAGGAGTGCAGGCGCTTGACGCCCGGGGCTCATTGGCGGAACACTCAGCACATCAGGCCGGGATCTCCGGCCGTTTGCGGAGGAAGACATGGATCTCGGATTGAAGGGAAAGACTGCCGTGATAACAGGTGCGTCGGTCGGCATCGGGCTGGCGATCGCCGAGGGACTGGCGGCTGAGGGCGCCGACCTTGTGCTGGCAGCCCGTGGCGGCGAACGGCTCGAGGCGGAAGCCGTCCGTATCGCCGAGAAGTACGGCGTCAGCGCCGCCGCTGTCGCGGCCGATGTGGCGACGGTTGCGGGAACCGAGGCGATCATCGCGGCGGCGGCCGAAAAAGGTGGCGCTGATATCCTCATCAACAATGCCGGCACCGGATCGAACGAGACGGTGATGGAGGCGCCCGACGAGAAGTGGCAGGACTATTGGGACCTGCATGTGATGGCCGCCGTGCGGCTGGCGCGCGGCATCGCGCCGCAGATGAAGCAACGCGACGGCGGGGTAATCCTGCACAATGCCTCGATCTGCGCCGTCCAGCCACTCTGGTACGAGCCGATCTACAATGTCAGCAAGTCGGCGCTGATGATGTTTTCGAAGACGCTTTCGACCGAGCTCATCAAGGACAATATCCGCGTCAACTGCGTCAATGCCGGCCTGATCCTGACGCCCGACTGGATCAAGACCGCCAAGCAATTGACGGCGGAAACCGGCGGCAACTGGGAGGGCTATCTGCAGAGCGTCGCCAACGAGCACGCCGCCTCCAAACGCTTCGGCACGCCCGAGGAACTGGCCAACGTCTTCGTCTTCCTGAGTTCGGAGCGTGCGAGCTATTGCATCGGCTCGACCTATTTCGTCGATGGCGGCATGCTGAAGACGATCTAATCGAGGCGGCTGACGAGGTGCGCGGCGGCCGCTCCTTCTTACGGCTGCCGCGCGCACCTGTGGACGTTGCCGATACAAGCTATAAATAATAGCTATTTTGTTGTATGTTCACGCTTTTGACGCTATTTGCCTGCTATTGGCAGGATAGATACTGCGATTTCTACAAGGCGACGACGATGCTGACGAAAAAGGGAAAATACGGGCTGAAGGCGCTGGTCGACCTGGCGCGGCTGGCGCCGGGTGAGACCGCCTTCATCAACGACATCGCGGCCCGCAACAATATCCCGAAGAAGTTTCTCGATACGATCCTGCTCGAACTGCGCAATGTCGGCATCCTGCGCTCGAAGAAGGGACCGGGCGGCGGCTATTCCCTGTCGCGGCCGGCAACCGAAATCCGCATCGGCCATGTCATCCGCACGCTCGACGGGCCCTTAGCGCCGATCCGCTGCGCCAGCCGTACGGCTTACGAGGCCTGCGACGACTGTGCCGATCCGGAAACCTGTCAGGTGCGGCGCTCGATGACCGATGTTCGGGACGCGATCGCCGCCATTCTCGACAATATGACCCTCGAGCAATTCGTCGCCGATGGCGGCCGTATCGACGGACCCAAGGAAGAATTCCCGATCTCCGCCGCCAGCTGAATTAGGCTCTCCCGGGCTCCGACATATATTCACCTGCGGTATGCACCAGCTTATCCCGCGGCAACGATAGCGCGTGAATGCGGGCATTGCGCCAATGGCGATCGAGATTGAGCCCGATGCCCACCGACGTTTCCCCTGCAAGTTCAAACAGCGCGTTTGCGGTGTCGAGCGCCGTTTCCCCGGCAAGGATCGCGGCCGCCGAGCAGGAGAAATGCGCGTCCGCCATCGCGGCCTCAACTGGATTGACCTGGGCAATGTCGAGTTTGCGGCCAGCCCGTTCCAAGGCTGCCGCCGTTGCTTCGATGCGAATGGCGCGTTCGCCGATCTGGGGAAGGACGGTCGTGCTGCGATCGCCAATTGCGGTCATCAGGTCGCTCCATGCGGCCCGGGCGATGCCCAGGCTGACGCCCGCCTTGAGCAGCAGGCCGAGCGAGATGCCGGTCGAATGTCCGGAGGAGGGAGCAGGCGCAATCGCATCGGCATTGACATGAAGCGTTCCGACGATCGCCGTCGCTGATCCATTGGTGCGCTGGCCGAAGCCGTCCCAATCATCGACCACCTGCACGCCTTCTTCACCGCGTGCGAGGTAGAGCGTCACCGGGCGGCTGGGAGGAGCGGTGGCGGCAGCGGCGATCCAGTCGGCGAATAGAATACCGGGCACTTGGCGCGTGCGCCCGCTCAGGCGGTAGCCCGGGCCTTCGGCGGTCAGTTCGGTCCCGTCGGTGAGGGCGGTGCCCGCGAAGCGGTCGCCGAGCAGCACGCGGGCAAACAGCGATGCCTTCAAGTCCTCGGCAGCCTGCGTGCGGAGCGTTTCCAGCGCAGAAAAATGCCTTTCCAGCGCCTCGCCGATCGATGCATCGCCCTCAGCGATGATTGCAACGATTTCGGCAAGCAGGGCGTTCGACACGTCGAGCCCTTCATGGTCTGGCGGAACAGTGATTGCCGTCAGCCCCGATACAGACAGCGCATCAAGCTCGGCAAAGGGCAGGATGCGGTTGATATCACGTTCGCTCGCCTGATGCCGGAATGCGGCGGCGAGGTCGCGGGCCGTGGATATCGCCTCCTCTTCGCTTTCGATGCGATGCGCGGGAGGCCTCAGGCTCTCATGAAATTGCGATACCGTTCCCATCGGTCACTCTTTTCTCGACGGATACAGGAGTGAGGGATTGCCCCTCAAATGATAAGGCCGGTTTTTCTACAAAACCCGGGTGCTTTGAATTTTCTTACCAGCTTGATTGCCCTGTTCTCCACGCTACTTACGGTGAAGTGGGGCTTCCTTGATCGAGAAATATGATGAGCGACTCTCGTGCTCGCAACAGCGAGGTTTCGAAAATGGCACGCCAGCCGAGACCGCGCCTGACGCTGGATATTGCCGCGATCCCAACCTATGCGATCGGCGATATTCACGGTCGGTACGATCTGCTTGTGAAAGCCGAGGAGGCGATCCTGCGTGATGGCGCGCGGCTGCCCGGGCGAAAGCTGATCGTCACGCTCGGCGACTATATCGACCGCGGCCCTGAGTCGGCACAGGTCATCACCCATCTGATGGAGCCTCCACCTAATGGATTCGACCGCATCTGCCTTGCCGGCAATCACGAAGTCGCCATGCTCGACTATATCGACGGCTGGATCTCCTATGACGATTGGATGCAGATGGGGTCGGCGGAGTCGCTCAAATCCTATGGCCTCGATCCGGAGCATCTACCGCTGGTCTTTCCCTCCGGCGCGAAGCTCGATGCCTTCATCCGCCAGTCGCTGCCGCGTACGCATATCGATTTCATGCGGGCGATGCCTGTCCTGCTGGAGACGCCGAGCGTGATTTTCGTGCATGCCGGCATCAATCCGAAGCTGCGGCTCAGTGAGCAGACGGACGAGGATCTGGTTATCATCCGCCAGCGGTTTCTCGAAAGCCGGGTGCCGTTGCCGAAACTCGTCGTTCACGGTCATACGCCGAACGATGAACCCGACATACGGCCGAAGCGGCTCAATATCGATACGCGCGCCTATCGCAGCGGCAAACTCACCGTCGCTCGCTTGTGGCAAGGCCGAGTGCATCTGTTTTCGACCTGACTTCCGTTTCCTCAGCCGATGAGATCGTCTCAGACGACCCCTTCCTCGACCGGCTCTGTCTTCGCTGGTTCCACAGTGGCCGGCCGTTTACGGCGCCAGCCGCGTAGCACGACGTAGAAGACCGGGGTCAGGAACAGGCCGAAGATCGTCACGCCGAGCATGCCCGAGAAGACGGCGGTGCCAAGCGACTGGCGCATTTCGGCGCCGGGGCCGGTGGCGATAGCAAGCGGCAGAACACCGAAGATGAAGGCGAATGCCGTCATCAGGATCGGGCGCAGGCGAAGATGGCTGGCCTCGATGGCCGCCTCCACCGGCGACTTGCCCTCGTCTTCCGCCTGCCTGGCGAACTCGACGATCAGAATGGCGTTCTTGGCTGCAAGGCCGATCAGGACGATCAGACCGATCTGAGTCAGGACATTGTTGTCCATTCCCCTTAGCGAGACCCCGATCAGCGCCGCAAGCACCGCAAGCGGGACGATGAGAATGATCGCGAGCGGTAGAACCCAGCTTTCATATTGTGCCGCCAGCGCCAGGAAGACGAAGACGACGGACAGGGCGAAGATGTAGATGGCGGTGTTACCTGTGTGGGTCTCCTGATAGGCGAGTTCGGTCCATTCGAAGGTCGTCCCCTGCGGCAGGATCTTTGCCGCTAAGGCCTCCATCTTGGCGATGGCATCGCCCGTCGACGTGCCTGGCGTCGGATTGCCCTGAAGCGGCACCGAGACATACATGTTGTAGCGCTGGACAAGGGCAGGGCCGCTGGCATCCTGGATGTCCATCAGGGTTCCGAGCGGAACCAGCGCGCCGGTCGCCGAGCGGACCTTCAGGGCAAGGATGTCATCCCGGTCCATGCGGTATTGCCGGTCGGCCTGGGCGCGAACTTGGTAGACGCGACCGAACGCATTGAAATCGTTCACATAGGCGACGCCGAGATTGATGGAAAGGGCGTTGAAAATGTTGGGGATCGGCACATTCAGGAAACGCGCCTTGTCGCGGTCGATCGCCAGGAAGTATTGCGGGCTGGCATCGGAGAATGTCGTAAAGACGCCGGTCAGCCCCTCGGTCGTTGCCGCCGCACCCATCATCTGCCGGGCGAGGCCGAGCACGCGGGTCATATCGGCGTTTTCGAGATCGGATATCTGCATCTTGAAGCCGCCGGAATTGCCGACGCCACGCACGGATGGCGGTGGAATGGCAATGATGAAGGCTTCCTGGATGCTTTGCAGCTTTCCGTAAAGCTCGCCAATGATCTTGTTGGCGTTCTCGCCGCCTTCTTCACGTTCGGCAAAGGATTTGAACGGGACGAAGACGACGCCGGCATTCGAGGCATTGGTGAACGTCGCCCCGCTGAAGCCGGCAAATTGCACGGCATTGCCGACGCCGGGCACGGTGCGGGCGATATCGCCCACCTGCTTGACGACGGCATCGGTACGCGCGAGCGAGGCTCCATCAGGTAGCTGTATGACGATGATGGCGTAACCCTGGTCCATGGTCGGGATAAAGCCCGCGGGAACTTTCGTGCCCATGTACCAGGTCGCTCCGAGCAGGCAGACGAAGGTGACCATCGCGGCTGTCAACCCAATCCAGCTGCTGACCAGATGCCGAACGGTCCATGAATAGCCGGAACTCAGGCGATCGAATCCATGATTGAAGCCGTCTGCAAGCCCTCTTCCCAGACGGGACGCGACATTCGTACGCTTGGTTTCATGGTCATGGGTTTTCAGCAAGATGCCTGCCAGCGCGGGCGAAAGCGTCAGCGAATTCAATGCGGAAATTGCAGTGGTGACGGAGATCGTCACCGCGAACTGCCTGTAGAATTGTCCTGAGATGCCTGGAATGAAGGCTGTCGGCACGAACACGGCGATCAGCACCAGCGAGATGGCGACGACGGCGGTTCCGACTTCGTCCATCGTGACATGCGACGCCTGTTTCGGCGTCATCCCGCGCGCCAGATTGCGCTCGACATTTTCCACCACCACGATCGCATCGTCGACGACGATACCGATTGCCAGCACGAGGCCGAACAGGGTGAGCATGTTGAGCGAGAAGCCGAAGGCCAGCAGAACGGCGAAGGTGCCGATCAGCGATACCGGGATGGCGATGATGGGAATGATCGCGGTTCGCCAGGATTGCAGGAAGACGAGAACGACAATCGCCACCAGGATGGCCGCTTCGGCGATGGTTCGATAGACCTCAGTGATCGAGTCCGAGATGAATTCGGTCGTGTCATAGACGATGCGATATTCCAGGCCCTGCGGGAAATTCTGGGATATGTCCTTCATGATCGTCTGGACTTGATGGGCGGTGTCCAGGGCGTTGGTTCCCGGCCGGGCGAAGATGCCGAGGGCAACCGCGGGATCGTTGTTGAGATAACTGTTGGTGACGTAATCCTGTGCGCCGAGTTCTATCCGGGCGACATCCTGCAACTGTACGAGCCGGCCCGATGTCGTCGATTTCACAATGACATATCGGAACTCGCGCACGTCGGAGAAGCGGCCGTCCGTTCGCACCGTATATTCGAATGCATTCTTGCCGGTGACGGGTGGGGCACCGATCTTGCCGCCTGACACCTGGACATTCTGATCTCTCAGCGCAGCGACGACGTCGTCGGATGTCATCCCGTAGGCGGAGAGCTTTTCCGGGTCCAGCCAGATTCGCATCGAATACTGGCGCTCGCCGAAGAGCTGCACGTCGCCGACGCCGTCAAGGCGAACGAGAACGTCACGGATACGGTTGCGGGCGTAGTTCGAGACGTAAAGCTGGTCATAGCGGTGCGATGGCGAAAGCAGGTGCACCACCATCATCAGATCGGGCGAGCTTTTGTCGGTGGTTACGCCAAGCCGCTGGACTTCCTCGGGAAGACGGGGAAGGGCGATGGAAACGCGGTTCTGGACAAGCACCTGGACCTTGTCGAGATCGGTGCCGAGCTTGAAGGTGATCGTCAGCGACATGGCGCCGTCGGCGCTGGAGTAGGACGACATGTAAAGCATGTCTTCGACGCCGTTGATCTGTTGTTCAAGCGGCGTCGAAACGGTATCGGCGATCGTCTGCGGGTCGGCACCCGGATAAGAGGTGCGCACGACGATTGTCGGCGGCGCTATCTCGGGATACTGCGATACCGGCAATTGCGTATAGGCAATGCTGCCGACGACGAGAAAAAGGATCGAGATGACCGCCGCAAAGATCGGCCGGTCTACGAAAAAATGAGCAAATCTCATTGTCCGTTCTCCGCGCCGGCGGTTTCCGGCGCAGTGTCCTGCCGCTCCGGCGGCAGTTCGGTCATCTGAGGCGTGATCTTTGCACCCGGCCGGGCGCGCATCAGGCCGTTGACGATGATCGTCTCGGTGCCGTCGAGGCCCTCGCGTATGACGCGGTAGCCGTAGAGACGCGGTCCGGGCCTTACGGGCTTGGTCGACACCGTGCCGTCTTCGGCGACGACATAGACGACGCGCTCATTCTGGTCCGAGCCGATTGCCTCGTCGGGGACGAGAATGGCCTGGTAGGTGTTGGAGGCTTCGACCTGTATGCGACCGAAGAGGCCGGGCTGAAGGACGAGATCGGGGTTGGGGAAGCGGGCACGCAGACGAATGGTGCCGCTCTCATTGTCGACCCGGTTCTCAGCGAAATCGAGCTTTCCCTTGAATGGTTTGGCAGTGGGATCCGAGATCGTGACCGATACATCCAAGCCGCCGCCACCCTGCTGGAGATCCTTGCCCAGTTTGCGCGCCGTGTCGGCGAAATTCAGCAGGCGGCGCTCGTCGACGTCGAAATAGAAATCGATCGGGTCGAGAGAAACGATCGTGGTGAGCACGGTCTGATCGGTCTGCACGAGGTTGCCGGCCGAGATCAGCCGGCGGTCAATGCGGCCGCTGAGCGGCGCCTTGATCTCGGTATATTCCATGTCGAGAGACGCGCGATCGGCTGCGGCCTGCGCGCCGCGGACATTGGCTTCCGCCGAATTGAATTCGCGGCGGCGATCTTCCAGCGTCTGCGCCGACTGGCTGCCGCTCGCAGCAAGCGATTGCGCGCGCTTATATTGCGCATCGGCAAAGACCAGGGCGGACTGCGACGATTCGAGCGTCGCCTTTGCCTGATTGAGCGCGGTTACGAACGGCCTCTGGTCGATGATGAAGAGCAGATCGCCCTGCTTGACCAAGGCACCGTCCTGGAAATGGATTTCCTGCAGGTAACCACCGACGCGCGAACGAACGGAGACTTCGTCGACCGGCTCGAACCGGCCGATGAACTCGTCGCTATCGACGACATCGCGAACGACCGGCTTGGCGACCGTGACGGGCGGGGGCGGCGGGGCGCTCTGGGCCAATGCGGGCAGAGGCATGAATGCGGCGATACAGCCAAACACCACCATCTGTCGAAGCGCGTAAGTCATGCCGGTCCTCCAATCTTGGCGGCCGATTCACTGCCGCCAACCTCAAGATGAAGCGCTGCTGTTCATGTCTTGCTGCTTTGAACGAAGGCCTCTGGCCCCCGTGATTTCTCCGGCGTCCAATCCGTTGGAAAAGAAGGCCGGCAGGCAATGCCGATCAGAAAAATCGTAACCCTATGGAATTGGACTATAAACGGCAGCGGAGAAAAATTGCAAATGCCAATTGGTAACGATTCCGGAATCCATGAAAACGTCACACATGGCGTCAGTTTTCGACGATCTCGTCTCTGCCGGGCGGCAGGGCTGCGAGTTCGGCCCAGTCGAGTTCCTGTTCCAGCATGTGAAAGACATCATCGTCGATCTCGTCGGCGCGGCGCATCGCTGCCAATCTGCGGCGTTTCGCGACGGTGGCGTTGCGGCGCTGCTTGTCGAGCCTGCTGACCTCCCGCGGGTGTTTTCCGTCAGCGGCGATTTCGCGCTCGGAGGTGTAGACGTCGCGCAGGATACGGGTGGATTTGTCCTCGTCGCCGGCGAGTTCGGCAAGCGCCGCATCGATCAACGTGACGCGGGCTCTGGCGAGGTCGCGATCCCGAATTTCCTGGAGAACTGCAGAAAGACGATCGCCACCAGCAGCAGCGTCAGCATGCTTTCGAAGAACGCCATCGAGCTCCCCAATGCGCGCCTCCGGAGGAGGCTGTTCTTGCCGCTGAATTAGGGCGGAGCTGTGCTGCGGCTACCGGCTGGTGCTTGTAAACGGCGAAAGGAGAAACTGCAGGCTATGCTTGGCCCCGTCTGCGGCATTTTAGCCGCCTTTACTGAATCTCCGTCCATGCCCTTGTGCCGTGCATATGCTCAATATATCTACCGATATTATAAGGATGCTTATAAATAACGGTCACAGGTTTTCATGAACGCCACTCCGACCCTCGGTTTCCTTCTCCACGACGTCGCACGGCTGCTGCGTAAGCGGTTCGAGCAGCGCGCGAAGTGCCTTGGGCTGACCCGGTCGCAATGGCAGACGCTTGCCTATCTCTCGAATAACGAAGGTATCCATCAGGGTGGCCTTGCCGAAATCCTCGAAGTCGAGCCGATCACGCTGGTTCGCATTCTCGACAAGCTCGCCGAGCGCGGGCTGATCGAGCGCCGCCAGCACCCGACCGACCGGCGTATCTGGCTGCTCTACATGCGCGACGAGGCGCACCCGCTGCTCGCCGAAATGCGCGAGTTGGGCGACACCACCCGCGCAGAGGCGTTGCAAGGCGTCTCAGTCGAGCAGCGCGAGCAGCTTTTCCACATCCTATCCTTAATGAAGACGAACCTGGTTCAGGCGTGCCGGAGCCCGGTTGACGAGAATGAGACGAACGATGGCTGATCAATCCCCTCTCCGCGTCGTTGCTGACGCCAATGTCAAGACCAAGACTCCTGTCGAAGACAACGAAGCGAAACAGCAAGAAACGGTAGCCGAAGCGCCTTCATCCAATTCAGCGCCGGCTGCCGCCGTGGCTGCGCCTGGCGGCAACAAGGTCCGCCGCCGGCGCAGTCTCACGCGGCCGATCCTGTTCGCCCTGCTGCCGGTGGCACTCGTTGTCGGCGGTTATTATTACGTCAATGGCGGCCAGGTAATGTCGACCGACAACGCTTATATCCAGGCCGACATGGTCGGGCTTACCACCGATGTCTCGGGTATCGTCGACCAGATCAACGTCCATGAGAACCAGGCGGTCGAGGCGGGGCAGGTGCTCTTCAGCCTGCGGTCGGATTCTTTCAAGATCGCGCTTGATGGCGCCAAGGCGCAGCTCGGCGCGCAGCGCAACCAGATCATGAATCTCAAGGCCAGCTATCAGCAGTCGCTTGCCGAGATCACGCAGGCGCAAGCCGATCTGCCCTATTATCAGGATCAGTTTGACCGGCAGCAGAACCTCGTCAACAACGGCAGTGCGACGCAGTCGGCCTATGACGAAGCCAAGCACAATCTGGAAGCCGCGCAGCAGAAGGTTGCCGTCGCCAAGGCGGAAGCCGCAACGACACTGGCCCAGCTAGGCGGTAATGCCGACCAACCGATCGAAGAGAACCCGCTCTACCTGCAGGCCAAATCGCAGGTCGACAATGCCCAGCGTGAACTCGACCACAGCGTCGTCAAGGCACCGTTTGACGGCATCGTCACCAATGTCAACGCCCTGCAGGTGGGCTCCTACCTGCAGGCTTCGCAGCAGGCCTTCTCGCTTGTTGCCACCGACCACCTGTGGATCGCCGCCAGTCCGAAGGAAACCGAGCTTACCTATGTCAAGTCCGGCCAGACGGCCGAGATCTATGTCGACACCTATCCCGGCGTGACATGGAAGGGCAAGGTCGAGAGCATCAGCCCGGCCTCCGGCTCCAGCTTCTCGCTGCTGCCGGCGCAGAACACCACGGGCAATTGGGTGAAGGTCGTTCAGCGCATTCCGATGCGCGTCAGCATCGAGGACGCCGACGGCAAGCCGCCGCTGCGCGTCGGCATGAGCACGGTGGTCGATGTCGAGACCGGTCATGCCCGCGGCCTGCCTGATTTCGTCAACAAGCTTCTGGGTCGGCCTCAGGGCAAGGATCATGAGTAACGCTCCCGCTTCTCCGGCGACGCCGATTGCCAATCGCGGTGCGATCACGGCCTGCGTCATTCTCGCCGTCATCATGCAGGCGCTGGACACGACGATCGCCAACGTGGCGCTGCCCTATATCCAGGGCAGCGTGTCGGCCTCTGCCGACCAGATCAACTGGGTGCTGACCTCCTATATCGTCGCGGCGGCGATCATGACGCCGCCGTCGGGTTTCCTCGCCGCCAAGTTCGGCCGCAAACGCGTGCTGCTCGTCGCCATTGCCGGCTTCGTGGTGGCCTCCGTCCTCTGCGGCCTGGCGCAATCGCTGAACCAGATCGTCGCGTTCCGCCTGTTGCAGGGCCTGTTCGGCGCGTCGCTGGTGCCGCTTTCCCAGGGCATCCTCCTCGACATCTATACGGTCGAGGAGCGCGGTTCGGCGATGGCCCTTTTCGGCGTCTCGGTCATGGTCGGGCCGGTGCTTGGGCCTGTCATCGGCGGCTGGCTGACCGACAATATCAGCTGGCGCTGGGTGTTTTATATCAACGTGCCGATCGGTGCGCTGGCATTCATAGGCATCGTCGTCTTCGTCACCGAGACCAAGAGGGATCTGCTGGCCAAACTGGACTGGTTCGGCTTCGGGATGATGAGCCTCGGCATCGCTGCGCTGCAGCTCTTCCTCGACCGCGGCGAGCAGCTCAACTGGTTCTCTTCCGGTGAGATCATGCTCGAGGCGTTGATCTGCGCCTCAGCCTTCTATCTGCTGATCGTGCATACGCTGACGGCGGAGAAATCCTTCGTGAACCCGAAGCTGTTCCTCGACCAGAACTTCTCGATCAGCATGATCTTCATCTTCGTGGTCGGCATTACCTATCTCGCCTCACTGGCGCTGATGACGCCCTATCTGCAGACGCTGATGGGCTATCCCGTCATCACCGCCGGCATCGTCATGGGGCCGCGCGGGCTCGGCACCATGCTCTGCATGTTCATCGTCGGGCGGATGGTCGGCAAGGTCGATACGCGCGCGTTGCTGGCGCTCGGCTTGGGGCTCACCGCGTGGGCAATGTACGACATGACCGGCTGGACACCCGACGTCTCGCAATGGACGATCGTCTCGGTCGGCTTCATCCAGGGCGCCGGCCTCGGCTTTCTGTTCGTGCCGCTGACGACGATCGCTTTTTCCACGCTGCCCGCCCATATGCGCGGCGACGGCACCGGTCTCTACAACCTGTCGCGAAACATCGGCTCGGCGGTCGGCATCTCGATCGTCTCGGCGCTGATCGTCGAAAACACGCAGAGCAATCATGAATCGATCGCGGCCTATGTGACGCCGTTCAACCACGCCTTCAATGCGGTGGCCGCGCAGGGGCTCAGCCCGGTGACGGCGGCCGGCCGCGCCTCGCTCAACGAGATCATCACGCTGCAAGCGACCATCATCGCCTATATGGATGATTTCAAGCTGCTGATGCTGATGTCGCTTGCGGTCATTCCGCTGGTTCTGCTGCTGCGCAAGCCGAAGGCAGCACCCGCCGTCGACCATAGCGCGGTGATGGAATGAACTCCAGATTCGCGCAATTCCGGACGAAAAACCGCTTCGCACTTTTCCTAGAATTGCTTTAGCGGAATGGCTTGCTGAGAAAACGCGATCCTTGAATGCCGAAGCGCCATGGTGCTTCGGCATTTTTCGTGATTC
The DNA here is from genome assembly GCF_037002925.1 of Rhizobium aouanii. Taxonomy (NCBI): domain Bacteria; kingdom Pseudomonadati; phylum Pseudomonadota; class Alphaproteobacteria; order Hyphomicrobiales; family Rhizobiaceae; genus Rhizobium; species Rhizobium aouanii. The sequence continues at coordinate 133,481 of NZ_JBAMYD010000001.1, forward strand.
CGATGCGTTTTCCCGAGACGATCGGTACAGGTGCTGACGGCGTGATCGCATAGGGCGGGCGATCGAGCAGCCTGTCATTGATACCGATATCGATGCCGAGTGCCTGGCAGAGCTTGCCGGGGCCGCTGCAGAGCGCCGTCAGCATATCGGTGCCGCGCCGCTCCATCATCTGAGGGATTCCCGTTTCCGGCTCCAGGGCGCGGATGAGTGCAGCCGAACCCGGATGGCAGACGAAATTCAGGCACCAGTACATGCCATAGATGCGGTAGATATAGACATTGCCCGGCTTGCCATACATTGCGCCGTTGCGCTTGGTCGGGCCGCGGAAGCTGTGCGAGGCCTCGTCATCGGGAAAATAGGCTTCGGTCTCGGTGATGCGTCCGCCGACGCCGTCCACGGTCAGATGGCAGCCGAGCAGGTCGCGAGAGACGGCGATCGCATCGCGCTCGAAAAACGTCCTGAGGCTTTCGCCGGTGAGGGTGCCGGTGCCGATCGCACCTGATATCGTTCCACCATCGGTCATGGTCGACGCAGATAACATTCAGCGCGCTCGCCGTCATCCCGAAACGCTTCATGTTTTTCGGCAGGAGACATCAGCGGCCGGCATTCGGATCGCGCATCGGGATTGAGGATGATGTGACCGAGACGGGGTCGCTCGCCGGGAAGGAATCTTCCAGACCCTCCTCCAGCTCTTCTTCGAGCAAAGCAGGGTCCTTGCTGCGCGCGCCGTCGCTATGGACAGGTTCGATCGCTGCGGCAAGCAGGGCTTTGGCCCGCAAGACGGCGTTTTCCGACGTCAACTCAGGCGTGCTCCGCAGCGTCACGGCAATGCTGTCTTCGCCTTCGCCGCCGAACTCGACGACGAAGCCATCTTCCGTCTGGTAGACGGTGATATCGTTGAGTGCCATGGCCGATCTCCGAGGGCGCTCATATTAGCAAGGCGCAAATTAGTGAAGCGCGTTTTTGGAATTTTGTCGAGCAAAGACCTTCACCAGCCAGTCGATGAAGACGCGCACGCGTGGCGAAAGCTGGCGGTTGCGGGGGTAGAGCAGGGAAACCGGTGTCGGGGTCAGCGGAAAATCCTGCAGTATCTGGACCAGCGTTCCCGCGGCAAGGTCTTCTTCGGCGTGATAGCGCGGGATCTGGATCATGCCGAGGCCCATCCTCGCCGCTGAAATATAGCTTTCGGCGGCGTTGACCGCGACGGTGGCGGGAATGGTGATGTCACGCACCGTGCCGCGGACGGTGAATTCGAGCGGCAGCAGGCTGCCGGTGCCGCTGGAGTGGAAGCCGACCATGCGATGGCCGGCAAGCCGGTCGGGATGCTGCGGCAGACCGTGGCGGGCAATGTAGGCAGGAGAGGCGAGTGTCACCTCATCAAGCATGGCGACGCGCCGGGCGACCATGTCGCTATCTCCAGGCGTGCCGACGCGCAGCACGCAATCAATGCCCTCACGCACGAGATCGACCAGCCGATCGCCCTCGCTCATGTAGAATTCGATCTCCGGATAGGTCTCCAGGAAGGACGGCAGGCTCGGCAGCACGAAATGGCGGACGAGCGTGCCGTGCACGTCGACACGCAGCATGCCCTTCGGCCTGGCGCCGGCAAAGGCGCCTTCGGCTTCTTCAATATCGGCAAGGATCGACAGGCAGCGCTGGTAATAGGCTTCGCCATCGAGCGTCGGACTGACATGGCGCGTCGTGCGCTGGAGCAGGCGCACGCCGAGGCGGGCTTCCAGCCCCTTGACCGCATCGGTGACGGTCGAGCGCGGCAGGCCGGTGTCCTCGGCGGCAAGCGTGAAGCTGCGGCGTTCCACGACACGGCAAAACACGCGCATGGCGTCAAATCTGTCCATCTGTTTGTTCGCTATTCCCGGATAGTAATGCCGAATAATGCCCGATTATCCGCAAAAGGAAAAGGCGCATCTTCTCCTCATCGAAAACGCGCTGCGGCGCAGAATGAAGGAGAAGGACAATGGCTTCCAACGAAAACAAGGTCGCATTGGTGACCGGCTCGTCCCGCGGCATTGGTGCAGCGGTCGCCGAGCGTCTCGCCAAGGACGGTTTCACCGTCGTCATCAATTATTCCGGCAATGCCGTTTCGGCCGAGGAACTGGCAAAGAAGATCGAGCAGGCCGGCGGCAAGGCGCTGACGGCGAAAGCCGATGTCAGCGACACCGAAGCCGTCCGCCGCATGTTCGATGCCGCGGAAACCGCTTTCGGCGGCGTCGATGTGCTCGTCAACAATGCCGGCATCATGATGCTCTCTGCGCTTGCCGAGGCCGACGACGCCAATTTCGACCGCCAGATCGGCGTCAATCTGAAGGGCACCTTCAATACGTTGCGCGAGGCAGCCAAGCGTCTGCGCGACGGCGGCCGAGTCGTCAACTTCTCGACCTCAGTCGTCGGCCTGAAGCTCGAAACCTACGGCGTCTACGCCGCTACCAAGGCTGCCGTGGAAACGCTGACGGCGATCATGGCCAAGGAGATGCGCGGCCGCAACATCACCGTCAACGCCGTCGCGCCCGGCCCCGTCGCCACCGACCTTTTCCTCAACGGCAAGTCGGACGAACTCATCGCCCGCACGGCGAAAATGAACCCGCTGGAACGCCTCGGCACAGCGGAAGACATCGCTTCTGCGGTTGCCTTCCTCGCCGGCCCGGACGGCGGCTGGATCAACGGCCAGACGCTACGCGCCAATGGCGGCGTGATCTGACGAAGCCGGCGGCGGCCCGCCGTCATCGCAAATATGTGAATGCGATTGCGGAATTTTCCCTTATAATGCTGCGGGGAGTGCGTATATCTGCTCTATCGCGAGAGAGTGGAATTCCCTGCCACTCTCTTTGCGAACCTCCAGCGCCTGCCGCGCCCTTGCTACGGTGCGACAGGCTTGATGTTCAAAGTTGCAGATTGCGGCCCGTCGAAGGTTTCCCCCGCCTTCCGGGCCGTATTTGTCTTGGCGCTCAGCCGTCGTTCAGTCTCGCCTCGACCAGAAGTTTCACCAGCCAGTCGACGAAGACGCGGACCTTGTTGCTGAGATGGCGGTTCGGCGGATAGACCACATAGAGCGGCAGCGGATCGCGGCGCCAGTCCGGCAGCACGCGAACAAGTTCGCCCTTTGCCATCGGCTCGCGCGCCATGAAGATCGGCACCTGCGCGATGCCGAGGCCGGTCAGCGCCGCCGTCAGATAGGTGCGGCTATCATTGACCGAGGCGATGTAACGCGGACTGGTCTCGATCACCTCGTTGTGCCGGCGGAATTCGAAGGGCAGCGTCCGGTTGTTCTGGGCGCGGAAATAGTTGACGGTGTAATGATCCGCCTCCAGATCCTCGGGCCGCTCGGGCATGCCGAATTTCTGGATGTAGCTCGGCGCAGCACAGGTGATCATCTCGACTTCGGAGACGCGCCGCGCAATCAGCGACTGGTCGGCCGGCGTGCCGGCCCTCAGCGCGCAATCGACATTTTCTGCAAGATAATCGACCGTGCGGTCGCCGACGCCGAGGTCGATACGGATATCGGGATAACGCTGATAGAAATCGCAAAGTGCCGGAACGACGATCCAATCGGCGAAAGCGCCGGCCATCTCGACGCGCAGCCGCCCGCTCGGCAGGCTCTGCGAATTGGAAAGGCTGCCGTCGAGTTCCTCCAACTCCGAAATGATATGGGCGGCGCGCTCGTAATAAAGCGCGCCGTCCGTGGTCACCATGACCCGGCGCGTGGTACGGTTCAAAAGCTTGGTGCGCAGATGCGCTTCCAGGCCCTGGATGAGATTGGTCACCGTCGCCTTGGGCATGGCGAGCATGTCGGCGGCGCGGGTGAAATTGCCCGTCTCCACAACACGAATGAAGACGCGCATTGCCGAGAGCTGATCCATCGGTTTCAAATCCGCAGTTTGCGTTGCACCATTGTTCGAGATCTGGAACAGTGTTATCGCGTTATAGCTTCTTATTCCCTGGTTGGAATAACAATATCTTTTTTATGCAAAATGCAAGCGGCAGCCGTTGTCGGCTTGTGGCTGACGCAAAAGAGACCGGAACCATGACGGTGGAATGGAAAGATATGATGCTGGATAAGGTGGCTATCGGCCCCGTTTCCGCACGTATCTACATGGGCGCCGATTATGGTAAGGGCCCGCCGATTGTGCTTTACCTGCACGGCGGGGCTTTTCTCGACAGCGACAAGGCGGCCGACCGGCCGGTAGCGATGAGCCTCGCCAAAGCCGGCGCCATCGTCGTCGACGCTGATTACAGCACGCTGTCCGGCAACATATTTCCGAAGGCGCTGGAAGTTTCCTTCTCCGTTTTTACCTATCTCGCCAACAAACGCGCCGGGCTTGGCGACCGTAAGTCGTTGCTCTTCGTCGCCGGCGAGGAGGCGGGCGGCAATGTTGCCGCCGGCGTGGCGCTGAAGGCGCGCGACCAGATGCCGGACGCGCTCGACGGCCAGGTTCTGATTTCGCCACTGCTCGATCCCTTCATGGGCACTTCCTCGATCCGCAAGGCTGAAGCCATCGGCATGCGCCAGCGCTGGACGGAGGGCTGGAGCCACTATCTGAGCGGCGGCGGTTGCCACCCCTATGCGGCGCCTTGCCTCTGTTCGCGTATTTCAGGCGTCGCGCCAGCGCTGATATTTACCGCGGAGGATGATCCTCTGCACGACGAAACGATTGGTTACGGTGTCCGCCTGAAACAGGCCGGCGTCGGTGTGCGCCAGCATGTCCTTCCCGCCGGGACGGGCTGGCCCTCGATATATGGTGGGAAATCCGACGGAGCGCCCGACTGGCAGGAAAACGTCAGCCGCCATTTCGGAAGCTTCCTTCGGGAGGTAAGCGTCCAACCGCAATTGCATTGAAGAAGACCTGATATTTCGGCGGCTTAGAGCCGCAAGGAGAGTACTAATGACGTCCAGAAGTAAGCGCTGGGCCCTGATGGGCGCCGGCATAGCCCTTATTGCGTCCATTTCCGGCGCTGCGTTGTTTTTCGAATTGCCGATGAGCACGACCGCCACGGCTGCTTCCGCCCCCGCGCAGGCTCCCGCTGTGCCGGTGACGGTTGCCGTCGTCGCGGCGCGCGACGTGACGGCCTGGGAAAGTTTCTCCGGCCGTCTCGAAGCAGTCGACCGGGTGCAGGTGCGTTCCCGTGTCGCCGGCGCCATCCTCTCGGTGGCGTTCCGCGAAGGGGCGCTGGTGAAACAGGGCGACCTGCTCTTCACCATCGACCCGGCTCCCTACCAGGCGAGCGTGGCGCAGGCGCAAGGCCAAGTCGCTTCGGCCGAAGCCAAGGTCAGTCTGGCGCAGACCGAACTCGACCGCGGCCGCAGGCTTTCCGACAACCGCACCATCTCGCAGAGCGATCTCGATCAGCGTCAGAGTGCGCTGGCTGAGGCCCAGGCGGGACTGCGTTCGGCGCAGGCCGCACTGCAATCGGCCCAGCTCGATCTCGATTATACTGAGGTGCGGGCTCCGGTGTCCGGCCGCATCGGCAAGATCGAGGTGACCGCCGGTAACCTTGTGGCGGCCGGGTCGGCCTCGCCGGCGCTGACGACGCTCGTTTCGGTCGATCCGATCTATGCGAGCTTCAATGCCAGCGAAGAGATGGTGACGCGGGCGCTCGCCCAGCTTCCGCAGACGGACAGCGCCCTGCCTCCGGTCGAAGAGATTCCGGTCGAGGTCGGCACGCTGACCGATACAGGCACGCCGATCAAGGGCAAGCTGCAACTGATCGACAACGAGGTCGATGCATCAAGCGGCACGATCGGCGTTCGCGCCGTCTTCGATAATCCGGGCGGACGTCTCATCCCCGGCCAGTTCGTGCGGGTGCGCATGGGCCAGCCGAAGGCCGAGAACAAGATCGTCATCAGTGACCGCGCCGTCGGCACGGACCAGGACAAGAAGTTCGTCTTCGTCGTCGATGGCGAGAACAAGGTCGCCTATCGGCAGGTCCAGCTCGGCACCGTGGCTGACGGTCAGCGGGTGGTCGATGGCGGCCTGAACGTCGGCGAGAAGATCGTCGTCAACGGTCTGCAGCGCATCCGTCCAGGCGCAGTCGTCGCGCCTCAGATGGAAGAGAAGGTCGCGACCGCGCAGTAAAGACTTTCGCCTTCCCCTGAGGGGGAGGGCCAATACTCGAAATGATACGACCCGCCGGCGGCTCCCAAACCGCCGGAGAGGGACTTTGCATCCATGTTCACCCCGGAGAGGGCTTTGATATGAACATCTCCAGATTCTTTGTCGACCGCCCGGTCTTTGCCGGCGTTCTTTCGGTCCTCATCCTGGTTGCCGGCCTGATCGGCCTGCGCGCGCTGCCGATTTCCGAATATCCGGAGGTCGTGCCGCCGTCGATCGTCGTGCGCGCTACCTATCCCGGCGCCAACCCAAGCGTCATCGCCGAAACGGTGGCGACGCCGCTCGAAGAGCAGATCAACGGCGTCGAAGGCATGCTCTATATGGCCAGCCAGGCGACATCGGACGGCGTGCTCAACGTCACCGTCACCTTCAAGCTCGGCACCGATCCCGATAAGGCGCAGCAGCTTGTGCAGAACCGCGTTTCACAGGCCGAACCGCGCCTGCCGGCGGAAGTCCGTTCGCTCGGCATCACCACAGTCAAGAGCTCACCCAACTTCATCATGGTCGTCAACCTCGTCTCCGACGGGAACAATCACGACATCACCTATCTTCGCAATTACGCGACGCTCAACGTCAAGGATCGGCTCGCCCGCATCGCAGGCGTCGGTCAGGTGCAGGTCTTCGGCGCCGGCGACTATTCCATGCGTGTCTGGATCGACCCGCAGAAGGCAGCCGAGCACAATCTTGCCGCCAGCGACATCAGCAGCGCGATCAGTTCCCAGAACATCCAGGCCGCCGCCGGTATCATCGGCGCATCGCCGAGCCAGCCTGGTGTGGACCTGCAGCTCAACGTCAATGCCCAGGGCCGCCTGCGCACGCCCGAGGAGTTCGGCAACATCATCGTCAAGACGGGCGCCAATGGCGAGATCACCCGCCTTCGCGATGTCGCCCGTATCGAGCTCGGTGCTGCGGACTACACGCTGCGTTCGCTGCTCGACGGCAAGCCGGCCGTTGCCGTCGCGGTTCTTCAGGCGCCCGGTTCGAACGCGATCGAGATCGCGGACAATGTGAACGCGACCATGGATCAGCTGCAGCTCGCCATGCCTGAGGGCGTCAAATACGAGATCGTCTACGATACGACGAAATTCGTGCGGGCCTCGATCGAGAAGGTCATCGACACGCTGCTCGAAGCCATCGCGCTCGTCGTCCTCGTCGTCATCCTGTTCCTGCAGACGTGGCGCGCCTCGATCATCCCGCTGATCGCGGTTCCTGTCTCGATCATCGGCACTTTCGCGGTCATGTATGTCTTCGGCTTCTCGATCAACGCGCTCAGCCTGTTCGGACTGGTGCTTGCGATCGGTATCGTTGTCGACGACGCGATCGTGGTGGTCGAAAACGTCGAGCGCAATATCGAGGAAGGCCTGTCGCCGCGGGCTGCCACCTACAAGGCGATGAGGGAAGTCTCCGGTCCGATCGTCGCGATCGCGCTGGTGCTCGTCGCGGTCTTCGTGCCGCTTGCCTTCATCTCCGGTCTGTCGGGTCAGTTCTACCGCCAGTTCGCGCTGACGATCGCGATTTCGACCGTCATCTCGGCCTTCAACTCGCTCACGCTGTCTCCGGCTCTGGCAGCCCTTCTCCTGAAGAGCCATGATCAGCCGAAGGATTGGCTGACGCGGTTCATGGACGCTATCTTCGGCTGGTTCTTCCGCGGCTTCAACCGTGTCTTCGGCGCGGGCTCGAACGCCTACGGCAAGGGCGTTGGCGGGCTGTTGTCGCGCAAGAGCATCGTCATGGTGATCTATCTGGCGCTGGTCGGTACGACCTACAGCCTGTTCAGCACGGTCCCCGGCGGCTTCGTGCCGTCGCAGGACAAGCAGTATCTGATCGGCTTTGCCCAGTTGCCGGATGCCGCAAGCCTTGACCGCACGGAAGACGTCATCAAGCGCATGACCGACATCGCGCTGGCGCAGCCGGGCGTTGCCAATGCGATTGCCTTCCCGGGCCTGTCGATCAACGGCTTCACCAACTCCTCGAATGCCGGCATCGTCTTCGTGACGCTGAAGGACTTCGAAGAGCGCAAGACGCCTGATCTCTCGGGCGGCGCAATCGCCATGGCGCTGAACCAGAAGTTCGGCGTCATCCAGGATGCCTTCATCGCCATGTTCCCGCCGCCGCCGGTCAACGGTCTCGGCACGACGGGCGGTTTCAAGCTGCAGATCGAGGATCGTGCCGGCCTCGGCAATCAGGCGCTCGACGAGGCGACCAAGGCCGTCCTTGCAAAAGCCTATCAGACGCCTGAGCTCGCCGGGCTGTTCTCCAGCTTCCAGATCAATGTGCCGCAGCTCTATGCCGATCTCGACCGTGCCAAGGCCGAGCAGCTCGGGGTTTCCGTCACCGACGTTTTCCAGACGCTGCAGATCTATCTCGGTTCGCTCTATGTGAACGACTTCAACGCCTTCGGCCGCACCTACAGCGTCCGTGTACAGGCCGATGCGAAATTCCGTGCCCAGCCGGAAGATATCGGCCAGTTGAAGGTCCGGTCGGCATCAGGTGAGATGATCCCGCTTTCGGCCCTCTTGAAGGTGGAACCGAGCACCGGTCCGGAACGCGCGAACCGCTACAACGGCTTCCTTGCCGCCGATATCAACGGCGGTCCGGCACCGGGCTTCTCGTCGGGTCAGGCGCAGGCGGCAATCGAGAAGATCCTTCACGAGACCCTGCCTGCGGGCATCGACTTCGAATGGACGGATCTGACCTATCAGCAGATCCTGGCCGGCAATTCGAGCATCGTCGTCTTCCCCCTGGCACTGTTGCTCGTCTTCCTCGTGCTGGCCGCCCAGTATGAAAGCCTGACGCTGCCGCTTGCGATCATCATGATCGTGCCGATGGGCGTGCTGGCTGCGCTGACCGGCGTCTGGCTCACCGGTGGAGACAACAACATCTTCACCCAGATCGGTCTTGTGGTGCTTGTCGGTCTATCGGCGAAGAACGCGATCCTGATCGTCGAATTCGCCCGCGAACTGGAGTTCGAGGGAAGGACACCGCGGGAGGCCGCGATCGAGGCCAGCCGCCTTCGCCTTCGCCCGATCTTGATGACTTCGCTCGCCTTCATCATGGGTGTGGTGCCGCTCGTCGTCTCCACAGGCGCGGGCGCGGAAATGCGCGCGGCCATGGGTGTCGCGGTCTTCTCGGGCATGATCGGCGTGACCTTCTTCGGCATCTTCATGACGCCGGTGTTCTATGTGCTGTTGCGGCGGCTGACGGGCAACCGTCCGCTCATCCAGCACAAGCCGGACGAACACAAGGAAGAAGAGGCGGAGGTCATCCGGCTCGCGGCGGAATAAACGGTATTCAACCTTCCTTTGTCGAGTAAATCGGGCGGGAACTTCGGTTCCCGCCCGTATCGGTTTCAGGGCATGACGCTGAAAAGTGCGCGCGGGTTTTCGGACGACATCCTGCTCTATTTCTGTGATCTGGATGCGGATGATTTATGCCCATCCCGTCTAAAGTTATCCGCATCCAGGGTGTTCCACAAAAATGCGTTACGTCCGTCAAAACGGTTTGCAACGATGGGCGAGGGGACTATCAAGGACGGACAACAGTTGGGAGGACTGAATGACGAGTTCGAGAAAAGGTCACGACGGCAGGCGGATCGCCTTTCTCGGCACCGGCCTGATGGGGGCGCCGATGGCTCGCCGGCTGCTTGGCGCGGGCTTTGCCGTCACCGTCTGGAATCGCGATTCCAGCAAGGCCGAACCGCTTGCGGGAGACGGCGCGATCTGCGCGAGAACACCTGATAATGCCGTTTCGGGCGCCGACGTCGTCATCACCATGCTGACCAACGCCGAGGCGGTGAAGGACGTGTTGTTCGACCGCGGAGCAGCCAATGCGATGGCGCCTGGCACAACCGTCATTGACATGAGTTCGATCGCCCCGCATTTCGCCCGCGATCATTCCACGCGACTTGCCGACCGCGGCATCCAGCATGTCGACGCGCCGGTATCAGGCGGCGTCGTCGGGGCGCAAGCCGGTACGCTGGCGATCATGGCGGGCGGCGACGACGGGGTGATCGACGGGCTTCAAGACGTCTTCGCGCCGATGGGGCGCGTGACCCGCGTCGGCCCGAGCGGGGCAGGCCAGCTTGCCAAACTTGCCAACCAGCAGATCGTCGCGGTGACGATTGGTGCCGTCGCCGAAGCCATGATACTGATTGAGGCTGGCGGCGGCTCGCCGGCGGCCTTCCGGGACGCCATTCGCGGCGGCTTTGCCGAGAGCCGTATCCTCGAGCTGCACGGCAAGCGCATGGTCGAGCGGCAGTTTACGCCAGGCGGTTCATCCAGCAACCAGTTGAAGGATCTGACCGCCGCCATGGAGACGGCCAAGAGCCTGTCGTTGACGCTGCCGCTGACTGCGGCGGTACATGCCGAATTCAGCGAATTCGTCGCCAATGGCAATGGCGAAAAGGATCACAGCGGCCTGCTCCTCCATCTCGAAGAGAAGAATGCCCGGCCAGGAGGAAAACAGTGACGGACAGCCATTCGCCGAAGCGGCCCCTGCGTTCACAGGACTGGTTCGACAATCCCGATCATATCGACATGGCAGCGCTCTATCTCGAGCGCTTCATGAATTACGGCATCACGCCGGAAGAGTTGCGCTCCGGCAAGCCGATCATCGGGATTGCCCAGAGCGGCAGCGATCTTACGCCCTGCAACAGGGTGCATGTCGAGCTCGCCAAGCGGGTGCGCGACGGCATCCGCGATGCCGGCGGCATTCCGATCGAGTTTCCGACGCATCCGATCTTCGAGAACTGCAAGCGCCCGACGGCGGCACTCGACCGCAATCTCGCCTATCTCGGCCTCGTCGAAATCCTCTACGGCTATCCGCTCGACGGTGTCGTGCTGACCACCGGCTGCGACAAGACCACGCCTTCGGCGATCATGGCGGCTTCGACGGTCGATATTCCGGCGATCGTGCTCTCCGGCGGCCCGATGCTCGACGGCTGGCACGAGGGGGAGTTGGCGGGCTCCGGCACGGTGATCTGGCGGATGCGACGGAAATATGCGGCAGGCGAGATCGATCGGGAGGAGTTCCTGCAGGCGGCGCTCGATTCTGCGCCTTCCGTCGGCCACTGCAATACGATGGGCACCGCATCGACGATGAATGCGCTGGCCGAGGCGCTCGGCCTTTCGCTGACCGGCTGCGGCGCCATTCCGGCCGCTTACCGCGAACGCGGCCAGATGGCCTACCGCACCGGGCGGCGCGCCGTCGAAATCGTGTTCGAGGATCTGAAGCCGTCGGATATCCTGACGCGCGAGGCTTTCCTCAATGCGATCCGCACCAATTCGGCGATCGGCGGCTCGACCAACGCGCAGCCGCACCTGGCCGCGATGGCGAAGCACGCCGGCGTCGAACTCTATCCCGACGACTGGCAGGTATATGGTTTCGATATCCCGCTGCTGGCCAATGTCCAGCCTGCGGGCGCCTATCTCGGCGAGCGCTTTCATCGCGCCGGCGGTACGCCGGCGATCATGTGGGAACTCCTGCAGGCCGGAAAGCTCGATGGCAACTGTCGTACGGTGACGGGTAGAACGATGGCCGAGAACCTGGACGGCAAGGAAGCCCGCGACCGCGAGGTCATCACGCCGTTCGCCGAGCCGCTGAAGGAGCGGGCGGGCTTCCTCGTTCTCAAGGGCAATCTCTTCGATTTCGCGATCATGAAGATGAGCGTGGTCTCGGAGGATTTCCGCCGGCGCTATCTTGAGGAACCCGGGCGCGAAGGCGTGTTCGAGGGCAAGGCGGTGGTCTTCGACGGTTCCGAGGACTATCACAAACGCATCAACGACCCCGAACTCGGCATCGACGAAAATACCATCCTCGTCATCCGCGGCGCCGGGCCGATCGGCTGGCCGGGTTCGGCTGAGGTCGTCAACATGCAGCCGCCGGATCATCTGCTGAAGCGCGGCATCCGCAGCCTGCCGACGATCGGCGACGGCCGCCAATCGGGCACTGCGGACAGTCCATCGATCCTCAACGCCTCGCCGGAAAGTGCCGCTGGCGGCGGTCTCGCCTGGCTTCATACCGGCGATACCATCCGCATCGATTTCAACCACGGGCGCTGCGACATGTTGGTCGAGGACGCCGAGATCGAACGGCGCAAGGCTGATGGCATCCCGCCGGTGCCGGCGGATGCGACGCCATGGCAGCAGATCTACCGCCGCTCGGTGACGCAATTGTCGGACGGCGCAGTGCTAGAGGGGGCGGCGGAATTCCGCCAGATCGCGAAAAATCCGCCGCGGCACAACCACTGATCTTGAAATGGTATAGACTGCAAGGCCTTTGATCCAAAAGGGGAAGTCGTAACGAACAGTTCACCTATTCACTAGTTCGGTCATCAGGACAAGGCTTCCTTAATGCCGGCTTGAGACCATATTGCCGTTATGCAAGCTTCTAAGGCTGGGACCGCGTTGCCAGAGAACAAAGCCACACGATCCGAACACGAGTTTCAGGATCTTCTGCGTCGGCTCGAACTCGCTCTCGATGCATCCCGGATCGGTGTCTGGGAGCATAGCATCGAGCAGGGCGGAATCTTGTGGGATGCGCAGATGCATCGTCTCTACGAGACCGGCGAGACGTGCCGGCTGGTGCCGGCATCACTTTGGTCCAATGCCATCCATCCCGATGATCGCGAGCGAGCCGAACGCGACTTCGAGCAGGCGATCGCGATGCGCGGCGCCTATAACTCGCAATTCCGGATCGTGCTGCCGAGCGGTGAAATCCGCCATATGCGCTCGCGCGCCCATTTCTACGTGGATGCGGAAGGGGAGCCCTCCTTTATCGGCGCCGAATGGGATGTGACGGCCGACGTCGTGCTCAACGCGGAACTGGCGCGGCAGAAGGTGGTGGCCGAGGCGAGGGCACTGGCGCTCGAAGAGAGCAATGCGCGCATCGAGCATGTCGCCGATCACGACTATCTCACCGGTTTGCCGAACCGGCGCCTTCTCGACAAGCGGCTGGCGGAGCTGCCGGCCGACAAGAGCATCACGACGCTTGGCGTGCTGCATCTCGACCTCGACCAGTTCAAGCAGATCAACGACAGCCATGGTCATGCGGCAGGTGACGCGGTGCTCCGGGCCGCAGCCCTTCGCATCACCGCGGCCATTCCTGCGAATGGCATGGTCGCCCGCGTCGGCGGCGACGAATTCGTCATCGTGCTGGTCAATTTCACCGATCTGGCGGAATTGAAGCTGATCACCGAGGATGTCCAGCGCCGGCTGCGGAAAAAGATCCGCTTCGGCCAGGAGATGCTGCAATCAGGCGCTTCGCTCGGCGTTTCCTGGAGCGGCGATCGGCGGGCGCGCAATCTGCTGGCCGAATCCGACCTGGCGCTATACCAGGCCAAGAAGCTCGGCCGCAACCGTGTCGAATTCTTCACGCGGCAATTGCAGGAGGATCTGCGCTCCAAGCGCCGCCTCGCCGAAGAGCTGAAGCTCGGGCTAGAGCGCGGCGAAATCCTTCCCTATTATCAGGTGCAGCTCCACGCCCGAACGCGGGAAGTCATCGGCTTCGAGGCGCTGGCGCGCTGGAAACATCCGGAGAAGGGCGTGCTCGCCCCGGGGGTATTCCTGAAGATTGCCGACGAACACGGGCTTGCGGCGGAAATCGATGCGGCGATCCTCAAACGCGTTCTCGAAGACCGGTTGTTCTGGCTGTTGCACGGCCTTGCGGTTCCGCGCATCGCCGTCAATATCTCGGCGTCACGACTTGCCGATCCAGCGCTGCTCGACAAGCTCAGGAGACTCGACATTCCGCCCGGCGCGATCGTCTTCGAACTTGTGGAGACGATTTTCCTCGACGACAGCGACGAAAAACTGCTCGATCATATCGGCGATATCAAACAGATGGGCATCGACATCGAGATCGACGACTTCGGATCCGGCCATGCTTCGCTGATCGGTCTCGTCAAGCTGCGGCCGAAGCGGCTGAAGATCGACCGGCAGCTCGTCAACGAGGTCGTCACCTCCGCCGAGCAGCGGCGCGTGGTGGGGTCGATCGTGGAAATCGCCAAGGCACTCGATGTCGAGGTGATCGCCGAGGGCATCGAGACCGAGGCGCATGCCGTCGTGCTGGCGCAGCTCGGCTGCGACGGCCTGCAGGGCTATGCCTTCGGTTATCCCGCACCGGCGGTCGAGACAGACTGTCTTTTCTCATCGATGACGCGCCGAGTCGAAAAGCAGAAGACCGCGATGGGCAGTTGAATGGCCGGTGATCCTTCCGCGGGCGACTGTCGTCGCTCCCGGTTTTAGCTGCGTCGCGGAGGTGATTTCGGACGAATGCTTCTCTCGTCTTTCAAATTGGCAGGCAGTATCTTTTCGGCGCGGCCTTTTATTCGCATCGGCTGGAAGATAATTGAGGCGCAAGTAATTTTCTTGAGCTTGCAACGGCATTGTTTCATGGTAATGCGGAAACGAAGCTTTCTGTATTGCATCGAAAAATGATTATACGCGTCGTCAAGTCAATGAGCGCGGCTCTCCATCGTTCGCAGATGCAATCGGGGGCTGGGGCCTGACAATTGCTTTGCCGTTGCCGGGATGGACTTGCGGGACATTCAATCTGGGAAAGTTGCATGAATTCGGAATTTGCCGTTCGTTCGATGCGGCCCGGCGAACTGGAACTCGTGCTCGAATGGGCGCGTCAGGAAGGCTGGAACCCTGGCCTCGACGATTCGCTTGCATTCAACGAGGCCGATCCGTCGGGATTTTTCGTCGGCTCCATCGGTGAAGTCCCCGTCGGCTCCATCTCGGTCGTCAAATATGGCGATATTTTCGCGTTCCTGGGCCTCTACATCGTCCATCCCGATTTTCGCGGCAAGGGTTATGGCAAGGCGATCTGGGCGGCGGGCATTGCCAGCGCGGGAGATCGCACGATTGGTCTCGACGGCGTCGCCGCACAGCAGGACTACTACCGCAAGGCCGGCTTCGAACCCGCCTATTCCACCATTCGTTACGGCGGTCTCGCTACTTCCTTGCCGGTTTCGACGCTTGTCGCGCAGCCTGTACTGGATTCACGCCTCGAAGGCCTGCAGCGATATGATTCGGCGATCTTTCCGCAGCCGCGAGGCGCCTTTCTCGCTGCCTGGTGCACCGCCCGCAAGGGCCGCCGTTCGGCGGTAGTGCGCAAGAGCCACAAGATCCGCGGTTACGGCACGATCCGCCGCTGCTACGAGGGCTACAAGATCGGCCCGCTCTTTGCCAACGATGCCGACAGCGCCGCGGCGCTGCTTGCCGAATTGATCCCCGAGGCGAAGGGGGCTGCGGTCTTCATCGACATTCCCGCAGAGAACCGCGAGGCGGTCGCGCTTGCCGAAGGCATCGGCCTTCAACCGGTGTTCGAAACGACACGCATGTATCGCGGACCGGCCCCGGCCATCCCGCTGAAGCACGTCTTCGGCGTGACGACGCTGGAGCTTGGTTAATCCACTGGTGAGGCTGGAACGGTCGGAGCCGAAGCTTTCGGCCGGCCCTTTTCGGCAATGGCGATACCGCCCAAGGTCAGCACCAGCGCGATCACATGGAAAGACTGCAGCTTCTCGCCGATCAGGGCGACGGAGAGCAGCGTTCCGAACACCGGCACCAGATTGATGAACAGGCCGGCCCGGTTGGCGCCGATCGCCACGACGCCCTTGATATAGAGGATCTGCGCCACCAGCGAGGGAAAGATCGCCGTGTAGAGAGTGATGACCCAGCCGGCTTGGTCGGGCCATTGTGCCGCACCCCGGCCCGCTTCCCAAAGGAGCAGCGGCAGTGAGGTCAGCATGGCGCCGAGCGCCGGGACCGCCATCAACGTGCGCCAGTCGAGCGGCGGTTTCCAGCGCAGGAAGATCGTGTAGACCGAATAGGCGGCAATGGCGATCAGCATCAGCCCGTCGCCGCGGTTGAGGCTGAGTTGCAGCAGCGTTGCGAGGTCGCCATGTGCGGCAGTCAGAGCGACGCCGATCAGCGTCATCCCGAAGCCGAGACATTGCGCCAGCGAGATGCCGGTACGGAAGAACATGAAATTCAGCAGGAAGATCAGCATCGGGATGCCGGCCTGCTCGATGGCGACGTTGATCGCCGTCGTATATTGCACGGCTGAATAAAGCATGGCGTTGAAAAGGGTGTAGCCGATGACGCCGTAGAAGAGGAGCAGCGGCAGGTTCTTCCTGACCACCGGCCAGTCCTTCCGCAGTTGCGGTACTGAAATCACGGCGATCATCGCGACGGCGAGGAACCAGCGCAGGAAGGTCAACATCATCGGGCTGATGTGCCCGAGCGCGAGTTTGCCGGCGACGGAGTTGCCGCCCCAGCAGAGGGTGGCGATAACGAGGCAGATATAGGCCGTGGCTTGCAAGAGCGTTCTTCCCGTCTTTCCGCGATCGCCGAGCGGCGTTTTGTGAGGGGAAATAGCCTGTCGGCTGCTGATTTGTCACGTAAAAAGCCCAATCTGCTGTGACAACAGGGTCGCTTTCCAAAAAACAAAGCTTTATAGATGCGCGGGTTTGAGCAGGTGCGCGGTTTCGCGCCGGTAACAGGAAGAGTTGGATGACGAACGTAGTCGTGGTCGGTTCGCAATGGGGTGACGAAGGCAAGGGCAAGATTGTCGACTGGCTTTCGGAGCGTGCGGATATCGTTGTGCGCTATCAGGGCGGACACAATGCCGGCCATACGCTCGTCATCGACGGCACCAGCTATAAGCTCTCGCTGCTGCCGTCTGGCGTCGTGCGCCCGGGCAAGATGGCCGTCATCGGCAACGGCGTCGTCGTTGATCCGCATGCGCTGATCGCCGAGATCGGCCGGCTGGAGGCGCAGGGCGTGACGGTCACGCCTGACAATCTGCGCATTGCAGACAATGCGACGCTCATCCTGTCGCTGCATCGCGAACTCGACGCGATGCGCGAGGATGCGGCGTCGAACAGCGGCACCAAGATCGGCACGACGCGCCGCGGTATCGGCCCGGCCTATGAAGACAAGGTCGGCCGCCGCGCCATCCGCGTCATGGATCTTGCCGATCTCGACAGCCTTTCCGGCAAGGTCGACCGTATTCTGACGCATCACAATGCGCTTCGCCGCGGCCTCGGCGTTGCCGAAGTCAGCCACCAGGCGATTATGGACGAACTGACCTCGGTCGCCGATCGGGTGCTGCCCTTTCGCGATACGGTCTGGCTCTTCCTCGACAAGGAGCGTCGCAAGGGCTCCCGCATCCTCTTTGAAGGCGCGCAGGGCACTCTGCTCGACATCGATCATGGCACCTATCCCTTCGTGACCTCGTCGAACACGGTGGCCGGTCAGGCCGCTGCCGGTTCCGGCATGGGACCCGGCTCGCTCGGTTATATCCTCGGCATCACCAAGGCCTATACGACGCGCGTCGGCGAAGGCCCGTTCCCGACCGAGTTGAAGGACGCGATCGGTGAGTTCCTTGGTGAAAAAGGTCATGAGTTCGGCGTGGTGACCGGACGCAAGCGGCGCTGCGGCTGGTTCGACGCCGCACTGGTGCGCCAATCGATCGCCACCAACGGCATCACGGGCATCGCGCTCACCAAGCTCGACGTGCTCGACGGTCTCGAGGAATTGAAGATCTGCGTCGGCTATATGCTCGACGGCGAACAGATTGATCATCTTCCCGCAAGCCAGGGAGCGCAAGCTAGAGTCGAACCGATTTACATCACGTTGGAGGGATGGAAGGAATCGACCGTCGGCGCCCGCAGTTGGGCGGATCTGCCGGCACAGGCGATCAAATATGTTCGCCAGGTCGAAGAGCTGATCGGGGCACCCGTCGCGCTCCTTTCCACCAGCCCGGAGCGGGATGACACGATACTTGTGACCGATCCGTTTGAGGATTAAGCTCACGGGTCACTGTGGAGGATGGTTCGGTAGAGTGCCGGACTTCTTGAGAAAGTACTGATGGCGGATTTTATTGCAGTCATTCGGCGGGCCGTCGACGGCCTGGCTGAAAATACCCCCGAGATGCGGGTGAAAGTCTACGAACGTGCCCGCGGCGCAGTGCAGCGGCAGCTCGAGAATATGAAGCCGCGTCCGCCGGAAGCCATGCTGCAACGCCAGCTCGAAAAGCTCGAGGCTGCCATCCGCGAAGTGGAAGGCGAACACTCCGAGGCGATGCCGCTCGATGAGCCGGTTGCGGCTGTCGCCGCGGCGGAATCCTTCGAAGAACAAGCGGTTCCCGACGAAAGCGAACCGGCGCCGGAGACGGCTGTCGAGGAACCGGTCTACGAAGCCTATGCGGAACCGCAGGCGGCCGAGGCCGCCGACGAGCCCGATCATGTGGAAACCGCCGCGCCGGAGGAAGCTGAGGAAGAGGTCGCTGCGGAGGAGCCTCTTTCCCAGGAAACGCTCGTTTCCCCTGAAGCACCCGTTCCCGAGGAAGCCCCTGTTTCCGACGAGACACCGGATTCGCCGGACATATCGGGTCCCGCCGAGACATACTGGCATCCCTCGCATGAGGAGGAAGCGCCGGCCGAGGAATGGCATGCCGGCGAGGCGCGCGACGTCGCTGCCGAGGACGTGCCGGCCGAACATGACGGCTGGGAAGCGCCACCCGCCGGGCATCGCGAGGAGCAAGCCCACGAACAGCGTGCTGGCGAGCAGCATCCCGTGGAAGCCGAAGAGATTGCGGCCGAACCGGCGGCGGTGGAAAGCGACGAGCCTGACGCGGAGGAGGCTTCCGAGCCCGCCGAGCCGCTTCAGCCGGTCACGCGCGGCATAGATCACGCATCGAACCGGCTGGTGGAGCCGGTTGCCGATTTCGATCGCCCGCAGGAGTTCGTCGAGCACAGCCGCGAGGAGCCGTTGCAGGCCGAAGCTGCGGCGCATTTCGACCCCGTCTGGACCGAGCCCGTTGCTGAAACGCCGGCTCCGGCACCCAAGGATGCGGAGACTGAATGGGCGGAAGAGGAACTCCGGCAATATTCGGAGACGGCGCCGGCGCCGATGACCGCCGATGCCTCGGCGCGCGCCTTCGAAGACGTGATAGCAAGCCTCGAAAAAGTTGCACCCGCCGCCGTCATGCCGGCCGCCAAGGAAAGTTTCTCCTGGGAGACGGCTGCCTTCGACGATCTGCCGCCGATCGAGGCCGGCAACAATAAGAAGACGCCGGTTGCCTCTCATTTCGACGATGTCGATATCTTCGCGGAAGTGCACAACGGCAAGCCGGCGCCTGCTAGCGGCGCGGCGAGCGAGGACTGGCGCGAGGCGAAGGCGCTGCGCGGCTACGACCGCCGCGGCTCTGTCGCCGCTGATGACGATGACGCCAATCCGTCGATGGATATCGATCAGATTGTCGCCTCCAAACTGCAGGGCAAGAGCTTCCGTATGGAGCCGAAGCGCCGCCGCATCGGCATCGGCACAGTGATCACGCTCATCTTCGCACTCATCCTGATCGGTGGCGGCGCCTATGCCGGCTGGACGAACAGGGAGGCGCTGGTGGCGATGGTCGACGGGCTCGTCAGCTCGGCACCGTCGCAGGCGACCCGGAACGAGGCGGCAACGCCGCCGGATGGCTCGGCGACGCCTGCCCAGCCGGGCGCGGTGACGCCAGCCCAGCCAACCACACCAGGAGCGCAGAATACTCCAGCGGCGCCGGCGAATCCGCAGGTAGCGTCCATGAACAATGACGGCGCTGCGGCCAATTCGAAATTCACCCAGCGGCTGCTGACGGATGGAACCGAGGTCGACAGTGGCCCGGCGACTGTGCCGGGAACGCCGACCGCGGAAGGAAAGTCGGTCGCCGAACAGAATGTTGCGGCAGCCGATACGCCGCCTGCCAGCGCACAGGGCGATGCGGCACCCCCCGACACGCGGACGCCGAACGGCCCGGTGGCATCGCCGCCGCAGACCGCGCCCGTCGGTTCGTCGCAAAAGATGTTCCTCTATGAGGAGCGCATCGGCCAGAGCTCGCCGACGGCGATCGAGGGATCGGTCGTCTGGAGCGTGCAGCACGAGGCCGGCCAGGATGGCCGGCAGGAAGCGACGGTGCAGGGCAATGTCACGGTTCCCGAGCGCAATCTCTCGGCTCTCGTCACCTTCAAGCGCAATTCCGATCCGTCGCTGCCGGCAAGCCATCTCGTCGAGATCGTCTTCTCGGTGCCGCCGAATTTCGAAGGCGGCAGCATCGACAGCGTCCAGCGCATCTCGATGAAGCGCACGGAGCAGGATCGCGGTGACGCGCTGATCGCGGTTCCGGCCAAGATCACCGACGATTTCCACATGATCGCGCTCAACGACTACCCTGATGCGCGCAAGGCCAATCTCGACCTGATGTCGACCCGCAACTGGATCGATGTTCCGATCACCTACCGCAACGGTCGCCGCGCGCTGCTGACGATGGAAAAGGGCGGTACGGGAACGGACGCCTTCAATACCGCGATCAAGGAATGGACTGCGCTCGGAGATGTGTCGACGAGCCAGTGACGGTTCCGCGACGCCAGCGTTCCCGGATCTTGGCGCGGTGCCGAGGCTGCGGACAAAGATGAATGAAAAAGGGCGGGCCGCAAGGACCCGCCTTCTTCAATTGTATCACGCGACAGGTTTTTATGCCGTGGCTTCGACGACCCGGACGGCCTTGGCGCGTTCCAGGGCTTCCTTGCGGACGGCGTCCTGCACCTTTTCGAAGGCGCGGACCTCGATCTGGCGAACGCGTTCGCGGCTGATGTCGAATTCAGTCGAAAGGTCTTCCAGGGTCACTGGATCCTCGGCGAGGCGGCGAGCCTCGAAGATGCGGCGTTCGCGCTCGTTCAGCACGCTCATCGCTTTCGCCAGCATGCGCCGGCGGGTGTCGAGCTCATCCTGTTCGATCAGCACGTCTTCCTGGCTGTCATGGTCATCCACCAGCCAATCCTGCCATTGGCCGCCGTCACCTTCGGCTGCCTTGATCGGCGCGTTCAACGAGGCGTCGCCGGAGAGGCGGCGGTTCATCGAGATGACCTCCTCCTCCGAGACGTTCAGCTTGGTGGCGATCTCCGAGACGTGCTCCGGCTTCAGGTCGCCGTCATCGATTGCCTGGATGCGGCCTTTCAGGCGGCGCAGATTGAAGAACAGGCGCTTCTGGTTGGCGGTCGTGCCCATCTTCACCAGCGACCACGAACGCAGGATATATTCCTGGATCGAAGCCTTGATCCACCACATGGCGTAGGTGGCGAGGCGGAAGCCGCGCTCGGCATCGAACTTCTTGACGGCCTGCATCAGGCCGACATTGCCTTCGGAGACGACTTCGCCGATCGGCAGGCCGTAGCCGCGATAACCCATCGCGATTTTCGCGACGAGGCGAAGATGGCTGGTGACGAGCTTGTGGGCGGCATCCCGGTCGCCATGCTCGGCATAACGCTTGGCGAGCATGTATTCCTGCTGCGGCTCCAGCATCGGGAACTTGCGGATTTCGTCGAGGTAACGATTGAGACCGGCTTCACCGGCGGTAATGGACGGCAAGGTATTTCGGGCCATAGTGCACCCTCCTAAAGTGAATTCCGGTTCCCGATGAAACGCATCCTCGCGTTAAAAAAGGCAAACCGGGACGTGCGGCTCTACTGCGAGCCCGCACTAAGTCAATATACAGATAAGTGTGGCGAAACGGCGGTTCAAGGTGCCGCTCACGCAGGTGTGAGTTGCGCAGGCGGCATTCGGAGCTCGGCTTTATCGCCGCAGCGCTTCGACCAATTCGACCATATCATCCGGCAGCGGTACCTCGAAATGCATGATTTCGCCGGTGCGCGGATGCTCGAACTGCAGCATGAAGGCATGCAGTGCCTGGCGGCCGAAACCGTTGACGACTGTGCGGATCTCTCCGGGGAGGAGATTGGCCTTGGTCTTGAAGCCGGCGCCGTAAACCGTGTCGCCGAGCAGCGGATGGCCGATATGGGCCATGTGGACACGGATCTGGTGGGTGCGGCCGGTTTCGAGGCGGCACTCGACCAGCGAGGCGAACGCGGTTGCGTCCGGCTTCTCATGGAAGCGCTCGATCACCTGGTAGTGTGTGATCGCCTCGTCGGCGTCCTGACTGTCGGGGCGTTTGACGGCGCGGCGCGTGCGGTCGCCGGTGGCGCGGCCAAGCGGCGCTTCGACCGTGCCCGACAGTGAGCGGGGCCGGCCCCAGACGATTGCCTGATAGGCCCGCTCCAGCGGCATGGTGCGGCCATGGTCGGCAAATTGCAGCGACAGGTGGCGATGGGCAATATCGTTCTTGGCGACGACCATGACTCCTGTCGTATCCTTGTCGAGACGGTGGACGATGCCGGGGCGGCGCACGCCGCCGATGCCGGAGAGCGTATCGCTGCAATGGTGGATCAGCGCGTTGACCAGTGTCCCCGTCCAGTTGCCGGCGCCGGGATGGACGACGAGACCGGAAGGCTTGGAGATGACGATGACGTCGTCGTCCTCATGGAGGATATCGAGCGGGATGTCCTCGCCCTGCGGCGTCGGATCTTCCGGCTCCGGCAGCGTGAGTTCGAAACTATCGCCGGTGCGCACCTTGCGCTGCGGGTCGGTGACGGGTTCGCCGCGCAGAAAAACCTGGCCGTCCTTGATCAGCGCCTTGATGCGGCTGCGCGAAAATTCCTCGCCGATCTGCGCCGTCAGCCAGGCATCCAACCGGCCTTCGGCAGTTTCATCGGCGGTCAGGACTTTTCTATTGCCGGCTGCTTGTTTAAAGGGGTCGCTCAAGACGCTTCTTCTCCGACGTATTTTTTAGAACGGGACGCACAGATGACAGCAATCGAGCCAGACGACCAGGAAGAGAAGCCCCTTGATCCGGCGATGGAAAGTGTCCGGCGCAAGATGGTCCGCCTGCAGATCGTCTCCGGCGCCATCATGTTCGTGAGCCTTATGGCGGTCTTCGGCGCGGTTGTCTACAAGGTGATGCACAGCGAGCCGAAGGAGACGGCGTCCGCTGTTGCAGCCTCCAGCGTACCCTCGGATGCGCCGCTTGCGGCAATCGTTTCCCTGCCGCTCGGCTTCAAGGTGCAGTCCACTTCGTTTTCGGCAGGGCAGCTTCTGTTCTACGGCGAAACGGTCGAGGGCAAGAACAAGGCGCTGGTCTACGATCTCAGGACCGGCCGCACCGTCGCCGACGTCACTGTTACGGGCAATTGAGGCCGGCATGGCCGCCGTCCCGATCGACATCGACAGTGCCGACGATCCGCGCGTCGCTGAATTCCGCGAGATCCGCGAGCGCGACCTGACGGGCCGAGAGAACCGCTTCATCGCCGAAGGCACCGTCGTGCTGCGCATGCTCGCCGAGGCGCATGCTGCAGGCAGCGGCTTTTTCGCCGAGAAGATCCTGCTGCTGCGCAACCGCGTCGAGGGCGTGCTGCCCATCCTGGAGCGGTTTCCGGCCGATGTGCCGGTCTATGTCGCCGGGGCGGATGTGCTCGACGGCGTCGTCGGTTTCCATCTGCATCGCGGCGTTCTCGCGCTCGGCCGGCGTGAGGAGCGCGGGGAGGCGGCACTTCTCGACGCGCTGCCGGAACGGGCGCTGGTGCTCGTCGGCTGCGGCATTTCCAATCACGACAATGCCGGCTCGATGTTCCGCAATGCGGCCGCCTTCCGGGCGGATGCGGTGCTGCTCGACGAAACCTCCTGTGATCCACTCTACCGCAAGGCGCTGCGTGTCTCGGTCGGTTCGGTGCTGAGTGTCCCGCACCGCCGCGGCGGCAAGGCGCTCGATGGACTCGTGGCGCTTGCCGAACGGGGCTTTGCCATCTGGACGCTTTCACCGCACGGCAAGACCGATATCCGCGCCATTCCGGCCTCGACGCGCATGGCGCTCGTCGTCGGGACCGAGGGCGAGGGGTTGCCGGAGGCGCTGCTTGCGCGGTTCCAGAGCGCGCGCATTCCACAGTCGGAGGAACTCGACAGCCTCAATGCCGCGACGGCGACGGGGATCGCGCTGTTTTCCATGGCCTCAGCGATGGGCCGGCTCTAACGCATATCCCTCTCAAATCGGATTGACTTTCAGGGGTCTGCGTCAATTCAAACATGATGGTCAAACATGATGGCGCGCCGCGCGTCCTATCGGACGCTCGCGGGATCGGCGAGGATTGCGGTTGCCCTGTCGGCAAGGCTGACACGATCGTTCGGGTTCTTTTCCGCAGCTTCGACGAGCAGCGTGCGGATCGGCGAGGAGGGACCCTCGTTCAGGGCGGTCAGCGCCACCATATTGGCGGCGATCGAGGCAATCTCCTCTCGGATCGCACCATCGCGTCCGGCTACGGCCTTTGCCTTTTGCAGGCGCTCGGCCAGGTCGGCGCTGCGTTTACGGACATCCTCGCCCAGCTCAGCCGTGACGATGGCGGTGTCGAGCGTGGATGTGGTCGTCTCTTCCGTCATTTCCGCCGGCAGTTCCGCGGCCATCCCGGCAAGGCCGGCGTCGCGCAGCACCCGGTTGACCTTGCGGATCTCGGCGTTGGCGGCCTTCAACTGCTCCTTCAACCTGGCGATCTCCTGCTGGCGGCGAGCGACCAGGTTTTCCTTTTCGATGGCGGAAGCGCTCTCGCGCGCGGCCTTATCCTCCAGGCGGATCACCATATGCTGCTGCTGCGTCAGTTTCTGTTCGGCATCCTTGGCGCGCTTCTGCAGCAGGCTGACGTCCTGGCGCAGCGTGTCGCGTTCGTCGCGCAGCGCGTTGACGCGGAATTTCAGGCTCTCCGCCTCGGTCTCGCGCGCGGCCAAGTCTATTCTCAGACCATCGGCCTGTTCACCGAGCTTGCTCAGCCGCGTCCGCATCGTCGCCAGTTCGCTCTCCTTGTTGGCAGCGGACTGCTCGGCAATATGCAGATTGGTCTTCAACTGGCTGATATAGTTCTCGTCCTTGCGCAGATGCGAGCGCTGGTCGGCCGCCTCGACATGCATCTCGCCGATCTGGGCCTGCAATTCGCCGATCTCGGCGGCAAGCCTGCCGGCATCGACGGCGAGGGCGTCGTGGCGAAGCTGGAACGACAGGGATTTCTCGCGCTCGCGCAGAAGGTCCTGGGTGGTGCGGGCGTTTTCGGCGGCATAAAGCGCGCGCACCATGTCTTTCTGGGCGCGAACCTCCTGCGGGCTCAGCGGCATCGTCGCTTTCAGCCGGTTCTCAGTATACCAGACGATGCGGCGGTGAACGGCGGGCGAGACCAGAAAGACGAGAAAGGCCGCAGTCAGGAAGCCCAATCCGAACAACAGAGCATATTCGATCACGGCGCGGCCATCAGTAAAAAGGTTGATACGAGGTCAGCCGCGATGATTAAGCACGCGTGACGCGCATGGCAAGGCCGCCGGTGGCGCCGGCGGCAGATTCGAGCGGCTTTGAGGCCTCAGAAGGGGTTCCAGGTCGGCGCCTGGGTGATTTTGAGATAGCCGACATTGACGCCGAGGCGAGCACCGACGCCGGTGCGGATCGGCACGACCAGCACGTCGTTGTTCTTGAGCAGCGTCATGCCGAAGCCGGCGATCACATAGGCCGAGCCGCTGACGCCGCCGAAGCGGGCATAGATGCCGTTGACGGAGGGCAGGTCGTAGACCAACATCATTACACGTGAGCCCTGGCCGCCGTAGTCGAGGCCGAGCGAGGGGCCTTGCCAATAGAGATTGTGCTCGCCGGCGTTCTTGGTGTTCAGCTGGCCTTCGCCATAGGTAAGGCCGGCGATGAAGGCGCCGCCGCCTTCCTGTCCGAGGATATAGCCGTTCGGCAGGCCGTATTTCTGGAAGGCGCTCTCGACCACCTTGGCAAGTCCGCCGCTAGCGGAGCCGAAGAAGGAGTGGCCGGCGTCGACGATTTCCTGCATCGTGTACTGACCGTTATCCTGGGCAGCGGCCGGTGCGGCAACCATCAGCGAGGAAAAGATGAGGGCCGAAAGCAACTTGCAGAAGCCGATGAATCGGTGCGGAAATCGAGGGCGCATGGTGTCATCCGTTCGTCGTTTGGCTGAGAGCGGGCAACCGCTCGCGGCGATTGGTGCATTTTGCGCCGATGATCTTAACAATCGGTTTACCAAATATGGTGTCATTATGGCACCGAGTACGATCGCAAACTTCGCGCAATTTTGATGAAGCATATTCCGGGCGCAATGAAATTGCCGCCCATCAGGAGACAATGATGTCCAAGAACCCCAATCTCACCCTGTCCGGCCCGGATCTGGCCGCGCTTCTTTGCAGCCGCGTTTGCCACGATGTCATCTCGCCGGTCGGCGCGATCAATAACGGGCTGGAGCTCCTGGATGAAGGCGGCGCCGATGCCGATGCGATGGACCTGATCCGCACCAGCGCGCTCAATGCTTCCGTCCGCCTGAAATTTGCACGTCTCGCCTTCGGCGCGTCGGGCTCCGTCGGCGCCTCGATCGACACCGGCGAGGCCGAGCGTGCAGCCAAGGATTTCGCCGTCGCCGAAAAGAAGACCGAGGTGATCTGGAACGGACCGCGCGCCATCGTCGCCAAGAACCGTGTCAAGCTGCTGCTTAACCTCTTCCTCGTTGCCTATTCCGCCATTCCGCGCGGCGGCGTGCTTGAGGTAACGCTCGAAAATCCCGAATTCGATGCGAAGTTCAAGCTCACGTCCAAAGGCAAACTGATGCGCCTGCCGCCGAAGTTCGTCGAGATATCGACCGGCACTATCGAGGAAGCGATCGATGCTCATTCGATCCAGCCCTATTACACCGTGCTTTTGGCGCAGGAGTGCGGAATGACGCTTGATCACAGCGCCAGCGCCGACGAACTGGTGTTCACGGCAGTGGCTGCGGCAGCCTGACTTCGGGGTACGGGCCTGTGTCGGCGCCCGTCCGGTAACGTTTCGTTAGGCTGATGGACCTATTCTCCTAGGTTGTAAGAGGCCTCTTGCTGCGACGAATGCGGGGGCAAAGGAGCGGCCATGCAAAGGTTCATGATCACCGATAATTCGGACATCGTCCGCAAGGTCGGCAAGCGCATTCTCTCCGAACTCGACTTTCTGGTCAGCGAGGCCTCCAACGCCGGCGAGGCGCTGCAGCGCTGCCAGGCGGAGCTGCCGGAATATCTGATCGTCGATTCCGGCATGGAAGGCGCCCTCGATCTCATCGCCGCTATCCGCGCCATGGAGGGCGGCAAAGAGGTCAAGATCTATTACTGCGTCGTCGAGGCCGATCTGAAGAAACTGATGGCGGGCAAACGGGCCGGGGCCACCGACTTTCTGCTGAAGCCGTTCGATCGCAAGATCCTGACCGCCGTTTTCGGAAACCGCGCGATCGCCGCCTGACGGGCAGATCTCTTCCGCCGATATCGGCACCACCGGAGCATGATGCCGCGTGCAAGCGGTTTCGGCCGCCCCAGGCTATTTCCTAGATCGAAAGAACAGAGGATTTCAGGCCGATCCGGCCTGAGGTGAGAGCGGATTCTTATTGCGCGGGCCGAAACGAAAAATCCCGCCGAAAAGGCGGGATCTTCGTTTATCCGATAAGGGGATCGGAAAAAATATCAGGCGGTTTCGGCGTATTCGGCACCATCCGGCTCGCGAAGAACGTAACCACGGCCCCAGACAGTCTCGATGTAGTTGGCCCCGCCGGCGGCGTTGGCAAGCTTCTTACGGAGCTTGCAGATGAAGACGTCGATGATCTTCAGTTCTGGCTCGTCCATGCCGCCGTAGAGGTGGTTCAGGAACATTTCCTTGGTGAGGGTGGTGCCCTTGCGGAGCGAAAGCAGCTCCAGCATCTGATATTCCTTGCCCGTCAGGTGGACGCGCTGGCCGCCGACTTCGACCGTCTTGGCATCGAGGTTGACGATCAGCTCGCCGGTCATGATGACCGACTGGGCGTGGCCCTTGGAGCGGCGGACGATGGCGTGGATGCGGGCGACAAGCTCGTCCTTGTGGAACGGCTTGGTCATGTAGTCGTCAGCGCCGAAACCGAGGCCACGAACCTTGTCTTCGATGCCGGCCATGCCCGACAGAATGAGGATGGGCGTCTTGACCTTGGACAGCCGGAGAGTGCGAAGCACTTCATATCCGGACATGTCGGGCAGGTTCAGATCGAGAAGGATGATATCATAATCATACAGCTTGCCCAGATCGACGCCTTCTTCACCGAGATCGGTGGTATAAACATTGAAACTCTCTGATTTCAGCATCAACTCGATGCTCTGCGCCGTCGCGCTGTCATCCTCGATTAGAAGTACCCGCATAATTATCCCCTTTACCGCCGCCGAAAGGTGGTCTGGCCCCCTACACGATACCGAACACGCTACGTGATTTGAAAGCTGCCACGAAATGGTTAACAAATTCTAATTCACTCTGGCAAGGAGTATCGAATTTATTAAACAATTTTTCCATTTCTCTGTTTTCCAATAGGAATCTCAAAAAGGCGCCCCTCAACTTTAACATTAGGAAACAGCGCTAAGTGATTCATCCGACTCGCCAATGAAAAGGTTCGAACTTCATGCCTCTGCATTTACCGACCCTTAAATCATCGGGCCTATCATTAACGATGCCCGTAAACGAAAGGTTACCAGCGGTAGGTATTTGTTAATATCGCGGGAAATTTTTTAGCAAACCGTGTCAAAGCGGCGCGCAGGGCGGTTTCAAGTTGAGCCGGGGTCTCGCATCACGGGAGTAATGCGTATGAAGTCGCGAGAAAATCTCGTTCGCCTGAAGGAATTTCAGGTGAACGAAAAACGACGTCAGTTGCAGCAGTTGCAGATGATGATGTCCGAATTCGAACGGATGACGAAGGATCTGGAGAGCCAGATCGTCGTCGAGGAAAAGAAGTCCGGTATTTCCGACCCGAATCACTTTGCTTATCCGACCTTCGCCAAGGCCGCGCGTCAGCGGGCCGACAACCTGCAGGTTTCGATCAAGGAACTGAAGATGCAGGAAGAGACGCTGGAAATGGCGCTCGAGGAGATGCAAGCGGAATATGCAAGGGCCACAGCGCTGGAAGAGCGTGACGGCGGCGCCAGAGCAAGGGCGTAAGAGAAACGGCTGGGTGCCGGCTTCGGCGCCTTGGGATCGCCACTGAGAAGCCATGTATGATGGGCGCGCTGTCCGTTATACATGGCTTTTGGTGTTTGCCTTATGTCGTCGCTCCCACCGGAAACGAGTTTCGTCCGCCCGCCGGGACGATTTATTTTATGCATGTCCTTGTCCCAAACCCGCTGTGCGCTTTTGGGCGACATGCATTAATTCACGACATCCTTCCATTCCGGATGGCGTTGCGCCTGCGCCTTGAAGAATGGGCAGAGCGGGATGATCTTCCAGCCGCCGGTGCGGGCTGCCTCCACGGCGTGGAGCGCCAGTGCCTGGCCGACACCTTTACCGCGCAGCGATTCGGGAACGGCCGTGTGATCGATGATGACCAGCTTCGGCGATGTGCGTGAATAGGTCATCTCCGCCTCGTGCCCTTCGACCTCGGCCGCATAGCGGCCGCCCGAGACGCCTTCCTCACTTCGAATGTCCATTGTCTTTCCTCACGAGCGATATTGTCGTAGCGGACCGTGACATGGCGGCGCGGTCGTGCCAAGCCGTGGAGGCAATACAGACAGGAGACAGAGTGTTCATGCAAAATGTCGGATCGATGAGAGGTTCAGGGCAATGAGTGCGCTTTCGATGGCTCGCCCCGTGCTTCTCGTGGCTGCGCCGTTCTTCCTGGCGCTCGGCCTCGTTTTGCCGCTGGTCCGTTTCGAGACGCTGTATTTCTTCGACGAAACGCCGTCGCTCATCGAAATCATCGTCTCGCTTTGGCAAGGCGGGGACAGGCTGCTGGCGGCAATCGTCGCCCTGGTTTCGATCCTGCTCCCGTTTCTGAAGATGATCGGCATCACCGTGGAGGCGATGGGGATCACCGCAGAAGGGACGGCCGCTGGGGGTGGGGCCGGCAGCCTGTTCTATCGTCGCGTCGTACCGCATCTGTCCAAGTGGTCGATGATGGATGTGCTGCTCGTCGCGATCGTCATTGCGGCGGCGAAGACGACGGGGCTGGCGGATGCCTTCACGCAGCCCGGTCTCTGGTGCTACGCGGCCTCGTCAATGATTTCGGGCCTTCTTCATTCCCTCATGGGAGATGCGTCCGGCCCGAAATGATGTCGTCGATGCTGGGTGTGATCAGTGACGATATTGCTGAATGCGCGTGGTGCGCAGGCCGGCAAGACCGTGGCTGTTGATCGACGACTGCCAGGACAGGAATTCTTCGACCGTGAGCGTGTAACGCTCGCAGGCCTCTTCCAAGCTCAACAAGCCACCGCGGACAGCCGCGACAACCTCTGCCTTCCGGCGAATCACCCAGCGCCGCGTATTGGGCGGCGGAAGATCCGCGATCGTCAGGGGGCTGCCATCGGGGCCGATGACATATTTTACTCGGGGACGTATCATTTCGGTCATTGGACTCTCTACACAACGCAAGACCACGAGCCCCACTCTAGCTTGCCACATTTAAAAATTGCCTAAACCCATCGTAAGACTTTGATAACAAATTTAGACGCCCGCCCTGGCCGGTGATGGGGGCGGCTGACTGCCGCTACGTCAATTTGTAGCGCCTGCATGGGAGCCATGCGGAATAAATATTAGCTGATTTCCCGGGACGATCTTATAAGTGCGACAACATAAGAATGAGCGCAAGACTTCGTCTCCGTTCTTCCCGTTGTATCAGTCCAGTTCGCGTTTTTGATGCTTCGTATCCTCGGGATGCGGGCAGAAGCTGCCTTTGCTGATGCCCCGGCGCGAACTTTTCGGCGCCGGTAGCAAGGTCGAGCCGAAGTTGGCCATACGAGGATACGAAGATGAAAGACGTGAACGCGCAGTCGGCGACTGCGCTGAGGATGCTGCATTTTCGCCTTCGCAGGCCGATGGCGCCGGGGTTTCGTCCGACGACGGCAACGAACGGCTCGACGAGATGGCGAAGCTTGCGGGCTTCGATTTCTATCTGCTCTCGGCCTTCCCGCGGGGCGACCGCACAGCTTTCACCGAAAACCGGTTGATCAGCAATTGGCCGCAAGCCTTGTTGGCTTTTACGAGGCTGCCGATCTCTTCTATACAGGAGACTGGTGACCGCGATGAAGCGGACGATCGTCCCGATCTTCTGCGAGGAGGGGTCGTTTGCGGGCAGCGCCGCCAATCAGGAAGACCGCAAACTCAACACGCTCTTTCAGATGCACGGGCTGAAGAATACCTTCGCCTTCACGCTGCACGACGCTGACCTGAAACAATACATCTTCGCCTTCTCAGGCCGCGGTCCTATGCCCACCCGAGAGCAGGCGATGGCGCTGCTCTACGGCGGCATGGAGCTTCTGGACAAAGTTTCGCGTAGCGGCAGCGCGGAGGATGATCCGTTGGAGACGCTCATCCGGCGCGAAATCGAATGCCTGCAATTCAACGTGCTACAGCGTCCTTTGCGCGTCTAAAAAGACGCGGGGTGCTGTAGTCGGCGGCCGCAAGAGCAGCGACGAGATCGCGATTATTCTGGATTTCTCGGCGCATACGGTGATGGGTTATCTGAAGAGCGCGATGCGCAAGCTCAATTCGGTCAGCCGCATGCAGGCGGTCGCCAGAGCATTCCGGTACCGGCTGCTCTGAGGCAGCCGGCCCTTTCTCACAAAGCTAAAGCTGGAAAGCATGTCGCGCAAAGTGTGCATCGCTTTTTGTGCGACATGCGCAAAAACAAAGACTAAAGCGCGAGGAGCGAATCTGAAAGATCGCGACGCGCTTTAGAAGCCTTTTCCGCGGGTCAGCTCCGACACGACGGTTCCGACAATGATGCGCATGTCCATCCAGATTGAGAAATTTGCAACATAGTAAAGATCGCTGGCGATGCGGGCGCGGGCCTTGGCCGGACGATCGGTCGGGCCGCGCAGGCCGCGCATCTGGGCAAGACCCGTCATCCCGGGGCGCATCGCATGGCGCTGATGGTATTCCGGTACGAGCTCTTCGTAGAGCACGCCGCCGGCGCGCATGCCGATTGCATGGCAGCGCGGACCGACGACCGACATGTGGCCCAGCAGCACGTTCAGCAGCTGCGGCAACTCATCGACATTCGTGCGGCGCAGAATAGCGCCGACGCGGGTGACGCGCGGATCGTTCATCACCGTCTGGGCAACGCCGGAGACGTCGCAGAGGTCGGTGCGCATGGAACGGAACTTGTAGACCTTGATGGCCTTGCAGTTCTTGCCCCAGCGGGTCTGCTTGAAGAGCACCGGTCCCGGGCTGTCGATCTTGATCAGCAGGGCGACGAACAGAAGGAAAGGGGCGAGGACGAGGAGGGCGCTCAACGACGAAACAATGTCGAACGCCCGCTTCAGGACCAGATCCACCAACGGCGCCTGCGGCGCATCGCTATGGATAACAGGGGTCTGGATCTTCAGGCTCGGCTGCTGGCGGCGGCTCGGCCGGAAGGACTCTGTCGAAATGCTGTTGTTTAATTCCGTGATGCTCAAGGATCGTACTCTGTTGTCTTCGAGGGGGCGCGGCGGCAATAGGCGATCAATGGTTTAACCCTGTCACCAGGGCTGCACTCAGGTCTTTAGTAACCCTACTAAAACGGAAAAATGCGACAATTGTGTAATGGTGTCCAGAGAAATATCGCATCGCAGCAAATCTTTCGCATTTGCGTTAAGTTGAGGCAAGCTCATGATATTTCGTTAATAATTGGAATTTCGTCAAGGTTTTTAGGACTTTGGCGAGGGTTCGCCGGGGCTGGCGACGCGCCGTTTCGGCACGTGACCTAGGTCTCCTAAGCGTATTTCTTAATGGAACACGAGGCGAAATTTCTCTGATGAAGATATCGATCATTCTGGAAGGCGTATCAGAATGTGACAGAATCAAGGCAGGATTGGTGGTGGGACAGCGTCTAGAAAAGATGCGGACGACGAGTTCACGGCCAGAATCAGTTGGTGAGACCCGATCGCGTGAATCACTCCACAGCTGGAAATGGACACGCTTCCAGATACGCAGGGGGAGGTTATTTGGCGTGCAAAAAGACGGCCCGCTCAGATGGGGCGCTGGTCGGAGATCGCGGATTGTCGCGGCAGGCCTCAACGCGTTGCGGCAAGGCAAGGGAATGCGCCGCCGGCCGGTATTCAGCGATATCCGCGGGTGATTACACCGGTTCGAGGACGCGTTTCCTGCCACCCCAGGAGATGAAGTTCGGGTTGGCGAAGTCGAAATCGGCCGCCGTTCCGGTCTTTCCGTAGGTCAGCGGCATTCCG
This sequence comes from Rhizobium aouanii, assembly GCF_037002925.1. Taxonomy (NCBI): domain Bacteria; kingdom Pseudomonadati; phylum Pseudomonadota; class Alphaproteobacteria; order Hyphomicrobiales; family Rhizobiaceae; genus Rhizobium; species Rhizobium aouanii. The sequence goes on from NZ_JBAMYD010000001.1 coordinate 166,719, forward strand.
TCCAGCGTCACCGTCGAACCGCCGGCAGCACGCAGCACCGCATCACCGGCCGCGGTGTCCCATTCCATCGTGCGGGTGAAGCGCGGATAGACGTCGGCTTTGCCTTCGGCCAGCAGGCAGAATTTCAGCGAGGAGCCGATATTGGTGCATTTGAAGATTGCGTGGTCGGCGAGGAAGCTTCCGGTCTCCGGGCTGTTGTGGCGAAGGCTAGCAAGCGCCAGTCTGTCGGCCGGCTGTTCGCGCACCGTGATTGCGCTGCGTGCGCCCACCGTGAAATCGTCCATGACGACGAGCCTTTCGGCGTGACCACGTTCCCCCGAAAAGGCAAGCGCGAGCGCCGGCGCATAGACGATACCGGCCACTGGGGTGCCGTTCTCGATATAGGCGATGTTGACTGTGAATTCCTGTCGCCCGTCGACGAATTCACGGGTGCCGTCGAGAGGGTCGACCAGGAAGAAGCCTCGGCCGGCGATGTCAGGCACCTTGCCGGCGGCGACCGATTCTTCTGCCACGATGGGTATTTCGGGATAATCTCTGGCAAGATGAGCGAGGATGATGCGTTCGGCCTCCTCGTCGGCGACCGTGACCGGACTTGCATCCGCCTTCATGGCGACGGGGAAGCCTTCGCGCAAGACCGTGATGATGGCCTTGCCGGCTTCGAGCGCCGCCTTTTCAAATGTCCTCAGCATTGTCCTTTGCCGTTCGCCACGCGGCGAGCACCCCGCTGTCGCTCGTCCGCAAACCATCCCAGTCACAACCAGATACTCAAGCTATATATGGTGTTCCCCATTGTGCTCCGCATCCCTCAATACGCAGCCTGATGATGCTACCATAAGTTTTCAGCCTTGTCAGATGAAGATGCGGCATCGCTGGTGAAATGGCATTCGTCAAAGGGGCTGCCTTGGGGTCTGAATTTGCTCCATCTTCCGATTCTGTGGAATAGCTTACGCAGCAAACCGTGTAGGAAAGCGACGGCGATATCTCCGGGTGGTTAACCCGGTGGTGGTTTCTGGCTAAAAATAGGCCCCACTCTGCCGTTTTTCTGTGGATTTTGGTTCAAAACGCGCCATTTAGGCCTGTTCTGACAAGAATCTGTCGGAGTAAATCCTTTTTGTCTTCACATTTCCAACGAAACCGCTATGCATTCGGCCTATGAGGTTCTCTGAAACGGAGAACTGAAGAACCAAAAAGAGATGCAGCATGTTTCGCTCGCATCCAGGGGAAAATGACATATGGAGTATTTCGTCCAGCAGCTCTTAAATGGGCTGACGCTCGGATCCATCTATGGCCTTGTGGCTATTGGCTATACGATGGTTTACGGCATTATCGGCATGATCAATTTCGCCCATGGCGACATCTTCATGCTCGGTGGCTTCGCCGCTCTTATCGTCTTCCTCGTCCTCACATCCATCTTCGCAGGTCTCCCGGTGGCCGTTCTGCTGCTGGTGATGCTTGTCGTTGCGATGCTGATGACGAGTTTGTGGAATTGGACGATCGAGCGCGTCGCATACCGGCCCCTGCGCGGGTCCTTCCGCCTGGCGCCGCTGATTACCGCGATCGGCATGTCGATCACGCTGTCCAACTTCATCCAGGTGACGCAGGGTCCACGCAACAAGCCGATCCCGCCGATGGTGAGCTCGGTCTACCAGTTCGGCAACATCTCGGTGTCGCTGAAGCAGATCATCATCATCGTGATCACCGCAGTGCTGCTCACGATCTTCTGGTACATCGTCAATCGCACCGCACTCGGCCGTGCCCAGCGCGCCACCGAGCAGGATCGCAAGATGGCCGCGCTGCTCGGCGTCAACGTCGATCAGACGATCTCCATCACTTTCGTTATGGGTGCGGCACTCGCGGCCGTGGCCGGTACGATGTACCTGATGTATTATGGCGTCGCCTCGTTTAACGACGGCTTCACCCCTGGTGTGAAGGCCTTCACGGCAGCCGTTCTCGGCGGTATCGGTTCGTTGCCCGGCGCCGTCTTCGGCGGCCTCCTTATCGGCCTTATCGAGTCGCTGTGGTCGGCATACTTCACCATCGCCTACAAGGACGTCGCGACCTTTGCGATCCTGGCTTTCGTGTTGATCTTCAAGCCGACCGGCATCCTCGGGCGGCCGGAAGTCGAGAAGGTATAACGTCATGGCAAATTTCGAAAATTCTGCAGGCAAGCCCGATGCCGGACTTGTCCGCAAAGGCCTTACCGAAGCTCTTTTCGCCGCCGTCCTGTCGTTCGGCATGTTCGTTCTCTATGTCGGCCTCAAGACCGACCAGAACATCAGCAACGAGTTGATCATTGTCCAGCGCTGGGGCCTGCTTGCGATCTTCGTCGCGATCGCCGCCATCGGCCGCTTCGCCATGGTCGTTTTCATCAGGCCGAATATCGACCGCCGCAAGCTCAGCAAGGCGCGCGAGGGCGAGCTCGATATCTCGACAGAGAAGAGCTTCTTCCACCGGCATTTCCTGAAGATCGCGCTGATAGCGCTGCTGCTTTATCCCATGGTGGTGGTGGCGATCAAAGGCCCTCAGGGCTCGCTGACATATGTCGACAATTTCGGCATCCAGATCCTGATCTATGTGATGCTCGCCTGGGGGCTGAACATCGTCGTCGGCCTCGCCGGCCTGCTCGACCTCGGCTATGTCGCCTTCTATGCCGTCGGCGCCTATTCCTACGCGCTGCTGTCCAGCTATTTCGGGCTGTCTTTCTGGGTGCTGCTGCCGCTTTCGGGCATCTTCGCGGCACTCTGGGGCGTCATTCTCGGCTTCCCGGTGCTGCGCCTGCGCGGCGATTACCTTGCCATCGTGACGCTTGCCTTCGGTGAAATCATTCGTCTCGTCCTCATCAACTGGACTGAAGTGACGAAGGGCACCTTCGGCATCTCGAGCATCCCGAAGGCAACACTCTTCGGCATTCCCTTCGATGCGACGGCCGGCGGCTTTGCGAAGCTCTTTAACCTGCCGATCTCCTCGGCCTATTACAAGATCTTCCTGTTCTATTTGATCCTGGCGCTCTGCATGCTGACGGCCTATGTCACCATCCGGCTGCGCCGTATGCCGATCGGACGCGCCTGGGAAGCTTTGCGCGAAGATGAGATCGCCTGCCGTTCGCTCGGCATCAACACGGTGACGACCAAGCTCACCGCCTTTGCGACGGGCGCGATGTTTGCCGGTTTCGCCGGCTCGTTCTTCGCCGCCCGCCAGGGCTTCGTCTCGCCGGAGTCCTTCGTCTTCCTCGAATCGGCCGTCATTCTCGCCATTGTTGTCCTTGGCGGCATGGGATCGTTGACCGGCATCGCGATCGCCGCCATCGTCATGGTCGGCGGCACCGAGTTGCTGCGCGAGATGAGCTTCCTAAAACTCATCTTCGGACCCGATTTTACGCCGGAACTATACCGCATGTTGATCTTCGGCCTCGCCATGGTTGTCGTCATGCTGTTTAAGCCGCGCGGCTTCGTCGGATCGCGTGAGCCGACAGCCTTCCTCAGAGAGCGCAAGGCGATATCCGGAAGCTTCATCAAGGAGGGCCATGGTTGATGAGCCCCGTAACGACGAATACGATGTCTGACGACACTCTTCTCAAGGTCGAACACCTGTCGATGAAGTTTGGCGGCCTGATGGCCATCAACGACTTCTCCTTCGAAGCCAAGCGTGGCGATATCACCGCGCTGATCGGGCCGAACGGCGCCGGCAAGACCACCGTCTTCAACTGCATCACCGGCTTCTACAAGCCGACGATGGGCATGATCACGTTCAACCAGAAGAGCGGCAAGCAATACCTGCTGGAGCGCCTGCCGGACTTTCGCATCACGAGGGAAGCCAAGGTCGCGCGTACCTTCCAGAACATCCGGCTGTTCTCCGGCCTGACCGTTCTCGAAAACCTGCTGGTTGCCCAGCACAACAAGCTGATGAAGGCATCGGGTTATACGATCCTCGGCCTTATCGGTGTCGGCCCCTACAGGCGGGAAGCGGCCGCTGCAATCGAGCTTGCCCGTTTCTGGCTCGAGAAGGCCGACCTGATCGACCGCGCCGACGACCCCGCCGGCGATTTGCCCTACGGCGCCCAGCGGCGTCTCGAAATCGCCCGCGCCATGTGCACCGGCCCGGAGCTGCTTTGCCTGGATGAACCGGCTGCCGGCCTCAACCCACGGGAATCGGCAACGCTCAACGCGCTGCTGAAGAGCATTCGCGCCGAAACCGGAACGTCGATCCTGCTGATCGAGCACGACATGTCTGTGGTCATGGAAATCTCCGACCACGTCGTTGTCCTCGAATATGGTCAGAAGATTTCCGATGGCACGCCGGATCACGTGAAGAACGATCCGCGGGTCATCGCGGCCTATCTCGGTGTCGAGGATGAAGAAGTGGAAGAGGTGATCGCAGCCGTCGAGCAGCTCGAAGGAGGCGCAAACTGATGGGCGATGAAGTAATGACGGGTCAACCGCTCCTTCAGGTGAATGGCGTCGAAACCTATTACGGCAATATCCGGGCGCTGGCCGGCATCGATGTCCACGTCAACAAGGGCGAGATCGTCAGTCTGATCGGCGCCAACGGCGCCGGCAAGTCGACACTGATGATGACGATCTGCGGCAGCCCGCAGGCCCGCACCGGTTCGGTGGTCTTCGAGGGCCGCGACATCACCCGCATGCCGACGCATGAAATCGCCCGTCTGCGCATTGCACAGTCGCCGGAAGGCCGCCGCATCTTCCCGCGCATGACGGTTCTGGAAAATCTTCAGATGGGTGCAGGGCTCGACAATCTGAAACACTTCGCCGAAGACGTCGAGAAGATCTTCACGCTCTTCCCGCGTCTCAAGGAGCGTCACGCCCAGCGGGGTGGAACACTTTCGGGCGGCGAGCAGCAGATGCTGTCGATCGGCCGCGCGCTGATGGCGCGCCCGAAGCTGCTGCTTCTCGACGAACCCTCGCTCGGTCTTGCGCCGCTGATCGTCAAGGGCATTTTCGAGGCGATCAAGAAGCTCAACGAGGCGGACGGGCTGACCGTTTTCCTCGTCGAGCAGAACGCGTTCGCCGCCCTCAGGCTTTCTCACCGCGCCTACGTGATGGTGAACGGCAAGGTGACGATGAGCGGCTCCGGCATGGAGCTTCTTGCCAATCCCGAGGTCCGGGCCGCCTATCTCGAAGGCGGAAGACACTAGGTCGAAAGGAGAGTTTGACATGCAGGGACTTTTCTTCGAAGCGGATGCCGGCCCCCTTGTGGCGATCCGCGTCATCGTCTTGCTCTTAGGCTTCTGGACGGCCTGGCGCGCCGGCAAAGCGGTTGCCGAGGGCTGGAGCGACTATCCGCTGGTCATCGTCTATACATTTCTGCTCGCCTGGGCGATGCAGTTCCTGCATCATGCCCTGTTCAATGGGCCGATGCTCAACGCCTTCTACTATATCCTCGACTTCGTGACGCTGCTGGTGTTCTCGACGGCCGGCTTCCGCTACCGCCGCACCAATCAGATGGTTAACAACTATTACTGGCTGTACGAAAAAACTTCCGCGTTTTCGTGGAAGGACAAACATTGACAGTCCGTTGAAACTAGGCATGAATTGCCTTCCGAGTGGAACAGCTTTCCTGGCGCAGTCAATGGTGGGTAGTGCGCTGGGCCTTGGACCGGAACCCGCCCAAAAATTGGGAGTAATAATATGAAGAAGTCTCTTCTGTCGGCAGTGGCTCTGACGGCGATGGTCGCCTTCAGCGGCAACGCGTGGGCCGACGTACTTATCGCTGTCGCTGGTCCGCTGACTGGTCCGAACGCCGCGTTCGGCGCTCAGCTCCAGAAGGGTGCTGAACAGGCAGCCGCCGACATCAACGCGGCTGGCGGCATCAACGGCGAGCAGATCAAGATCGAGCTCGGCGACGACGTCTCCGACCCGAAGCAGGGTATTTCGGTCGCCAACAAGTTCGCTGCTGACGGCGTCAAGTTCGTCGTCGGTCACTTCAACTCGGGCGTTTCGATCCCGGCTTCGGAAGTCTATGCCGAAAACGGCATCCTCGAAATCACCCCGGCCGCGACGAACCCGACCTTTACGGAGCGGGGCCTCTGGAACACCTTCCGCACCTGCGGCCGTGACGACCAGCAGGGTGCCATCGCCGGTAAATATCTTGCCGATCACTTCAAGGACGCCAAGATCGCTGTCGTTCACGACAAGACCCCCTACGGTCAGGGCCTTGCCGACGAAACCAAGAAGGCTATGAATGCCGCCGGCGTCACTGAAGTCATATATGAAGGCATCAACGTCGGCGACAAGGACTTCTCGGCCCTCATCGCCAAGATGAAGGAAGCCGGCGTCTCGATCATCTATTGGGGTGGTCTGCACACCGAAGCCGGTCTCATCATCCGTCAGGCGGCTGACCAAGGCCTGAAGGCAACGCTGGTTTCTGGCGACGGTATCGTTTCGAACGAACTGGCCTCGATCGCTGGCGACGCCGTCGCCGGTACGCTGAACACCTTCGGCCCCGATCCGACGGCGAACCCTGCGAACAAGGAACTCGTCGAAAAGTTCAAAGCCGCTGGTTTCAATCCGGAAGCTTACACGCTCTATTCCTACGCTGCGATGCAGACGATCGCCGGGGCCGCCAAGGCTGCCGGTTCGCTGGATCCTGAGGCCGTTGCCAAGGCCATGAAGGAAAAGGGCCCGTTCCCGACCGTTCTCGGCGACATTTCGTTTGACGAAAAGGGCGACCCGAAGATTCCTGGCTACGTCATGTACGAATGGAAGAAGGGTCCGGACGGCAAGTACAGCTACTTCCCGCAGGGCATGTAAGCCTCGCTCCCCTTTATGGGACATGATTATCGAAGCCCGGTTCCGACCGGGCTTCTTTCTTTTTGCGGGTGTTTCAATTCCGGCCTGGCTACCGTGCCGCAATCGCTCATCGATCGATCCCACGAAGACGGCGCGTTATGGCGCCCGGCAGCTCGCTTCGGAGGGGTTGCTGACGGCGAAAAACGGTACGATCCCGCGCTTCGGCGGATGGAGACCGTCATGGTCCCGCGGCATCTCGGCAGCGCCACGGAACTAGCCTCCATCACCCTCTTACATCTCGTACAGCACGTGCGTGGCTTTCACGGCGGCCGAGGCGCGGTTCTCGACGCCGAGCTTCACGTAAATCTGTTCGAGGTGTTTGTTCACCGTCCGCGCCGACAGTCCCAATATTTCGCCGATGTCGCGGTTGGCCTTGCCCTTGGCGATCCAGAGCAGCACTTCGGATTCGCGCTGGGTGAGCGAGAAGCGCTGGCGCAGCACCTCGTCGTCGCTGCGCTGACTGGCGGCGGTGAGGCGGAAGAGATATTCGTCAGGGCCGATTGCGCCGAGGAAGGCGAGCTGCAACGCTGCCTGGCCGGCATGGGCGATCGAGATGATGCCGTCGCGCACTGCGGCGACGCGGTCGCGCATCCAGCCGGCGATATGGCGGGCGACGATTTCCATGCCGTCGTCGCTGCCCATGGCGGCATTAACCAGCCGTGTCGCTTGCGGCGTTGACCAGTGGATGGCGCCGTCGCCCTTGACTGCCAGCAGATGGCGGCCGGCTGCGTCGAGGGCGATGCGGGCGCTTTGGGCCGAGCGAGCGTTGCGCAGATGGACGCGGATGCGGGCGCGCAGTTCATCGATGTTGATCGGTTTGCTGAGATAATCGACGCCGCCGGATTCCAGCGCGTGCACGACATGCTCGGTCTCGGTCAGGCCGGTCATGAAGACGACAGGCACCTGCGCCACCGCGGCATTCGCCTTCAGCCGGCGGCAGGTCTCGAAGCCATCCATACCCGGCATCACCGCGTCGAGCAGGATGAGATCGGGCGTGATGCGCTCGACGATACCAAGTGCCGCCGTGCCCGATGTGGCGATCAGCACGGAGAAGCCGGATTGTTCGAGCGCGTCGGTCATGAAGCCGAGGGCTTCGGCGGAGTCGTCGACGAGCAGAACGATGTCGCGGGGGAGGGCCGGCTCAGCCAATGGATTCCACCTTTTCGTCGAAGTCGTGCAGGAAGGTCATGAAGCCGGCGAGATCGAAGGCGGCGACATAGGCGCGAAGTTCCTCCGTGAATGGCTGATTTGCCTCCACCTTGGCAAGGTCCGAAAGCTTGGCTTCAATGCCTCTGATATAGCCGATCTCGCCGAGCCGCAGCAATTCCTGCAGATGGGCAGCACCTGGACTTAGCATCGGCGCTTCGATCTTGACAGAAACGGCTGGCGTGGCATCGGCATAGATCCATGTCACGCCGAGATGCAGGGCGAGCTTGTCGCGCAGTTGGCGGATGTCGACCGGCTTGCCGATCGCATCATTGTGGCTGTCGTCGCTGTCGCTGAGAACGGCCGCATCACCGATATTGGCCGACAGCATCAGCACCGGCGCCGTCTGGCCGGCCTCACGCAGACGCGAGACGAGCTGCCAGCCGTTCATGCCGGGCATCAGAATATCGACGAGGAAAAGGTCCGGCATGATGCCCTCGATCAGCGTCAGGCATTCGCCGCCGCCTGCCGCTGTCAGCACGATGAAATCGAGCGGCGCCAGGATCTCGCGCATCATCTCGCGGTGGTCCTCGTTATCGTCAACGACGACGACCGTGCGGCGCGGGCCGTCATAACCGACAATCCGCTTCTCCTGCGGCGCGGCGGCCACGGCACGCATGACAGCGGACAGCATCAGCCGGACGCGGAAGGTCGAGCCTTCGTCCTTCACGCTTGCAACCGAGATCTCGCCGCCCAGCGTATTGGTCAAAAGCCGGGTGATGGTGAGGCCGAGGCCGAGTCCCGGCATCGGCCGCACGCTTTCGGCCTCGCCGCGCTGGAAGGGTTCGTAGATACGGGGCAGGTCTTTCTCCGTGATGCCTCGGCCGGTATCGGCAACGGTGAAGGTCGCGACCTGGCTGCGATAGCCGACGTCGAAGGTGACGCTGCCCTCATCAGTGAACTTGATGGCATTGGAGAGCAGGTTGACCAGGATCTGGCGCAGGCGCTTTTCGTCGGTGCGGACGAATTGCGGCAAGGCCGGCGCGCGCTCATGGATGAAGGCAAGCCCCTTTGCCTGTGCCTGCGGGCGGAACATATCGACGATCTGGTCGAGGAAATCCTGGATGTTGATCTCGTTGGAATAGACCTGCAGGCGGCCGGCTTCGATCTTGGAAATATCGAGCAGGCCGTCGATTAGCCCGGAGAGGTGCTCGGCGCTGCGGCGGATGACCTTGATCGAGGATTGGCGCGGCGCCGGGATGGTCTCGTCGCGTTCGAGGATCTGGGCGTAGCCGAGCACGGCGTTCAGCGGCGTGCGTAATTCATGGCTGAGCCCGACGACATAGCGGCTCTTGGCACGGTTGGCGGCCTCGGCGGTTTCCTTGGCGTTCTGCAAGGCGGCGTCGGTCTTCTTGTGGGCGGCGATTTCCTTGAGCAGCAGCGTGTTCTGGCGTGAGGATTCCTCCTCGGCAACGACGCGGCTGTCATGGGCGAGCACATAGAACCAGCAGACGACGCCTGAGATCACCGAGAAGACGAAGAAGACGATGAGGATGGTGCGATTGACGACCTCGCCCGTCTCGGGCGAGGCGGAGGCGACCTGATGGGCAATCATCGCCAGGATTGCGCCGATGGCGGTCAATGCCAGCACGACGGCGATGCCGTAGCGGCCAAGGCGCGTCGTCAGCTTCCCCAGAATGGCTTCCGGCAGCAGCGCCTTGGCGACGGTGCCGACCTGCGCGTTGAAACGGGCGGCCGGCTTGCACATGTCGTGGCAGCGGCTGTCGAGCGAGCAGCAGAGCGAGCAGATCGGCGCGGCATAGGCCGGGCACCAGGCCATGTCCTCTGGCTCGAAGGGATGCTCGCAGACCGAGCAGGTGATGTTCGTCAGGTTTTTCCAGCTCTGGCGCGGCTTGCGGGCGAGATAGAACTTGCCTTTCGTTGCCCAGGCGATGACAGGCGAGGCGACCAGCGCGATGACGAGGGTAATATAGGGAGCGAGCGAGGCGGCGATTTCCCCGAAGGCGCCGAAATGGGCAATCAGCGACACCGTCGCCGACAGTGTCATGGCGCCGAGGCCGACCGGGTTGATGTCGTAGAGGTGGGCGCGCTTGAACTCGATGCCGGGGGGAGCCAGCCCCAGCGGCTTGTTGATGAAGAGATCGGCGGAGATCGTGCAGAGCCAGGCCATGGCGATGATCGAGAAGATGCCGAGCGTCTCCTCCAGCAGCCGGTAGATGCCGAGTTCCATCAAAAGCAGGGCGATTGCGACGTTGAACACCAGCCAGATGACGCGGCCGGGATGGCTGTGGGTCAGCCGCGAAAAGAAGTTCGACCAGGCGAGCGAACCGGCATAGGCGTTCATCACATTGATCTTCAGCTGCGAGACGACGACGAAGGCAGCCATCAACAGCAGCGCGCCATTGTGCCAGGGGACCATGTAGCCGAAGGCGGTCAGATACATCTGCGCCGGGTCGGCGGCGCGATCGAGGGGGACGCCCGAGGTGAAGGTCAGCACGACCAGAAATGAACCAGCAAGCAACTTCGGCGCGCCGATGATGACCCAGCCGGGCCCGGCGAGAAAGATCGCCAGGCGGTGGCGCCACTTGCGCTGCGGGTCCGGCGGCAGGAAGCGCAGGAAGTCGGCCTGTTCGCCGATCTGCGACATCAGCGCCAGGATGACGGCGGAGGCCGCGCCGAACTCCACCAGATCGAATTCGGCGATGGTGCCGGGCGGGCCGGAGGCATGGCGGATGCCGGCAAAGGCGCGCCAGAGATCGAATTTTTCCCAGTCCAGCAGGGCGATAAAGATGAAGGGCAGGATATTCAGCACGATCCAGAAGGGCTGGGTTATCAGCTGGAACTTGCTGATCAGCCGTACGCCGTGCGTTACCAGCGGGATCACCATGACGGCGCTGATGATGTAGCCGATCCAGAGCGGGATGCCGAGAGTGAGCTCCAGCGCCCCGGACATGATCGATGCCTCGATCGCAAACAGCATGAAGGTGAAGCTCGCATAGATCAGCGAGGTGATGGTCGAGCCGATATAGCCGAAGCCCGCGCCGCGCGTCAGCAGATCGATGTCGACGCCGTGGCGGATGGCGTAGCGGCTGATCGGCAGGCCGATCGCCAGCATGGCGACCGAGGCGACGACAATGGCGTAAAAGGCGTTGGTGGTGCCGTAGGAGAGGGTGATCGCGCCGCCGATCGCCTCCAGCGCCAGGAAGGAGATTGCGCCGATCGCCGTCTGCGAGATGCGCTGCGAGGAGAAATGCCGGGCGCTCTTGGCAGTGAAGCGCAGCGCGTAATCTTCCAGCGTCTGGTTGGCGACCCAGCGATTGTATTCACGTCTTACCGGAATGATGCGTTGGCGCGCTGCCATGTCTTCCTTTCCGGCATTCCGGTTGGGCTCATCGTCTCTCCGGCAGTTTTGGCGGGATGGTTGGGAAAGGCAAGAGGCAGGCACCGACTGGTTCACAGAATGGCAATATTTTTGCAATTGATCTGTCACATAAGGGCTCTAACTCTCCCGGCGTTCGTTCAACCATTTCGGGTATCACCATGTCTGTTTTAAGCCTTTGCCGCCTGAGCACCGCCCTCGTCTGCCTCCTTTCGATCGTGCCATCGCTTGCCAGCGCCGAGCAGGCCACGGCGGCGAAAGCGCCTTATGCGGAGGCCGGAAACACCAACAAACGCGGTGATGCCTGCTTCTCGACGGTGGACACCAACGCCGCCGTTCATCTTCTCTCCGGCTTCCTCGAAATCTGGACCCCGCGCACGCCTTTCGTCGATGCGGGTGTCGAGGCCCCGGCCAAGGACAATTGCCCAGCGATCGCCAAGACGGATTGGGAGGGCATTCCCGCCAGTAAGACCGACGGCCATATCGTCAACCAGGCTGTCCATGACGCCAACATTGCCTATGTCGTCAATGCGACGCGGGCGCGGACGGCCGATCAGGCGGTGGCCGCCTATCTCGACGATCGGCGCGGCAAGAATGCCAGCATCGTCGATGGCCTCGGCCCGCTGACGGATGCCTGGAAGGCAGGCTCGAAGCAGACCACCACGATCACCGAGGTGGCGGCCGATGCGACAACGGTCAAATATGACGACAAGGGCAATAATCGCGGCGCCGGCAGCAAGCCGGACACGGAAAACAAGACCGATGCCAATCCCGACATGGGCCTTGCAGTCGACTTCATCATTGCCGCAAGCGGTGACGGCTCGACGGAGCCTGCCAAGCGCTACTTCAAATACGCTCGTCCCTACCGCTGGAGCCAGGAGGTATCGGTCGTCCCGACGCTGGAGCCTGCCAAGAGCGGCAAGCCGGTTGAGGACGGCGGTTTCCCGAGCGGACATACGGCGGAAGCCTGGCGGGATGGGCTCGCCATGGCCTATCTCGTGCCGCAGCGCTTTCAGGAAATGATCACGCGCGCCAGCGAGTTGGGTGAAGATCGCATCCTCGCCGGCATGCATTCTCCTCTCGACGTGATGGGCGGCCGGATGCTCGGCACCGCCACGGTCGTCTACAATCTGAACAAGGCCGACAATGCGGCGCTGAAGAGCGATGCTTACGCCCAAGCGCAGGCATGGCTCGTCGCCAAATCAGGCGTTGCGGATGCGGGCGCGCTCGAGGTTGCCGCCCATGCGGCACCGCTGACTGCAGATCGTTTCGCCGATCATGACGCCAATCGCGCTTACGTGCTGCAGCGCCTGAGCTACGGCCTGCCGACGATCCATGCGACCGATCAGCCGGCGCGTGTGCCGCAGGGCGCCGAAGCGCTTCTGGAAACGCGTCTGCCCTATCTGGACAGCGAGCAGCGCCGCGACGTGTTGAAGACGACGGCGGTTGCGTCCGGCTACCCGCTCCTCGACGATGCGGAAGGTTACGGCCGCCTCAACCTGTTTGCCGCCGCCGACGGGTACGGCGCGTTCGAACAGGACGTGACCGTGACGATGGACGCGGCAAAGGGCGGTTTCGATTCGATCGATACCTGGCGGAACGATATCGGCGGCAAGGGCAGGCTGGTGAAGCGCGGCGACGGCATCCTCGGGCTGTCGGGTGCGAACAGCTACGCCGGCGGCACTGTGCTGGAAGAGGGCGCGCTGGTGGCCCTGTCGCCGTCGGCCTTCGGTCTTGGCGGGCTGACAGTTAACGGTGGTTCGCTGGTTCTGGCGACCGACAGGCCGCTGACCGTGAGCGGCGATTATCAGCAGCTCGCCAATGCCGCGGTGAAGCCGGCGCTCAGCGCGAACGGCGGAGGTACGTTGGTCGTCGAGGGCAAGGCGGCGCTGGCCGGCGACCTTAACGTGACGGTTGTCGATGGCTATGTCCTGACGCCCGGAACCAAGATCGAAATCCTGAAGGCGAGTGCCGTGACCGGCACCTTCGGCAAGTTCACCGTCTCCGGCCACAAGGCGAGCCTCTCCTTCGGCCCGACATCAGTCACCTTGACGATCGACGGATAATTCCTCCGAGAGAATCGACAGGGCATCTCCCGCGGTGGGGGATGCCCCCTCTCTCCCGGCCTGCTGCCTGTTTGCCCCCCGCGCCTACGTCAATCGACGTATGTGTTTTCGCGCTGCAGCACCCGATAGTTCTTTAAGCAACAGTTAATCTCCGTTTCCGGTCTGTTGCGGAACAAGAAGAGGGGAGTTCAACCAGATGAATCTCAAATCCACTATTACGGGCGCAGCGCTCGGCGCCGTCATGGCGGCGTCGTCCGCCTTCGGCGGTGCAGTTGCCGCCGATGACACGATCAAGGTCGGCATTCTGCACTCGCTCTCCGGCACCATGGCCATCTCCGAGACCACGCTCAAGGACGCCATGCTGATGCTCATCGACGAGCAGAACAAGAAGGGTGGCCTTCTCGGCAAGAAGCTCGAGGCCGTCGTCGTCGACCCGGCTTCCGACTGGCCGCTGTTTGCCGAAAAGGCACGTGAGCTGATCCAGAAGGACAAGGTTGCCGCCGTCTTCGGTTGCTGGACGTCCTCGTCGCGCAAGTCCGTTCTGCCGGTTTTCGAAGAGACCAACTCGATCCTCTTCTACCCGGTCCAGTATGAAGGCGAAGAGTCCTCGCGCAACATCTTCTACACCGGTGCTGCTCCGAACCAGCAGGCTATTCCTGCTGTCGACTACCTGATGGAAAAAGAAGGCGTCAAGCGCTTCGTTCTCGAAGGTACGGACTACGTTTATCCGCGCACGACCAACAAGATTCTCGAGGCATACCTGATTTCGAAGGGTATCCCGAAAGAAGACATCATGACCAACTACACGCCGTTCGGCTTCTCCGACTGGCAGACCGAAGTTTCCAAGATCAAGGAATTCGGTTCGGCCGGCAAGAAGACCGCCGTCGTCTCTACGATCAACGGCGATGCCAACGTTCCGTTCTACAAGGAACTGGGCAACAAGGGCATCAAGGCAACCGACATCCCCGTCGTCGCCTTCTCGGTCGGCGAAGAAGAACTTGCCGGCCTCGACACCAAGCCGCTCGTCGGCCATCTCGCTGCCTGGAACTACTTCGAGTCGGTCGAAAGCCCTGCGAACAAGAAGTTCATCAAGGAATGGCACGCTTTCACCAAGAACGACAAGCGCGTAACGAACGACCCGATGGAAGCTGCTTATATCGGCTTCAACGCATGGGTTAAGGCCGTCCAGGCTGCCGGCACGACCGATACCGACAAGGTTCTCGATACGATCATCGGCGTCAGCGTTCCGAACCTCTCGGGCGGCTATGCGACCGTCATGCCGAACCACCACATCACCAAGCCGGTGCTGATCGGTGAAATCCAGGCCGACGGCCAGTTCGAAATCGTCCAGCAGACACCTGCCGTCGTCGGCGACGAATGGTCGGACTTCCTGCCTGACTCCAAGGACCTGATCTCCGATTGGCGCAAGCCGATGTCCTGCGGCAACTTCAACGTTGCTACGGGCAAGTGCGGCGGCAAGGGCTCCTGAGTACGACCTCGATCCGATGATTGCCTGAAGGCTTCCGTCCGGGTTTGATCCCGGGCGGAAGCTCCGTCCCAGCGATTGCGCCGCGAGGCCAACACTATCAAGGGCGAGAAAGCCGATGTATCGCGCCATAAAGATTTTCCTCATCACGGTTTGCCTGGCATTTTCAGGCCTGACATTTTCGGGCGTGATAATCTCGAGCGAAGTCCACGCCCAGGACGATATCCACGTGCTTATCGATGCGCTCGGCGTCGGCGACTTCCCGGAACGAGAAGCGGCCATCAAAGCGCTGGTCGCATCCAAGGACCAGCATGTCAGCCAGATCCTGCAGCAATTGAGCGACGGCCTTCTCTACGTCAATTCCGATGGCGGCCCGGTTCTTCTCCAGGGCGGTACCGATGACGAACCGACCTATTCCGATCCGATCACCGGCGAAGCCGCTGCCGATGTCGATCCGGATCTGATGACGAAGGTCAAGATCAACAACGCGCTTCGCGGCGTCATCGGCACCGCCACCAGCCAGCTGACGCTGATGAGCCCGGACCGTTCCGCGCGGCTTGCCGCGGCGCAGGGCCTCCTGAAAGATGCCGAACCCGCCAATCTCGACCTGCTGAACACGGCGCTTGCGGCCGAAAAGGACGCTGAGATCAAGAATACGATGGAAGCGGCGCGCGCAGTGCTGCTGCTCAAGACGGATGCGAGCGTCGAAGACAAGAAGGCTGCGATCGATACGATCGCGGCGCGCGGCAATCGTGATGCGCTGACCATCCTCACGACCGCACTCGAAACCGCGCCTGACGACCTGAAGCCTGCGATCCAGGCGGATATCAGCTCCATCAATCGCAGCCTGGCGCTGTGGGATATCGTCCAGAATATTTGGTACGGATTGTCTCTCGGCTCGGTACTGCTGCTTGCCGCGATCGGCCTTGCCATCACCTTCGGCGTCATGGGCGTCATCAACATGGCGCATGGCGAAATGGTGATGATCGGCGCCTACACCACCTATGTGGTGCAGGAATATATTACCTCCGCCTTTCCTGAACTTGCCGATTATTCGCTGGCCTTTGCCGTGCCTGCGGCCTTCGTCTTTACCGGCTTCGTCGGTCTGGTGATCGAGCGCGCCGTTATCCGCTATCTCTACGGCCGGCCGCTCGAAACCCTGCTCGCCACCTGGGGCGTGTCGCTCATCCTGCAGCAGGCGGTGCGCAGCATCTTTGGCCCGACCAACCGCGAGGTCCGCAATCCGACCTGGATGTCCGGCGTCTTCGATCTCGGCGGGCTCTCCATTACCTGGAACCGACTGTGGATCATCGTCTTTTCGATGGTGGTCTTTGTGGCGCTGCTCCTGCTGCTCAAACGGTCCGCCTTCGGCCTGCAGATGCGTGCCGTTACGCAGAACCGGCGCATGGCGTCGTCGATGGGCATCCGCACCGGCTGGGTCGATGCCTTCACCTTCGCGCTCGGCTCGGGCATTGCCGGCATTGCCGGCGTGGCGCTCAGCCAGATCGACAATGTCTCGCCGAACCTCGGTCAAGCCTACATCATCGACAGCTTCATGGTCGTCGTCTTCGGCGGTGTCGGCAATCTCTGGGGTACGCTGGTCGGTGCACTCTCGCTCGGCGTCGTCAACAAGTTCCTCGAGCCCTTCGCCGGCGCCGTACTCGGCAAGATCCTGGTGCTCGTCATCATCATTCTCTTCATCCAGAAGCGTCCCCGCGGGCTCTTCGCACTCAAAGGAAGGGCGGTGGAAGCATGATAACGGCCTTCCTTCTCCGATCACTCGATCGCAAGATCGTCATTGCCATCGGCCTCCTGCTTCTGGTCGCCGTCCTTGTGCCGGTCCTGAACCTGATGACGGGGCCGACCAATCCGCTGCACGTGCCGACTTATATCATGTCGCTGTTCGGCAAGTATCTGACCTATGCGCTGCTGGCGCTGGCGCTTGATCTGGTCTGGGGCTTCTGCGGCATCCTCTCCCTCGGCCACGGTGCCTTCTTTGCGCTCGGCGGCTATGCCATGGGCATGTATCTGATGCGCCAGATCGGCACGCGCGGCAGCTACGGAGACCCCATCCTACCCGACTTCATGGTGTTCCTGAACTGGAAGGATCTGCCCTGGTTCTGGTACGGCTTCAACCATTTCTGGTTTGCGGCGCTGATGGTGCTCGTCGTGCCCGGCCTGCTCGCTTTCGTCTTCGGCTGGTTTGCTTTCCGCTCACGCGTCAACGGCGTCTATCTCTCGATCATCACCCAGGCGATGACCTATGCACTGCTGCTGGCCTTCTTCCGCAACGACATGGGCTTCGGCGGCAATAACGGCCTTACCGATTTCAAGGACATTATCGGTTTCAACGTCCAGGCTGACGGCACGCGTGCAGTCCTCTTTGCGGCAACTGCGATCTTCCTTGCTCTATCGCTGCTGCTCGCCTCGGCGATCGTGCGCTCGAAGTTCGGCAAGGTGCTGGTCGGCGTGCGCGATGCGGAAAGCCGCACGCGCTTCCTCGGTTACCGCGTCGAGCACTTCAAGCTCTTTACCTTCGTCGTCTCGGCGATGATGGCTGGTATTGCCGGTGCGCTCTACGTGCCGCAGGTCGGCATTATCAATCCCGGCGAATTCGCGCCTGCCAATTCGATTGAAGTCGTCATCTGGACGGCGGTCGGCGGGCGGGCGACGCTGATCGGCCCGATCATCGGCGCGATCCTCGTCAACGGCGGCAAGACGATCTTCACCGGCCTCTTCCCGGAGTTCTGGCTGTTTGCGCTCGGCGGCCTCTTCGTTGCCGTCACGCTGTTCCTGCCGAAGGGTGTCGTCGGCACGATTGCGCAATATCTCGGCAAGCGGAAGGTCGTCTCCAAGGCGGCACCACCGGCGGCTGCGGAAGACGGTATCGAGCCGAAAATCCAGGCAGCGGAGTGAGCGCCATGATCCCCGACGTCAAACCCACCAGCGTGCTTTATCTCAACGGCGTTTCGGTTTCCTTCGATGGCTTCAAGGCGCTGAATTCACTGTCGATCGTCATCGAGCCCGGCGAGTTGCGCGCCATCATCGGCCCGAACGGCGCCGGGAAGACGACGATGATGGATATCATCACCGGCAAGACCAGGCCCGACGAGGGTGAGGTGTTCTTCAACGGCACGATCGATCTTACCAAGAAGGACGAGGCCGATATCGCCCAGCTTGGCATCGGCCGCAAATTCCAGAAGCCGACGGTCTTCGAGAGCCATACGGTCTGGGACAATCTGGAGCTGGCGCTGAACCGCCGTCGCGGCGTGTTCTCGACGCTGTTCTACCGGCTTTCGGGCGAGGACAAGGCACGTATCGAGGAAATCCTCGACACGGTGCGGCTGACGCACCGCCGCGACGAATTCGCCGCCAATCTTTCACATGGACAGAAGCAGTGGCTGGAGATCGGCATGCTGCTGGCACAGGAGCCGAAGCTGTTGCTGGTCGACGAGCCGGTGGCCGGCATGACGGATGCGGAGACGGCGGAAACTGCGATCCTGCTGAAGGATATCGCCAAAACCCGGTCGGTCGTCGTCGTCGAACATGACATGGGCTTCATCCGCGACCTCGGCGTCAAGGTGACCTGCCTTGCTGAGGGATCGGTGCTGGCCGAAGGGTCGATCGATTTTGTGAGTTCGGATCCGAAGGTCATCGAGAACTATTTGGGGCGGTGAGGGATGATGGATACATCGGATGTTGATGGGTGTGTCACCCCTCCCCAACCCCTCCCCACAAGGGGGAGGGGCTTAACCCCGGCGCTCGCTCATCGCTACGATTGCCAGCTTTCCTATGATCTCCTGAGAAGTGGGACGGCAGCTCCGAGTTTGCCCCTCCCCCTTGTGGGGAGGGGTTGGGGAGGGGTCTTTTTTGGACCCGCAAAGATTCAGGAGACGGCATCATGCTGACAGTCGAAAACGCAAACCTCCACTACGGCGCCGCTCAGGCGCTGCGCGGCATCTCGATCAAAGCGGAGATGGGCAAGATCACCTGCGTGCTGGGGCGTAACGGCGTGGGGAAGAGTTCTCTTCTGCGCGCCGTTACCGGCCAGCATCCGCTGTCGGCCGGTACCGTCACCTTCAATGATACCAAGCTCAACGGCCTACCGCCTTTTGCCCGCGCCAAGCAGGGCATCGGCTATGTGCCGCAGGGGCGCGAAATCTTCCCGCTGCTGACAGTCAAGGAAAATCTGGAAACCGGCTTTGCTCCGCTTGGCCGCCGCGACCGCAACATCCCCGATGACATCTTCAGTCTCTTCCCGGTGCTGAAGTCGATGTTGTCACGTCGCGGCGGCGATCTTTCCGGCGGGCAGCAGCAGCAGCTGGCGATCGGGCGCGCCATGGTGACGCGGCCGAGGATTCTCGTGCTCGACGAGCCGACCGAGGGCATTCAGCCATCGATCATCAAGGATATCGGCCGGGCGATCCGCTTTCTGCGCGACTCCACAGGCATGGCGATCCTGCTCGTCGAACAGTATCTCGATTTCTGCCGCGAGCTTGCCGACTATGTCTACATCATGGATCGCGGCGAAATCGTGCATGAAGGTCTTGCCGAGACGCTGGATACGCCGGAGGCCCGCCGCCACCTGACTGTCTGACCGGCAGATGCCGCATTTTGCAGCAGAGCGCGCGGCGCCTGGAAAACCGTCCGCCGCCGCCAGAGGTCTGCTCGGGACGGCATAGGAATTGCTTGCTTTCCGTTATCCGCGCGCTTGAATGAAAACAGGGGCGCGACCGAAAGGGACGATATGACGATTGCGGCGGCAGGCACGAGACCGCAAAGGGCGGAAGGGCGTGGGCATCTGGCGGCAAAGCTGTTCGATGGCCGCACGCGCATCCGTGAACTCTATCAGGAGGGGGCAGCGAAGATCCGCCTGCCCGATACCTTCGATGCCTCCATGGAAGCCGTCATCATCAATACCGCTGGCGGTTTGACAGGCGGCGATCGGATGGATTGGAGCGTTGATGCCGGCGCCGGCACGCGCATCGACGTCACCACTCAAGCTTGCGAGAAGATCTACAAGGCATCGGCCGGCATCGCCGAGGTGGCAACCAGCATCACGGTCGGAGCCCAAGCCCGCGTCGACTGGCTGCCGCAGGAAACCATCCTCTTCGACCGGGCCGCACTTTTCCGCCGGCTGGATGTCGATCTTGACGAGAGCGCCGAATTTCTGGCTGTCGAAGCCGTGCTGCTCGGCCGCAAGGCGATGGGTGAGACGGTGATATCAGGGCTCTTCCGCGACCGCTGGCGCATCCGCCGCTCGGGTCAACTTATCCATGCCGAGGAACTCAGATTTTCCGAAGGCGTGGCGGCGCTCGCGGCGCGGCAGGCCGTGCTCGGCGGACAGGTGGCCTTTGCGACGCTGCTTTATGCCGGGCCGTTTTCAGAAGCCTATCTCGGGAAGGTCCGGCCGCTCGTCGAAGGATCGATGGGCGGCGCGAGCGCTTGGAATGGCAAGCTCGTCGTTCGCCTTGCCGCAGCCGACGGCTTCTCGCTCAGAAAAATCCTGATCCCCGTCATTTCCGCCTTGCGCAATGGTGCGCCTGTGCCGAAAGTCTGGAATCTATGAACTTAAGCATTCGGTCAAGCAGATGGACAAGCGATGAACCTCACTCCGAGAGAAAAAGACAAGCTGTTGATTTCCATGGCGGCGATGGTGGCGCGGCGGCGGTTGGAGCGCGGCGTCAAGTTGAACTATCCCGAAGCGATCGCGCTGATCAGCGACTTCGTCGTCGAAGGCGCCCGCGATGGCCGCCCGGTTGCCGAGCTGATGGAAGCCGGCGCCCATGTGATCGGCCGCGACCAGGTGATGGAGGGCATTGCCGAGATGATCCATGACGTGCAGGTGGAGGCAACGTTCCCTGATGGAACCAAGCTCGTCACCGTGCACGAGCCGATCCGGTGAGGAGATAGGGATGCTCGAGCTCAGGCCCAATTGCGAATGCTGCGACAAGGATCTGCCGCCTACTAGCGCTGAGGCACGGATCTGCACCTACGAATGCACCTTCTGCGCCGATTGCGTGGACGGCGTGCTGAAGGGTGTCTGCCCGAACTGCGGCGGCAATCTCGTTGCCAGGCCTATTCGGCCGGCGGCGATGCTTGCCAAGAATCCGGCGTCGACGAAGCGTGTGCTGAAAGCCGAGGGCTGCGCGCCCAAGGCGGCTTAAGGAGGACGAGATGATTCCAGGCGAGATCATTGCCGCAAGCGGCGACATCGAACTGAATGCCGGCGCGCCGACGGTGACACTGGAGGTTTCCAATACGGGTGATAGGCCGGTGCAGGTCGGCAGCCACTATCATTTCGCCGAGACCAATGCGGGACTTTCCTTCGATCGCGCGGTAGCGCATGGCAAGCGGCTCGATATTCCGGCGGGAACGGCGGTGCGCTTCGAGCCGGGGCAGACTCGCTCGGTGACGCTGATCCCGCTTTCCGGCAAGCGCGAGGTCTACGGTTTCCGTCAGCTGGTGATGGGCAAGCTTTAAGAACAATAGGCTGGAGGAATGCATGCGCTTGAATATCTGCCTCGTCGGGGCGGCGATGCTGCTGACGGCAGGTGCTGCCTCTGCTGAGGATATCGATTGCAACAGTCCCAAGACGCAATCGGACATGACTGCCTGCGAGGCGATGCGCCATGAGGCCGCCGACAAGACTTTGAATGTGCAATACAAGAAGACCCGCGCCGTGCTGGCAGCGATCGACAAGGACCTGGATGGCGACTTGAAGGGCGCGGAGCAGGCGCTGGTCAAGGCGCAGCGCGCCTGGATCGATTATCGCGACGCTGAATGCGACACCTTCGGCTTTCAGGCCCGCGGCGGCACGATGGAGCCGATGCTGGTCGCCGGATGTCTCGCCAATATTACGGACAAACGTACACAAGAGCTGAAAGAGCTCGAAGATGCGATGAGCAACTAGGGTGATCAGGAAGATCATGATCGTCGGTAATGGCGAAGTCGAAGAAGGGGTGGCGGGCATCATCGATGCCGCCGATTTCGTCATCCGCTTCAATGATTGCCGCTCCTATGGCGCCGGCGGCAGCCGCACGGATGCCGTTGCGGTCTGCAATACCGGCCGGCCGGCAAAGGCGATGCTCGGTTCGCGTGAGTGGCGGGCCCATCCCGGCGTCGTGTCGGCTGGCGAAATCTGGAGTGTGCGCGACCCTGAAAAATTCGCCGCGATGCGGGCGCCGCTTGCCGTCTCGCATCCGGAACTCGACGATTTCTGCGACGACTATACCGATGAGTTCAGTGTTTTCTGCACAGACACCGGCAAGAAGCACGTCGTCATCGGCAACTCGGTTCACGAGGCCGTCGATGCCTCGCTTTCGGCCTTTGCTCCTTCGCCCTATGTCGTGCCGAGCAGTGGTATGATCGTCATTGCCGAAGTGCTGAACACATCTGCCGAGGCCGAGGTGACGCTCGCCGGCTTCGGCCACGCCGGCTGGGAATGGCACCCGTTTTCGGCCGAACGACAGCTGGTCGATAGCTATATTGCCGCTGGCCGCCTCAAGCGGCTCGGCGGGAAAACACTTGTCTCTTCCTCCCAAGGAGCCTGATAGATGCCCTACAAGATCTCGCGCGCCGCCTATGCCGGCATGTTCGGACCGACCACTGGAGACAAGGTGCGCCTTGCCGATACGGAGCTCTTCATCGAGATCGAGAAGGATTTCACCACCTATGGCGAGGAGGTAAAGTTCGGCGGCGGCAAGGTGATCCGTGACGGCATGGGCCAGAGCCAGGTGACGCGGGCCGATGGCGCGGTCGATACGGTCATCACCAATTCGGTAATCGTCGATCATTCGGGCATCTACAAGGCCGATATCGGGCTCAAGGACGGGCGTATCGTTGCGATCGGCAAGGCCGGTAATCCCGACATGCAGCCGGGTGTCAACATCATCGTCGGCCCCGGCACGGAGGCGATCGCCGCCGAAGGCAAGATCGTCACTGCTGGCGGTATGGACAGCCATATCCATTTCATCGCGCCGCAACAGATCGAGGAAGCGCTGATGAGCGGCATGACCTGCATGCTCGGCGGCGGCACCGGTCCGGCACACGGCACGCTTGCCACCACCTGCACGCCCGGCCCCTGGCATCTCGCGCGCATGATCGAAGCGGCCGACGCCTTTCCGATGAACCTCGCCTTTGCCGGCAAGGGCAACGCCTCGCTGCCGGGAGCGCTGACCGAAATGGTGCTGGCGGGCGCTACTTCGCTGAAGCTGCACGAGGATTGGGGCACGACGCCAGGCGCCATTGACTGCTGCCTGTCGGTTGCCGACGAATACGACGTGCAGGTGATGATCCACACCGACACGCTGAACGAAAGTGGCTTCGTCGAGGATACGATCGGCGCGATCAAGGGCCGCACCATCCATGCCTTTCACACGGAAGGAGCCGGCGGCGGGCATGCGCCTGACATCATCAAGATCTGCGGCCAGCCGAACGTCATCCCCTCGTCGACCAATCCGACGCGTCCCTATACGGTCAATACCATCGCCGAGCATCTCGACATGCTGATGGTCTGCCACCATTTGTCGCCGTCGATCCCTGAGGATATCGCTTTTGCCGAAAGCCGGATCCGCAAGGAAACAATCGCCGCCGAAGACATCCTGCACGACATCGGCGCCTTCTCGATCATCTCGTCCGACAGCCAAGCCATGGGCCGAGTCGGCGAGGTGGCGATCCGCACCTGGCAGACGGCCGACAAGATGAAGCGTCAGCGCGGCCGGCTGAAGGAGGAGAAGGGCGACAACGACAATTTCCGCGTCCGCCGCTATATCGCCAAATATACGATCAACCCGGCGATCGCCCATGGTCTCAGCCGTGAGATCGGCTCGGTCGAAGTCGGCAAGCGCGCCGACCTCGTGCTGTGGAATCCTGCCTTCTTCGGCGTGAAGCCCGATATGGTGCTGCTCGGGGGCTCGATCGCGGCCGCGCCGATGGGCGATCCGAACGCCTCGATCCCGACGCCGCAACCGGTGCACTACCGGCCGATGTTTGCCTCCTATGGCAAGAGCCTCACCAATTCCTCCGTCACCTTCGTCAGCCAGGCCTCGCTCGATGCCGGCCTGAAGGGCCGGCTCGGTGTCGCCAAGGACCTGGTCGCGGTGAAGAATACGCGCGGCGGCATCTCCAAGGCATCGATGATCCACAACGATCTGACACCCGAAATCGAGGTCGATCCCGAGACCTACGAGGTTAGGGCGAACGGTGAGCTGCTGACTTGCGAGCCGGCGACGGTGCTGCCGATGGCGCAGCGCTATTTCCTGTTCTAGGCCCACCTCCGATGCGTGATGGACGGCTGCGATGAGGACAGGCATCCGCTGGTTGTTACGCATCGTATTCCTGCTCGTGCTTGCGGCGGCCTGCGGAACCTTCATCCCCCGGCCGCTGATTGCGCCGGTCGAGGCGTCGTCTGCCGCAGTGACGCATCGGATTCTGCTGCTGTCAGGCCCGATCCATACTGATATTGCCATTCCGCTCGACGCGGAAACGCGGGCTGCCTTTTCCTTCCTCGACAATACCGATTTTCCGCTCAGCCATCCGAACGCGGAGTGGCTCATTATCGGCTGGGGCGGTCGTGCGTTCTATCTGGAAACTCCTACATGGGCGGAGCTGAAGCCGCTGCCGGTGTTGCGCGCGCTGACGATCGACCGTTCAGTGCTGCATGTGGACCTTGCGGGCCCTATCAATGAGCCGCAGCCCACCGTTACGGCATTCAATGTCAGTGACGATCAATTGGTACGGCTGCGCGACTTTATCTCCGAGAGCTTCGTCCGCGACGCGGGCGCGGTGGTGCCGATTACGGGTGCGGGCTACGGCGAGATCGACCGGTTCTTCGAGGCCAGGGGATACTTCAACGCCCTCTTCGGCTGCAACACCTGGACTGCCGCTGCCTTGCGCTCGGCGGGGCTTCGAACCGGCATCTGGAACCCGCTTCCACAAGCATTGCGATTGTCTGTTTCTGTCTACAATTGAAGCAGCTGTCGGGCGAGTCCGCTCTTAAAGTGAATTGTGAATAGCGCTCTCCATTTGGTTGTAAAAATCGATGGAAAAACCGGTATTTTCTTTAGCTAAGCCATTCTGAAACATCGACATCTCGAAGCTCGATAAATTCCTTTTATTTCAAGTACTTAATCGTATATCCGCGCTGTTCGATTCAGGGATTGGAAAGCTGCATCCCTTGCTAGAAAAGTTCTGTCTACCGAAACGTCCTATACCGTTCGAATTTTAACGAGTCAATTAAGACACCCGCAGCAATTGGGCTCTTATCAATGCCTGGAAACGCCGAGCAGGAAGGTTGATTCTCATGAGAAACTGGATTTCGCTGCAGGCCGATTTCGGCGATCTTCAATACCGCAGGAACGTCTATGTCTTCGCCCTGAAGATGGCTTTTCTTGCCGTTATTCTGTCAGGAGTCATTATCGCATTGACGATGCCGTCGCTCGATCTCCTCGGGCTCCTGCCGGTGACGCTCGCGCATGCGATCGGATTCAGCGCGATCTTTTCCTGGCTGATCGGCGGCACCGTTTCCGGCATGCTGTCGCTGTTTGCCGGTTTTGCCATGCGCGACCTCGCGCTCTCGCGAGCTGAGTTCGAAAAGCTCAGCCGCACGGATACGCTTTCCGGACTGCTCAACCGGCGCGCCTTTACCGAGGCGCTTGAGAATACCGATGGCAACGCGTCGCTGGTGATTTTTGACGTCGACCGTTTCAAGACGATCAATGACCGCTTCGGCCATGGCTGCGGCGATGCTGTCATCATCGCCGTGTCGGCCATGCTCACATCCGCCTTCGATGAGATGTCTGTCGTCGCGCGGCTGGGTGGGGAGGAGTTCGGCGTCATCGTTTCCGGCGAGCCGCTGGAGGCACGGATGGAGCGCATCGAAAGCGTCCGAGCCCGGATCGCCGGCGGCGCCATCAGGGCCGAGGGACACGATATCCGCATCACCGTGTCCGGCGGCGTTGCCGATCTGGTCGCCGGGCGCAACAAGCAGGCGGTCTATGCCTCCGCCGACCGGGCGCTCTATCTCGCCAAGGCGCTTGGGCGCAATCGCGTCGTGCACGAACGGGAGGGTCTGCATCATGCCTGGCACGGACTTATCGATAACGGCCGCGACGGCGAGAACAGAGGGCCGGAGAGCGACAATGTGATGCAGGCTTACGGAATATAAGAGTGGGGCCTGGACGAAAGGCCATTGGTGCTTGCATCGGGAAGAGCTATTTTGCATGGTCGTCCTCTCAGCAAAACGGACATGTCATGCAGCGCGTCACCTCCTATCTTCCCGCCGGAACCCCTTCTTCCCACCCGATCGCCCAGGTCAAGCTGCCGCATGATCTGCGCCATTTACGCCGCAAGCTGCTGCATCTGGAAAATGGCGAGATGGTCATGCTCGATCTCAAGGATCCGGTGCTTTTCGCCAATGGCGACCTCCTCGTGCGCGACGATGGCGAACTGATCGAGATCCTCGCCGCCGACGAGAAGCTTTTCGAGATTCGCGGACGCGACCGCACGCATCTGGTCGAGCTTGCCTGGCATCTCGGCAACCGGCATCTTGCCGCCCAGATCGAGGAAGACCGCATCGTCATCCTGCGCGATCACGTGATCCGCACAATGCTGCAGGGTCTCGGCGCCGTCGTCCTCGAGATCGACGAGCCGTTCCAGCCGGCACGCGGCGCCTATCATTCCCAAGGCGGGCATTCGCATGGGCATGATCACGATTACAACCACGGGCATGATCATAATCATGGCCACGACCATGATCACGAACATGGCTACGAGCATGAGCATGAGCACCGCCACGATCGCGGTCATGATCATGACCACGGACAGGATCATAGTCATGACCACGGACGGGATCATAGTCATGACCACGGACATCGCGACCACAAGCATGACTAAGCTTTGATGACGCAAGACCGCGAGCTGCAGGCACTGCTGCGCCTGACGGCATGGCTCTCACCGGCCTTTCCGATCGGCAGCTTTGCCTATTCGGGCGGGCTGGAACGGGCGGTTGCCGACGAGCTCGTCACGGATGCTGCCTCGCTTGCGGCCTGGACCGACACGCTGATCGGCAATGGTTCTGTCTGGAACGATGCCGTGCTTCTGGTCGAAAGCCACAGGGTCCACGTGGAAGCCATGCGCCTTGCCGAGATCGCCGCGCTCGCCGAGGCGCTTGCCGGATCACGCGAGCGCCACCAGGAAACGATGCTGCTCGGCGAGGCTTTCCTCGCAGCGGCGCGGGCCTGGCCGGACGGGGTGTTCGAGCGGCTGCCCGACAAGGTCGCTTATCCCATTGCGATCGGTGCGGTAACGGGCGCCCATGGCATAAAGCCCGAGAAGGCGCTCGCCGCCTTCCTGCACGCCTATGCCTCACAAGCCGTTTCATCAGGCATCCGCCTCGGCGTCGCCGGACAGAGGAATGGCGTGGCCGTGCTTGCCGGGCTCGAAGATCGTATCGCCGAGGTCGCCCGGCTGGCGGCGGCCTCGACGCTCGACGATCTGGGTTCGGCGACGGTGCAGGCCGATATTGCCAGCCTGCGCCACGAGACGCAGGCGACGCGGCTGTTCCGCTCGTGATTGTCCGAAATTATCGCGAAGGCTGCGTCATTTGACGGTGGCGCAGGCGGGCGGCTTCGCTATCATCGGGTTCGATTGGAGTAAGACACATGAAATCAAGAAACGGACCTTTGCGTGTCGGCATTGGCGGGCCGGTCGGCTCGGGCAAGACGGCGCTGACCGAAAAGCTCTGCAAGGCGATGCGCGACGATTATTCCGTCGCCGTCGTGACCAACGACATCTACACGACCGAGGATGCCGAGGCGCTGGTGCGGATGCAGGCATTGACTTCGGACCGCATCGTCGGCGTCGAGACAGGTGGCTGCCCGCATACTGCCATTCGCGAGGATGCGACGATCAATTTGCAGGCGATCGCCGGCCTCAACCAGCGGATCCCCGATCTCGACGTCGTCTTCATCGAATCCGGCGGCGACAATCTGGCAGCGACCTTTTCGCCCGATCTTGCCGATATCACCATCTATGTCATCTCCGTTTGCCAGGGCGAGGAAATCCCGCGCAAGGGAGGCCCCGGCATCACCCGATCGGACCTGCTCGTCATCAACAAGAAGGATCTGGCGCCCTATGTCGGCGCCGATCTCGAGGTGATGGACCGGGATGCAACGCGCATGCGTGCGAGCCGCCCTTTCGTTTTCTCCGACATGAAGCGCGGCGACGGCGTCAGCTCGATCGTCAGCTTCCTCAGGGAGCAGGGCGGGCTCTAAAGCGCGTCACGAAACCGCTGCACAGTTTTGCGCGATATGCTTTAAAGCTTTTTGGCATCGTCCTCTGACGGTCAGATCTGCCGCAGCACGGTGATGTCACTGATGGTGATCGCCCGGCCGCGGACAGTTACACCTTTCGTCTTCAGCGCCGAGAAGGCGCGCGAAAGCGCCTCCGGTGCGAGGCCGAGTTTGCGGGCAAGTAGATTTTTCGGAAAGGGCAGCCGCAGCGAAGCGGTCGCACCGTTCTCGACGCAATGGGTCAGCAGATAGTTTGCCACGCGCTGCGGCGCGGTCTGCATGCGGTCGCTTGCCAGGCATTCCATCGTCGAGATCAGATGCAGCGACAGGCTGCGCATGATCGCCTTGCCGATCCGCGGCCGCTCGTCCAGCAACAGCCGAACCTTGGGAATGCGGAAGCGCGCCAGCACGGCACGATCCATCGCCTGCGCACCGTAGCGATAGGTTTCGTCGGTATGGATCAGGCATTCGGCGAAACTGTCGCCGGGCTCGCAGATGCGGATATCGGCCTGCCTGCCGTCGCCATTGTGGCGATGGAGTCTGACATAACCGCTGAGCACGCAATAGAAATAAGCCGCCTTGTCGCCCTCCTCGAAGAGAACGGCGTGCGGATCGCAGAGGAGAATGGTGGCGCAGGCGCGCAGGGCTTCAGCCTCGTCGTGGTCGAGCCCGGCCATGAAGTCAGCCTTGGCGAGCACAGCGGCCTCATGGCTGTCGAATGTCGGCGTCCTGTTCATCTCCCGGTCTCCTGATATGGCCGGTCCTTCGAATTCCATGTGCATACGGGGTAAAATAGGGGAGGGAGACGATGGCGGAATTGATTTCGGTCAATCGCCGGAAGTGAACAGCAAAAACGAAACGGGCCGGGAGATCGCTCCCGGCCCGTTCATTTCCTGAGTTTTGCTTTATTCCGCCGCGAAGGGCGGCAGACGGAGCACGTTGGTGTCGTTGCCGTGGGCGCTCTTGCGTTTGCTTTCCGGCTTTTCGATCGCGGTCAGGCGCTCCTCCAGCGAGTCGATGTCGTCGCGGTTCTCGCGGGTGACGCGGGTGAGATCCTCGCGCGACAGCGGCAGCTCCTCGTCGTCCTTCCTGCCGACCAGGCGGCCGAAAGCCCAGCCGAGCAGGCGGGACAGATCGTCCATGATCAGGAAGAAGGAGGGCACGACGACGAGCGAGAGCACGGTCGAGACGATGATGCCGCCGATCACTGCAATTGCCATCGGCGCGCGGAATGAGCCGCCTTCGCCGACGCCAAGTGCGGAAGGCAGCATGCCTGCCGACATGGCGATCGAGGTCATGATGATCGGCCGGGCGCGCTTGCGGCCGGCTTCGACCATGGCCTCGACGCGGGCCATGCCTTGATGGCGCATCTCGATCGCGAAATCGACGAGCAGGATGGCGTTCTTGGTAACGATACCCATCAGCATCAGGATGCCGATCATCACGGGCATCGACAGCGGATTGTTGGTGAGGATCAGGCCGGCCGCGACACCGCCGATGGCGAGCGGCAGCGAGAACAGGATGGTGAAGGGCTGGATCACGTCCTTGAAGAGCAGGATCAGCACCGTCAACACCAGCAGCAGGCCCATCAACATGGCGTTGACGAAACTCTGCTGCATCTCGGTCTGCACCTTGGTGTCGCCGCTTTCTGCAAGACGCACGGAAGCCGGAATATTGGCCCCATTGACTATCTCGCGGAAGCGGGCGGACGCTGTGTCGAGTGCGACGCCCTGGGGCAGGTCCGAACCGATCGAGACGACGCGGTAGCGGTTGTTGCGCTTGATCGAGCTTACGCCTTCCGAATAGTCGATATTGGCGACGCTTGCGAGCGGAACGGTGCCGCCGCTGGCGGTCTGGATCTTCAACGTCCGGATGGCCGCGAGATCGCGACGCATGTCGACTGCGGCCTGGACCCGGATCGGAATCTGGCGATCGTCGAGCGAGATCTTGGCAAGGGCGGCATCGACGTCGCCGATGGTGGCGACGCGGATGGTCTCGGAGATCTGCTGCGGCGTGATGCCGAGGCGAGCGGCTTCATCCATGCGCGGATGAACCTGCAGTTCCGGACGGGGCAGGGAGCCGTCGGCGCTGACATTGGCAAGCAGCGGATCGGCGCGGAGCTTGGATTCCAGGATACCGACGGCGTCGTTCAGGTCCTTCTCGTTCTTGGAAAGAAAGTTGAAGGAGAGGTCGCGTTCGCCGCGGTCATTGAGCTTCAGGATTCGGACATCGGGAATGTCGCGCAGCTTGGCAAAGACTTCCATTTCGATGTCCCATTGCGGGCGTTCGCGGCCATGGACTTCCACCTTTGGCAGTTTCGGGCCAATGACCGGGATATCGCCGAGCACGTCGTTGACCACCTTCTTGACGAGCGATTGATCGAGCTTGTGAAGCGCGAGCGTGATGGTCGCACGGCGCAGTTCGAGATCGCCCTTCGGCGACGCGCCGCCGAGGACGAAGACGCTTTCGACGCCGTTGATGTCCTTGACCCTGTCATAGATCGCATCCGTCGTCTTCTCGGTATCGTCGAGCCGTGCATTGGGCGGCAACTCGACGGAGAGAACGATGCGTGAGGCATCTTCCGGCGGCAGGAAGCTGCCTGGAACCTGCATCAGCAGCAAAACGGAGCCGATCAGGAAAGCGAACGCGACAATCAGCGTGGCATAACGCGAATACCAGCGTCCAGTCGTGCCGCGTATGAGACGCGTGTATCCCCGCATCAGCAGGCCGTCATTGTCGTGATGGTCGTCGACGCCGTCTTCGGCGCGCATGAGATAGGCGGCCATCATCGGGGTGATGAGGCGCGCGACCATCAGCGAGAAGAAGACGGAGAAGGCGACGGTCAGACCGAACTGGATGAAGTATTGGCCCGGAATGCCCGGCATGAAGGAAACGGGCACGAAGACAGCGATGATGGTGAAGGTAGTGGCGATGACGGCAAGGCCGATCTCATCAGCTGCCTCGATCGCCGCCCGATAGGGCGTCTTGCCCATCTTGATGTGCCGAGCAATGTTTTCGATTTCCACGATCGCGTCGTCGACAAGGATGCCGGTCGCGAGCGTCAGAGCGAGGAAGCTGACGAGGTTCAGCGAGAAGCCCATCATGTCCATGACCCAGAAGGTCGGGATCGCAGACAGGGGAAGGGCGATTGCAGAGATCAGGGTCGCACGCCAGTTCCTAAGGAACAGGAGGACGACGATGACCGCGAGTAGCGCACCTTCGAGCAGCGTATGAATGGCGGCTTCGTAGTTGCCGTAGGTGAAATAGACCGAATCATCGATCAGTTCGATCTTCACATTCGGATTTTCGGCTCGCACCTTGTCGAGGTTTTGTGCCACGGTTTCGGCGACGCTGACTTCGCTGGCGCCCTTCGAGCGGAAAACGCCGAAGGTAACGACCGGCGTAGCGTTGAATCGCGAGAAGGATTTCGGCTCCTCATAGGTGTCCTTGATAACGCCGAGATCGGATAGTTTGACGAAGCGGCCGTTCGGCAGGCCAATGGTGGTATTGGCGAGGTCGGCGACGTTGCGGGCGTCGCCGAGAACACGGATCGCCTGTTCGCTGCCCGCCACCTGGCCGCGACCCGAACCGAGGTCGATGTTGGTGCCGCGCAGCTGCTGGTTCACGCTCGCGGCAGTGATGCCATAGGCATTGAGCTTGTCAGGGGTGAGTTCGATACGCACTTCGCGATCTGCGCCGCCGTAACGGTCTACACGGCCGATGCCGGCCTGGCCCTGCAGCGAACGTTTGATCGTGTCGTCGACGAACCAGGAAAGTTCTTCCAGCGACATGGCAGGCGAGGAAACGGCGAAGGTCTGGATCGCCTGCCCCTCAACATCCACCTTGGAGACGATCGGTGCTTCGGCCGTTGCCGGCAGATCGCTGCGAATGCGGTCGATCGCATCCTTGGTGTCCTGGACAGCCTGTTCGGTCGGCACTTCCATCCGGAACATGACGTTGGTTTGCGAACTGCCGTCGGTCACCGTCGACTGGATTTCGTCGATGCCGGTGATGGAGGCGACCGCGTCTTCGATCTCCTTCGTCACCTGCATTTCGAGTTCAGCCGGCGAAGCGCCGCTCTGCGTCACGCTGATCGAAACGAGCGGCACGTCGATGTTCGGAAAGCGCGTGATCGGCAGCGCATTGAAGGACTGCATGCCGATGAACATCAACAGGCAGAAGGCCAGGAGCGGCGCGATCGGATTTCGAATGGACCAGGCTGAAAAATTCATCGGATGGTCTCTTTAGTTGGAAGCCGGGGGCTGTTCACGCACCGGTGTGATGTGGTCGCCGTCGCGGACGTAGGCGCCCGCCTTGGCCACGACCTCGTCGCCGGTCTTCAATCCTTCGACGATCTCGACATAAGCACCGTCCTGGATGCCGGTCTCGATCTTGGCGAATTTCACCACGCCATCCTCGACCTTGCGGGCGGAAGAGCCTTCATTGCCGGTGAGCACCGCTGTCAGCGGAAGTGATACGCCCTCCGTCTCGCGCACGATGATCTCGGCGCTGCCGTACATGCCGGAACGCGCCTTGCTGTCATCGTCGATGGAGATATGGACGAGGCCGAGGCGGGTGACGGGATCGACGGTCGGCGAAACCAGACGCACGGCGCCGGAAAGTTTCTCGCGGCTGCCGGAAAGCGAAATCGTGGCCTTCTGGCCAGCCGTCACCCTGACGATATCGCTTTCGGCGATTTCGGCGACAAGCTCGATATCGCCGTTGCGGATAAGCGTGAACATCGGGTCGCTGGTGCCGGCGGCAATGGCGCCGACCTTGGCGTTCTTTGCCGAGATCGTGCCGGCGACCGGCGTCTTCACATCGGTGCGCGCCAGCTTCAAATCCGCATCTGCGATCTGGCTGTCGAAGACCTTGAGATCGGCTTCGGCGACCTCGATCGCCTGTTCGGCGGAGACGACGCGGGCATTGGCGGCGGCGGCAGTCGCATCGGCCTGTTCGACCTGGGCGGTGGAAACGGTGCCCTTCTTGACCATTTCCTGGGCGCGGGCCTGTTGCTGCCTTGCCTGCTCGGCATTGGCCTGCGCCTCGATGAGCTGGGCGCGCAACTGGGCGAGACTTGCCTCGCCCTTGGCCTTCGTCGCCATCATCTGGCTCTTTTCCAAGACCAGTGCGTCATCGTTGAGCGTCGCCAACGTGCTTTCGGCCTGAACCTTGTCGCCGACATCGGCCTTCAGCGTGCGGATCGAGAGGCCTTCGACCTGCGGCTGGATATAGACTTCCTCGACGGGTTTGACCGTTCCCGTGCCAATGATTCGGTCGACGAGGGTGCGGTTCACCGCCGTGGTGACGACGATCGCCGGCAGGTTCTGCTGCGGTTTTGCGACCGGCGCTTCCTGCGAAAATGCGGTGGATGCAGCAAGTGCCGCTGCAAAAAGTGTAGAGGCGCCTAGAATTCCAATCGGCTTGCGTGCCATGCGTCGTCGTCCAATCTTATGATAAGGTTGGCCGAACTCGAGCGTCTGCCACTCAGCGCGCGATCAGGCCACTGCCCTTCCTGCATTCTCAGAGGTATCCGCCGATCCTTTGCCGTCTTCATCCCTCGCCGGCAAATTCGGCTTGTAGGTGGTATCGATTTGCTCGATCTACAAGTCCGGCAGAAAACAATTCCCCTTCAGGCAATAATAATTACCATTCCGACGTCAATCAATCACCGCAAGGTTATGTCAACATTACGAAGATTGATCGCGCTCATCCCTAAGACGTTTGACGCCCGATAAATGCGACAGTTGCAAGGCATTTTTTTCGGTTGGGCCGAAATAGACAAAACGCGCGGGAGATCTCCCGCGCGTTTCGCTTCGCAATCTCGCCGAATTATTTGGAAGCGGCGTCGGTGATGTCGTGCGTCCAGGCACCCGACGGCTCCTTGCTGATGATCTTCTGATCGAGCAGCGCCTTTGCCGTGCGGGCATAGAGCGCCTCGTCCAGCTTGCCGGAACTGTCGCCGACCAGCTTGGCGACTTCGCCCATCATGCGCTTCTGATGGTTGTCGTCCTGGCCGCCATTGTCCATGACGATCTCAGCGGCTTCGTCGGGATTCTCGGTGGCGTATTTCCAGCCCTTCATCGAAGCGCGGACGAACTTGACCATCTTCTCCTTGAAGGCCGGGTCTTTCAGCTTGTCTTCCATCGCATAGAGGCCGTCTTCGAGAAGGTCGTTGCCCATTTCAGTGTAGTTGAAGACCGTCAGTTCTTCCGGCTTGAAGCCGGCATCGATCGCCTGCCAGTATTCGTTATAGGTCATGACGGAGATGCAGTCGGCCTGCTTCTGGACGAGCGGCTGCACGTCGAAGCTCTGCTTCAGCACCGTGACGCCGTTCGGCCCGCCGTCGGTAGAAAGGCCCAGCTTGTTCATCCAGGCGAAGAAAGGATATTCGTTGCCAAAAAACCAGACGCCCAGCGTGCGGCCCTTGAAGTCGGCTTCGGTCTTGACCGGGCCGTCCTTGCGGCAGACCATTTCCAGGCCCGACTTCTGAAAGGGCTGGGCGATGTTGACGAGCGGAACGCCCTTTTCGCGGGCAACCAGGGCGCCGCCCATCCAGTCGACGATGACATCGGCACCACCGCCGGCGATCACCTGCTCGGGGGCGATATCGGGACCGCCCGGCTTGATGTCGACGTCGAGGCCTTCTTCCTTGTAAAAGCCCTTGTCCTTGGCGACGTAATAGCCGCCGAACTGGCTCTGCGTGACCCACTTCAGCTGCAGCACCACCTTGTCGGCGGCCATTGCATGGGCCGATGCAAGCGACATCGCGCTCGCCATCATTGCAACCATCAACTTTCTCATTTTCTTATCCTTACCCTCTGAAGTTATGCACGGACCCGTTTCTGGAGCCCGCACGCGCCTAGCCACCACGGATAGACGGATGCCAGAACGTCACCGCCCGTTCGGTCAGGGCGATGATGCCATAGAAGATCGAGCCGGCCAGCGCCGCGACGGCGATTTCCGCCCAGACCATGTCGACATTCATGCGGCCGATCTCGGTGGAGATGCGGAAGCCCATGCCGACGATCGGCGTCCCGAAGAATTCCGCAACGATGGCACCAATCAGCGCCAGCGTCGAGTTGATCTTCAGTGCGTTGAAAATGAAGGGCATGGCTGCCGGAAGTCTGAGCTTCAGCAGCGTCTGCCAATAGCCTGAGGCATAGGTGCGCATCAGGTCGCGCTCCATGCTGCCGGAGGCGGCAAGGCCGGCGACGGTATTCACCAGCATCGGGAAGAAGGTCATGATGATGACGACGGCGGCCTTCGACGGCCAGTCGAAGCCGAACCACATGACCATGACAGGGGCGACGCCGATGATCGGCAGGGCCGAAACCATGTTGCCGATCGGCAGAAGGCCGCGGCGCAGGAAGGCGATGCGGTCGGCCAGCACCGCGACGACGAAGCCACTGAGGCAGCCGACGATATAACCGATCAGCACCGCCTTGAAGATCGTCTGCCTGACGTCAGCGCCGAGGATCGGCAGCGACGCCATGAACCGCAGCCCGATGGCGCTCGGCGGCGGCAGCAGGATGAAGGGAACGCCGGCGCCACGCGTGACCGCTTCCCAGAGAATGAGGATCCAGGCGCCGAAGATCGCCGGGATCATGAGCTGGAGCGCCGACTTGCCGGAAGTGGTGACGGGCTGCAGTGTCGACAGCTCGGTGACGCATCGCCAGGCAAGCAGCCAGCAGGCGAAGAGCAACAGGAAGAAAGCCCGCGTCGCCGTACCCTCGTTGCCGGAAAGAGCGGAAAGCAGCATCCAGGCGGCGCCATCCGCGCCGATAAACAGCACGGTGGCACGGTAGGCCGGCGGCTGCGGCGCCAGGGACAGCAGGGCAGCCGCGATGACGATGGTGAAAATGAGGCTTGCCGTGCCGTCGGTGAGGGGGCGCGCCGCGCCCTCGGCCAGGAGCGGCAGGGCCGTCAACGCGCCGACGCAGAGGAGGAGGGCGACCACGGCTTGCCAGGAGAAAGCCAGATGTTTCATGCCGCCCTCCCGCCCATGGCGCGGTCGACGATCTTCGCCGCAACGCCGACGATCGCAACCAGGATACCCGCCAGCAGCGATCCGGCGACGAGGGCGGCCCAGATATCGATAGTCTGGCTGTAATAGGAGCCGGCGAGTAGCTTCGAGCCGATGCCGGCGACAGCACCCGTCGGCAGCTCGCCGACGATGGCGCCGACAAGGCTGGCTGCGATCGCGACTTTCATCGAGGTGAAGAGGAAAGGGATCGAGGCTGGAACGCGCAGCTTCCAGAACGTCTGCATCGGGCTGGCATAATAGGTGCGCATCAGGTCGAGATGCATGATCTCAGGCGAACGCAGCCCCTTCACCATGCCGACGGCGACCGGAAAGAAGGAGAGGTAGGTGGAGATCAGCGCCTTGGAGACGAGGCGGGAGGCGTCGGAATCGAGGTTCAACAGATGCGCAACGGCATTGTCGCCGGTCAGTACGTTGTAGGAGATGATGACGATCATCGGCGCGATGGCGAGGATCGGTATGGTCTGGCTCGCCACCAGCCAGGGCATCAGCGAGCGGTCCATGGCGCGGTTGTGGACGATCAGCACGGCGAGGAGGATGCCGAGCAGCATACCGAAGCCGAAGCCGAGCAGGGTGGAGGAGAGCGTTACCCAGCTGTGATAGACGAGGCTGCGATTGCTCGAAAGGCTGCGCAGAAAGGTGTTCTCGTAGACGTTCTGCGCCACCTGATGCGGCGCCGGCAGGATAGGCTTTGGCTGCGCCAGCGTCTTGCCGATGAATTCGAGGGTGGTGGGTGTGGCGCCGGCGCGGCCGTCCATGTCGCGCTGGAACGGCGCGTTCATCAGGATGGCGGCGACATACCAGATGACGACAAGCGCCAGCAGGATGGTGGTGACGGGGACGATCTTATCCTTGAAGGTGTCGGGTTTCATGCCAACGGCTCCTTCAAGAATGGAGCAGCGTGTTTCTCGACGGTGAGAAACACGTAATCGGGTCCATCAAGTACTTGGGCATTGTCGAAGCGCAGCACTTTGAAACCCTCATTGCGCAGGAATGCATCCCTGGCAAGATCGTGGCGGCGGCCGTCGGCAGTCTCGTGGCTGTCACCGTCGACCTCGACGATCAGTCGTGCTGAAAGCCAGGCGAAATCGGCGATATAGGGGCCGATCGGCGTCTCGCGCCTGAACCGCGCGCCATAGGGCCTGAGATCGCGAAGCATATCCCACATGGCAGCTTCCGCCTTTGTCAGTTCGCGGCGGAGGCGTTTTGCCGTTTGGCGGGTTTTGAGGGTGATGTTTGAGTGTGGCATCTAGACCCCTCCCCAACCCCTCCCCACAAGGGGGAGGGACTTAACCGTCGAACCCGTGGGTCGCTGCAGCGCTCTCCCGCGACGTTCCATAGAGAATTCAGCGAGCGCCGCGTGCTTGCCCCTCCCCCTTGTGGGGAGGGGTTGGGGAGGGGTCTTGCCAAACAACACGCTCCCGCTCCTCATGCGTGCCCCGTCCTCAGCCCTTCGCGGACGCGATGGGCGATTTCCAGGAACTCGGGGGTTTCGCGGATGTCGAGCGGGCGTTCGGCCGGCAGGGTCGAGTCGATCACATCGGTCACGCGGCCCGGGCGGGGAGACATCACCACGATCTTGGTCGAGAGATAGACCGCCTCGGGGATGGAATGGGTGACGAAGCAGATCGTCTTGTTGGTGCGGGTCCAGAGTTTCAGCAGTTCTTCGTTCAGATGGTCGCGGACGATCTCGTCCAGGGCGCCGAAGGGCTCATCCATCAACAGTAGATCGGCGTCGAAGGCGAGTGCACGGGCGATCGAGGCGCGCTGCTGCATGCCGCCGGAAAGCTGCCAGGGGAATTTCTTCTCGAAGCCCGAGAGACTGACGAGATCAAGCGCTTCGGCGATGCGCCGCGTCCGCTCGGCGCCGGAATAGCCCATGATCTCCAAGGGCAGGGCGATGTTGTTTTCGATGGTGCGCCAGGGATAGAGCGCCGGCGCCTGGAAGACATAGCCGTAGGCGCGGGCCTTGCGAGCCTCTTCCGGTGTCATGCCGTTGATCGAGATCTCGCCAGACGTGCTCTTCTCGAGATCGGCGATGACACGCAGGAAAGTGGTCTTGCCGCAGCCCGACGGGCCGATGAAAGAGACGAAATCGCCCTTGTGGACATCGAGATTGACATTGCTCAGTGCACTCACCGGGCCGTCATTCGCGTGGTAGGTGAGACAGAGATCCTTGGCGGATACGACGGAGGGTGCTTGCATCAATGCGACCAGTCTTGTTTTCGCCGCGGGAGCGCGGTTTGCGTGCTATCATTACCGCCGGTTTTATCGGCGACACACTCCATGGAGGATGAGGATGGACGCGACATCAAAGCCCACCTGCCACATCGTTCGCCCCAATCATGCCTATGACGGCAAGCAGGGGCTCAGCTATTTCCAAGGGGTCGCGGCCGAGACGGTCGGCGCCAAGGGCATCTGCATGCACCTCCTGACGATCCCGCCGGGCGTACGCGCCAAGGCGCATCTGCACGAGGCGCACGAGACGGCGATCTACATGCTCTCCGGCGAGGCCCATACCTGGTACGGAGACCGGCTCGAGCATCACGTCATCGTCCATGCCGGCGAACTTTTCTATATCCCGGCCGGCGTGCCGCACCTGCCGGCAAACCTCAGCAGCACGCCGTGCACGGCGATCATCGCCCGCACCGATCCGAACGAGCAGGAAAGCGTCGTGCTTCTGCCGGAGTTGGACGCTTTGGTGACGGCGTGAGGTCATTGGCATAGGGGCAGCGGTCCCCGGTTGATGGCCGTATCGTCATGCGCCATCGTCATACGCCGCTTGCCGGAATGCCGCTCCGCGTCACCTTGCGCGGCGCGGTGATGTCCTTCCACTGGGAAAGCGCCTTGCTGACAGCCGTGACCGGCTCGCGCCTGACAAATTCGCCGTGGCCCTCCTGCGTCTTGATGGTGTTTTCCTCGATCGCGACTACGCCGCGCGTCAGCGTATAGCGCGGCAGGCCGGTCACTTCCTTGCCTTCGAAGACGTTGTAGTCGATCGCCGACTGCTGGGCCTCGGACGAGATGGTCTTGGAACGTTGCGGGTCCCAGACGACGATGTCGGCATCGGCGCCGACAAGGATCGCGCCCTTCTTCGGATAGATGTTGAGGATCTTGGCGATGTTGGTCGAGGTGACGGCGACGAATTCGTTCATCGTCAGCCGCCCGGTGTTGACGCCATGGGTCCAGAGCATCGGCATGCGGTCTTCGAGGCCGCCGGTGCCGTTCGGAATCTTGGTGAAATCATTGAGCCCGAAGCGCTTCTGCGCCGTGGTGAAGGCGCAATGGTCGGTGGCGACGACCTGCAGCGAGCCGGAGGCAAGCCCTGCCCAAAGCGAGTCCTGATGCTGCTTGTTGCGGAAGGGCGGCGACATCACCCGGCGGGCCGCGTGATCCCAGTCGGGATTGGAATATTCGCTCTCGTCGAGAGTGAGGTGCTGGATCAGCGGTTCGCCATAGACGCGCATACCCTTGGCACGGGCGCGGCGGATCGCCTCATGCGCCTGTTCGCAGGAGGTGTGGACGATATAGACCGGGCAGCCGGCCATGTCGGCGATCATGATGGCGCGGTTGGTAGCCTCGCCCTCGACTTCGGCCGGGCGGGAATAGGCATGGGCCTCGGGGCCGTTATTGCCCTCGGCGAGCAGCCTTGCCGACATCGAGGCGACGACGTCGCCGTTTTCGGCGTGCACCAGCGGCAGGGCGCCGAGTTCAGCGCAGCGCTGGAAGGAGGCGAACATCTCGTCATCATCAACCATCAGCGCGCCCTTGTAAGCCATGAAGTGCTTGAAGGTGTTGATGCCCTTGTCGCGGACGATGGTCTCCATCTCCTTGAAGACCTGCTCGCTCCACCAGGTGACCGCCATATGAAAGGAATAGTCGCAATTGGCGCGGGTCGATTTGTTGTCCCACATGGTCAGCGCCTCGAGCAGCGACTGGCCGGGGGCGGGCAGGGCGAAATCGACCACCATCGTCGTGCCGCCGGAAAGGGCGGCGCGCGTGCCGCTCTCGAAATCGTCGGAAGAATAGGTGCCCATGAAGGGCATTTCGAGGTGGGTGTGTGGATCGATGCCGCCGGGCATGACATAGCAGCCGGTCGCATCCAGCGTCTCGTCGCCCGAGAGGTTCGGACCAATCTCGATGATCTTGCCGCCGTCGATCTTCACGTCAGCCTTATAGGTCAGGTCGGCGGTGACGATGGTGCCGTTCTTGATGACTGTGGTCATGGCTGCTGTTCCTTTTCCCTGCGATCTTATTGTCTTACGGCTCCACTGCCATCGTGGGCGTGCCGTTTCTAAACAGCGCCGCACCCTTGGCGATAAGGCTGTAGACGGCCTCCTCACTCAACTCATTCGGCTTGTCGTGCTTCTCTTCGTAATACCAGTCGGGCTGCTCAAGGACGTCAATGCCACCCACCGACAAGGACCAAAAACCATCGCATTCGCGAAAGTAAAAATCCTTGCCGTCGATCAGCCCGGTTGACTGTACGGGTTGGCTGCCCTTGGGACGTTCGATCAGTATGCCGGGCATGGAAGGGGCGAGTTCTATCCGAACGACGCTAGGCCCAGGCCCGGAGATATAGTAGGTTTGGTGGAGCGCATCTGGGTCGCGGTCATCTGAATCGGCCAGCTGAACACCAGAAGGTTCATATCGCCAAAGGCTTGATATTTGCGGAAGCCTGATCCGCTCGCCTGCTGTATTGATGCCAATGTAGAAAATCTGCACACTAGGGACGTCACCCCACGGTCCTTCGCTCACTGGTGTCACATTGGCGGTGGCCCACGCGAGGTCGTCGGCGGTTCGCTGAGTTTCGAACTTAAAGATATCAGCATAATCGAGATAAGTCGTTGGCAAGTCTGGCGCCATCACACCACAATCTCCGCCGTTTCCACCACCGCATGGAACAGCACATCGGCTCCCGCCATCGCCCATTCCTTGGAGATTTCTTCAGCCTCGTTGTGCGAGAGCCCACCGACGCAGGGGCACATGACCATCGTCGCAGGTGCCACCTTGGCCGCCCAGCAGGCGTCGTGGCCGGCGCCGGAGATGATGTTCATGTGGCTGTAGCCGAGCCGCTCGGCAGCCTCGCGCACCGACGTGACCAGTTTCGGATCGAAGGTGATCGGCTCGAAGTGGCCGATCGCCTCGATGGAACAGCCGACGCCGAGTGCATCGGTGATCTCAGGCGCTTTCGCCTCGATCTTTGCCCGCATACGGTCGAGTTTCTCTTTGTCGGGCGAGCGGATGTCGACGGTGAAGACCACCTTGCCAGGCAGCACGTTGCGGGAGTTTGGCGAGAAAAACACCTGGCCGACGCCGCCGACGGCGCCCGGCTGTTCGCCCATCGCCACGTCCTGGACCATTTCCAGAATGCGGGCCATGGCGAGACCGGCATTGACGCGCAGGTTCATCGGCGTCGAGCCGGTATGGGCTTCCTTGCCGGTCAGCGTGAATTCCAGCCACCAGAGGCCCTGGCAATGGGTGACGACGCCGATCTGCTTTTCCTCGGCTTCGAGGATCGGTCCCTGCTCGATGTGATATTCGAAATAGGCGTGCATCTTGCGGGCGCCGACTTCTTCGTCGCCAACCCAGCCGATACGCTTCAATTCGTCGCCGAACAAATTGCCCTCGGGGTCCCTGCGATTATAGGCAAAGTCCAGGCTGTGCACGCCGGCGAAGACGCCTGACGCCAGCATGGCAGGGGCAAAACGCGCGCCTTCCTCATTCGTCCAATTGGTAACAACGATCGGATGTTTGGTCTTGATGCCGAGATCGTTCATGGTGCGCACGACTTCGAGGGCCGCAAGCACGCCGAGCACACCGTCATATTTGCCGCCGGTCGGCTGGGTGTCGAGATGCGAGCCGACATAGACGGGCAGAGCATCGGGATCGGTGCCGGGGCGGGTGGCGAACATCGTGCCCATGCGGTCGACGCCCATGGTCAAACCGGCATCGTCGCACCATCTTTTGAAAAGGCTGCGGCCTTGCGCATCGGCATCCGTCAAGGTCTGGCGATTGTTTCCGCCTGCAATACCGGGGCCGATTTTCGCCATCTCCATGAGACTGTCCCAGAGACGGTCGCCATTGACGCGCATGTTCTCGCCTGGTGCTGCCACCATTTCGTATGCCCTCACCTGTTTGCGGCAGTCATGCAAAGGGCATGCCCGCCTGTTCCCGTGGTCCTTTCCTGCGCCCCCTTATTGGTTTTGTCGAGCGCCGGAAAATCGCCAGTTGCCTTTGT
Source organism: Rhizobium aouanii (assembly GCF_037002925.1). NCBI lineage: Bacteria > Pseudomonadati > Pseudomonadota > Alphaproteobacteria > Hyphomicrobiales > Rhizobiaceae > Rhizobium > Rhizobium aouanii. The sequence goes on from NZ_JBAMYD010000001.1 coordinate 209,200, forward strand.
TTTGCATCTGGCGGATAATTTGACCGATTGGTAAACATTACAACTTCCACCGCCGGGCTCAAGACGAAAATCACGAAAATTGCCGATAAAAATACGGGCAGTTGCTCAAGAAGGCGGCGGGGATCGCTTCCGGAAAAACTTGAGCGAAGAAGTTGAATTTCAAGGGGAAATAACAGCCTGTGACCATACCGAGAGCAGCGAAAACCCTGAGGCGGACGCGAATCCAGGAGGAGAAAGAAGAGCAGATCCTGGAAGCGGCCCTCGATGTGTTTTCGGCAAGCGGCTTTCGCGGCTCGACCATCGACCAGATTGCCGAAGTGGCCGGCATGTCGAAACCCAACCTGCTCTATTATTTCCGCACCAAGGAAGCCATGCACCGGGCGCTGATCGACCGGGTGCTCTACACTTGGCTGGAGCCGTTGCGGGCCTTTAACGCCGAGGGCAATCCGGAGTCGGAAATCCGCAGCTACATCCGCCGCAAGCTGGAGATGGCCCGCGATTTTCCCCGCGAGAGCCGGCTTTTCGCCAACGAGGTGCTGCAGGGCGCGCCGCATATCGAGGACGAGCTGAAGGGACCGCTGAAGGAACTGGTCGACGAGAAGGCGGAGGTCATCCGCGCCTGGGCGAAATCAGGCAAGATCGTCAAATGCGATCCCTATCACCTGATCTTCTCCATCTGGTCGACAACGCAGCATTACGCGGATTTTGACGTTCAGGTGCGTGCCGTGCTGGGGCAGGAACATTCGGGCGAAGGGCGCTTCGAGGATGCGGCGCGGTTTCTGGAACAGCTCTTCATCGGCGGCCTGCGACCGGATCCCCTGGAGGCGTGAGGCTCTTATCCTCTCCGCGAGAGCGGAACCCGGGCAAGAATATCCGTCATGCCCTCCATCGTATAAGGCTTCTGTAGCACGGGCGCGTCCGAGTGGCTGTTGGCCTGGGCGATGCCCTCCCCATAGCCCGTGGCAAAAACGAAGGGCACGCCTTCGGCAGCCAGCCGGTCGGCAATTCCGAAACTCGTCTCATCGCCAAGATTGACATCGAGAAGCGCCAGATCGAAGGACTGGCCTGCCAGAATTTCCATCGCCTCAGTGACACTTGGCGCCGTAGCCACGTCGGCGCCCAGGCGGCGCAGGATGTCCTCGCCATCCATGGCGATGATCAGATTGTTTTCCACCAGCAGCACGTTCAGGCCGAAAAGCGGCTGATCGTCGGGATTGGTCTTGGGTTCGGTCGTTCCGAGCGGAGCCGGATTTGATCGTTCGCTCGTGGGGCCGACGACATGTCGCGCGGGGATGGAGAAATCGGCCTCGAGCCCATCCTTGGCGTAGCGGACCTCGGCTTTGCCGCCAAGGTCATAGGGGATCGAGCGGCGGATGATCGTCGAACCGAAGCCATGGCGTTTGGGTTCGACGACGGGTGGACCATTCTTTTCGCGCCAGCTAATGCGCAGATTGCCCTCGTCGTCGCGATGCCAGCCGAGTTGGACGGTGCCGCTGCCAATTCCGGAAAGGCTGCCATATTTGGCGCTATTGGTCATCAGCTCATGGAAAACAAGGGCGGCGGTGGAAAAGGCCTGCGGTTCCAGCAGCACATCCTCGCCGCTCATCTGGATGCGTTGCGCGTTTTTCCCGAGATAGGCGGCGGTCTCTGCGAGCAGCAATTGCCGAAGCGAAGCGGGCGCCCAGTGATCGCGGGTGATCTGGTCATGGGCGCGGGCGAGTGACTGGATGCGGCCCTCGAGCTGGCGAATGTAGTCGCCAAGGCCGACCGACGTTGCCTGCGACTGCCGGATAATGCCGGTGATGAGGCTCAATATGTTGCGGACGCGGTGGTTCAGCTCGGCAATCAGCAGTTCCTGGCGCTCGTTTGCCGTCTGGCGCGCCATGCTGACCTCGTCGGTGAGGCGCAACACCACTTCGATCAGTGTGACGCGGATGGTTTCGGCGACACGGCGCTCGGCGTCCGTGAAAGGAAGGGAGCGGCCGCGCACCAGTTCCGACCAGGCTTCGAAACTCTTGCGCGGCGTCAGCCTCGGGCCGTTCGGCCCGTATTCCACCGGCTTGTGTGGGTCGCCGCCCCAGCGGACGGTGCGCACCAATTCCTGACGGAAAAGCACGACATAATCGCGCGGCGAACGCGAGATCGGGATGGCGAGCATGCCTGCCACCGCATCGTCGACCTCAAGGTCCGGATAGGTTTCTGAGAGCCTGTCCACGGCATAGATTCGGCCGGCAGCGCTACGGTTGAGGTGGCGGACGAGGGCTGCGAAACTTCTCTCATTCGGCCCGATGCCGGCGAGTGCCAGCCGGCCGTTGATCCAGACGCCGATCCCGTCAGCAGGAATGGCATCGGCGAGCGCCTCAATCAGCCAGGCCGGATCGTCGAGCAGGCTCGCATTGTCTGCCACGGAGGTGAGAAGCCGGTCGGCGATGCGGCGCGCCTTGGTCTCGTAGTCGAGAGCCAGCCGCCGTTCGCGGCTTTCAAGACGCGACGCAAACATCTGACCGAAGAGTTCGGCAGTGGAGCGGCTTTGGGCCGAAGGCAGACGCGGGCCGTAATGATGGCAGGCAAATAGGCCCCAGAGCTTACCGTCCACGACGATCGATATGGAGAGCGAAGCGCCGACGCCCATGTTTTTCAGATATTCGATGTGGATCGGCGAAACAGAACGCAATACCGACATGGAGAGGTCGAGCGGCTGGCCGTGCTCGTCGCGTTGCGGCAGGATCGGGACCGGGACGGCGTCGACATCGGCAATGATGCGGAACAGGTTGCGCAGATAGAGCGCGCGCGCCTGCACCGGAATGTCGGAAGCCGGATAGTGCAGCCCGAGAAACGAGCCGATGCCGGCCCGGGCGGCTTCCGCCACCACTTCGCCGGAACCGCCTTCGTCGAAACGATAAACCATGACCCGATCGAAGCCAGTCAAGGCGCGCGCCTGTCTTGCACCTTCGCGGAAGAAAGCCTCCAGTGTTTCCGTGTGGTCGAGGCGGGACATCATGCTGCGCATGGAGAGCGAAGCGGCGTCGCGCCGGTCATCCTGGCAGCGCTCGCCTTCGATGATGACCTCACCTCCGTTCAGGTGCAGGGCAATGTCGAACCTGTTTTGATCGGGCATCAGGGCAATGCCGAAAATGCGCTCGGCGACGTCGGGACCGCGCAGCGTGGTAAGCTTGTTGCGGACGGCGTGGAGTGCTTCGGGTGTGATCAGCGAAACAACGGGACGGCCGATCGCGTCGGCCTGCGCAACATCGAGAAACTCCACCAGATTTGCGGAGGCGCGGGTGACAATCCAGTCTGAGGATATCGCCAGGAGAAAGCCGAAAGGTTGAACCGATCCAAGCTGGTGGATCGGTTCACGGTCGCAGTTGGTGAGATCGACAGGTTCGTGCGTGCCGCTCATGGCACGGTTTCCAGCGTGAGTTGCCCCGCTTTTAGGAAGAGATCGAAGACATTGCGAGCGGCCGTGACGGCAGCGCCGGGATCGTCCACCTTGCTCGCGTCAAGACGATCCATGAAGAGCCGCATGGCGCCCTTCGGGCCTTGGGGGGTCAGGTAGCTGCTGGGCAAATGATCAGGCACGGCCTTGGCGAGCAGCGCGCCGCCGAGCTTGGAGCCTTCCAGGACATAGGCAGCACCCCAGACCGCTGCTTCGCAATGCAAGGCGGGTTGAGGAAGGGGCGCGGGCAATCGATCGCCGAGTTCCCTAATGTCGGCAGCGAGCAGGTGAGCGCGCCTTCGTTCCGACCAGTTGGGCAGCAGGCGAGCGATCCCGGCTTCCTCAAGCGCATGTTCGACTGATGGTACGACCTGGGCATGCGCGCGGAGGAATGCCTTGTAATCCTGGGTGCGTGAGAGATTGAAACTGCCGAAGAGAGCGTCGACCGCGGCGTGGCAATCTGCAGTTTGTGCGCGGAGAGCGCTGCGAAGTGACATGCTGACCGTGTTCCGAGTGATATGGCGGTCGTCCACAACGGACGGTGAACTATCGGATATACTGCTGCATCGGGTGATTTCCAGGGAAACGTATAGGAATTACATGGGTTTCTCGTCGCTCGCAGACGCGTGGCGAGCGCTTCAGCCCATCATTGCCGGCAGTCCTGCGGCGAGCGTATCGATCGCGAGCCGCACCTTCGGCAGCATGACCGGAGAGCGCAGCCAAACGGCATGGGCATCGAAGACATTGGCCGGTTCCTGCTTCAACACCTGAATGAGCCGGCCTGCCAGCACCTCCTCGCGGACCAGCCAGCAGGGGAGCCAGGCAAGTCCGCGCCCGGCGACGGCCGCATCGGAAATCGAAGCAAGGTCGTCGAGCCGCAGCCGCGCCTTTGGCGGCATCCGCCGCCCGGGATCGGTTGCAGTGGGAAAGATCCAGCCCCTATCGTCATCGCCCCGCCTATAAACGATGCCTTCATGCTGCGGAATATCGAAGACCGTCTGCGGTGTGCCATGTTTTTCCAGATAGGCGGGCGATGCGCAGACGGTCATGCGCTGGCGAGCGATCGCCCGGGCCATCAGATCCGGATTGTCCTTCAGCGGCCCGTTGCGGACGACAAGATCGAAGCCGTCCTCGAGCAGGTCGACGACACGGTCGTTAAAGGAAAGGTCGAGTTCGAGGTTCGGATGCTCATCGAGCAGGCGTGCGAGGACCGGCGCGATGCAGTGGCGGCCGAAGAGCACCGGCATTGAGATGCGCAGCCGGCCGCGCACATCACGCCGTCCGGATTCCAGCATCGCTTCCCCGAGGCGGATTTCCTCGACCGCGCGAAGGCAGCGCTCGTAGAAGAAGCGGCCTTCCTCGGTAAGGCTCTGCATGCGTGTCGTACGGTTGAAGAGGCGCACGCCGAGACGCTGTTCCAGCCGTGCGATGGTTTTGCCGACGGCCGAACGCGTGAGATGGAGCCGCTCGGCGGCAGCCGAAAAGCCACCTGCCTCGACGGCTTCGACAAAGATCGAGATACCCTTCAGCTGTTCCATTTTGTTTCCTCTTTGGAACCATTCTGGAGAATTAATATCGCAACTGGTGCGAAATATTCAACGATATCCTTGTCCTCCCTGCAATGAACAAGGAGCAAGACAATGCAGACAACACGGCAATGGCAGATCGACGCGGTAGGGCCGGAGCGCCAGCTGGCGATCGGCGAGCGGAGGCTCGAACCGGTTTCGGGAAATAGCGTTCTGGTGCGGACGGAAGCCGTCTCGCTGAATTTCCGCGACCGGTTGGTGATGGAGAGCGGCATGGGGTTGCCGCTGCAATTTCCCTTCGTGCCGGCTTCCGATATGGCGGGTGTCGTCGAGGCGGTCGGACCCGAGGTCAGCCGTTTCAAGCCGGGAGATCGGGTCATCTCGACCTTTTCACCCGACTGGATCGACGGACGCGGCTTGGGCGATGCGCGCACGCCACCTTACAAGACGCGCGGCGGCTTTTATCCCGGCGTCCTCTCCCAATACACCGTGCTGTCGGAGGAATGGTATTCGCGCGCGCCTGACACGCTCGATGCGGCGCAGGCGAGCACCTTGCCCTGCGCCGGGCTAACAGCCTGGTTCGCACTGATCGAACGCGGCGGTCTGAAGGCCGGCGATAAGGTGCTGGTGCAAGGCACCGGCGGTGTGGCGCTCTTCGGTCTGCAGATCGCCAAGGCGCATGGCGCGGAGGTCTTCATCACATCGGGCAGTACGGAGAAGCTCGAACGCGCCGTTGCCCTTGGCGCCGATCACGCGATTAATCGCCATGAGGGCGACTGGGTTGAGCAGCTCTATCAGTTGACCGGCGGCTATGGCGCCGATCACGTGCTTGAGATCGTCGGCGGCCCACATCTCGGCCAGGCGCTGAAGGCGGTGGCGATCAATGGCCGCATTTCCGTCATCGGCGTGTTCGAGGGGTTCGAGGTTTCCGGCCCGGCCGGCCCGTTCCTGCTCAAGGCGCCTGTTGTGCAGGGCATTTCCGTCGGCCATCGCCGTGCGCTTGAAGATCTGGTGCGGGCAATCGACCAGACCGGTCTGAAGCCTGTGATCGACAAGCGTTATGCCTTCGACGAATTCCCTGAGGCGCTCGATCATCTCTATCGCGGGCCTTTCGGCAAGGTGGTCGTCGAGTTCTGACGGTCGCGGTTTTCTCTTCTCCCCGCTGCAATAATTGTAGGGGGAGAAGGGAGGCCATCAGGCGGCAGCAGGGACGCCCTGTTCGAAGGCGAAGCCTTCATCGGCCCAGCCGGTCATTCCGCCGATCATCAGCTTGGTCTGAAGGCCGAGATTGGCGAGGCGGAAGGCAGCCTTGTCGGCGCCGTTGCAGTGCGGGCCGGCGCAATAGACGACGAGGAGTGTATCGCTTGCCCATGTCGACATGCGGTGCGCCGTCATCTTGCCGTGCGGCAGGTTGATGGCTCCGGGAATGTGGGACTCTGCGAAGAGCTGCGGCGAGCGCACGTCGAGGAGAACGAAATCGACTTTGCCGGCCGCAAAGGCGGCATGCATGTCGGAGCAATCGGTTTCGAAAGCGAGCTTGGCGGCAAAGTGAGCGACGGCGGCATGCGGAGCTGCAGCAGGTGTTTGGGAAATGGGGCTTGGCATCGGTTTTCCTTTTTCTGAAGTTGCCGCCTGGTATTGCCGATGCTAAAGCTTTGCGAAATTGGCCATCATGACCGACAGCGTAAAGATCATGCCAAATTCATTGCCGCCGCAGACGAAAGGACCGCTGGTCGCCGCACTTGCCTATGACGGGCTCTGCACCTTCGAATTCGGCATCGCCTACGAGGTCTTCGGCCTGCCACGGCCGGAAATGGGCGAAGGCTGGTATCGCTTCTCGGTTTGCGGCATCGAACCGGGTCCGCTTCGCGCTGCGGGAGGGCTGACGGTGGCAGTCGACAAGGGACTGGAAGTGCTTGACGAAGCGGACCTGATCGTCGTGCCGGGTTGGCGGTCGATCGATGCCGCCGTTCCTGAGCCGCTGGTTTCAGCGCTCAAGGCCGCGCATGAACGCGGCGCAAGGATCATGTCACTTTGCTTAGGTGTTGCCGTTCTTGCCGGGTCGGGTCTGCTAACGAACCGCAGGGCGACGACGCATTGGCGTTATGTCGCCTCGATCGCCGCGCGTTATCCCGACATCGCACTCGACGCCGACGTTCTCTACATGGACGAAGGCAGCCTGCTGACGGCGGCGGGCAGTGCTGCCGGCATCGATCTCTGCCTGCATGTGGTGCGCGGCGATTTCGGTTCGGAGGCCGCAAACCGCGTCGCCCGCCGTCTGGTCGTGCCGCCACACCGCGAAGGCGGACAGGCGCAGTTCATTCACGCGCCGGTTCCCGAGGAACGCGAGGGTATCCGCTTGGGGCCGCTGATCGAATGGATGCGCGAAAGCCTTTCCGAGGACCAGCCAATCAGCCTGCTTGCGAAAAGAGCGGGCATGAGCATGCGCACCTTCCAGCGGCGCTTCGAAGCGACGACGGGCCTCAGCGTCGGCGAATGGCTGCTGAAGGAGCGGCTGCGTCATGCCCGCGATCTGCTGGAGAAGGAACTTGCCGTTTCGCTCGATGACATCGCCGCTGCCAGCGGCTTTGGAACACTGGCAACCATGCGGCATCATTTTCGCGGGCGGCTCGGGACAAGCCCTCATGCCTATCGAAAATCATTCGGTGGCTAAGGCATCCTTTGCCTGCATTTAACCTAGCTAGAGCCTTTCCGGGTTAGATTGAAGCATTCTGTTGGCTCAAACGGAGTTGGATGGTCGACCGGCCGGCGCGCGTCGTAGCCAAGTTCTACGGCCAAGCCGGCCGATCGATCAGCCGGCCCGTTTCAGCCAACCCGAAGGGCCGGGCATCTTTCCGCCAGGGCAAAGGCGATCGGCTCGGACGTACCTAGGGGTATGCCCTTCGCCAATCGCCTCTGCCCTGACGAAAACCTGCTCCGGCAGAATGCTGCAATCTAACCCGGAAAGGCTCTAAATGGCCGCTCTCGATCGCATCTCGAGAGGGCGCGTGGTGATGAGCGACATCTCAGCACGCTCCGAGACAGCAAGAGTTGCCTGAAAAGGCGCGATGTTCGCTGGCCGGGAACTTCAATGGCGCCGGGTTGTTTGCGCAGAAAGTGGTAAATCGGAAGGACGCTTCGACTATGACAACCAATCTCAAGCATGCTGTCGTCGTCATTACCGGCGCATCGAGTGGTATCGGCCAAGCCGCAGCCGAGGCATTCGCCAGGCAGGGGAGCAGGCTGGTGCTCGCGTCGCGCAACGGTGCCGCGTTGGAAAAAGTGGCAGAGGGCTGCCGCCTCCTTGGCGGCGAGGCCACTTCAGTTGTTGCGGATGTCACCGACCCCGATGCCGTCAAGGCTCTTGCCTCGAAAGCTGCCTCGTTCGGCAAGATAGATGTCTGGGTCAGCAATGTCGGAGTCGGCGCGGTTGGTCGGTTCGAGGAGACGCCCATTGAAACGCATGAGCAGGTCATCCGCGCGAACTTGTTGGGACATATCAACGACGCACACGCGGTTCTGCCGGTGTTTCTGCGCCAGGGGAGAGGCGTCTTCATCAATATGATTTCGCTCGGCGGTTTTGCAGCGGCGCCGTTCGCCACAGCCTACAGCGCCAGCAAGTTCGGGCTTCGCGGATTTTCCGAGGCCTTACGGGCGGAGGTGGCGGATAAGCCTCGCATTCATATCTGTGATATTTACCCCGCCTTCGTCGATACGCCCGGCCTGATGCATGGCGCCAACTATGTCGGCCGGAAGGTCTCCGCGCCGCCGCCGCTGATCGATGCTCGGCGCGTTGCCGAAGCCATAGTCCAGGTGGCAAAACATCCGCGAGCAACGACCACCGTTGGCGCCGTAACTAACGCAACACGTCTCGCTCACTTGCTGGCGCCAAACCTGGCGGCGCGTTTGCTCGGCCGCTTCATGGCGGCCTATTTCAACCGCGCATCACCTGTCGCGAAAAGTGACGGTAATCTCTATCGGCCTTCCCAGGACACGGCACATATCGATGGCGGTTTACGCTCGCGCTCGCGGTCATCGCTGCCGGCGCCTCTGATGCTGGGCCTTGCAGCCCTTGCTTCCTTCGCGGTCGGCGCGGCCATAGGATCGAGGGGCAGCCGGCGCCAGCCTCTTTCTCTGCCCCGGCGCTTGCGATAGCCGAGAAGATCCCAGCCTCGAGCACAGCAAAAGCCCAAGCAACTGTGATCGGATACCAGCTTCACCTAGAGCATGATGCCGAAAACTATGAGCGGTTTTCGGGCGACGTCATGCTCTAACTCTTGAATTGAGAACAGGATTCAGATTTTAGGCCGACCCGGCCTAAAGTCATCCTGTTCTAGACGCTATGGCGAAGGCCTCGTATGGGCTGAGTTCAATGGTCTCGTTGATCATGTTCACCGGTTCATAATTGCAGATGAGACATCCTCCGTTCATGCCGAGCTCCGATGGCAAACTCAGCGCAATGTGCCGTGGGGTGAAGTTGGCGACGACGATCATCCGAGTCCTCTCGAATGTACGGGTATAGACGAAGACATCAGGGTGTTGGTCGAGCCAGGATCGGTATTCCCCGTATACGATGACAGGGCACGTCTTCCGGAGAGCGATCAATTTGCGATAGTGGTTCCAGATCGAGCTCTCGTCCCTAATGGCCGCTTCAGCGTTGACCTTCGGATAATTGGGATTGACTTCGATCCAGGGCACGCCGGTCGAGAAACCGCCATAAGGGGCAGCACTCCATTGCATCGGTGTGCGGGCGTTATCGCGGCCGTTCTCGTTTGCTCCGCGAATAAACTCTTCTGGGGAAAGGCCGGCCTCCACGTGCAGCCTGTGCATGTTGAGGGTTTCGATATCCCGGTACTGTTCGATGGAGGTGAACGGGACGTTCGTCATGCCGATCTCCTCACCCTGATAGATGAAAGGCGTGCCTTTCAGGAGATGCAGCACGGTCGCCAGCATCTTGGCGGACTCCACGTGATAGCCGGTGACATCGCCGTAGCGCGAGACGGCGCGTGGCAGATCGTGATTGCCCCAGAAGAGCGAATTCCACCCATCTTCGGACAAGGCAAGCTGCCACTTGCTGAGGACCGTCTTGAGATTCACGAGGTCAAGCGGTTTCGGGCGCCATTTCCCATAGACCGTGTCCCATTGCTGGGTGACGTGCTCGAACTGGAAGATCATCGACAGTTCTTGGCGGTCACGCCCGGAATAGAGGAGGGCCGCGCCGGGAGTGGCGCTCCAGGCTTCACCAACCGTAAGAATGTCGCGGCTGCCAAACGTCCTGGCATTCATCTCCTGCAAATAGTCGTGCAGATGCGGTCCGTCCTTGATGAGCTCCCGGTCCACCTGCTTGCCGATGTAATCAATGACATCCATACGGAAGCCGGCAATGCCGCGCTCGAGCCACCAGTTCATCATGTCATAGATTTCCGCCCGTACCCTTTCGTTCTCCCAATTGAGGTCCGGCTGACGGCGGGAAAACATATGCAGGTAATATTCGCCTGTTGCGGGGTCCAGTGTCCACGCCGGCCCGCCGAAGGAGGACTTCAAGCCGTTCGGCGGTCCTCCGCCCGGCGCAGGCTTTCGCCAGATGTAGAAGTCGCGGAATGGGTTGTCCGAACCCTGACGGGATTGAAGAAACCACGGATGCTCATCGGAGGTGTGGTTCACGACGAGGTCGAGCATGATGCCGATTCCTCGATCTTTCGCCTCCGCCACCAACAGGTCGAAATCTGCGAGCGTGCCAAACTCGGAGGCGATGTCCCGATAGTCGGATATGTCGTAACCATTGTCGTCCATCGGCGACTTGTAGATCGGCGATAACCAGATGATGTCGATCCCGAGCTTCTTCAGATAATCGAGCTTTGATGTAATGCCGGGGAGATCGCCGATGCCATCTCCGTTCGAGTCGCAGAAGCTGCGCGGATAGACCTGGTAGACAGTTGCCGTATGCCACCATTTCGGTTGGAGAGGTGATCGCTCGGGACCTCCCAGCGGTGTCGTGGACTGATCCATCGGAGGCTTTCCTATCTGTTCGGGATATTGGAAAACACCGGTGATGTCTGCAGGTTCCACCGGGCCAGACCTTCCTTCCGCTTCCCCCGACACCCATGGACTTGGCGCAATCCGAGGAACCCGCTCGTTCCGGAACCGTTAGAAGGGGTGGCAACACAGATTATCGGGAGACCGTCGCGGTGCCGAACCGAAGCAGCAGCTGGTATGAGGAGGCAGTGATCTACAGCATTGATGTCGAGGAATTCGCCGATGGAAATGGCGACGGCATTGGCGACTTCGTGGGCCTGACTGAAAAGCTGACCTACCTTTCAGAACTCGGAATCGAGGATCCGGCTGTTTTAGTCCACGGCTTTGAAGACGCCGGGTCGCTTCTGTTGCTCGTCCACAACCTTGCTGGCCGGCGTATTAAGACGGAAATCAATTTTGGCGGAATGCAGCCTGGGAAGTTTCGAGATCTGATCGGCGAGGTGGAGTACGCAGGCGCCATCCAGCCACGCCTGGAACTCGAGCCCTATGCCTACCACTGGTTTATTTCCGAGGGCAACGGATCATGACTCTCATCGGCTATCACGCGTCCCATGAACAGTTTTCGCCAAGCGAGCTTCTCGGATATGTGCAGGCTGCGGAAACTGTAGGTTTCGGTGCCGTGATGTCGTCCGATCACCTGACGCCGTGGAGTGAGAGGCAGGGTCAGTCGGGCTTCGCTTGGGCTTGGTTAGGGGCGGCGCTCCAGGCCACGCGATCTATTCCCTTCGGTATCATAACAGTCCCTATGGGCTGGCGTTATCATCCAGCGATTACCGCACAGGCTGGCGCGACGATCGCGGAAATGTTTTCGGGACGGTTGCCGTGGATAGCGGTGGGTAGCGGGCAGGCCATGAATGAACACGTCATCGGTGAACGCTGGCCTTCCAAGGCGGAAAGAAATGAACGGCTGCAGGCGGCGGTAGAGATCATGCGGGACTTGTGGTTGGGGAAGCTTGTCAGTCGGGCAGAGCCCATCAAAGTCGATCAAGCCCGCGTTCATTCTCTCCCTGATGAGATCCCGCGCATTGTTGCCGGCGCTCTTTCGCCAGAAACGGCCGAGTGGGCGGGAGGCTGGGCGGACGCGCTTATCACCATCAATCAGCCGCCCGACAAGCTCGGCAAAGTCGTCGACGCCTTCCGGCGTGGCGGCGGGCAGCAAAAGCCGCTCTATTTACAAACGCATATTTCCTATGCCGGCTCCGAAGAGGAAGCCAGAGCAAGCGCTTTCGAGCAGTGGCGAAGCAACGCAATTTCTGCTGCGATCTCGGAAACCCTTCGTTTGCCCGAGGAGTTCGATGAGGCGTGTCTGAAGGTGCGGCCGGAAGATATGGACGAGCATGTGCGCATCTCGGCCGATCCGCAACAGCATGTCGAGTGGCTAAAAGCCGATGTCGAGATGGGATTTGAAGAAATCTATATTCACAATGTGGGGCGCAATCAGCGCGAGTTCATCGAAGCCTTCGGACGCGAGGTCCTCCCCGCCTTCAGGACTGGCACACCGGTTGCGGCATCGAGCTCCCTAGGGGAATGACTTGAAAGGCCGGCCAGGGGATTAGCTGATGAGGATCTCAACAAATGCGGCTGATCTCGCACTCACCGCCCCAGTTGTCCAAAGGAGGTATCATGTTCAAGAAATAGGCCTACGCCTGGATCACCGTCGGCTTCTTTCTATTTTCGCTCACCGGCCATTGGTTATTTGGTTGGTTTGCTTTTGTCGGCGAGCAGCAGAACCACGGTCAGGTGCCTGATGTTAATGCCTATCTCATGGAGATGGGCAGAGACACCTTTGAAAATTGGCAGTCCGAATTCCTGCAATTGCTCTGGCAGGTCGTCGGTCTTGCCGACTTTCTCTATATCGGATCTCCGTCTTCGAAGGAAACGATGACCGTACCGAAGCGAAGCTGGACGCTCTGATCAGATTAAATGCCGGAGAGAAGGCTGATGCGATCATTGCCGAAATCGACAAGCACTTCATGAGAACCGGCGGACATGCGGGACCGTACGCCCACGACTTGAAACGCGCAGAGGCCCACAGAGGATCGGCGACGCCACTTAGCGGTTCAGCTTTTCATGGAAGCGCAGGACCGCTCTAACCTTTTGTTTTCGCGCAATTCCGGACAGAAAACCGCTTCGCACTTTTCCTGGAATTGCTCTGGGCAGGCTCAGGCGGACCACGAAGCTGCCGCATCCTTGCAGCCGGACCCGCCGAGAGAGGCGCGAACCGTGCTGCGTGGTGACGGATTGCGGAGGACAGCAGTCATGCGCGCCAAGGAAATCCAAAGCGGTCACGGCTCTTCCTGCGCAACGTCTTTAAAGCACCTCACGGAGGTACGCTAGCGCACGGAAACAACTCTCTCCGGACCACGTTCGGTCTACGGCATCAGGAGGATTCGTGCCACACGATGAACAGATACTGGCGATCGCCAGCGCGCTTGAACGCCGGCAGGCCATTTTATTCGTTGGGGCAGGAATATCGATGAGCGTCGGTTTGCCGTCATGGACCTGCCTCATCGACCACATGTTGACGGACCTCGGCCTGCCTTCGTCGTTCGCCGCCGCTCACGGCACGACCTACCAGGAAATTGCCGAATATTACCGGTTGAAGCACGGTTCATTGTCTCAATTGGTCGAATGGATGAAATGCGAGTGGCAGATTTTGCCGGAGCAACTGAGGACATCGGAGTTGCATCGGCTCATCGTCGAATTGGATTTTCCTCTCGTTTACACCACTAATTACGATGCAAATCTCGAAATGTCCTATGAGACGTTCGGGCGGCCATTCACGCGGATCACAAGCGCGAAAGACATGGCGACCGCGCCGGTCGGCAAAACTCAAATCGTCAAATACCACGGCGATTTCTCCGATCCGGACACACTGGTGCTGACAGAATCGGATTACTTCGATCGCCTGTCTTTTGATGCTCCTTTGGACATTAAATTCAGGAGCGATGCTTTCGCCTCGACATTGCTGTTTATCGGCTACAGCATGTCCGATCTGAACATTCGCTTTTTGCTCCATCACCTGTGGTCGACATGGCGGCGAACCGGACTAGACCGACACCGGCCGCCGCTGTTTCTCTTCATGCACGAGCCGACCGAAGTTCAGGTGCATGTTCTGAAGAGGTGGGGCGTTACCGTCCTCAGCGGCGATGGCGAGAGTTCAGGCGACTCCCTCTCTCATTTTCTCGAACGTCTGCTTCAACGACGAAACGCGAAGGCCCGCAGTTAGGTGCCAGGGTCTCCGGCTCGCAAGATGCCGGCTTGCCAGTCCTCTATAGGCATTGCTGAGGCGTTTTGCCGATTCTGGAGTTTTAATGGGGCGAGGACCAGGGCAATATCCCCGTTCAATACCCAACGCTTCCGAAAATCACACGGGCGGCGTCCGCTGCCACCGTAGGCGGCATCTTCACTCGACCAAGAGAGATGCCATTGGTGAGCTTCTGGTGGAGAAAAAAGCGGATCCGGCAGACTATCGATCACGAGGTCATTGCCGAAGTTGATCAACAATATTCTCTCGTCCGACGGTTTCTCCGCGAAGAACCTCAGGAGGAAGGCGCAGCTGGACAAAATATTACCGTCCATTTGGCCGTCACGAGCGCAGGCTTGGCGAGAAAATGCCTTGTTCGTCTGACGTAGATTCAGCAGGTCGCGATGAAGCAGCACGACCGCCACGTTCCTCTCCCATTCAGCCCAATCGAGCTTCACCTTCTCAAACGTCGTGCGAGCACACGGATCCGCCATCTGTCTGATGAGCTCTTCATCCCTCAGGTTCGGGAATTGGCTGATGAAACCGCGCCGCCCCTGCCGGACGATGTCGGCGATTTCCCCTTGGTGATCTGCAAAATAATAGAACGGAGAAGAGGAACCAAATTCCTGCCCCTGAAAGAGCATGGGCGTTTGCGGCCCCAGCAGTTGGAGCGCCGTCAGAGCCCGAAGGCGGGCTGGCGATGTTATCTGGCCGATCCTGGCGCCTGTGCCGGAATTGGCGACCTGGTCGTGATTCTGGAGGAAGTGCACGAAATTCCACGGCTTGAGGTCGAGCCCAGCCGTTCCACGCGGTTTATCCTGCCAATCATATCGCTGCCCCTGAAACAGGCAGCCATATTTGGCGGCAGAAACGAGCTCCTGGGCCGCACCGCGGTGATCATGATAATAGGCTTCGCTGCGGCCGGTTAGCGCCACCGTCGCGGAGCGGTGGAAATCGTCATTCCATAAGGCGTCCAGCCCATGCCCTCCCGCATCAGCCGGCCGCACCATGTTGGTCTGTTGCGGCTCATTTTCGCTCACGAGGTAGATCTGCCGCTGTCCCGCTGCTGCCCGAGCCTCCCTCGCGATGACCGTGATGATGTGTTCGTGGCTCGAATCAAACAAGGCCTGCGTGGCGTCGATACGCAGTCCATCAAAGTGGAATTCGTCGATCCAGTAGGCGGCATTCTTCGCGACATATTCGCGAACGCCACGGCTGTTCGAACCGTCGAAGTTGATCGACTTGCCCCATTCGTTCGAGTAACGCTCTGTGAAATAGTCGGGCGTGAATTCGCAAAAACGCTCGCCGTTACCGAAGTGATTGTAGACGACGTCGAGGATCACCCCAATGCCGATCCGGTGGGCTTCATCGACGAAACCGCGCACATCATCCGGTGTTCCATAGAGCCGGGTCGGAGCGTAGAGCAAAGTGCCGTCGTAACCCCAGCCGAATTCGCCTTCAAACTCATTTATCGGCATTACTTCCAGGCAGTTGATGCCGATAGCGCGAAGTCTTTCCAGCTTTTCCCGGGCTGCCGCAAAGGTACCTTCCCTTGTGAAGGTGCCGATGTGCATCTCATAGAGGGCAGCTCCGAAGGCGGGTATTCCTTGCCAATCGTGATCACTCCACTGGTACCGCGCCGGGTCCACGACGACTGATGGCCCCGATGGGCCATCCGGCTGAAAACGCGAGGCAGGATCGGCAAGAAGATCATCCGCGTCTCCAAAGTGAAATTGGTATCGCGTCCCTGCATCCAGGCCGGGCAGATGGAGGCAGAAGTAGCCGCCGTCCTCCGCCGTCATCTGATGTTGGGAATTTCCCTCGATCACGAGGAAACAGCGTTCTCTGGCAGGGGCCCATAGCCTGAACGAAACGCCGCCGGCATCAACCTCCGCTCCGATCGGGAGGCGTCGGCGCGAACGGCGACGCATCGTTTTCGACTTTTCGCTGCTTGAGTGGTCGTGCATGGCTCTCTCGTGGAATCGCCTGCGCTAACTTCGGCAGCCTTATGATGTTCCCGTAATCGCCTTTAGCCACCTTTGGAGCCGCCCATCAAGCCCGAAACTTGCATTGCGGTACAGGGCAATACCGCGAACCGAGCTTGTCCGCGGCATTGCAAGTCCTCACTCCGCCGCCTGACGCGCCATCGGGTTGTTCGGGTGTGTGGTCCAGTTGGCGTAGTTCGGGTCGACGACGCGGCCGGTGCGTTTGTCGAGGGTGCCGGCGGGAAGCTGCTCCATGGTGATGCAGTTCTCGACCGGGCAGACGCTGACGCAGAGATTGCAGCCGACGCATTCCTCGTCCACTACCTCGAAATGGCGAACGCCATCGACGAAGTTGGTGATCGCCTGGTGCGAGGTGTCCTCGCAGGCGATGTAGCAGCGGCCGCATTTGATGCAGGCGTCCTGGTCGATCTTCGCCTTGGCGATGTAGTTGAGGTTCAGATATTGCCAGTCGGTGACATTGGGCACGGCGCGGCCGGTGATATCTTCAAGGCTGCGATGGCCCTTTTCGTCCATCCAGTCGGAGAGGCCAGTGATCATCTCCTGGACGATCTTGAAGCCGTAGGTCATCGCCGCTGTGCAGACCTGGACGTTGCCGGCGCCGAGGACGAGGAATTCGGCGGCGTCGCGCCAGGTGGTGATGCCGCCGATGCCCGAGATCGGCAGGCCGTAAGTTTCGGGATCGCGGGCGATCTCGGCCACCATGTTGAGCGCGATCGGCTTTACCGCCGGGCCGCAATAACCGCCATGGCTGCCCTTGCCGCCGACCGTCGGGTTGGGGGCGAAGTTATCGAGATCGACGGAGACGATCGAATTGATCGTGTTGATCAGCGACACGGCATCGGTGCCGCCGGCCTTGGCGGCGCGGGCCGGGCGGCGGATATCGCTAATGTTGGGCGTCAGCTTGGTGATAACAGGCATGCGGGTGTACTGCTTGCACCAGCGCACGACCATCTCGATATACTCAGGCACCTGGCCGACCGCCGAACCCATGCCGCGCTCGGACATGCCGTGCGGACAGCCGAAGTTGAGCTCGATGCCGTCGGCGCCGGTCTCTTCAACCAAGGGCAGGATCGCCTTCCAGGCCTCTTCCTCGCAGGGAACCATGATCGAGGCGATCAGTGCCCGGTCCGGCCAGTTCATCTTCACCTGCTTCATTTCCCGCAGGTTGGTGTAAAGGTCGCGGTCGGTGATGAGCTCGATATTGTTCAGACCGAGCAGGCGGCGGTCGGCGCCCCAGATCGCGCCGTAGCGCGGGCCGTTGACGTTGACGACGGGCGGGCCTTCCTCGCCCAGCGTCTTCCAGACGACGCCGCCCCAGCCGGCCTTGAAGGCGCGCTCGACGTTGTAGGCCTTGTCGGTCGGCGGCGCAGACGCCAGCCAGAACGGGTTCGGGGATTTGATGCCGACGAAATTATTGCGTAGATCAGCCATTGTTCATTCTCCCCTTCAAGCAACGGCGACAGCCGGAGCGGCTGCTACGGACAGGGTGCGATGGATGGATTCAGCCGCGTCGCGGCCGTGGGCGACGGCCGAAACCGTGAGATCGTCACCGCCGAAGACGCAGTCGCCGCCGGCCCAGACGCCATCGAGCGACGTACGGCCTTCGCCATCGACAGCGATGCGGCCGGATTCCATGCGCAGCGAACCGAGACCAGAGGCGTCAAAGCTCTGGCCGATCGCTTTGAAGATCTGGTCGGCGGCAATCACACCGGTTTCGCCGGTGCCAACGAGGCGGCCATCGAGGATTTTGGTATATTCCACTTCGATCGCGGCGACTTTGCCGTCCTGCGACAGGATCGATTTCGGCGCCAGCCAGTGGCGGATGATGACGCCCTTGGAGCTTGCCAGATCCTGTTCGAATTCGGAGGCGTTCATTTGCTCCTTGCCGCGGCGGTAGCAGATCGTCACCTCCTCGGCGCCAAGCAGCTTTGCCTGCACGGCAGCGTCGATCGCCGTCATGCCGCCGCCAAGGACGACGACGCGGCGGCCGATGGCGATGTCGCTCTTGTCTTCGGCCTGGCGGAGGGCGGCGATGAAGTCGACGGCGTCGTCGACGCCTGTAAGGTTTTCGCCCTCGATGCGCAGCGCGTTGACGCCGGCAAGGCCGATACCGAGGAAGACGCCGTCAAATTGCGCCTGTAGATCGGAAAGCGAGAAGTCGCGACCGAGACGCTGCCCATGCCGAACCTCGATGCCCCCTATCGATAGGACGTAGTCGACTTCCCTCTGGGCGAAATCGTCGACCGTCTTATAGGTGGCGATGCCGTATTCGTTGAGGCCGCCGGATTTTTCCCTGGCATCATAGATGACGACGGAATGGCCGTTCACGGCCAGGCGATGGGCGGCGGCAAGGCCGGCCGGGCCCGCGCCGACAACGGCGATCGTCTTTCCGCTCGGTTCGGCCCTGGCATAGAACTGCCGGCCGGCCTGCATGGCTGCATCGGTCGCATAACGCTGCAGGCGGCCGATCTCGACCGGCCGCTCTTCAGCCGTGTTGCGCACACAGGCCTGTTCGCAGAGCTCTTCGGTGGGACAGACGCGGGCGCACATGCCGCCGAGGATGTTCTGGTCGAAGATCGTCTTTGCCGAGCCGATCGGATTACCGGTCGAAATCTGGCGGATGAACAGCGGAATGTCGATCGAGGTGGGACAGGCCGTCATGCATGGCGCGTCATAACAGAAATAACAGCGGTCAGCGGCGACCAGCGCCTCATGATTATCGAGGCGCGGATGAAGATCGGAAAAATTAGCGTCATACTCGGCGGGCGAAAGCCGGCCGGCATGAATCCCGGTTTCCAGTCGTTCCATTGAAGTTCCCTCATTATTGGTAAACGGCCTGTGAGGGAAAGCGTAACTCAGGTTTAAAAATTTATCAAACGGTAAAATTTTGAAGATTTTTGTGTGTGTTCCCGCAAGTAATCGATTGTTTTTGCTGGAAGAATTTAATCGACCTTCATCGTTGAAACGGCTGAGCGCGCGACGAGGGAAGGGCATCCGAAAAAAGATGTAAAAAAGCCGAATTTTTTTCGGATGGCAGGGAACCAAAGTTTGATGTCGTCGTTATTGCGATATCCGGATGGTGATCGCATCGACCCAACATGCGCGCCCCCAACCCACTATCCGGACGTACTCACGGTCCCCTCCCGGTGAGTGAAGACAGCCGGTGCGCCGCCCTCGCACCGGCTGTTTTTCCGTCTTCGGCTGTCTCCAGGGCTTTCACACTCGCTTGAAGATCTCGAATTCGGTTTCCGGAATGGTCAGACGATACTCGATGCGGCCGGGAACGAGGTTCAACTCCGCCTTGCCGTTGACCGACGAAGGCACGACACGCTCCAGCACGGTGCGGCCGAAGCTGTTGTCGCTGAATTCGTGGACTTCTGCCTGATCATGCAGAACTTCCGCCCAGGCGACTTCGATCGCCTTTCTGTCGTTGATCATGGCTTCGCGGCAATTCAGCGTGATAGAGGCGGCACCGCCAGCAATCGCGCCGAAGGAGGCGGAGTTGACGATGAGTTCATGGAGGGCGAGCCCGAGATGGACGGCGGCATTCGGTGTCAGGTGAGCGTTGATGCCATAGATCGGCATGGAGCCGGCCGTCTCCGGCCAATAGGGAGCAAACTGCTTTTCGGCGAGTTCGAAGAGATAGGCGCCGCGCCAGCTCGAATCCGTGATCAGGTCCTGCGAGTTGGAAAGCGATTGCAGCCGTCCGCGGAATTTGAGGAGGAAGCTGTCGAGAGAGAGCGTGTTGCGGGCCGTCTGGGTGGCAATGCCTTGAATTATGGCGAGAAGGTTCTTCGAGCGGTGTGAGAGTTCGCGCAGCAGCGATTTCAGAACTTTTTCGCGATGCCGGCTTTCGGTGACTTCAGCGATGACGGACAGAAGTCCATATGCGCCGCGTTCGCCGGTGCGCTGGATCTTCAGTTCATAAGTGCGCCGTTCGCCGTCGACGTCGATCTCGACCTCGGCATTGTTGGGGATGCCGGTTTCCAGCACCTTGTGCTTCAGCGCCGTCAGATATCGGCCGTGCGCATCGCCAAAGAGGACAGCGTCGCTGCTGCCGGGCGCAAAGAGTGCTGCAAAATGCGGCGGCAGATTTTCGGCGTAGAAAATCGACAGTCGGGCGTCCTGGCAGAGGATCGAAATCCCGGCGCTGCCGAGCGCGCGTTCCATCATTGCGGCTTTGCCTTCGAAGGTAAAAGGCATGCCGGACAATGGTTCAGTCGTATTCACTCGGCCGCCTTTCCTTGTGACATCTTGAACGTCGCTGAAGGGAGCGCCCTTCCAGACACCGCCTGCCAACTCTAGAACAAAGCGCTGCAAAAACCGTTAAAGCCACCGGAGCGTCCCGGTAGCACCGGAACGCCTGCTTTGGCGATTTGGTTCCGAAGGCCGGAAAATTGCGTCTCAGGCGGCTACTCTGGTCGATTCATTGAAGAAAAGAGCTTGGCTGATCAATGCCTTGACCATGTCGGGATTGAACGGCTTGGTGACAAGGAAAGTCGGTTCCGGGCGCTCGCCGGTGAGAAGCCGTTCCGGGAAGGCAGTGATGAAGATCACCGGTACGCTCGACGTCTTGAGAATGTCGTTGACTGCGTCGATACCGGAGCTGCCATCGGCAAGCTGGATGTCGGCCAGCACCATGCTCGGCTTGGTCTTATTGTAGAGCGCCACGGCCTCCGCATGCGTACGGGCAATGCCGGTGACGCGATGGCCGAGGCTCTCGACCATCTGCTCGATATCCATAGCGATCAGCGGTTCGTCCTCGATGATCATGATATCGGTTGCGACCTGACGGGAAATCTCCTGCGACGCGACGTCGAGCAGATGCATGACATCCTGTTCTTCGGTTTCCAGGATTTCGGAGATTTCGGCGACGCGGAAATTCTCCACGGAGGCGAGCAGGAAGGCCTGACGGGCGCGCGGCGAAACCTTGGAAAGGTTCAGCGTGGCACGCTGCTCCCACGCATAGGGCGAGGTCGGCTCTGGAATCTGGACTGCGGTGGAACCAAACAGTTGCGTGAACAGTTTGTAGAGTGCGACCCGGTCATTCGCCGTATCCGGGAAAATCGACAGATCGGCGATGATGGCTTCAAGAACGGCGGCGACATAAGCGTCGCCCGAAGTCTGAGTGCCGGTAAGGGCGCGGGAATAGCGGCGCAGATAAGGAAGGTGCGGCGCAATCCGAGTAGAAAGTGTCATTAATGGGCTCCTGCATACAGGCCGGCATTGGCTTCAATGAGCGGTTAACGTCGCCTTGATAAAAAAGTTCCGGAACGGCAGGAACTTTTTTCGTCGCGCCGCATTATTCCAGCCGACGAAGAAAGGGCGTAGCGTTTTGACCCATGCAACGGCAAATGCCAGCGACATCGACAATCAAACGTTCGATGTCGATGGTTGAAATCGTTTTTGATCCCATCCACGCCCCTCGACACGCCCCTCGAACAGACAACCGGCGAGAAGACGAATTGATGACTACACGCAAGAAAGAAGCAGCCGATCAGCGAAAGCTGGAGCTGCGGGCAAGCGACATCCTGGACCCGAACAATCAGATAGGCGTCAGGCTGCGGTCGCTCTATGCGGCTGCACAGGATGAGGCAATTCCCGATCGTTTTCTCGACCTTCTCGAAAAGCTCGACCATGCTGAAATGATGGCTTCTGCCAAGATGGCCGAATAGGATCGTCGCATGGAAGATAAATCGCAACCCAGCTTCAAGCGGGAACTGCTGGCGGCACTCCCAAGCCTTCGCGCCTTCGCGATCTCGCTTATCGGGCGGCACGACCGTGCCGATGATCTCGTCCAGGACACCATCATGAAAGCCTGGGCCAAGCAGGATCATTTCGAGATGGGCACCAATATGAAGGCCTGGCTCTTTACGATCCTGCGCAACGAACTCTATAGCCAGATGCGCAAGAGCGGCCGCGAAGTGCAGGACAGCGACGGGCTGTTCACCGAATCGATGGCGATGCACCCCTCGCAATATGGCGCGCTCGATCTGCAGGACTTCAAGAAGGCGCTCGACCAGCTGCCGCCGGATCAACGCGAGGCGATCATCCTCGTCGGCGCCTCGGGTTTTTCCTACGAGGAGGCGGCCGAAATCTGCGGCTGCGCCGTGGGCACCATCAAGAGCCGCGTCAACCGGGCCCGCCAGCGGCTGCAGGAGTTGCTGCAGATCTCAGGCGAGGCTGATTTCGGCCCCGACGCCACCTCGGCGCCGTTGACATCGAAGGCTTTCGCGTTCTGACAAGAGTTATATTTTGGAGGAAAGCCGGCCGCCCTCGGGGCGCCGGCTTTTTGCGTTTTTCGGTTATGCCATTGATATAATTGGGTGTATTCGCCTCTCATCCGGCTGCCGCCACCTTCTCCCCGCAAGCGGGGCGAAGGGACATGTCGCACACCCTCACCGTTCCCACCTCGCTCTCGAAGGGCACGTCCCCTCTCCCCGATTTTACGGGGAGAGGGTTAGGGTGAGGGGCAGCCGTTTGCTGCACGTCTCTCAATCAATCCTCGCGCTTTGACCCTACCAGATTGGCCGCGACGATTGCTGCCAAAACACCGGCGGTCAGGAGCGGCTGGGCGCGGATTAGACCGAGCCCGACTGTTGCCAGCGATTCGAGCGCCGCACGGCGTTCGCGGGTGCGGCGTGCTTCCCGGGCGTTGATGATCGACATCACCACCAGGGCGATGATGGCGATGAGCAGCGCGCAGGCGGCCAGGAAGAGAGCAGCGCTGACAGGGCCGTAGATGCCGGCAAGCCAGATGGCGCCGGCGGTGACGGCCAGCGCGTAGGCGGTGAGAAGGAAGAGCGCGGCAAGCGCAATGAAGATGCTATTGCGCTTGGCGCGCGCAACGGTCCGGTGCACGCTTGCGCCTGTCAACAGGCTGAGGATCGGTAAGAGCATCGCGCTTCCTCAGCGGCGGGCGAGGAAGGCGATGGCAAGACCAAAAGCGGCCGCGGCGCCGATGGTCGCTAAGGGATGCTTGCGCACGGTCTCGCGCATTTCCGTCGCGCCGCGCTCATAGCCGTGCTGCAATTCGCGCAGCAGGTCCTCGCTACGGCCAAGCAGCTCCTCATAGCCGGCACCGGCCTGGCTGCGGATTTTCTCGCCCTGGTGGCGTGAGCTCTTGCCGACGAGGCGCGTCAGTTCCGCGAGTTCGTCGCGCAACGCTACGATCTGCTCCTCGATGCCCGATTCCAAATTGTGGAAGGTGCCGTTGCGGCGGCTGCGGCCGGACTGGAAGATAGAATAGCTCATGGCTGTCTCCATTGGCTGGGGCGCGCGCAAGCCCGCCTAATTCGCACGAGGGTCACCACCGTCCGTTGCATGAATGATATCGCCCGGCATTGACCCAGATCACTGCCGACAACGTGCCGGGCGCTCAAAAGTTCCGCTCGCGGCGCTCAGCGGCGGGAAATGGCGCTGTGGGCGAGCACGAAGGGCGTGCCATCTGATGGTACCTGGTTGATGCGCAGCGCGCAGCCGAACACCGAAAGCATCGTTTCGTTCGTCAGCACTTCACCAATGCTGCCGGCGGCAGCGAGTCGGCCAGATTTCATCAGCACGATGCGGTCGGCAAAGAGCGCCGTCAGGTTGAGATCGTGCATGACGGCGATGACACCGCCGCCGAGTTCGCAGAAATTGCGGGCGAGCGTCATGATGGTCAACTGGTGGCTGATGTCGAGGCTCGAGACCGGCTCGTCGAGCAGCAGCCAGCAGGGCTTGCCGTCGACGACAGGCTCGGCGATCTGGCAGAGCACTCGGGCAAGCTGCACACGCTGCTGCTCGCCTCCAGAGAGTTCCTGATAGAAACGGCCTTCGAAGCCGGTCAAGTCGACGGAGGCAAGCGCTGCTGCCGCCGTCTGCTCGGCCTTGTCGGGATGCAGGTTGAGACCTGACGTCAGGCCCATGCGGACGATCTCGCGCACGGTGAAGGGAAAGGAGATGGTGCTTGCCTGCGGCAGCACGCCACGAATGGCGGCAAGCTGCCAGGGTTTCAGCCCCTTCACCTCGTCGGCGCCGATGCGCACCGAGCCGCCATAGGCAAGTTCGCCGGAGATGGCTTTCATCGTCGTCGTCTTGCCGGAGCCGTTTGGCCCGGCAATCGCCGTCAGCTCGCCGGCTCTTGCCGTAAAAGTGACGTCGCTGATGATGGTTTTGCCGGAAAGGCGCACGGAGACGCCGGAAGCTTCGATCGTCTCAATGTCGCTCACAGGGGGCACTCACAGGGCAAGGCGCGAACGCTGCCGCAGCAGGATCCACAGGAAGAACGGTCCGCCGACCGCCGCGGTGATGATGCCGATCGGCAGCTCGGCCGGGGCAACCAGAGTGCGCGCCAGGACATCCGCGAAGATCAGCAGGGAACCGCCGAGAAGAGCTGCGGCCGGCAGCAGGAAACGATGGTCGGGGCCGATCGCCATGCGCAGGATATGCGGCACGACGATCCCGACGAAACCGATGCCGCCGCTGACGGCGACAGACGCGCCGGTCGCCGCAGCGACACCGACGATCGCGACATTCTTCAGCCGCTGCACTGGAACGCCCATATGAAAGGCGGCCGCCTCGCCGAGCGTGATGGCATTGAGGCCGCGCGCCATGAAGGGCAGAGCGGTGAAGGACAACAGGATGATCGGGCCGGCGGCGGCGATCTTCATCCAGGTGGCGCCGGCAAGCGAGCCCATGCTCCAGAAGGTCAGGTCGCGCAGCTGCTGGTCGTTGGCCATGTGGATCAGCAGTCCCGTGATGGCGAGGGCGAGTGCGCCGAGCGCGATGCCGGCAAGCAGCATCGTCGCCACCGAGGTCTGTCCGTGACGGGTGGCGATCCTGTAGAGCAGCAGCGTCGTGACGAGCCCGCCGCCGAAGGCCGCCGCCGGCAGAGCGTAGATACCGAGAAGCGCCTCGAGCGGAGCTGCGAGCCCGCCGCCGAGCACGATCATCGCGACCGCGCCGAGGCTTGCGCCGGAGGAGACGCCGACGAGGCCGGGATCGGCCAGCGGATTGCGGAACAGGCCCTGCATCACCGTGCCGGAAACGGCCAGTGAAGCGCCGATCAGGAAACCGAGGATCGCCCTGGGCAGGCGGATATCGAAGATGATGATCCGGTCACGCGTGCTGAGCGCCGCCTCGGAGCCGGCCATGTTGCTGATGACGTCGAGGATCGAGGCATCCGAGGCGCCTGTTGTCACCGAAAACAGCATCGAAAAGACCGAGCCGACGACGAGCAGCGCGATCGCCAGCAAGGCGAGCCGCGTCCTGTCGCCCGCCTGCCTGATTTCGCGGATGTCCGCCATCGGGAATCGTCGCCTTCGTTCCACCATGGCTTGCGGCAGGGCCATGATCAGCCCCCGTAGATCGCCGTGTTGAGCTCACGCGCGGCGGCTGCGGTGCGCGGGCCGAAGCCGAGCAGGTAGATGCCATCCATTCGGATGATCGCTTTTTTCTCGCCTGCCGGCGTCAGTGCGATCGCCGGCTGAGCCAGCAGGTCCTCGTTCTTGGTGCCGGCGCCGTCGCCGCGATTCATCATCAGGATGATGTCGGGCTTGGCTTCGATGATCGCCTCGTCCGTCAACGGCTTGTAGCCGGGGAATGCGCCGACGGCGTTGATGGCGCCGGCGAGCTTGACGATGCCATCGGCGGCCGTGCCGGTGCCCGATGCCATGATCCGGCCGTTCTGGGCGCTGAGGATGAAGAGAACGCGCTTGCGCTCGGCCTCCGGGCGCTTTTCGGCATCGGCGATCGCCGCGTCGAGATCGGCCGCGACCTTTTCTTCAAGCGCCTTCGCCTTGTCGGGCACGCCCAGCAGCGTGCCGACACGGTCGATCTTGGCGATGATGCCGTCGCGGGTAAAGGCGCTCGGCACGGTCTCGAAGGGCACGCTGGCATTCTTCAGCACAGCCAGCGCTTCCTGCGGGCCCGAACCTTCGACGGCGATGATCGCCGTCGGGTTCATGGCGAGGATGCCTTCCGGCGAGAGCGCACGCATGTAACCGACGTTCGGTAGCTTCAGCGCCGCCTCCGGATACATGCTCGTCGTGTCGCGGGCAATCAGCCGGCTTTCCTCGCCGAGCGCATAGACGATCTCGGTGATGTCGCCGCCGACCGAAACCAGGCGCGACGTGTCGAGCTTCTTTTCCTCGGCGTGGGCGGCGCGGATGAAGGCGAAGCCTTCGACGGTCGACGCCGTCGGGATCAGCGGCAGCGCCATGACCGCCGCCGTCAGGGCCAGTTCCCAAGGGCGGATCCGGCGCAGGTTGTTACGCATCGTCATCGTTGCGATCCTTATGCGGCCACGCTTGCTGCCCGCGGCAGGTTTTCCATGATCTCGCGCCACTCGGCGCGTTCGTCGGAACCTTCCTTCCGCTTGCCGAAGAACTGGATGATCATCTCGCCTTCGGCATTGTAAGCCTCCAGTGAGGTGACGTGGCCGTCCGTGGTCGGCTTGCGTACGGCCCAGGTCTCGGCGATGTGATCCTGGCGCAGATGCAGGTGAAAGGTCGGATCCATGATATTGATCCACGGACCCATCGGCTGCACGTTGAAGATCGGGCCGGAATGGATCTGGACGATGCCGTTATTGGCGACGAAGCACATGATCGGCAGGCCGGATTTCACCGAGGCATGCATCATCTCTGCCGTCGCGCTATTGTCGAGCTTCCAGGCATAGTCGTCGCCGACGGTGCGCACGGCCGCCCGGCGGCCGATCTTCAGGCGCTTCAGCATGCCGAAGAACTCATGCGTATCGGTGAGCTTGCTCCAGTTGTCGCGCAGCTCGTCGCGGTTGACGTCGGCGGTTTCATCGACGGCATTTAGGGTCTCAGCTTCGACAAATTCCTGCGACTGGTCTTCCAGCTTCAACTCGGCGACGATCGCGTGATAGGCCCCGACATTCGAGCCCGGGCGCAGGTGCACCTTATGCACGGCGTTGCCGGCTTTATCGAAATATTGCAGGCTGAGGCGCTCCTGGTCGCCATCCTTCTTGGAGACGGCGAAACCATGCGCCCAGCGGCTCGGGAAGATGCGCAGATCGATATTCTCGCCGAGAACGATCGCGGCCTGCGCACCGCTCTTGATGTTTTCGAAGACACCGATCTTCTCGTGAACGGCACTTTCGTTGCGCGACAGCGCCATCACTTCGCCGAGGCCGGCCACGCGCTCGAGAAGCTTCAGCGCACTGCCATCGATGCGGGTCACGCTGATGCCTGTTTCGGCGGCGACGAGGGCTGCTTCGGAAATCTTCAGCTGGGCGGCGATATCGCGCTCGCGCATTTTCGGATTCTCGGCGCGAAACGCACGGATTTCGGCTGGCGCCGGTCTTGTCTGTTCGGTCATGTCCTACCCTACTTATTGAGAATGAGCTTGCCCTGACGGGTGATCTTCAGGCGATAGACCAAGCCGTCATGTCTTATCATGATCTCGTTCGTGCCGCGGAAAAGATCCGCGCTTTCGACGATCCGGTGCTGCGCCGCAGGCTCGCTCTGCAGCGGCACATGCTTAAAACTATCTGGCTTTTCAACCATCATTTGGTTGGCAATTCCGTGAGGCCGGTGATCAGGGTCCCCGGTTGTGATGACAATTATCTTGACTTTATTACTCACAGTTTTTTAAAGACGCAATAGGAGACTAATGCAGTCAAGTTTTTGAGATTGCTGATATGAGGCCGCCTGGCGGCGGTTCGCGACAATAGCGGAGAAGATGATGACGGTTAGGTTTGCGGCTGTTGCAGCCGGCATGGTGATGGCAGTTTCAGGCATATGCCAGGCGCAGGATGCGGCAACCGCCAAGCTGGATGTCGAACTCAATGCTCTGGCGCCATCGCAAAAGGGCTGCATGATGACTTTCGTCGCCGAGAACAATCTCCAGACCCCGATCAACAAGATCTCCTTCGAGCTTGCCTTTTTCAACGACAAGAATGCCGTCGACCGCATCACCGTGCTCGACTTCCGCGATCTGCCGCAGGGCAAGAAGCGCGTGCGCCAGTTCGATATGCCGAATGTGAAGTGCGAGACGGTCACCCGCATCATCATCAATGACACGCCGGTCTGCGACGGTCCGGCGGCCGGCGAATGCATGAAGGGTCTCGTCACCCGCTCGCAGATTTCGGTTCCCTTTGAGGGCTAAGAACACGCCGGGAATGAACCCCGGCGGGCATGTCCAGACTGTCCGAGGCATAAGATGGCAATTTCAGCGAAGACCAGATCGAGACAGGTGCTCATCGGGGAGCCGGACGCTGACGGCAGTCTGAACGACAACCACATGCATCCCGGCCACGAGCTTTCCGATCTGCGTAATGTGCAGCGGCAGCCGGCCGGCGAGGCGGTAGTCCACTATGCGCGTTTCGCGCAGATACCCCCCTTTCCCGATCATCCGGAAGCCGAGCCGACAGCCTCTGTTCCTGCGCCGCCGATGGATGCGGCGGTGGAAAAGCAGGGGGACGAGAAGAAGCCGGTGCGGCGACGGGTGGCGCTGACCTGCATCTGCTCCCTGATCTTCCATGCGACATTGGCCGCCGTGCTGATCGTTGCCTTTCCCGAGGCGCCGGAGGAGGCGGTCGAAGAAGCCGGTCAGGCGATGAGCGTCGTCATGTACGGTGATTTCGATGTCGATCAGACGGCAGCCGGTGAGACCGAAACGACCGTGCAGCAGGAAATTATTCCGGAGCCTGTGCAGCCTGAGACGATCCAGCCGACGGAAACGGCCGAATTGCAGCCGGAAGCCGTGCAGCCGACCGAAGTCGCCCCTGTCGAGACGCAGGATCCCATTCAGCAGGCTCCTGCGCCGGGAGTGACGCGTGTTTCGCCGGAAACGGCTGCGGCTGTCGAACCTGAGATCCTGGTGTCCGAAGTGCCGGCGGAGGAGTCCGTCGCGCAGCCGATGTCGACGGTCGTTCCCGAACAGCAGCAGGTGCCGGTCGATACGGTTTCGCCTGGGGTGCAGCCGACTGCGGTCCAACCGACCGAAGTGCAGCCCGCGGAAACCCAGCCGGAAGTCGCGGAGACCCCGCAAGAGGTGAAGCCTGTCGAAACCGCCGAAGTCCAGCCGGAGCCGGTACAGCCTGAGGAAGTTGTCACGCCGACACCGAAGCCCAAGGTGACGACGCAGGAGAAGCCGAAACCGGTCGAGAAGAAGCGGCCGCCGCAAAAGGCAGCGGGCAGGAATGGCGAGCAGCAACAGAATTCGAAGCGCGGCATTACCGAAGGCGATCCGTCAGCCCAGTCAGACCGTAATTCGCAAGCCGCCAGCAATAATAACGGGGTAGGCACAGCTGCCCGCGCCAACTATGGCGGAAAGGTTCGTGCACGCATCCGGCGCGCCCTTCGCGAGCCGAAGAATGTTAGTGGGACGGCCGGAGTGAGGCTGACCATCGCTGGAAGCGGTAATCTTGTCTCTGCTGTCATCTCCAGAAGCTCGGGCGTTCCGAAGATCGATCAGGCGGCTGCCGACGCTGTGCGGCGTGCATCACCCTTCAGTCCGCCTCCAGGCGGAATCTCGATGAGTTTCACGCAGGTCTTCGAGATCGGGAGGAAATAAATATGACAAAAGCAATCAACTTTATACTTTACTCTAAAAATCAAGTTTAATAAGGTCCACCCGCACACGCAGGAATCGTGTGACGATCAACGAGCGAACGGGTGGCATATGGCTCGCAAGGGCAAGAAGGGTTCGAACCGGGAGGTCCGCGACAGCGCGGGCGAGGACGCTGGTCAGGCATCCTCCGGGCGATCCAAACTGGATGGCCGCAGTTTCCTCTATGTCGGTGGCCGCGACTGCCAGGTGGCGCATCTTCGCCAAATCGCCAGCAATTTCGGCGCTGAGCTCATCCACCATGATGGCGGTCTGCGCGAAGCGGTTTCTCGCATCGATACTCTGCTTCCCTCGGTCGACTGCGTCTTCTGCCCGATTGACTGTATCAGCCACGATGCCTGCCTGCGTGTGAAGACCGGCTGCAAGAAGTTCAGCAAGACCTTCATCCCGCTTCGCAACGGCAGCAAGTCCAGCCTGGAGCGTGCGCTGCAGACGATGAACGAACGAGACAATTCCCGATGAACGACCAGCGCCCCGACGGCTTCACCATGATCGGCCTGCATAAGCTCGCCGCGCAGACAGGCGAGGGCCTCGTGCCCGAACTTTACGAACTTTTCCAGCAGCATGCTGAACGCCAGCAGATCTACCAGACTGTGACGCTGTTCCCGACCTGGGAAGCGCGCATGCCCGGGGAAGCGACAACAAGACCGCTTGGCCCAGCAGCGGCAAACGGCGATAATGTTCTCGCCTTTCCCTTGCGTTCTGCAAGGGCGGGCAAGAGGAAGGCGTAGGGAGATCCCATGTATATCGCAATGAACCGCTTCAAGGTTGCAACCGGGAGCGAAGGCGATTTCGAGACGGTCTGGCGCAATCGCGATTCCAGCCTGCCCGAGGTGCCCGGTTTCATCGAATTCCGCCTGCTGCGCGGCAAGGCCAACGAAGAGGAGGGCTATACGCTCTATTCCTCGCACACGGTCTGGAAAAGCGAAGCGGATTTTCAGAACTGGACGAAGTCCGAGAGCTTTCGCACGGCGCACCGCAATGCCGGCGATCACAAGGCGATCTACAAGGGGCCGCCGGTCTTCGAGGGTTTCAACGTGGTCGAGGGCATTTAATTGTAATTGATGCGGCGTGACTTAGCTCTTGGTTGAAATTTTGACTTTGTATTCGCCTTGGCCCCACGCACACCCTCATTCCTGTGCCCGTCACAGGAATCCAGCCACGGCGCGTCCGCGCCGTGAGTGAACCAATGCCGAGGGGAAAAGTCTTTTGCGCCCAAGGACTTGGGCGCACTGGATTCCTGTGACAGGCACAGGAATGAGGGAGGAGAGGGCTTGAGCGGTCAGTAAAAAGCTCTCTCAAGGCCTGACGCGCAGAACCGCGCCTGCCGCAACGGCCAGCCAGCCAAGCATCATCGCCCAGCCTCCGGTCGGCGCGGCGTAGGGGAAGAGGCCGGAGCCGGAGAAGCGCAGGGTGACGAGATCGCCCGCAAACAGCAGCGTTCCGACAATCATCAGCAAACCGGCCAGCCAGGCGGTTCTGAGCCTGACGTTGCCGAGAGCCAATGCCAGCAGCGCAGGGGCGTGGGCAAGGCACATGGCAGATGCGGATGCCGCAAGATTGGCCTCGCCGCCGCCATGGGCAGCAAGGGCGGCAAGCGCCACGCCGGCTACGCCAAACAGGCCGGCGAAGAGATAAAGCACCGGCTCCAGACGCGCGTTCAAGCTCATGATTGTTCCTTGTTGTCGGTGGCCTTGTTCTGCAGGTGATAGGCGAGCCGTTCCACCGGCGCCCATATGAGATCGCGCAGCGCCTGGCTTGATATCGTCTCGTCAAGCGCGCGGCGGAAGCAGAGCAGCCATTCGTCGCGCTCGACAGGGCCGATCTCGGCGACGAAATGGCGGCTGCGCAGACGCGGATGGCCGCGCTTGTCGGTATAGAGCGGCGGGCCGCCGAGATAGCCGGTCATATATTCGTAGAATTTTTCTTCGCTGCCCGTAAGGCTCGGCGGGTGCACGGCGCGCACGTTTCTCGCCTCCGGCAAGCTGTCCATCAGTTCGTAAAAACGGTGCGTCAGCGCCCGCACGACAGGATCGCCGCCGATCGCCTGATATAAGGCGGTGATCTTCTCCGTCACGAAACCATCCCCATTGCCTCAACCATTCCCCGGCCTCTTCATGCACCGGGCGGAAAATGATCGCAACTGTCATCAAGGTGCCGCGGCATTTCGCGCATAATGCCGGGGCGGCAGGATGGCGATCGATTCTCCTTGACAATACCGTCCGGACGGTATCTTTTAATCTGCATGTCGAACGCTCATCATCGCAAGAAGCAGCCCGTGCTCGTGCGCCAGCAATTGCTGGAGGTTGCCGCGCGCCTTGCTGCCAGCGACGGGATGGCCGCCGTCACGCTCGATGCGGTTTCCGCCGCGTCCAGCGTCAGCAAGGGCGGGCTGCTGCATCACTTCCCGACGAAGAATGCCCTGCTCGATGCGCTGTTCGAGAGCCTGCTCGAAAAGTTCGACGCCGATATAGAGGAGCTGATGCGCGGCGATCCGCTGCCGCAGGGCCGCTTCACCCGCGCCTATCTCAGGGCGGTATCCGGTCTCAAGGAACGTCCCGACGATTCCAGGAGTTGGACGCAGGTGACGATCGCGCTCCTTGCCGAACCCCGGCTGCGTCTTCGCTGGCGCCAGTGGGTGCAGGCGCGGGCCGAGGAATATATCGGCACCGATTCCTCCCTCGACGCACAAGTCGTGCGTTTCGCCGCCGACGGACTTTGGTTCGCAGATACGTTGGAAAGCCATGATATCAACGGCGTTCTGAGGCGGGATCTCATCGATCGCCTAGTCGAACTGACCGGCAGGTAATTCGAAAAGGAATCCGCCATGAGCCAGGCCGCCGTCTACGGGCTGCTGTTTGCAGCCATTGTGCTCGAGGTCATCGGCACGACCGCGCTGCAACTGTCGCAGCAGTTCACCCGCATCGGGCCGACGGCACTCGTCGTCGCCTGTTATGCGGCCGCCTTCTATTGCCTGTCGTTGACGCTGAAAAGCATCCCCGTCGGTATCGCCTATGCGATTTGGAGCGCTTTGGGAATCGTGCTGATTTCCTCGATCGGCTTGGTGTTCTTCAAGCAGCGCCTCGACCTGCCGGCAATCGTCGGGCTCGGGCTGATCATAACAGGCGTTTTGATCGTCAATCTATTTTCTAAATCGGTTTCGCATTGATATTGCTGTAATATTGCCAGGCGGGTTTTCCGTCTTCGGCCGGTAAATTTTCCCCTTTGTCAAAATACTGACAAAGGTCTATGTGTTCCTTGGACGTGGTGGAGACGAGGCGCAGCCAGCGACGTTTTCCAAAGCGCTTTGAATCCCGCCTTCCCGCCTATCGATATTTCCATGTTCTACAGGAGCACATCATGGCCATTCGCACCGTCGTCTGGGGAGAGAATATCCACGAGAATACCAATGATATCGTCCGGGGGATCTATCCCGAGGGCATGCACACGACGATCGCCAATGCGCTGAACACCGATCCAAGTATATCGGCCACGACAGCGACGCTGCAGGAGCCGGAACACGGCCTCAGCGAAGCCCGCCTTACTGAGACCGACGTCTTGACCTGGTGGGGCCACAAGGATCACGGCGCGGTCTCCGACGTCGTTGTCGAGCGTGTCGCCAAGCGCGTCTGGGAAGGCATGGGCCTGCTGGTGCTGCATTCCGGCCATTTCTCCAAGATCTTCAAGCGGCTGATGGGCACACCCTGCGCGCTGAAATGGCGCGAGGCGGGCGAACGCGAGCGTTTGTGGACGATCAACCAGCGCCATCCGATCGCCGCCGGCATCGGCGAGCATTTCGAACTCGAGAACGAGGAAATGTACGGCGAGCAGTTTTCGGTACCGGAACCGCTTGAAACGGTATTCATCTCCTGGTTCCAGGGCGGCGAAGTGTTCCGCTCGGGCCTGACCTGGCGCCGCGGCGCCGGCAACATCTTCTATTTCCGCCCGGGCCACGAGACCTATCCGACCTATCACGACGTCAATGTCCAGAAGGTGCTGATCAACGGCGTGAAGTGGGCCTATAACCCTGAGGGGGCGTTGACTGGTATAGCCGACGCTCCAAATGTGCCGGTAGAAAAGGCATTGGAGCCGATCGTCGAACGCGGCCCGAGACTGCACCAGGCCGGCGAAGCCGGTTACCGCTGAGGAGCATCCATGCGACTACTCGTTCTTGGCACGGGGGTGATGGCGAAAAACCAGCTCGCCCGCTTTCCGCTTATCGACGGCGTGACGGTGGTCGGCGCCGTCGACACCGATCCCGAGCGGCTTTCGGCTTTTGCCGACAAATTCAACATCGAAAAGCGGTTTCTTTCGCTGGAGGAGGCGATTGCCTGGGGTGAATTCGATGCGGCGACAAATGTCACGCCCGACCGCATCCATCACCCGACGACGATGGCGCTGATTGCTGCGGGCAAGCATGTGTTCTGCGAAAAGCCGCTGGCGGAGAACTATGCGAAGGCGCTGGAGATGACGGAGGCGGCCGAAAAGGCCGGCGTCATCAACATGGTCAACCTCACCTATCGCAACGTCGCGCCGCTGCAGCGCGCCCGTGAGATGGTGCTCGCCGGCGAGCTCGGCACGATCAGACATGTGGAAGCCTCCTATCTCCAGAGCTGGCTGGTGTCGCGTGCCTGGGGCGACTGGCGCACGGAATCGACCTGGCTGTGGCGGCTTTCCACCGGCCACGGTTCGAACGGCGTGCTCGGCGACGTCGGCATCCATATTCTCGATTTCGCCGCCTATGGCGCGGCGACCGACATCGACCACGTTTTTGCGCGGCTGAAGACCTTCAACAAGGCGCCGGGCGGCCAGATCGGCGAATATCTGCTCGATGCCAATGACAGCTTCACGATGTCTGTCGATTTCGCCAATGGCGCGCTCGGCGTCATCCATGCCAGTCGCTGGGCGACAGGCCATCTGAACGAGTTGAAGCTGCGCATTTATGGCGAGAGAGGCAGCCTGGAGGTGATCCATCGTCCCAGTGGTTCCGAGCTGCATGGTTGCCTCGGCGAGGATGTCGAGAGCGCCACCTGGACGAAGATCGAGGTTGAACCGGTGGCGACCAACTACCAGCGTTTTGCCGAGGCCGTGGCAAGCGGCATCCAGCCGGACCCGAACTTCCGCCACGCCGCCAACCTGCAGAAGGTGCTCGACCTTGCAATGGTGACCGAACGCGAGCGCCGCGAGCTGAAGGTCTGATCCTGCTTCAGAGGCGCTGCCGCAGGGGTTTACGCTGCCGCGTCATCTTCTCCGCCTATTTGCGCTGATCGGCACCTGGCGCAGGCGCACGAAAGACGGCCCCGCCGAAGCGGGGCCGGAAGTTGCCGAGCCGCAACAAGCGGCTTCGGTTGCCTGATTATTCGATGACCTGCACCACGCGGTGGGTGCGGGGTTCGACAATCACGCGTTGATTGTTGATCACCGTATAGGCATATTTCGGATTGTCAGGCACCGGCGTCACGACGACATCCGCCGGAAGCGGCTTGCCGACGACGATCGGTTCCTGGACGACCACGGAGGCGGTCGGGGCCGGCTGCTGCTGGACGTAGGTGACGACCTCGCGCGGCGGCGGATCGATCACTGCGCCGGCGACACCGCCGGCCACGCCGCCAACGGCGGCACCCACAGGACCGCCGACGATTGCGCCGGTGATGGCGCCGCCGGCTGCACCGGTGACGGCTCCGTCAGCGAGCGCATTGGTGGCGAGCGACGACAGCGCAAGGGCGCTGGAGACAAGTAGGATCTTGTACATTTTGCTTCTCCTTTGCTGGGGTTGCGCTTGGGTAACGACCGCGTCAATCCGAGGTTCCGGCCGCAGAGAGTCACGCTTTGGAAGGCCGGTTCACATTCTGTGAGGCGGCTGAAGCCTGAGTCCGGAGGCATTATTCCAGCCGCCGGCGGAAGAGCCAGGCTGCGGCGCTGAGGGTGACGGTAGCAATCAGCGCCAGCGGGATCGTCTGGTTCACCACCTCGCTCAGCGGGATATCCTTGAGGAAAACGCCTTTGACGATCACCAGGAAATAGCGCAGCGGATTGATCAGGGTTACCGGCTGCAGCCAGCCCGGCATGTTCTCGATCGGTGTCGCAAAGCCGGAGAGCAGCATGGCCGGGACCATGAACAGGAAGGCGCCGAGGATCGCCTGCTGCTGTGTCATCGACAGCGCCGAGATGAACAGGCCGAGGCCGGCGACCGAACCGAGATAGAAAATTGCGCTGCCGTATAGCAGGAAGAGCGAGCCGCGCAGCGGCACGTCGAAGAGGAAGACGGCGGCCAGGATATAGACGGTGATGTGGAAGAGGCCGATCATCATCGGCGGGATCAGTTTGCCGATCAGGATCTCGTGAATGCGCAGCGGCGAGACCATCAGCTGGTCGAAGGTGCCGAGTTCGCGCTCGCGGGCGATCGACAGCGCCGTGACGATCAGGCCGATCAGCAGCGCGATGCTGGCGATCAGGTTCGGCACCATGAACCATTGATAGGTGAGGTTCGGGTTGAACCAGTTGCGCGGCACTGTCGAGACGATGTCGGCGCCGGCACGTTTGCCGGCCGGCGTCTCGGCGGCGAGGGCGGCGCCGATCTGCGAGAGATAGCCCGCGACGATCTGCGAGGCGTTGGAACGGCGGCCGTCAAGCACCACCTGCAGATCGGCCGGCGCTCCCGCCTCAATATTGCGGGAAAAGTCCGGGCCGATCTCAACGGCGGCAATGGCCGTCTGGTTGTCGATCGCCACCCGGACTTCCGCCTGGCTTCCTGCAATCTCGATTTTCCGGAAGGTCGGCGAGCCATCGATGCGCTCGATCAGTTCCTGGCCCCAGTGGCCGCTGTCGCGGTTGAGGATCATCACGTCGACATTGCGGACTTCGAGCGTCGCCGCATAGGAGAAGACGAGAAGCTGGACGATCGGCGGGCCGATCAGGATGGCGCGGCCCTTGGGATCACGCAGCACGGCGAGCAGTTCCTTGACGATCAGGGCGTAGAGCCTTGTCCACATCTCAACCGATCCTCTTTCTGGTGCTGCGCGCCGCAAGCACGAACATGATGGCGCCGATCGTCAGCATCACGCCGATCGCCTGCAGAAACATCGGCCAGATATCGCCGGCCAGGAACACCGTCTGCAGGCTGGGGATCAGATAGCGCGCCGGCACGATGAAGGTGATCCACTGGATCACGGTCGGCATGGAATTGATCTCAAAGAGGAAGCCAGACAACAGGAAAGCAGGGAGGAAGGCCGAGATCAGCGCCAGCTGCGAGGCGAGGAACTGGTTCTTCGTTGCCGTCGAGATCAACAGGCCCTGGCCAAGCGCCGGGATCAGGAAAGCGGCCGACAGCGCGTAAAGAGCCGCGACCGAGCCGCGGAACGGCACGCCGAAGAGAAAGACCGCAAGCAGCACGCAGAGCGTCATCGAGGTGAGGCCGAGCAGGAAATAGGGCAGGATCTTGCCGGCGAGCAGTTCGACCGCCGTTACCGGCGTCGCCATCATCGCCTCCATCGTGCCTCGCTCCCATTCGCGGGCGACGACGAGCGAGGTCAGAAGCGTGCCGACCAGCGTCATGACGATGGCGATCGAGCCGGGCACGAGGAAATTGCGGCTGGTCAGTTCGGGATTGAACCAGAAGCGCTGCTCGACCGAAATGGCGGGACTGTGGGAGGCGACATCCGCCTGCCTCTGCCGCTCCCAGTTGGCGACAGTACCTTGGGCATAGTTCTGCACGAAATTCGCCGTGTTCGGTTCGGAGCCATCGACGATCACCTGGATATCGGGACGGTTGCCGGCGGTATAGCGCGTGGTGAAATCGGCGGGAATGACGACGATGCCGCGCAGCTTGCCGAGCACGAGGTCTTCCTCGAACAGACGCCGATCGCGGCTGATGGCCACATCGAAATAGCGCGATGCCTGGAAACTGGCCGACAGATCCTGCGTCAGAGGCGTCATCTCCTCGGTCACGAGGCCGATGCGGGTGCGGGTGGTATCGAGCGAGACGCCGTAGCCGAAAAGAAAAAGCAGAATGAGCGGCAGCACGAAGGCGATGAGGATGCTGCTCGGATCGCGGATCGCCTGAAAGCTTTCCTTGCGCACGAGGGCCAAGAGACGTCGCATCCGGCCGGAGGAGGTGCTCATGCTGCATCCTCCTTCTCGGATTGCTGCACCAGGGCGATGAAGGCATCCTCCATTGTCGGGTCGGGCAGCTCCTTGGTCGCGACGCGGGCCTTCAATTCATCGGGCGACCCGAGCGCGATCGAGCGGCCGCGATAGATCAGCGAGATACGATCGCAATATTCGGCTTCGTCCATGAAATGGGTCGTGACGAGCACGGTGACGCCCTTTTCGACCAGGGCGTTAATATGCGTCCAGAATTCGCGCCGGGTGATCGGATCGACGCCGGATGTCGGTTCGTCGAGGAAGAGGGCGCGCGGCTCGTGCATGACGGCGCAGGCGAGCGCCAGACGCTGCTTCAGGCCAAGCGGCAGGTCCTTGGCCGGCTGACTGATATGGCGGCCGAAATCGAAGATGCTGGCCATCAGCGCGATGCGCTCGTGCCGGTGTCTTCCGCGAAGACCATAGACGCCGGAGAAGAATTCGAGGTTCTGCATGACGGTCAGATCGCCGTAGAGCGAGAATTTCTGCGCCATATAGCCAAGCTGGTTGCGGGCCTCGGCGGCATCGCGGCGAAGGTCGAAACCGGCAACGCGGCCTTCGCCGCCGGTTGGCTTCAGCAGGCCGCAGAGCATCTTGAAGGTGGTGGATTTGCCGGCGCCGTTCGGGCCGAGCAGTCCAAAGATTTCGCCGCGGCGGATATCGAAGCTGATATTGTCGGCAGCAGTGAAATCGCCGAAGCGCTTGGTTAGCCCCTTGGCCTCGATCACCGGCCGGTCGTCCTCGCCTTTCGTTGGTTCTTGCGCCTCGGCCAGCCTCGAACGGCCGCCAGGACCACCACCCAGCATGTCGATAAAGGCATCCTCGAAGCGTGGCGGGGCAGGGGTGAGTGTTGCGCCATCGCCGGCCGAGCCGATATTCGGTTTCTTGTCCCTGGCGGCGACGAGGCGGATCGCTTCGCCCTGGATCACGCCGTCGATGACGCCATCGGCCTGCAGAAGCCCGGCAAGCACCTGCCGGCGGCGCCCTGTCATGCCCGAGACGCGGAAAACCCGGTCACTGACGCGGCCGGTCATGTCATCAGGTTTTCCCGAAAAGAGCAGCTTTCCCTGGTTCAAGAGCAGCACATGGTCGCAGGCTTCAGCCTCGTCGAGATAGGCGGTCGACCAAAGGACACCGATGCCTTCCTTCGTCAGGTTCTCGACCATCTTCCAGAGATCGCGGCGCGAGATCGGATCGACGCCGACGCCCGGCTCGTCGAGCAGC
Source organism: Rhizobium aouanii (assembly GCF_037002925.1). Lineage (NCBI taxonomy): Bacteria > Pseudomonadati > Pseudomonadota > Alphaproteobacteria > Hyphomicrobiales > Rhizobiaceae > Rhizobium > Rhizobium aouanii. Next base: position 248,395 of record NZ_JBAMYD010000001.1, read on the forward strand.
AGCAGGCGCGGCTTCTTCAGAAGCGCGCAGGCAAGGCCAAGTTTTTGCTTCATGCCGCCGGAGAGCTTTCCGGCGAGCCGGCCGGTGAAACGCTTGAGATCGGTGAAGGTCAGCAGCTCGTCGAAGGCGCTTGCGCGTTCGCTTTTCGGCAGGCCGCGCAGATCGGCATAGAGATCGAGGTTTTCCTGCACCGAAAGGTCCTCATAGAGGCCGAAGCGCTGCGGCATGTAGCCGATCGCCGCCTGGATGCCGGCGGGGTTCTTGCGCGTGTCGAAGCCGAGAACCTCCATCGTTCCCGTGTCGGGCAGCATCAGGCCGGTCATCAGGCGGATCAGCGTCGTCTTGCCGGCGCCGTCAGGGCCGACGAGGCCGGTGATTGCGCCGCCGCCGATCATGCCGGAGACGGCGTCAAGGGCGGCTGGCGCATCGCCAAAGCGCTTGGTGACGCCGTCGATCCGGACGAGCGGCTTGTCGCCCGAACCTGTCTGGGGGCCGGTCTCGGCGGCGGTCATTGTCCGCCCGCCGTCGGCGTGGGAAAACGCACGGTAACCGGCATGCCCTGGCGCAGATCCGGGCCGGGCTTGTCGATGACGATCCTGAGGCGATAGACGAGGTCTGTTCTCAGCTCCGGCGTTTCCACCGATTTCGGGGTGAATTCGGCAACCGGCGAGATGAAGCCGATCGTGCCTTCATAGGGTTTGTCGGGTGCCGTATCGGAGGTGACCGCAACCTTCATGCCGGGATGGATGCGGCCGAGATGGGGTTCGGCGACATAGGTGCGCACCCAGACGGGTTCTGTCAGCGACAGCACGAAGACGGTGTCTGCCGGCGAAACGATCGCGCCATTCTCTCTGACGCGGGAGAGGATGACGCCGTCGTTCGGCGCGCGCAGTTCGGTATCATCAAGCGAGGTGCGGGCGGAGGCAAGCGTTGCCTGCGCCGCCTTCAACTGGGCGTCGGCGGCGGCGATATCCTCAACACGGGAGCCTTCCAGCAGCAGTTTCAATGCCTCGTTGGCGGAGTCGGAGCGTGCGGCGGCCATGGCCCTTGCAGCGGTCGCCTGATCAAGGCTTGCCTCGGAGATCGTGCCCTGCGGGCGCAACTGGCGGGCGCGGTCATAGGCGAGGTTGGCATTGCGGAGATCGGCGATACTTTCGTCATAGGCGGCGCGCGCCTGGGCAATCTCTGTCGGCCGCGGACCGGCCTTCAGCTTGTCGAGCGTTGCCTGGAGGGCTGCGACATTGGCTTCGCCCGAGCGGACCGCGAATTCATAGGGTGCTGCATCGAGCTTTGCCAGAACCGTTCCCGTTTTGACGACATCGCCTTCGTCGGCATGGAGTTCGGCGAGACGGCCGCTGACACGGAAACCGAGCGAGACCTGGCGGATATCGACATTGCCGTAAAGGACGAACTCGCGGCGGGCCTCAGGCAACCAGCCGAGCTTTTGGGGCAAGGCGTACCACCAGGCGGCGGCACCCGCCGCAACGAGAAGAAGGATGGCGATGGGAAGGATGCGTTTCATGCCGCGCCTCCATTCAGCGGTCCGATAGTATCGACCAGCTCGGCGGCAAGGCGGCGCACGGTTTCCACCTGTTCCGGGCCGACGCCGTCCCACTCCATCTGGGCGAGCACGGCTGCATGGGCGACGCGAAAGACGAGGATGCTGCCGAGAAGGGTGAAGGTGCGCAGGCGCACATGTTCCGAGGCGGGATCCTCATGAAGGATGGCGCCGATCAGCCGCCGGCTCATCTCGATCATCGGCCGCATGAGGCCCTGATAGACCCGTGCGAAGGCTTCTGTCGGCTCCATCTGCTCGCGGATCAGGAAGCGCGCCCAGGATTCGGACTCCTTGCTGACGAACAGCGTCACCATGGTCTGCAAAATCTCGGTCAGGAAACGGCGAGCCTCCGCTTCAGCAAGCGGTTTGCCTCCAGCGTCGAGCGCCAGCAGATGCGCGCCGACGCGCGCCCTCATGTCACCGACATGCGTATTGATCCGCATCATCAGATATTCGGCGGTGGCGATGTAGAGTCCTTCCTTGCTGCCGAAATAATAGGGGATTGCCTGCAGGTTGACGCCGGCCGTGTCCGTGAGCTGGCGCGTCGAAGCACCGTCGAAGCCATAACGGCCGAAGACGTCGAGGGCGGCGGATAGCATCTTCTGACGCGCGATCTCGGCACGGGCGGAGGCCGGTGACTGGTTGTCGTGTTCTTGGGTCATGACAGTTTTATAACGCCGATAGACAAATAAGTCAATCGAATGATATATTCTGAAAGCGATGTTATCGGCCGATGCCTTTGCTGAGGCAAAGGCAAGAACGTGGCATCGCTCATGGCTGGACGCGTGATCTGATTAGGGATGAGATATGCCGTTCAACGGTCCAGCGTCAATTCGGATCAGGGCGATCTCAGCTGTTCTGGAAAACGTTCGGAAACAAGGCAAAGAGACCCGTGGGGACGGGTCTCTCAGGGTTCTCGGGGTGGGAAGAGGAACCAAGCCTCGGGGTCGGCTGCTAACAGGTAGCGATACAATATCGCTAATTTTCACGACACTAATATGTCTGGTGCCGACCGGCTGCGAAACAAAAAGCCCGCCACTTTTTCGTGATCCCTGTGACCATGTTTTGACACAAAACTGCCTTGCTCGTTCCGTATCGCCGGTTCGATGCGTATTCAGATTTATATTATCGCGCTGCTGCTTAGCGCCATCATGTGGTCGATCTCGTTCGATGCGGCGCGGGAATCCTATCATGCCGCGCAAAGCGCGGGACTGATGCCGAACCTGCACATCAATAAGAAGCTGGATCGCATTCTGTAGTCTGCGATGCAGCGTCCGGTCATGGCCGATGTTGCATTCTCGGCCGCAGGCGGTACCTATTTGCTTGTGCCTCCCGAGCCCTTCCGGACAGAAAATCAAATTTCGTAAAATTTGACCGATCCGCTTAAAAGCCCTGAAAATCCTGATGTGTAGAGTGGTCTCATGAAAGCGACCGAAGCGTGGACAGACGCATCGATCGTTTGGAGCCCGGGCGAACCGAAAGCCCGCCGATCCACAAACGGGGATTTCGACATGCACAAAACTCTTGCCGCCATTGCCTTGAGCCTGACCATCACTGCGGCTGCCGGGCCGGCATTCGCCATTGGCCCAGCCAGCCTTGCCCGCGACCTGATGTACACTTCCGCCATCGGCCATTCGCCCGAGGTTCCGTTGACGACACGCGCCGGCTTCGTGCGTCCAGGCGTTCCGTTCGTCCTGCGCAGCCCGGCTGCAATCGAAGGTGAGGGCTACCGGCTCAAGACCTATTCGCAGCGCCTGACCGTTGTCGTTGGTTACGTATTTTCGACGGCCGTCGAGGCCGTGCAGGCCGTTACGCTTCTCCGCTGATATCTCGCCAGATTTCCTGTTCTAGGCGTCGAGTTGACTGCGCACGTCGATGTACCAGTCGATGAAGGCCTTGACCCCGACTTCCAAGGTCGTATCCGGCTTGTAGCCCGTCAGAGCGACAAGCAGATCGGGGGCTGCGAAGGTGCGCGGCACGTCACCCTTCTGCATCGCCAGCATCTTGCGGATGGCAGGACGGCCGAGCGCCTTTTCCACGGTTTCGACGAAATCCATCAGGCTGACCGGCTGGCCGCCGCCAATATTGACGACGCGAAAGGGCGCCTGGTGCGAAAGCGTTTCGACAGCCGTGTTTTCGAGGCGATTTTCCTCGGACGGGACGACCGCCGATAGCCTGGCGATCGCCTCGATGAGATCGTCTATATAGGTGAAGTCACGGCTCATATTGCCTTCGCCGTAGATCTCGATCGGCTGGCCTTCAAGCATGTTCTTGGTAAATTTGAACAGCGCCATGTCGGGCCGGCCCCACGGGCCATAAACGGTGAAAAAACGAAAGGCCGTGGTCGGAATCTTGTGAAGATGGGCATAACTGTGCGCCATCAGTTCCATCGATTTCTTCGTCGCCGCATAGATGGTCAGCGGCTCGTCGGCGCGATCGGTCTCGCGAAAGGGGACGGTTGCATTGGCGCCATAGATCGATGATGTCGAGGCCAGCATCAGATGGCGGATTTCGACGCGCCGCGCGATTTCCATGATATTCCACGAGCCTTCGACGTTCGAACGAAGATAGGCCTCGGGATTTTCCAGGCTGTAGCGTACGCCGGCCTGTGCGGCGAGGTGAATCAGGATGTCGGGCTTGGCTGCCAGAACGGCCGCTTCCAGCGCTGGCCGGTCCTCGAGCATTGATATAACGGGTTTGAAGGCCGGAAACTGGGAGAGTGCCGCATGGCGCATCTCCTTGAGCTTGACGTTGTAATAGGAAGTCAGGCCGTCGAAGCCTGTGACGTCATGCCCCTCTTGCAGCAGGCGCCTGGCCAGATGAAAACCGATAAAGCCGGCAGTCCCTGTAATGAAGTAGCGCATTCCCACCTTTTCTCGACTTCCTGCCGACGGCAAAGAGCCGATTCCGTATCAAGTGACCCCACTTACAAGATAAAAAGAGACCGAGTCGATAGGTCTTTGAACGAGAAGGCCACAGCACCGTCTCTACCGCGGCGGGACTGTCCGCTGTTGCCTTGCCGGATGAGGGCGGGACCATCGATATCGTCTGTCGGTCGGCCGCAACTCCTAGCCGTTATGCTGCATTGCAACATGGTGGCTTTGCATGTTATGGCCGGCCGGTCGTCTGCAAGCAGGTCAGGGTCGATGAGAGATATAATTTATTGGATTCTCTGCGCGTTTCTGACCGTTGCCATCGCGATCGTGTCGTTACGCTATGTCACGAACTTCTGGCTCCTGTCCTTCGTCTACAGTTTTCAACTTCACCTCGGCGTTGTGTTCGTCGCTGCCAGTCTCGTCGTTCTGGCTATCAAAAGGCAGATTTACGGCTTTATCCTTCTGCTTGCCTCGCTTCTTCTCATCGCTCACAGCGTCATCATGCTGCGCGAGTTCTCGCAGGGCGACAGAGGCACCGACAGGCCGCCGCTTTTTCGTCTGATATCGTTCAACATCGCGATCGACAACTGGAAAAACTCGACTGAAATCACCGACATGGTGATCGCGTCGAATGCCGACGTCGTCAATCTGCTCGAAGCCAAGCCGCTGACATTTCACCTGCAGCAATTGTTCAAGGCCTATCCCTACCATATCGGCTGCGATACCGGGAAGGATACATGCGATACGCTGGTGCTGTCCAAACGCCCGTTCGTCAGCCGGCAGGTCGCAAGTATGGGCAGCCTGCGAAAAGACAGGCTTTTTATAGCAAGCGTCGACTTCGGCGGCGAGACCATCAATCTGGTTTCGGCGCACCTGACCAAACCATATTTCGACGATTTCCAGATGGCTGAATTGGAAGATCTCGGCAAAGCGCTTGGCGCGATCGACGGCCCGCTGGTGCTGTCAGGCGATTTCAACTCCTCGGCGATTGCCCCGAGCATCCAAGCTTTCTTGCGCGAGCAGAAGCTGAAAACGATCACGCCAGAACCGGCAACATGGCCGATCGGCGCCGGCGCGCTCGGGATCGCCATCGACCACATATTTGCGCGCGCGCCGCTTCATCTGACATCGCTGAAACGTCTCGATGACAACCTCGGCTCGAACCATTCGGGTCTGATCGCCGACTTCGTTCTCGACAAGGATGGCGAAGCGTCACCGGCAAAATGATTTTGCCCGGGCAAAGACAAGCTTGCCTGGGCAAAGACAAGCTTGCCTGGGCAAAGACAAGCTTGCCCGGGCAAGACTAGCTTGCCGGAGGCATAAATCAGAATCTGGTTCGGCCGCCTTTTTTGTCGATCATCTGAAAGGTCTTGCCGTCGGTCTTCACGTTGACGCAATCGGTCTTCTTGCTGGGGAACAGGACGCACACCTGGCCATTGGTTATCTTGTAGCCATTCTTATTGCCGTCGCGATATTCGTAGCCGTTCTTGCCTTCTTTCAGTTCGGACGTACCGGGCAGGTGCTGGCGAATTTCCGATTCGCTTGCGGTTCGCATGCTTGCCGTTTCGGCAAACGCCATTCCCGGCACCATAATTGCAAGAAATCCGGCGAGGACGGGCAAGGTACGCATCAGGGGGATATCTCCGGTCATGTCTGTCGGTACATCCATTCTACGAGAACCCCAAGAGGAAATTCAACAGCGAGGATGGTTGCGCTGGAAAAGGCCCGACCGTCGCTCCGGCTGCGATTTTACGTTCTTCCAAACTCATCGACGATACGGATGATGTCGTCCTCTCCGAGATAGGAGCCCGTTTGAACCTCGATCAGCTCGAGAAGAATCTTGCCGGGGTTGGCGAGGCGGTGGACTTCGCCCAGCGGAATGTAGACGCTTTCGTTCTCGCGCAGCATACGCACGTTCTCGCCGACCGTCACCTCAGCCGTTCCCTTGACGACAATCCAGTGTTCGGAGCGATGGTGGTGTTTTTGTAGCGAAAGCTTCTTGCCCGGCGTGACGAAGATGCGCTTCACCTGGAAGCGATCGCCGTTGAAGATGGAGGTATAGCCGCCCCACGGGCGATAGGATGTCGGATGGGTTTCGGCGAATTTCGCAGTAGTGGAAGACGAGGCCAGCATTTTGACCAATTGTCCAACATTCTGGCTGTCTTTGAGCGGCCCGACATAGACGGCGTCCTCGCTGGCGATGACGGCGACATCCTCCATGCCCTGGACGGCAAGATGCACGCCATGGGTCATGACGAGCGAGTTGCGGGTATTGACGACGGTGGTGTTTGCAGCGGCGACATTGCCGTTGTCGTCGCGTGCGCCTGATTTCCAGACGGCATCCCAGCTTCCCATGTCCGACCATTTGAACGGCGAGGGGACGACGGCGGCCTTGGAGGTCTTTTCCATGATCGCGTAGTCGATTGATATATCGGGGCTCTTGGCGAAATGGTCGGCGTCGAGGCGGGTGAAATCGAGGTCGCGGCTTGCCTTCGAAACGGCCTTGCTGGCCGCCTTCAGCACATCGGGTGCATATTCCTGCAGTTCGGCGATGAGTTCCGTCACCGGGAACATGAAGATGCCCGAGTTCCAATAGAAGCCGCCGTCGGCGAGCATCTGCTCGGCTTTCTCGAGTGCCGGCTTTTCGATAAAGCGCTTGACCTTGTGCGCACCGTTTTTGAGCGCGTCGCCGATCTCGATATAGCCGTAGCCTGTCGCCGGCTCCGTCGGGTTGATGCCGAAAGTGACGAGGCTGCCTTCGGCAGCGGCATCGCGGGCGATGCGGATGCAATCGAAATAGCTATCATCGGCAAGGATCTCGTGATCCGAAGCGAGCATCTGGATGATGGTGCCCTTGCCGAACAGCTCGCCAGCGAGCGTTGCAGCGGCGGCCACTGCCGCGGCAGTGTTGCGGGCGACCGGTTCAAGCAGCACCGCAGCGAGAGGGACGGCGAGCGCGCGGGCCTGCTCGGCGACCAGGAAGCGGAATTCCTCATTGGTGACGACGATCGGGGCTTCATAGAGCTCCGGATTGGAAACGCGTTCAAGGGTTTCCTGAAACAGCGTCTTGTCGCCGACGAACTGGATGAATTGTTTCGGTGCGGTGGCACGGGAAAGCGGCCAGAGCCGCGTGCCTTTGCCGCCGGCCATGATCACGGGAACGATTTTCTGCGTCATAGGCGGGTTCCTTGAAAAAAAAGCGTGTTCGTCGCATGTTTAGCGGGCTTCTGCCCAGTCTCGTATACGTGTTAGCCCGGCGGTCAGAAGATCCAGGGCTGCTGTCTCGCTCCTGGCCTCCACGTAACAGCGCATTTCCGGCGCATTGCCGGACGGGCGGAAATGGATGATCCTGCTGTCTTTCAGTGTCACGCGAAGTCCGTCGATGTCGGACTTCGTCGCCACTTCGCCGATCGGCCGCAGCAAGGCCGAAAGATTTTCATCGGTGGCACGCAGATACTGCATCAGCGCCGCGCTCGTCTCGACCGGAAAATTCTCCAAGCGGTCGGCGGCGGCAAATGGCAGATGATAGGAGGCGGCAACGGCCGAAAGCGGCTGCTTGCGGGTGGCGGCGAGCGACAGGATCGCGAGCATCGGGATAAAACAATCGCGCGTCGGCAAGGCACGCACGTTCCGGCCGTTGATATCAAAGGCGGTTGCGGTCAGCAGCCCGCCATTGGCTTCAAAGCCCATGACATGATCCCTGCCAGCCGCCACGGCCTCTTCCATGCCTGATATGACGAAGGGTGAGCCGACGCGGGTGCGCCGGACGGCGAAAGAGCCCGCGGCCTCGATGCCGGAATTGGAGGTAACCGGTGTCACCACCGTGCCGGCACCGAGGAAATTGGCTGCCACTAGGCCGAGAAGGTCACCGCGCAACGGCGTGCCGGTTTCGTCTGCGACCAGCGGGCGGTCGCCGTCGCCATCGGTCGAGACGATCGCATCGAACTTGTGCTCGGACACCCAGCGCTTCATCAGCGTGATCGTCTCGTCGGAAACGGCTTCGGTGTCGACGGGAATGAAACTCTCCGAACGTCCAAGAGCGGTGATCTCGGCGCCGTAATGGGCGAGAACGTCAACCAACAGGTCGCGGGCGACGCTGCTATGCTGGTAGACACCGACCTTCATGCCGGACAGCGCGCCTTGCGGAAGCAGGGCTGCATTGCGTTCGAAAAAGAGCTGCCGGCAGATCGCTTCATGCTCCTCCGTCTCGGCTGGCGCCTGCGTCACCGCTTCACCGGTTCGCTCGATCTCGGCCGCCAATGCGGTGATATCAGCCTCGTCCGATTTGTCGATCTCACCATCCGGGCGATAGAATTTGATGCCGTTGCGGTCCGCCGGAATATGCGAGCCCGTAATCATCAGGCAGGCGGCGTTGCTCTCGAGGCCATAGAGGGCAAGGGCGGGTGTGGGGACGGTGCCGCAGTCGAAGATCCGGAAGCCGAGCGCGGCAAGCGCACCGGCACAATTCCCCGAGATTTCAGGGCTTGAATCGCGAAAATCGCGGCCGATCAGAATGACGTCGCCGGCCTGCGCCTTACCGGTCTGCAGCAGATATTTGCCGAACGCGGTGGCGTAGAGGGCGGAGGCGCGTCCCTTGAGGTCGACTGAAAGTCCGCGAAGGCCGCTCGTGCCGAATTTCATGGGAAGACATGGCTCCGATTTCACCATCAGAGTTCTACTCAGGCCGCCTGCCGGCGTAAATACCGAAGCCATCATATAGTTAAATACGGACGATGATGCCTCGGACAGCCTCTCGCAATCTTCTCTCACCGAATTCTGAAGGTGCAGACGCATTGCCGCGCCGGCAGGCATTGCAGCGTAGATCGATTTTGTTAGAACCGTGTGTCCGTTGTTTCGTCATATGCGAAGGATTTTCCTAGATGAGCGATACATCCGTCAGTCTCGAGGAGAGCTGGAAGGCCGCGCTGGAGGGGGAGTTTTCAAGCCCCTACATGCAACAGCTCAAATCCTTCCTCGTCGCGCAGAAGCAGGTCGGCAAGCGGATTTTTCCCAAGGGCAGCGAATATTTCCGCGCCCTCGATCTGACGCCGATCTCCAACGTCAAGGCCGTCATCCTCGGCCAGGACCCGTATCATGGAGTCGGGCAAGCCCATGGACTGTGTTTCAGTGTCCGGCCGGGCGTGCGCATACCGCCCTCCCTGGTCAATATCTACAAGGAGATAGAGACTGATCTTGGCATAGCGCCGGCACGTCACGGTTTTCTCGAACATTGGGCAAAGCAGGGCGTACTCCTGCTAAACAGCGTGCTGACCGTCGAGGAAGGGCAGGCGGCTGCTCATCAGGGCAAGGGGTGGGAACGCTTCACCGACGCCGTCATCCGCAAGGTCAACGATGAATGCGAATCCGTGGTCTTCATGCTGTGGGGTTCCTATGCTCAACGCAAGGCCGCCTTTGTCGATACGACGCGGCATCTCGTGCTCCGGGCGCCGCATCCCTCGCCGCTTTCGGCCCATAACGGTTTTTTTGGCTGCGGGCATTTTTCGAAAGCGAATGCCTTCCTGCAGTCGCGCGGACGTGCGCCGATCGACTGGCAATTGCCGGCCGATCCCCATGGGGCGTAGGTGTGAACGGACTTTGTCGTTCGTTCACTAAAAGAAGACAATGCGTTTTGGTCTACGGGTCTGTTCGACGGGAGTTTCAGCGCGCATCTTAGCCTCATCGAAAGCCCGCAACGGCGGGCATGAAAGGGGTTTGACATGCTCGATCAGATCAAGGGTCTGCACCACGTCACGTCGATGGCGCAGGATGCCCGCACCAACAACCAGTTTTTCACCAATGCGCTCGGCCTGCGACGCGTCAAGAAGACGGTGAATTTCGACGCGCCCGATGTCTATCACCTCTATTATGGTGACGAGACCGGTGCGCCCGGCACGGTCATGACCTATTTCCCGTTCCCGAAGATGGCGCAGGGCCGTCCCGGTACCGGCGAAGTCGGCACGACGGTGTTTTCCGTTCCGCAAGGCTCGCTCGGCTTCTGGAGCGATCGCTTTGCCGCGCTTGGTGTCGGCGGCCTGAAGGCCGAGGAAAGTTTCGGCGAAAAACGACTGAATTTCTCCGGCCCGGATGGCGATGGCTTCGCGCTCGTCGAGGTCAAGGATGACGCCCGCCAGGCCTGGACACATGGCGGCATCAGCGAAGACCATGCCATTTACGGCTTCCACTCCGTCGCCATGCGGCTGAGGGACGAAGGCGCTACGGCCGAACTCTTGAAGTTCATGGGTTACGAGGTCGCCGAGGAAAGGGACGGCGTCAAGCGGCTGATCAAGCCCTCCGGCAATGGCGCGCATCTCATCGATCTCGAGACCATGCCGAACATTGCCCGTGCCCTTCCGGGTGCCGGCTCCGTCCACCATGTCGCCTTCGCCGTCGAAAACCGCGAGAAGCAACTCGAAGTGCGCAAGGCGCTGATGGACACCGGCTATCAGGTCACGCCAGTGATCGACCGCGATTATTTCTGGGCGATCTATTTCCGCACGCCGGGCGGCGTGCTGTTCGAGGTCGCGACCAATGAGCCCGGCTTCGACCGCGACGAGGATACGGCCCATCTTGGCGAAGCCCTGAAACTGCCGCAACAGCACGCCCATCTTCGCGCGCTGCTCGAGCAGCATCTGCAGCCGCTCGAAGTGTGAGGAGAGGCGATATGACCGAAACCGGATATGTGCACCGGCTGCATGCCGGTGCACCTGATAAACCCATCCTGCTGGTGCTGCACGGCACCGGCGGCGACGAGAACCAGTTCTTCGACTTCGGCCGGCGCCTGCTGCCTGAAGCAACGATTCTCTCGCCGCGCGGCGATGTTTCCGAACACGGTGCGGCGCGGTTCTTTCGCCGCACCGGGGAGGGGGTCTACGACATGCCCGATCTCTCACGCGCGACGGAGAAGATGGCCGCCTACGTCAAGGCATTCGCTGACGAGTACCAGGCTTCCCATATTCTCGGCCTGGGTTTTTCGAACGGCGCAAATATTCTTGCCAATGTCCTGATCGAGAAGGGTATCTTCGATGCCGCGGTTCTGATGCACCCGCTCATTCCGTTTCAACCCGAAGCCCAGTCGACGCTGGCGGGAAGAAAGGTGCTGATGACGGCCGGGCAACGGGATCCTATCGCGCCCATCTCCATGACCGAGGCGCTGTCCGAGCATCTGAAAAACCGAGGGGCGGAGATCAGGGTGGTCTGGCATCCCGGCGGTCACGAGATTGCGCCGCTCGAGATCAATGCGGTCCGCGATTTTCTCGGCGGTTATTGACGGCGTGCACCATCGGTCGGCGGGAAACTGGTTTGCGGGACCGGCGAATGCCGGTCCCGCATCTTTGCTGAAACAAGGATCCTATCGTCGTGATCGATAGGACATTAGGGGCGAGGAGGATATTTGCCCCTGATTGCCTTCATGTAGAAATTTCCCGGTGATTCCGCCATCGTCAACCCGACGACGACGCCCTTGGGAACGCCTTCATATTCTCGCCTCTGACCGTTGGTCAGATAGACCCGTAGATGCCGGCTGTCTTCGTCGTAGGTGATCGCCTCGATAAGTTTCGAATCAACCGCAGTTTCCACTTTGCACCCCGCAATTTTGGATCTGAGATTCCTGATCAAGAAATGTCATTCACACTCGCAACGCACCATCATTATGCTGCGCTGCAGGGGCGTCAAGCATCATCTTCTTTAACGTTCATTTTTTCCTGATGGCTATCGTTATGGTTGATTTTTACAGCTTTTTCGGAGGTGTGGCCTGTGGAAATCCGATACCTGTGGCTCCTCCATTTGGGGAATATTAGCCGATAACGTCGCGAGAAACGCAATAATCGCCGGTTTAACGCCAGATTAACCATCATATAGCAAATTATAGCGTAATATTAACCGCGGCACCCTCCCAAGTATGAATGATTACATCCGCAAGGCGGGGCGTGACCTCGCCGCTGCAACGGCCAATATCGGCGTTGCCGAGTCGCGGGCGCTGCGCGCTCAGGTGAAGACCACGCAGGAGACTCTTGCGCTTTCAATCGGGAGCTACAAGGATGGACAATCATCCTTGCTTGATGTGCCGGATGCGCAGCGTTCGGCCGCGACCAGTCAGGCCAAGCTGGCGCAGGCGGTGCATCAAATGGCGAAGGACTATGTCACTCTGAATGTGGCAATCGGTTCGGGTTACAACTTCGGTGGGGCCGCGATCAGGCCAAATTCTTATGAACACTGAGCCTCATGCCGTTTCAGCGATGGATAAGAGATGGATTGTTTCCGACAACCCGCGATTCGGTCGGGTCTCATAAATGGGTTCCATGTTTAACTATCTAGCGCCGTGGCGACAACAGATACCGATACTGGCTGGCAACCGTAAAAGACGCGCTCGCCTGACGTTTGCCGAAGGCGAATTCGCTGCGGTCTACGCGATGAGCGATGTTCACGGATGTTATAAAGAACTCGTCGAGGCGCATCGCCGCATCGAGGAGGATGCCGCGCGCATTCCGGGGCCGAAGCTCATCGTCATGCTCGGCGATTATGTCGATCGCGGGCCGGATTCGAGCGCGGTGCTGGAATTCCTGAGCAGGACCCCGCCGCCGGGGTTTCAACGTTTCGTCCTGTGCGGCAATCATGACGCGGAGCTGGTGAATCTCTATCGCAAACCGGCGCGCATTCTTGAATGGCTTGGCTTTGCCGGAACGGAGACGTTGCACTCATACGGTATCGATATCGAGCATCTGCTGCAGTCGGCGGCTGGAAGCGAAACAATCGCCCGCGTCATTCGCAACATGATACCCGAGCGGCATATCCAATTTCTGGAATCGCTGCCGGTCATGCTGCAGATGGGAAGGATCCTCTTTGTTCATGCGGGCATCAGGCCCGGCATCGACCTCAAGAGGCAGAAAGACAGCGACCTTATGTGGATCCGTCAGCCCTTCCTGGATGAAGGGCCGCAGCTTCCTGTCCTCGTGATCCACGGCCACACCCCGGCGCGAATCCCGACATTCGGTCCGCAACGCATCGGTATCGACACTGCGGTTTCGGCGACGGGCCGGCTGACTGTGCTGACAATAAAGGGGACACGGGTCGGAATTCTTTAATCGGTGAGTATGATGTCGTCCGAAACGCTTACACCTCGGGGGCATGCTCAAAACCAAACGCCGCGGATTATGCTCCGCGGCGTTAGGACGATCAAATGTTCAGGAGGCTATCTCAGGCGCCGGTCGTTTCCTGATAAAGGTTGGTGCCGATGCCGGTATAGGTAAAGCCGTGTTTGCGGACTTCGTCGCTGCGGTAGATATTGCGCAGATCGATCAGGATCGGAGCGCGCATCGACTGCTTGAGGCGACTGAAATCGAGCGCGCGGAACTGGTTCCATTCGGTGACGATGACAAGCGCATCCGCACCAGCAGCCGCTTCGTAGGGGCCGCTCGCATATTCGATGTTCTCGATCACCTTGCGGGCGTTTTCCATTCCCTCGGGATCGTAGCCGACCACTTGCGCGCCGTTGTCCTGGAGGGTCTGGATGACTGCGATCGCCGGGCTGTCGCGCATATCGTCCGTGTTCGGCTTGAAGGTCAGGCCGAGGATCGCGATCTTTTTGCCGCGAATGTCTCCGCCGACGGCCGAAATGACTTTGCGTCCCATCGCCCGCTTGCGGTTGTCGTTGATCGAGATCGTCGTCTCGATGAGACGCATCGGCGCGTCGTAATCCTGCGCCGTTTTGGCAAGGGCAAGCGTATCCTTGGGGAAGCACGAACCGCCGTAACCCGGGCCGGCATGCAGGAACTTGGAGCCGATACGGCCGTCGAGACCGATTCCGCGCGAAACGTCCTGGACGTTAGCGTCGACCCGTTCGCAGAGATCGGCGATCTCGTTGATGAAGGTGATCTTCATCGCGAGAAATGCATTGGCCGCATATTTGATCAGTTCTGAGGTCCGGCGGGTGGTGAAGACCAACGGGGCCTGGTTGAGATAGAGCGGGCGGTAGACCTCGGTCATGGTTTCGCGCGCCCGGTCGTCGTTCAGGCCGACGACGATACGGTCGGGGCGCTTGAAGTCTTCGATCGCCGCACCTTCACGCAGGAATTCCGGATTGGAAACGACGGCGACATCCGCCGCAGGATTGGTTTCGCGCATGATGCGCTCGACCTCGTCTCCGGTGCCGACCGGCACCGTCGACTTGGTGACGATAACGGTGAAGCCTTCCACATAGGTGGCAATCTCGCGTGCAGCGGCGTAGACATAGGAAAGGTCTGCGTGGCCGTCGCCGCGCCTGGACGGCGTGCCGACTGCGATGAACACGACATCGGCGCTGCGGACGCTTTCGCCGACATCCGTCGAAAACGACAGCCGGCCGGTGCTGGTATTTTCGGCGACCAATTGCTCCAGGCCCGGCTCGTAGATCGGAATGCGGCCTTCGCGAAGGGCTTCGATCTTACTCAGATCCTTATCGACGCAGATGACGTCGTGGCCGAAATCCGCAAAGCAAACGCCTGAAACGAGGCCGACATAGCCTGATCCAATCATCGTGATGCGCATATTTCCCTCAAATCATTAGAGTAGAACGTCATGCTGCGTCGCAGCATGACGTTCGTCATAGTTAATCTGGACGAAAAGACAATACCGAAGATCGCCTGAAACCCACATCGAAAATCGAACTCCGGGCACAGCAAGTTGCTGCACGCTGCCCCGTCGATAGCCAAAACATAGGTTTGTGTGGGCGATATGACAAGTCGAGCGGCTCGTCAGAGCAGGCTCGACTTCAATCCGGAAACAGGATCAATCAGTCTATGTCGCTGCCTCGGCTGTTATAGCCGGTACCAGACATAGGGGTCTGTTCCCGATTGAATCTTGTCCCAGCGCAGATCGGTATCGCGCCAGTTCTTGATGCTGCTTTTCCTGTTGTCGAGGACGAGATCGCCCTTGTCGGTTCTGACGACGAGGACCGCATGTCCTTCACCGGAGGGGGTATATGCCGTCGCGATGCGCAAAGCGCGCGACGACCAGCCCATCGCGATCAGCCGACTGCGCTTGGTCAGTGCGAAATCTTCGCAGTCGCCGCTGCGCACATTCACTTTCCAGACGTCGCCATTCAGTTCGTTGCGGGAGTCGTTCCGGCCGATCATCGTACGATTGACGGCGGTGTTGACGTCCTTCAGTTGCAGCATTTGCTTGTCCGTCATCGCAACGACCGCCAAACCATTGTTGTCGCGGCATTCGGTCGGGTTCTGAGCGCAGAACAGCACCTGGGCGAAAGGCGGAATGATCTTGCCTTTTTCAGAGATATAACTGACCGCCGAACTACCGGTCAGACCGCGGGCAAAACCAGCGGGGCCGGCGGCAAATGCCGAGCATGCATTACCTGCTGTAAAGGCCAGTGCCAGAAGTGTAACGACTGTTTTCTTCATCTCTTAAATCCCCGTTACGGGCAACCGATTGAGATCAGGCTTGCCTTTTGTCTCGGTCAATGGCATGGCGATCTGATGATCTGCCAAGTATTGGGCGCAGAATATCTGTCCCGTTTCTGCTGCTTGGAAGGAGCATAGCCAGGCCTTGTCTCGATTGGCTTAAACCTTTCGCGACAATTTTAGACGATGTGGAATTCTGTTACACTTTAGCACGCAAGCGCTTGATGTTCAACTTATGTTAGTACGAGTAAATTAATCTCTTCGGTTGCAATCACTTTGGTCGCCGCCTTCTCTGGTAAACGAATTCACATGTTCTCCAACCTCATCAATAAGCGGGTCTTGCGAGAGGTTTTGCTTTTTGCCTTTATCGGCCTCGTTATATTGACTCTCATACCGTTCGGGAGCGTTACACCCTTGGCCTTCGCCTTCTCCGCGATCGGGATGTTTGCCCTCGCCATCATCTCGGGACTGCTGTTCGGAGAGCCGAGACAAAGCAGATGGGTTTTCAGTATCGCTTTGTTTCTACTCGTCGTACTGGCGGGCTGGACGTTCATCCAAACCATCGAACTGCCCTCCAATTGGTTGGCGAATCCCGCCTGGAATGCCGCGCGTGACCTGGCTGGTGCGCAATCCGCGGCGATCTCGGTCGAGCCGGCCGACACGCTCGCGTCGATTCTCTGGATTGCCCTGCCTTTCGTCACATTTCTGACCGGGCTGCTCTTATGCGATACTGACCAGCGCGCGCGGAAAGTGCTGACAGGGCTCGGGCTTACGGCGGGCATTGTCGCTGTTTTCGGCCTGCTGCAGTTTTTGCTGTTTCCCAACATCCTGATCGTCGTGGAGAAACGCGCCTACCTCGACAGCCTGACTGCGGTCTTTGTCAACCGTAATACCGCCGCGACCTTCCTCGGGCTTGGAACGCTGCTGATGCTGACCCTGGTCAGGGACATTACCCGAGCCTATTCGAACTATCTGCCCGGCGAGCCGGGCCGAAACGCGCTTCTCTTGAGATCGTGGATCTATATCCTGCTCTTATGCGCATGCTTCACCGCGCTGATGCTGAGCCGCTCGCGCGCGGGGATATTTGCCACCTTTGTTGCCGCTCTCATCTATTTTCCATGGCTTGTCATCAATTGGAACGGCTCGAGGCGTCATCTGAGACCGGCGCCAAGATGGCGTTCGTTGCTGAAACTCCTCTCGGCGATTGGTTTCGTCGTGCTGCTGCTGACGGTGTTTGCGGGCCAGGCGATTTTGCGCGCGCAAGAGCGGCGACTCGAGGATGATGATCGGTTTTGCATTCTGCCGGGCATATGGCGTGCCATTTCGGATCATTGGTTGACGGGAACGGGGCTCGGAACCTTCCGGACCGTGTTTTCCGCCTACCGCGATCCGGCTTGCGGAATTTTCGGGGTCTTCGACCGCGCGCATAATTTCTATCTCGAAGGATTTCTGGGCCTCGGAATATTGTTCCCGATCGCGACGGTCCTTGCCTTCTCCGTGCTTGCCAGAGTGTTCCGGCGCGGGTTCGCCCAAAGACGGCGCCTGAGGCCCTATGTTCTTCTTGGCCTGGCGGCGACCGTTTTGGTCGCCCTTCATGCGACGGTCGATTTTTCGCTGCAGATACCGGGTTTTGCGGTGTTTTACTCCGCCTTCCTGAGTGCGGTTGTCGCGATATGCCTGGGACGCAGCAACGGAGAGGCGGACATGGCATATGAGCGGCCGTTAACCACGTAAAGCTTAAATGGATGGATTTTAATAAGATTTTCGGAAAAGATCGATTGTGCAGGTGCGAACGGTTGACTCTGAAACCCAAGAAATTTTATAGCGGGTGCAGCCTTCGGATTGTTGCGACGCAAGAAAAGTCGGACCGAAGTCGTTTTTCGCTTCCTAAGAGGCTCGGCGTTGCCAGCCTGCCACAGTTAGGGGAATGTTAATCGGCTTTCAGTGTTATTGATCGGGGATTGTCTTGTATTTTGTCAGATTGCGGGGCAGTAGCTTCAGGGGCGTAAACGCAGGGTATTCTATGGGTTGTTCTCGTATCGGTAGTACACGCGTCGCCATTGTTGTAGCGCTAACGACTATATTGGCAAGCTGCACCTCGTTGCCAAGATCCGGTCCCGATCACAAAGACGTTGATCGAGGTGCGGCGGTGAAAGTGACAACGAAGGAACGTCGCGTCGGTATCGACTACGCCCTGGTTGATCTCAGCAAGAACGTCCTGTCATATTTTACCGCTCCGCAGCCGACCTCGTTCAAAGGGTTTGGTGGTGGTCGAGGCGGGGCGCCTGAAATTCCGCTCGGTTACGGCGACGTCGTCCAGGTCGCCATTTTCGAAGCTCAGTCGGGCGGTCTCTTCATTCCGTCTGATGCAGGTAGCCGACCCGGCAATTACATCTCGCTGCCGGAGCAAACCATCGATAGAAACGGAACGATCACAATTCCTTATGCGGGCCGGGTTCCGGCTGCCGGTCGCCTGAAGGAGACCGTGGAGCAGGACGTCGAGGATCGCCTGGCGAGCCGCGCGATCGAACCGCAGGTGGTTATTACGACAACGACAAGCCGCTCCAGTCAGGTGGCTGTGCTCGGTGATGTCAACAATCCCCAGCGCGTCGAGATCAGCCCGGCCGGTGAGCGTGTTCTCGATATCATTTCCGCCGCGGGCGGTTTGACGACCAACAATATCGAAACGAATGTGACGCTGCAGCGCCGCGGCAAGACGGCAACCGTCGCCTACACTACGCTGTTGAAGAACCCGGCCGAAAATATCTATGTTGCACCGGATGATACGATCTCGATCGATCATGAGCGCCGCACCTATCTTGCGCTCGGTGCCGCAGGCACCAGCGGTCGCTTCGATTTCGAAGAGTCCGATCTGACCCTTGGAGAGGCAATTGCCAAGGCGGGCGGCCTACGCGACGATCGCGCCGACCCGGCTCAGGTCCTGCTCTATCGTCTTGTCCCGAAGAAAACGGTTCAAGCGATGCATGTGGACACGACGAGATTTGCGGGTGAAATGGTTCCGGTGATCATTCGTGCGAATATGCGCGACCCGGCAACCCTGTTTGCTGTTCAGCAATTCAAGATGGAAGACAAGGATATTATCTATATTTCCAATTCGGACTCTGTTGAACTGGTCAAGTTCCTTGACATCGTGAACTCGGTATCTTCCACTGTTTCCGGAGTGGCCGACGATGCGAATGATAC
Organism: Rhizobium aouanii; assembly: GCF_037002925.1. NCBI lineage: Bacteria > Pseudomonadati > Pseudomonadota > Alphaproteobacteria > Hyphomicrobiales > Rhizobiaceae > Rhizobium > Rhizobium aouanii. Next base: position 267,423 of record NZ_JBAMYD010000001.1, read on the forward strand.
CCGCAACGCGGTACAGGATCTTGGAAATTGATTGCAATAGGCGGGCCGGCATCGATCGCGGATGATCAATGCCGGCGGCCTATATAGCGGATTTGGTGAAGGACTATGGTTATGGCAGGGTCAGGTGTTTATCGTAAGCTTGCATATAGCGGAATTGTCGTCGCGATGTTTGCCGGCATGAATTCAAGCGCTTTTGCGGCAGCTTGCTTGGGTCCGGCAAATCTGACTTCCGTCGATGTCAGCGGATTTACGGCTAACCCGGCCGTTCTGCTCGACATGTCCGATCCGTTGGTTTTGTCATCGCTTGTTCGCGCGTTGGTTGGAAGCAGCAATGATGCGCTGTCGCCAGTGATCGAGCAGGCCAAGAAGGCCGGTGCCGCACAGATGGCGGCTATCGGCTCCGGTCTCGGACGGGCCGCAAACAGCTGCCAGGTGACGGATCCGCAATTCAAGCTGGCGATCGAAAAGGCTGTTGCCGAGGCGGCGAGCGCCGATCCGAACCTGGCGCCGCTGCTTGCAGCCTTTGCAAAGGTCCTTGCCGAAGGCGGGACCGCGGCACTCGGCCCGGGTGCAAGTGCTGCCGCCGCCGCATCCGGCATCGGCAATGACGGGCAAGTTGGACAAACCGGGCCTGGAGCGGACGATGGTACGCCGTTCGACGGCGCTGCGACAACAGCGGGTACGCTGAAGGTTTCGAATGCCGGCGCAGATGATTCATCGTCAACTTCAACGACGACGATCCTCAGCACCGGAGCGGGAGGGCAGTCGTCTACCGATACGACGGAGTCGACGAGTCAGAGTGTCCCGGTCATACAATAGCTGGAATTGCCCTTAGATCTTAGCGCTTGACGCCTTTGTTGGAGATCGAAATTGCTATCGCCAGATAAACTTACACCGCGTATCGACCCCTCCCGCGATACCGGGAATGATGCTGATTTCATCGATTTCGACAAGCTCATCGCAATCGCCCGCCGACAGTGGCGGATGGTTGCGGCGTGCGGTTTCGCCTTTGCCATTCTCGGCATTGTGTATGTGTTGACTTCGGTGCCTGTCTACACCGCCGACACGAGCGTGCTGATCGACCGCAGCGATAGTCAGGTGATCAACCAGTTGGCGGCTTTCGGCCAGATGGACGACGACGAAGGTACTGTCCTCAGTCAGGTCGAGCTTTTGAAGTCCGACACCATCGCCTATGCTGTTGTCGATAAACTGAAACTCGTCGACAATCCGGTGTTCACGGCACCGAAAAGCTCGCTTTTTTCTGTTTCAACGTTGAAATCATTCGTGAATTTTCGGTCATGGTTTGCCGATGACGCAGCCGTCGCACCCGATCCGGAAAGGAAGCGGCGAAGCGCTGCGGAGACCGTCGCGGGCAACATCGACGTCGAACGCGTCGGTCGCTCCTATGTCCTCGATGTCAGCTATACCGCGCAGTCGCCCGATCTGGCGCGTGATATCGCGGCTGCCATCGCCGACGTCTATCTCGTCGACAAGCTCAATTCGAAATACGAGGCGACACGCCGGGCCGGCCAGTGGCTGCAGGAGCGTATCGAAGAGCTCCGGCAGCAGGCGCTGGACACGGACCTTGCGGTTCAGAAATTCCGCGGCGAGCATGGGCTTGTCGAGGCCGGATCCGGTACGCTGATCAGCGAGCAGCAGCTTTCCGAGATCAATACCCAATTGATCAATGCGCAGGCCGAGACAGCGAAGGCCGAGGCAAGATATGCGCGCGTCAAGTCGATCATCGACGCCAAGCAGACCGATGCGATCGTCACGGATGTGCTCGACAGCTCCATTTCGAACGACCTGCGCAAGAAATATTTGGAGGCTTCGAAGCTCGAGACCGAAATCGAGGCGCGGCTCGGCCCTGACCACGTCCAGGCGGTTCGGCTTCGTGCGGAAATGGAAGAATATAAAAGGCTCATGTTCGATGAGTTGAACCGCATCGCCGAGAGCTACCAAAGCGAGCTGCAGGTCGCAAAGTCGCGGGAAAATTCTTTGCGCGACAGTGTCACGCAGGCGACGGGCGTTGCCGCAACGGCTGGCGAAACGCAGGTGCAGCTTCGCGAACTCGAGCGTACGCGCGATACCTATAAGAATCTCTATCAGAGCTTCTTGACGCGCTACCAGGAAGCAATTCAGCAGCAGAGCTTTCCGATTACCGCTGCGCGCATCATCACGACGGCGGAGACGCCGACGAAGCCGAGCGCTCCGAAGAGAGCTCTCGTTGTTGCTTTCGCGATGTTCGTGGGATGTGCATTTGGAAGTGGTATAGCTGCATTCCGCGAATTCCGGGATCGGTTCTTCCGCACCGGCGATGATGTCCGGGACGTGCTCGATGTCGAGTCTCTCGGTGTCATGCCGCTGATTGAAAACAACGTCGACGATCCGACGCTTGTTGATCCCAGCAATCCGCGAAGCATCGCCAGGGGCGGGAAGACCACGACCTATGTCGAGGAGCATCCGCTCTCGGCATTTGCCGAGACGCTTCGAAGCGCCAAGATTGCCATCGACCTCAGTGCTGCCGATCAGCGCTGTAAGGTCATCGGTGTCGTGTCGAGCTTGCCCGGCGAGGGGAAATCGACGACATCCATCAATTTTGCCAAGCTCCTGGCAATGCAGGGTGCGCGTTGCCTGCTTATCGATGGCGATATGCGCAATCCCGGTGCCACCCGGGCGATCGGCCGCCATGCCGAGGCCGGCTTGCTCGAGGCGATCGTCGACAGCCGTCCGCTCAAGGATCTGATCCTTCTGGATCCAAAAACAAAGCTCGCATTTTTGCCGACGGTGGCACGATATCGTGTTCCGCATTCGTCGGAGCTACTCGCGTCACGCGGCATGGATCAGCTTCTTGAAACGGCGCGTCAAAGCTTCGACTATATTATCGTCGACCTGCCGCCCTTGGCGCCGGTTGTGGATGCGCGCGCTATCAATTCGAAGCTCGATGCGGTGGTTTTCGTTATCGAGTGGGGAAAAACATCACGCAAGGTCGTGCAGTCGACCCTGCTGTCCGAGCCGGAACTCTATGCGAAATGCGTCGGTACTATCTTGACCAAGGTCGACCCGTCGCAGATGAAACTCTACCGGACATTCGGTTCGAGCGAATATTATTATAAGCGTTATTCGCGATACTATACCGAAAGCTGATGATCCGCAGTCAGTCCGTTTCGATTACCAGGATCGCCTTCGTTATCGTCACCGTCGTCTTGGCGGTGCTGGCCGGTCGAGAGCTCTACGCTTCGATAAGAACGGCCAGCATCTCGATCGTCGCCGAAAGGATCGAGCGTGGCGAGACCGTTGCGGATGATGTCGTGACCAAATATGCGTCGCGCAGTGTCGACGTCGTTGGCGGACACTATTGTCGATCCGACATCGTGGCTGCTGGCGTGACCCTCGTTCTGGCGCAACTCGATCGGCAGAACGTCAATGTCAATTACGACGGCTGGGCCGCTGCGGCCTCGAGTGCGCGCCAGTATCTGCGGCATGCGCTTTCGTGCATGCCGACGAACAGCAATTTTTGGCTTCGTCTTGCGGCGGTGCAGTCGACAATTGCGGAAGAGCCGGTCTCGATCGCGGGAATGATGAAGCGTTCGGTTGTGCTCGCGCCCAACGACCAGGTGATGATCCTGGCGCGATTTTATTTCTGGAACGGTTTCACTGATGCAACACTTGCCGCGGCAAAGAGCGTGCTCGACAGCGATCTCATGACCATGCTGAAGCGGGGCGATCGCTGCAGGGTCAATGCCACGATAAGAGAGATCAGCCCACAGCTCCGACCGATCTTCGATCGAAGCTGGACGAGCGTCGGAGAGGCCGCGACGGCGCGGTTCCGACAGCGCTGCAGCAAGTAATCATCGAGGCTGGTTCTTAAAGACAGTTCCGAGATCGTGGCCGGCAGGCTGAGCAGCTACGGCTCTTTCTCTTGGGCGAATTCAACTTGCATAAAACAACGCCCGCAGCCTGCGCGGCGGGCGTCGCTTTTTGGTTGGCGATTGATGATCAGACTTCTGCGTCCGCGCCAGTGATATTGAGTGTCAGAACGCCGGCGTCGGTGTGGCCTTCGCCGTCGGAGATCTTGTAGAACTGGATGGTCTCCGTGACCTGGTCCCCCGGAGCGATATCTGCTGTCAGATCATAGGTGAATGATCCATCCGCTTTTACATGGAACGTGCCATAGGTGCCGGCGACGTCGGTCGTTGCGCTCGGGTCGCCGTTTACGGTCGTGGTGCCGAATAGGCGGAGGAAGAGATGACCATTGTCGCCGGCAATGTCGTTGTCCAGGGCGTTGCCGCTGATGGCGTCGCCTTCGGTGAAGCTGTAGTTGTCGTCGACTGCGATCGGCTTGACTTGGGTTACGCCCTGAATATTCAGGGTGAACAGGCCGACATCGGTGTGACCGGCACCATCAGAGATCTTGTACGAGACCTTCTCCTGGAGCAATTCACCATTGGTGAAGCCGACCTTGGCAGCGTCGCTCAGAACATAGGTATAGCTGCCGTCCGGCTTGACGAAGAAGGTGCCGTAATCGCCCTGGATCTCGGTGACCTGGCTGTTGCCTTGCTTGGAGCCAACGCCCTGCTGATCGAAGAAGCGAAGGAACAAGTTCCCATCGGATGTATCGTTCGCCAGCAGATTTCCGGAAATAGCGTCGGTTTCCAGGAATGTTGCACTATCATCTGTAGCATGAATAGCCATTACTGTCTCTCCTCGAATTGTTTCTTTGCTAGGCCAATTCTGACCTTTAGCGAGCTGGGCGATTAAGGATATCTTAATACAGAGAGTCAAGGGTGCAATTAACAGCAAGTGAACATTTTCGGGGGTATTATACAATAATGACACACCTGTAACACGCATAAGGCAATGAAACGCATGGTAATTATTACGTTAATAATAAGTGAAAATACCAAATGGTAGATTCTGACCTCTGTTTCTTCAGAGTAGAAGAATGTTTATTCAGGGGCAATTTATAAGAATACGCGGAGGTGCTTATGCGCAGATGAGATGTTGATATAATCACTACGGGCTACAGCCTGAAATCTCAGTCTTGCTTCGGTTCCCGCACCGGCGTCTGCTTTTTGACGAAGTAACCGATGTCATCATTTTGTAACATTTGTTTATCAAGTAATGTTTCTCTCGAGACGCAATTGGCGTAAACTTATATGCGATGCGTTGAGAATAATCTTATTTACACTAGAGATATTGTGTAACATCGTCATAACTGTGCGACGCAATTTTTGTCGCAATGCAATATATTCGAGAAACGAAGATGTTTTGTGGGGAGCGTAAGAATTATCGCGAGATAGAACGCATTTTAGTGTTCCATTTTAGCAGGCAGAGAGAGATCCGCGGGTAAAAGATTTTCCAGTATCTTTGGGAGATCACGGCGTGACCGTCTACTATGTAAATTCGGCGACAGGATCCAATCAGAACAGTGGAGTGAGCGAGCAGTCGGCTTTCGCGACGCTTTCCGCTGTCGAATCCTTGAGGCTAAAGCCGGGAGACAGCGTGCTGCTTGCCGCTGGCAGCGTGTTTAACGAGCAATTCGACCTGAAATACTCCGGCACTGTCAGCTCTCCGATTACAATTGGCAGTTACGGCGTTGGCGATGCGCCGGTTATTCACAGTAGCAATGACGGCATCCACGGCTCGAAGGCTTCAAACATCATCGTGGAGAACATCAAGATTGCTGATACCGGCGGTGCGGCGATATATGCGGGAAATGTCTCCAACTGGACCGTCCGCAACGTCGAGGTCGAAAATACCGGACTTGCCGGCAAGCCCGGTTCCGTCAATTTCCAGAGCAGCCAGAACATTACCATCGAGAACAGCAAGATTTCCGGGGTAAATGGAGACGGCATCTGGATGGATAAAGTGATGGGCGTTACCATCGTTAATAATCTGGTCATCAACAGCCAGGGCGCTGCGGCAGACGCCGTTCAGTTGAACGACAGCAGCAATATCCTGATCAAGGGTAACCACCTAGAGCAGACAGAGACCAATAGCGCGAAGGGCGTCCTGGTGCTTGTTCGGGCTGTAAATGCAGCAGTCGAGGACAACACTGTGATCGGCGGCGGTTTCGGGATAGGTGCCAACGCGGGCACGAATATCGCCATCCACGACAACGACATCTCGGGATATGGCGGCTATAGTTGGTCCTACGGTATCGGCCTTGGCGATCAGGGCAATGCGACAAATTATGATATCAGTGGAAACTATATTCATGACGGCGTCTGGGGCGTGTCGATCAGCGCCGCAGGCTACCCAAGTTATGCACGCACCGATATCGATATTTATGGCAATGTCTTTGACGACCTGTCGTCCTCGGCGCTGAAGGTCGACAGGCCTGCATCAGGCTCTTTCCATGAAAATATCATCGACAGCGCGGTGTCGACGTTGATGATGCCCGTCGCAATTGCCCTCCAGAGCACCTTCTTGATCAACGACAATAAGACCTTGGAGCAAGCGCAGGCCGAACTCGACGCCACGAGTGGCAACACCCCGTCCAACAGTGAGACGCCTACCACGCCGGTTGTGGAGCCGCCTGTCGAACCGTCAACACCGACGCAGACAAGCACTCCTCCGCCCGCGGACGAAGTGCAGGTTCCGACCGCACCCACCGTCGCCGTTCCCAGGATTGTCGCAGCCCATGACAGCCTGAAAATCTCCACGGATACGGGCAGCACCTATCATGGCAACCTCCTCGAAAACGATAGCGCAATCAATGGAACCGTGCTGCTTCGTCGCTTCGGTGACAGTGCCGTGGACAAGCATGGCCTGACGCTGACCGGGAAATACGGCGTCATCCACGTGGAGAGCGATGGTGATTACACCTATACGGTCGATGCGGAGAAAATCGCCGGTCTCAGCGGAAAGGTCAGTGAAACCTTCCAATACAAGATTTCTGACGGCGCTTCTCACATCGATACCGACTCGCTCGGCGTGTATATCAATGTGGACGCGTTCCATAGCAGCCAAGCGTCGCACCTGCTGGTTTGAGTCACGCCAAATTAGAGAGCGCCGGCGGCGGTCGAAGGCGCGGATAAAAAATAGTTCCGCCGTTCATAGGAAAAATGAACTATAGATTGAATTTATAGTTAGCGCCCCAGTAAACGTCGATATTATGCGCGCGATACGTTCATCCCTCTGCGCCGTTGTTGGCCAATTTTCGATTTTCACTTGCTTAGGTTGGTATATTTAGCGTAGCGTTAAGTTAGAATCCCTGAAGCCGCTCGTTATAAATTGGAATTTTTGGTCACTTTTTGGTTGGATTCATGTAATAGGTCGTGGGCTTGCAAGCGGGTCCTGGGCCGGTGTCGGGGGTCCAAGGCAGTCGTGTCATTGATCGGGCGTGATGGACCCGGAGCTGGAGTGTGCGCCAGCATATTTGCTTTCGTGCGATGCGGTAAGAGAGGGATTACTTCGTGTTTCAGAGTTCAGCAGCTGATGTCAGCGAGCCATCCAAAGCATTAAAGAAATGCAAGGGCGGGCTTGTTTTCATTGGAATAGCAAGCGCGCTTATCAACATCCTATACCTTACAAGTTCATTTTTTATGCTTGAGGTGTATGATCGGGTCATTCCCAGCAAAAGCATACCTTCGCTGGTTGTCCTGGCAATACTTGCGTTGATGCTTTACACGTTTCAAGGAGCGTTCGAGGTTCTGCGAAGCAGGATGCTGGTGCGTGTTGCCGGAGCGCTTGACGAGATGGTGAACGGGCGCGTGTTCCGGGCGCTGATCAAGGCTCCGTTGAAGGTCAAAATCGGCGGCGACGGGCTTCAGCCATTGCGCGACTTCGACCAGATCAGAACCTTCCTGTCCGGCCAGGGCCCGACAGCGATGTTCGATCTGCCATGGTTGCCGTTCTATATCGTGATCTGCTTCCTCTTTCATCCGGCGATCGGCTATATCGCGATTGGTGGATCGCTGGTTCTTGCCATCCTGACATTCATGACCAATCAGGGAACACGTACGCTCTCAAAAAAGCAGTCTGACTCCGCCAATATGCGAAATGCCTTCGCGCAGACCTCGATCCGCAACTCCGAGGTCATCCACGCCATGGGCATGGCAGGCACGATGGCCGAAATCTGGGACCGCAAGAACAGTGAATACCGGACGATCACCCGGCAGGCATCGGATATCGGCAATGGATATGCGACCTTGTCGAAGATTTTCCGTATTGCTTTGCAATCGGGAACGCTCGCGACCGGCGCGATCCTGGTCATTCAGGGGCAGGCCTCTTCGGGCATTATCATCGCCGGCTCGATATTGACCTCTCGCGCCCTGGCGCCTGTCGAAGCGGCGATCGGGAATTGGCGTGGTTTCGTTTCTGCTCAGCAGAGCTGGGCGCGGCTTTCGAGCCTGTTAAAAACCATTCCCGAGATTCCGGCTCCCCTTGCACTCGCGGCTCCTACCAAGCAAGTCACTGTCGAAGGACTGGCGAGCGGGCCACCGGCGGGTCAGCGCCTGGTCATTTCGGATGTCAGCTTCGGCTTACGGGCAGGGAGCGCGCTTGGGGTCATTGGGTACAGCGCCTCGGGTAAGTCGTCGTTGGCGCGGGCGATGATGGGTATCTGGCCGACCGTCAGAGGATCCATTCGCCTCGATGGCGCAGCACTCGACCAGTGGGACGGAGACGCACTTGGCCGGCATATCGGTTATCTCCCACAGGATGTGGAGCTTTTCTCGGGGACTGTTGCCCAGAATATCTGCCGTTTCGCGAAGGAGATGTCGCCTGAGGCGGTGGTTGCTGCGGCGAGGGCGGCGCGTGTTCACGATCTCATTCTTCGTCTGCCGAACGGTTACGAAACCGAAATCGGCGAAGGCGGTGCTGCGCTTTCGGCTGGCCAGAGACAGCGTATAGCGCTTGCAAGAGCGCTTTACGGCGACCCATTCCTCGTCGTGCTCGATGAACCAAACTCCAATCTCGATGAAGAAGGCGAGCGGGCGCTGAGTGCCGCGATCATGAGCGTGCGGGCGCGGGGCGGCATTGTGGTCGTCATCGCACATCGATCCGGCGTTCTGGCGGTCTGCGACTTCGTGCTGATGATGCAGGATGGCCGCATGATCGCGTTCGGTCCCAAAGAAGAAGTTCTGGCGAGAGTCAGCCGGCCGGAAGCGGCGCGCACGCCGATTGCCGAGCGCGTGGCTCAGCTTAAAGTCGTCGTCGATGGCATGAATGCGGCCGAATAGGCCAGAGGGAAGATTGTGAGCAAAGTTATCAGTGAATCGAAACGCTCCCTCAATCGGCATGTTGCCGTTGTCGGTGTGCTGTCGATAGCCCTCGTTTGCGGCATTGGCGGTTGGGCGGCGACGACAGAGCTTTCGAGCGCAGTCATCGGCGAGGGCGTGATCGTCGTCGACGGCGATGTCAAGAAGGTCCAGCACCTGACAGGTGGTATCGTGTCGGAATTGCTGGTTTCCGAAAACGACCATGTGACGGCAGGGCAGGTGCTGATACGGCTCGATGGGACGACGACGAGAGCGAATCTCTCGATTGTCGAAAGCACGCTCGCTCAGCTTTATGCGCGCCGCGCCCGTCTGAAGGCGGAACGAATCGGGGCAGATTCGTTCGAGGTCGAGGAAAACATCAGGGATTTGACATCCAGCACCTCCGCAGAGAAGCTTCTCGATGGCGAGCAGAAGTTGTTCGACAGTCGCAGGACGGCGCTTATCGGAATGAAGAGCCAGTTGGCATCGCGCAAGGACCAACTGGGCGAGCAGGTAAAGGGATTGGTCGTTCAGATCAATGCCACCAACGATGCCTTGGCTTTGATCGAACAGGAGCTCGAGGGCATTGATACGCTCTACAAGAAGGGGCTCGTCACGCTTCAGCGTCTGAATACGCTCAAGCGCGCTCGCGCCGATCTCCAGGGCAACAGCGGCCAGGAAATCGCAGCTAAGGCGGAGGCCGAAGGTAAGGCAATCGAGATCGATCGCCAGTCGATCCAGCTGGATGAGGATCGTCGTTCAGAGATTGCAAAAGACCTGACCGACGTCGAGGCGCAGATCGCCGAATATGAAGAACGCCGCGGAACCGCAGTCGATCAGCTGCACCGTCTCGACATTACCGCACCGTTGACCGGGCGAGTTCACGAACTTTCGGTTCACACCGTCAATGGTGTTATCGATCCCGGTCAGACGTTGATGCTCGTCGTTCCCGAAAATAACGAGCTTACGGTCCAGGCGAAAGTCGCCACCCGCGATATTGATCAGGTTCACGTCGGCCAGTCGGTCGATGTGCGTTTCAGCGCTTTCGATCAACGCACGACGCCTGATGTGGCCGGTGAGATTACCTCGATCGCGCCCGATATCGTCAAGGATGAGCGCACGGGCATCAGCTACTATCCCCTGCGCGTCAAGCCGAAAGCTGAAAGCATTGCCAAATTGAAGACGATAAAGCTCTATCCCGGCATGCCGGCGGAGGTCTTCATCAAGATCGGCGACCGGACCGTGATATCCTATCTGACGAAGCCGCTGACCGATCAGATGCAGCACGTATTTCGCCAGGAGTGATTGGCGGCTGTTTCACGCCGTTAAGAGCTCCGACGTTTCAAAGCCGCCGTTGTCATCTACCAGGATGGGGATTGGATGGTTTCGCATTGCTCGAACAGGCATGCGCGGCCATTTCACGAAATTGTCTCAAGCCTGCTGCAAGGTCTCCTCATGATATGTTTGCAGTTTTGGCGAGCGGTGCTGATTGAGAGGCGACCGGCCTATGGACTGGTTGTGTTTCTGGCGTGTCTGTTGATGCTTTCGGCGGTCAGGAACGGCTATGCCGATAGTCCTCTGCCGCTGAAAATAGTGGCCTTCGGCACATCCTTGACGGCGCGGGGGGGATGGCAGCCTGCCCTTGAGACAGAGCTTGCAGCCTGCCTGCAGAAGCCGGTGAAGGTCGAGAGCGTTGCAAAAAGCGGGGAAACGTCACTGTGGGCTCTGACCCAGATCGATCGCGTCGTTGCCGAGCAGCCGGATATCATCCTGATTGAGCTCTACGCCAATGATGCGACATTGCATCGGTTCGTGTCGCTTGCGCAAAGCCGAAAGAATATCGGCGACATCCTCGACCAGCTTCAGAAGCGCCTGCCGCAAGCGCGGATCATCGTCATGGCCATGAATCCGTTTTCAGGATTGCGTGGGCTGATCCGTCCCTTTGTCGACAGTTATGTCTCCGCACATCAGGCGGAGGCGCAAAAACGTGGTCTGGAGTTTGTCGACCACCGGCCCAACTGGGAGCGTCTGACGCCGGATGACCTGGCCACGGCAATTCCTGATGGCGTGCATCCTCTGCCCGACACAGCCTCCAAAATCATTGCGCCTGAACTCGTCAAACGTATCGCCGGCAACAATTGCGGAGAATGAAAATTCGCTCGTAAGCGTCAGAGGCTATGACGGCTCTCGGGGTCAGACTGCCGTAATATAGTTTTTCAGGTAGGTGACCAGTGAAGCCCGACCGGCTTCCGACGAATCTTCGTGAGATGGGCTATCCAGCTCTTCAAGCAGATAGTTCCGGAGATCGTCATCGGTGTGTGCGACATAGATGCCCGGCCGGCCCACGAGCTGGCTCACCGTGGCGAGCTGATGGTCGTTTCGGTGCTCGCCGAGAGCCGCCTGTCGGGGAACGAGAATGATCGGCTTCCCAAAACGCTTGGCCGTAAGCACGGTGCCAATTCCCGCATGAGAGACGATGACACTTGCATCGCGAAAGACTTTGTCAAAGTCCTTGGGCTCGATATTCTTGATCCATTTCATATTCTGTGGCGTGTAGGTGCCCTTGCCGATCTGCGCCAGAACCGGTTTCGACAGTTCGTTTGCGAAGGTGTCGACAGCCTTGACGAGGCGATCAAACGGCAGCTGCGTTCCAACGGTGACAAGGATCAAAGGACAGCTCCTGCGTAATGGGGGCCATCCGGCCTCGACAGATGTTGCCATTGCGTGAGCCAGAGCGTCGCAATATGGCCGGCCAGTTTACCCGATAGAGACAGCTTCTCGACATTGGCGACGCTATCGATCCAGATCGTCCGCTTGCCCGTCAATTTGCCGGCCAGCAGGCAAAAAAGCCCTGGTGCGGCACCGGTCGAGATGATGACGTCGGGCCTGTGCTTGATGACGATGGAGAAGGCGGTGAAAAAGCACCGGATCGACATGGTAATCGAGTCGCGGCTGCAATCGGGAAGGACTAGTCCGCCCCGAATGTCGTATTTTGCAAGCAGTCCCGGGATGGTCGTTGCAAAGACGATATCGCAGCCCTCGAATGCGCCGCGCATGGCCATCAGCTGTTCCCAGTGGCCGCCTCCTGACGAGGCAGCGAGAACCTTCAATTTTTTCTCAGTCATAGACAGGCATCTCCTATATTTGACCGATGGATAAGGGCGAAAACCGTTCTGTTCGAACAGCGATCGTGTCACGATAGTTCAGTAGAAGTGTACCATTTCTGGCCCGGTCGGTTGAAGCCATGAAGTTGATAAACCGGCAATTACGCATGATGTTTTCGTCTGAAACAGCATAACGGCCAAGTCTCATCCGAGCGCGCCCGCGCAAATGATCAGTGAGCGGCATTGGGTTTGTACTCCTGATATGCATGCCCGAGAATCCCGTTAACCATGCCCGCGCCGCGCAGAACATGGGTGAGGGCACGCATGCCCCAATAGGGTGAAATCAGGATCGCCGGCAGCATGGCCAGCCCAAGCATGACTCTCGTGGCGCCATAGGCCGCTCGGTAGATCCGGCGCTTCAGGTTGCCGTGCAGTACCTCGCTGACTGCGAAGGTATTGCCGAGCCGGTATTGTCTTTGCAACACCCATTTCCAGGTCATTCGGTTCGCAGGTACGATATCGTAGACGAGTGCCTTGTCAGCCCAGAAAACCTGCATGCCACGGCGAATGGCCTGGTTGAAGAAGAGGTAGTCCGTGCCCCCGGTGAAGCGCATCTTCTCTTCAAAACGCAGGCTCCAGGAGCGGATCAGGGGATAGTCGAACATGACGTTGTTCGAGGCTGCATAGGAAATACGTTGACCGTCGGTGTTCTTCTTACGCTCGAACACTCTTGCCTTGATGAAATATTCCGGTGGGTTTTCCGGATAGACCGGTTGGACGGGGCCATAGACGCAATCGGCGCGGTTTTTCTCCCGGGTCTCCAGCATCGCGTCCAGCCAGCCGTCGACGGGCCATTCGTCATCATCGAGAAAACAGAAGAGGTCAGTGCCTGGAGGTGCCGAGTCCAGTGCGCGATTGCGTGCAAAGGGTATGCCCTGGTTTTGTTCGATGACGTAGATCAGGTCGTAGGCGCCTGTCTGGCCAAAGCCCTCCACCGTGGCCTTTGCGCTGCCGGCCGCATCATTGTCCACTATCACCATGGTGAGATGATAGGGACGGTCCGGATGCCGGATTTGGCGGGTCATGACGTCAAGCAGCTTGGCGATCCCGTCCAGACGCCGATAAGTCAGCACACCGACCGCAATGTTCAACGGCGAAGCACCTGCCTGATCGGCGCCGACAGATGAATGCGGAAAAGTCTCTTGCTGATTCATGACTGTCCTCTCCGCAGCATATTTCCCAAACGCTTGCGCGCCGCCATCAAGGCCACTTCGGTCGCGGCGGCATCGCCGAACGGGCCGCCGGCTACGGTATTGCGAGCTTCGCTCCTCAGTTTCAGGAGCGATGTCGTTTCGGCAATTCCGCCGGCCACGAGGCTCTTGCCGAGTGCCTGGAGGCCGTCATAGCGGCGTGCCAGTTCCAATCCTGTCGCGATCATGATCCGCGGGCGCAGTGTTTTTGCCCTGCTCGTGCCCGTATAGCGGTTCGAGGCATGAATGCGTTGAAAGGTCAGCGGTGTTTCGACGATGGCGCCGCGGCCGAGAAAGGCAGCAGCAAACTTGATATAATTGTCGCTGAGGACGACGTCTGTCGCGACGGACATTGGCAGTATCTGGGACAGCAGATTGCGGCGGAAGCTCAAGCCCGATGTCGGAACCGGAAGCGAGGGAAAGCCGCCCCTGCGAAGCGTATCCCGCTTGTCGAACAGCGTCACCTGCAGCTCCGCGGGAGGCTGATCGTCTTCATTGGTCGTCACGCGGTCGAAGCACCAGTCGATCTCGTTGCGATCGTAGATCTCGGCGATGCGCGCGAGTTTGCCCGGCAAAAACGCATCATCGGCATCGAGGAGAAAGAGGATATCGCCGCTTGCGGCCGCAAAACCCGCATTGAAGCTCGATGCCTGCCCACCATTTTCCTTCAATACGGTCAGGATCCGCTCGCCATAGGAAGCAAGAATCTCTTGGGAATCATCGGTGGAGCCATCGTCGACCACGATCACTTCGAAGTCGGGATAGACCTGCGACAGAACACTGTCGATGCATGGGCGCAAATACTGGCCGTAATTGAAATTGTTGATAAGCACCGATATTTTCAATGCACGACCTCCTGCGCTAGTCGACCAGAATGATTTACCGCCGGTGCGTACCGGCGAAGTCCGGCGCGGTAGCCACGCATGTAATAGTACTTCCAGATGGCCCAGAACCGCTTCTTTGATCGCGGCAACGGATAAAGGAGGGCTGCCCGAACCGCCCAGTTGGCGCTCTCGATCCAGGTTCTTAAGGGGATTCCCCCGATCCTTATACCTTTTGGAATGTCCTCGGCGAAGAGCGCTGGCATTCCATAGCCAAGACGTTCCCCACGCTTCTGTACCCAAGCCTCTGTCACGCTAGAGGCTGGAATCCAATGATGAACAATGGCCTCGGCGCACCGATAGGATTTCACGCCGCTTCGCGATAGGCGGCTGACAATTTCCGTATCCTCTCCCATTGCGAAAAGACCTCCTGGAAGCGGCCCGATATCTTCGCGGAATCGAATATTGCTGCCAAGCAATTCGCGACGCACAGTCGTGTTCGGACCCCAAATTTTTGTCGGGTCGCATGGGCCATTGGATTCCTGGTCGGCTATGGCGAAGGTTGATCCCATGGGAATCCAGTCCAACAGCGGATCCCCATGGGGATAATGCTCCCAATTTGGAAGAATTCGGCCGCCTATAACGCCGAAATCCGGGTTCGCCTCCGCGCATGCAGCGATTGAACTCAACCAGTTCGCATCTGCCTCGACGTCGTCGTCCGTAAAAACGATCAGCGCTCCTCGAGCTATCGCCAGAGCTGCGTTCATAGCTCCTGATTTGCCTGGGCGGGTATGACTAACAACAAACATTGGAAGCTTCTTCGCATATTGATCGAGAAGCTGCTGTGTTTCGTCTTGACTGTTGTTGTTGACGGCAATCAGTTCCCATTGTTCGACTGGAAGGTTTTGCCCCAACATCGAATCCAGCATCTGTTGAAGCCGTCTACTGGCGCCGTTGAAGGACGAAAAGATGACACTAATTCTCGGATCCGTCATCAAACCCACTCGCCTCCTGACGTGCGAAAATCCTGCCCGCTGCTTCCGTAGCTGGAGCGCTTCCGGTCGATGCCACGGTTTAATACTTTCGTCATTTGGCACCGACCTGAGAGTAGATCGTTTTATTTATCGTAGATCGCTGCTTGAGAAATTGGCGCAGGATCCCCTGTCTCACTGACTGCGCCCAGAGCAATTTGAAGCGAACGCCGCTTAGCGGAAATCTCTTGACGACGACGCTGGCGGGCACCATCAGAAGCCATCTCAAGGCGCTAAGGATGGGCAGACCGGCAATTTTCGTTTTGCTGTCGAAGAGGTCCGGCCGAACGATAACCAAGCCCATGCCATAACGCTCGCCGCGTCGCAAAACCCAGCCTTCGTTCACATAGCCCTTCCTGACAATGTGCCGAACCCTAGGATGCCGCGAGTGAAAAGCCTTGGCTCCATTCTTCTCCAACCTGAGAGCGAAAGCAGTATCCTCCCCCATGGGGAACTGAGCGACAGTGGCATCCGGGCCGAGGCCGTCGTGAACGATATAACCGGATCCTAAAATGGAACGACGGAAGGCCGAATTCGGCCCCGATATCAATGCCGCTGAAATCGGCCCCTCGGGTAGACCGCCATTTAGCGCGTAAAGAATCCCCAGATGCCCATACTTGACTAACCACGGTGCAGGCCTTTCCTCCCATTCGGGCGTGATTAAGCCGCCGAATATGGCAAACTGTGGCTGCTCATCTGCCAAGGTGAGAAACTGCTCGATCCAATCCGGCGCGGGAATGACGTCGTCATCGGTTAAAATGACGAGTTCGCCCTCCAGATGGCGGAAGCCCAAAGTCAATGCGTACTGCTTACCTTGTTTTGGCTCAAAATAAACTTCCAGCGGAAGCCGCGCCTTAAAGGAATTCAAGACTGATGCTGTGTTGTCGCTGCTGTTGTTGTCGACTGCGACGATTTTCCATTCTTCCTTCGGTAGGGTCGAAGCGCATAGTGCGTCAAGCATCGTTGGCAGGGTTTTCTCGCCGTTATAAGTTGAGAACAGTATTGTGACCTTGACTTTGCTCATTTGATGCTCCGGACTCATTTGGTCGGATCGCTCTCCAGTGCGGATTGGGTCACGCCTTACCGATGGCCTGTCATAGAACGCTGTCGCTGCGTGGCCGCATACTGCCATAAATTGCTGATGGGCACCGTAGATTTTAAATTACTGCCTCGGCAATGAATTACTGTGTCATCGTCTGAGAAACGTATCGGCGAATTCCGGCGCGATAGCCACGCATGTAATAATATTTCCAGATCGCCCAGAAACGTTTCTTCGATCGCGGCAGGAGATAAAGCATTGCTGCCCGGAAGGCCCATTGTGCGCTTTCGATCCAGGTCGGAAGCGGAACTCCGCTTAACCTCACCCCTCCAGGCACCTCGTCGGGAAAGAGCGCCGGCATGCCGTAGCCAAGCCGCTCGCCTCTTTTCTGTACCCAATCCTCCGTCACGCTCGATGCCGGAATCCAATGATGGACCACGGCCTCGGCGCATCGATAGGACTTGGCGCCATTGGCGGCCAGGCGAATGATGATTTCCGCATCTTCACCCATGGCAAAAATCTTTCCGGGAAGAGGACCGATATCTTCGCGGTAGCGCACGCTTGTTCCAAGCAGCTCTCGCCGGACGATCGTATTCGGACCCCAGACTTTCGTCGGGTCACACGGTCCGCTTTGGGTGTCATCGACTATCGCAAAGGTGGATCCCATCGGAATCCATTCGATAAACCTGTCTTTTGGTTCTTTCTCCCAGTCAGGGACGATTCTGCCGCCGAAGACGCCATAACTCGGATGGGCTGCGGCGCAGTCGACGATCGCTTTCAGCCAGTTCGGTTCGGCACGAACATCGTCGTCCGTAAAGACGACGAGATCCCCCTTCACCCGATCCAGGGCGATATTCAGCGCGCCGGACTTTCCCGGCTTGCGCTGCTGCAGGATGGTGATGGGAAGCTTGTCGCTATAGGTTTCCAAAAGATCAAACGTGCCGTCATTGCTATTGTTGTCGACGGCTATCAGTTCCCACCGATCATGGGGAAGCTCTTGGCGCACCAAGGAATCCAAAGTATGGCGCAGCCGGCGGCTGGCGCCATTGTAGGATGAAAAGAGCACGCTGACCAATAGATCCGACATCAGTTAACAACCCTCTTGGTGAAGTCGAAAAAGAAGAGCTTCATATTTTGACCGCCTGTGCGATGTTGAATGGGATCGACGTTTACGCGGGTTTCGACCTCGTCTTACCGAAAAACTCGCGCCTGTGACCCTCGCCGAGTATCCTCAGCCTACGAAGATTGCGCAACCACCGTCGCGGTTTGGTGAGTACACCGCGGTTCAGGAAATACTGTCGCAGCAGGCTCGGTGCCTGACTATGCGATCCGCCGTGGGCGACCCGATAGACCGCCCCGCGAAAGGGAAGCTTCGTGAGCGGCGCTCCCCGTTGCGCAAGAATATCCGCTATGCGGACATGGCTGCCGAGCATCGACTTGATCCAGTCGAGCGAAGCATCCTCAAAGCGGGTCGGCAGTTCATAGAGATCGGCACGAATGATCAACGAGGTACCGCAGAGATGGCTGAAGTCGTCGTGGCCAAACAGGAAATTGCCGCCATCGTCCCAGATGTAACCGTGGTCGATCGTCCATCCGTTGGCGTCCCGATGATCGGATACGTGCTGAACGAGCCTGGAGCTGACGAAGTCATCGTCATCGACAATCATGAAGAAACGACTGTCGGTGGCGTTCAACATGCCACTGAGTACGCGACGACCTTTGTCTGCCCGGAAGGCATCAAGGAAGTCTTCCTTGCTGCCCTTCCCGAGTTCATGCAGGTCGTTCGGCGGAAAGGTGACGCGCACCGCGGAGAATTTCTCCGGCAAGTCGGGCAGGTCGGCTCCTTCGTTTGCGACGATGATTCCGCGCCAGTCTCCATTGGTCTGGTTGGAAATGGAGGCCACGGTCTGGGTCAGATTTGCCTTCAGCCTGCTCCAGTCGCGGGCATTGTCCTGATGTCGGACCGGGATAATGAAGGTGACAAGTGGCATCGAATGACCCCCTTAAGCCCGCAAGCTCACAGCTTCTTTTTGATCGACACGCCCCTTGGCCGCCTGACCACGCGCCCACTCGATTCCGTCCTCGAGCGAGGTAGCCTTGTATGAAAGGTCGGTTCCGCCGGAGAATGCATTCATGAAGCGGCGGATCTTTCCATAGCTGTTGTCCAGTACGGCATGCGGGCGGCCGAGCAGCAGCGAGCAGATATGGACGTGCAGGCGATCGGTCACGATTGCGCGAGCACGCGAAATCTGGCTGATGCCGCGCTCGAAGCGGTTGTGTGCCGCAGCGTCCAGCCTGCGCAAGGCAACTTCGCTTGGCTTCAATGCGAGATAAGCCGAAGCTACCCCCAGCTTCTTGGCGATATCCACCTTGCGTTTCGACTCGGTAATCCAGTCTTCCACAGGAATATCGGAAGGAATCTTGCGATCGCTACCGCCAACCCGTTCCGCATCCTCGCGCAACATGGCGAGGACAGGAATCTGTGTCGCCCTTTCCGGAAGCGGGCCGATGGCAAAAGCCATATCGGGGCATAGTCGTACGGTGCAGTCGAAGTGTTTCTCGGAAAACTCCTTCGATTCTTCGTCGCGCACGAGCAGTACGAAATTCTTGTGGCGCCCGATTGCCCGTTTGGATTGCTCGATGCGCTCCGGCGAACTGTAGTGGATCGACTGCGGGAACTGGATGATCTGCCGATCCGGGAAACGCTCCATGATGGCTTCACGGAAATCCTGGTGGGCAACCCAGATATCGCCGAAATTGCCGCCGCCGTGAATGAAGATCGGGCCGGTCGGTACCCGCCGTTTTAGTTCGTCGGCGGAGAAGTCGTACAGCCTGGAAACATAGTCCGGGCGCTTGCCGAAGCGGTCCTTGAGATAGGCCATCTCCCCCAACCAAATTGCCGAGTCGCCGCAATTGCGGATGTCGGGAAAGTCGAGAATCGCAAGCGGTTCGTCGCGCGAGACATAGTCCTTCAGGCAATCATGGATCATGCCATTGAGTTTTGCGATCAGCTCCGATCTGGATTGGCTGGTCATTCTGCCTCTCTTGTTGATGTTCGTTTAACTTCAGGCCGACTTGGCTACGGCAATACGTTTGGCTTTTGACAGGAACTTGACAATAATGCGGTGAACTTCGGTTTCCGGGCCGTTTGGCTTGTTCATCGCGAGCCAAAGAACAAAGCTCGATCCGACATAGATGATGCCGCCGGTGATAACCAGAACGGCGAGATGAAGGGCCAAGTGCAGCTTGTCGGTGGGCATGCTGAGAATATTCGACAATCCCCAGACGCCGGCGGCCATCAAGGCGACGCTGGCAAGCGCGCGAAAGTTGGCCGCGAGCTGCTGGAAGAATGGCAGGTTGATCAAGCGCTTGACGAGAAGCATGTTGACCACGGTGGAAATCAGGCCCGTCAACACGCGTGCATAAACGACGCCCGGAAGCCCGGCCATCATGAGACCAGCGATGATGATGGGAACGCGAACAACCAGCATCTGCGAGTCGCGGATAAACAGCATCTTGGTATGACCCTTTGCCATGCCCAGCGGCTGGACGAGCGAACCCAGCGTCTGCAGGGCAAAGACCGATGCGAGCGCCTGCACGATGAAGATCGCAGGAACCCACTTCTCTCCCAGGGCAAGCCGCATCATCGGATCAGCCACAACAGCCATGCCGATTCCCGCCGGAAGCGCCACCGCCGCCAGAAGCGCCTGTGCGCGCTGATAGGCCGCGATCAGCCGGACCGGGTCGTTGCGGACTTTGGAAAAGCCCGGATAAATCGTCTGGTTCAACGGCGCTGTGGCCTCGCGGGTCGGCAGCGTCGAAAGGGTGTTGCCGACAGTATAATGGCCAAGCTGCGTGGCGCCCAGCATCTTGCCGATCAGCAGATATTCGATCCGCCAGTTCAGCGTGTTGACGATCTGTCCGGCGGTCAGCCAGAGCGAGAACGAAAACAGTTCCCGTGCATGGCGGAAGGTTATGCGCGGCCAGAACGGCAGCACGGTATAGGAAACGATGATATTGGTCACCTGATAGGCGAGGGTGCCGATAACGAGAGCCCAATAACTCTGGTAGATGGCAGCAATTGCCACCGTTACGACGAAGCCGACCAGCTTTTGCGAGACGTTGAGTACGAATTCCTGCCAGAAGATCAGGTCACGCTGGAGCATGACGCGGCGTGGATTGGCCAGCCCACTCAGAAGCAGGCTGAAACTCAAGGCAAGCATCACGCTCGTCAGCCGCGGCTCGTTATAAAACTCGGCGATCGGATAGGACGCGGCGGCAAACAGCAGCGCCAATACCGCGCTTCTCGTCACGCTCAACGTCCACACCGCGCTGAAGTGAGTTTCGCTGGGAGACTCGTGGCGGATAAGTGCCTGGTTGAGCGAGAGTTCGGTCACCGAACTCAAGATGATCTGGATCGTTGTTGCAATGGCGACGAGACCAAAATCGGCCGGCACGAGATACCAGGCGAGGACAAAGGTGCTGAGTGCCGAAAGCCCGTTGACGATGGCACGGGACAGACTCAGCCACATGCTGCCCTGAATCAACCGGTCGGTAACGCTTCTCATGGGCGAACGGCTCCTGAGGTCGACGACGTCGACCATCCAAGCGGGCTGCGCGCCCATCCCGAGTGCTTCTCCCTCTTGCAGGTGCAAGGGGTGTTGATGGAGTTGGAAAGCATCATGCCTTGTTGCCTCGTCACGGGGTCTGCGACATTAAAGGGCGCCTGCCGCTTTCGCGGAAAAATCTTGCTTCAGCCGGCTCAGCTCGACCAGCATTCTCTCGTGCGCTCTTACGATAGACTCATCGGAGCTGAGCTGTCCCGGCTTCTCGGCTACCCGCTGAAGGGTCTTGACCGTAGAACCGAAGACATAGTTGCCGGTCATCTGCCGGATGCGGCGGTGGCGGAACGTTATGTTCTTCAACAGGTAAGTGTTTTTTCGCACCAGCGACGCTCCTGCTTCAACGAGGTTCGATGGACCGATTGGATCGAAGTCGATCTCCAGATCGAGCGCACTCGCCCAATCATACCACTTGGCGCGATTGCCCGGCGCGATCGGCCGGATCGCCCGCCAGGGAACGCGCAGCGCGTCTGAGATAATGCAGCCATGCATCGCCTCGGAGACCACCTTATGCGATGCGCTGATTTCGGTCAGAACCTTTTCCACCGACCAGCGAGGATCGATATAGTGAATGCCGGCGAGATCGCAGACTTTATCCCAGCTGCCGTACATGGCGCTTTCATAGTGCGGCATGAAGGAGACCGGATAACGCTTCTCGATGCTTTTGGCATCCCAGCAGCTGCGCGTGAGGATGCCCGAATCGCCGATGGCGTAGCTCGGATCGATGCCGAGGATTTCCGCGGTCTTCTTTCCGCGCACGAAATAGAAGGTCCAGTTGCCGTCGACTTTTGGCGGGTTGGTGTAGCCGCCATAACCCGAGCCGAAGACAATCTTCTGTATGTTCGGGTCGAAATTATCGTAGAGGATCGAACCGATGCCGAGAAAAAGCTGGCCTTCGTCGTCGTCGAAGAAGCCTGGCAGCAAGCGCTCCCAAAGCCAATGATTCAGTTCGTCGCCAAAATTCTCGTGCTTCCCCCGGTAGGCAAACATCTTCATCGTGCTTCTCCAGTCGGCAAATGCGTCACGATCTGCGAGACCGTCTCGTCTTCGCGTGCCATGCGTCCGTAACGCGAAATGATCTTGATGTCGCTGCGGATAATCTTTGCCGGGTTGCCCGCCACGAGCGAGCGCGGCGGCACGTTCTTGGTCACCACCGAGCCCGAGCCGATGACACATTCGTCGCCGATCTCGACGCCGGGCAGAATGATGCTGCGGGCGCCGATGAAGCAGCGCTTGCCGATCCTCGTGTGGAGGTAGAGCCCGCGTGTGAGATCGTGGGTGAGAATCGCAGCCTCAAAGGCGACGTAAGTTTCCGCGCCGATATGCAATCCCTTCGGGTTGGTCTTGTCGAAACGAACGCTCAAGGAAAAGCTTGCCGTCGGATCGATGTCCATTCCCCAGAACTTCGTATAGTAGAGCCATTTGGCCGTCACAATGCTGTTCCGCAGCGGCCGAAATACATTCAGTCCCCACTTCGGCTTTTTTCCTGTCTGCACCATCAAGTCCGACCCCGGCTGGAAAATTCGTCTAGCACGGAACTGTAATAGTCCTCGAGCATCCCCGTTTGGCGACGTAAGTCGAAACGCTCGGCCACCAGAAGCGGTGCCCGCGCGCTAAAGGCTGTCCACAGAGCCTGGTCGTTGAGCAGCCTTCCGACCGCCTCCGCCATTCCTGCGACATCCCGCTCCTCCACGAGATAACCAGTTTTCCCCTCTTCGATCGCTTCGCCTACGCCTCCCGAGCGAAATGCGACGACCGGAGTACCGACGGCTTCCGCC
The DNA here is from genome assembly GCF_037002925.1 of Rhizobium aouanii. NCBI lineage: Bacteria > Pseudomonadati > Pseudomonadota > Alphaproteobacteria > Hyphomicrobiales > Rhizobiaceae > Rhizobium > Rhizobium aouanii. Next base: position 290,274 of record NZ_JBAMYD010000001.1, read on the forward strand.
TCTAGATTGGCGAGGCCGAAAGCTTCGGCGTGACCATTGTCGAGGGTCACGCTTCCATGAAGATAAAGCTCCGCACTGGCGAGCAGATCTCTTATCTCAGTCTGCGACAGATTTTCATGGATCGTGACGCTTGGCAAGGAACGACGCGCCAGTGCTTCGATTTCCTCCTTCAACGGACCCTGGCCGACCATGACGAATTCGACCGGGGTGCCGGCGGCGGCCACCCGTGAAAGCGCATCGATCATGAAGCGATGGCCCTTGTAGTCGACGAAGCGGGCAATTGAAACCACGAGCCCTTTTTTTCGCGGACGAGGCTCCATTTTGAAGAGATCGAGATCGATGCCGATATGATGGCGATAGACGCGTTCAGCACGAAAGCCGAGCGCCAGGAGCCGGTCGCGGATGAAATCGGAAACGGCGATGTTCCAGCTGTTCCAGCCGGCCATCTCGCTCCGGCCCTTGGCGAAGAAACGCACCTGATTGAAGCCGCCCGGCTTTTTCGGGTCACCGCGATAGGTGGCGTCGAAGCCGTGGAACGTCGTGACCAGCGGCTTGCCGGCGGCGCGTGCCAATGGGCCGATGACGTACCCGTTCTTGCCAAAATGGGCGTGAACGAGATCGGCTTTGCCGATCGCGGGAAAGAGGAAGGGAAGGCCGATCTGCGGGATTTTCAGAAGCAGTTCACCGGCCCGTGCAACGGGCGACCGACGGATGTCATGAACCGGAACAGTGGATTTTTTTGTATGGGCCGAGGAAATTCGCGAGCCAGCAAGGATTTCAGCTTCGAAAGAACGAAACGCTACCGCCTGGTTGAGAACAAATGCCTGGCTGGCAGGCAAAAATTTTTCCACATAAATAACGGCTTTTTTCATGAATCTGTTTGCGTCTCCGTTGTCTTGTGCATCACATCGCCTCTATTGCCCGCCGGATTCCGTCAACCGCACTTCTTGGCGCATTGTTTTCGTCGTAAAGATTAACGCGCTTCGTGCAAGCCGCAGCGGGATCGGTCGCTTTCTCATCGGGCTCGCCGTATTTTTCCGACATGCCCCATACCGTCACGCCTTTCAAGTCACCATGTTCGGCGGCAACGGCAATCACGTCACTGAAAATATCGGCGTAGGATGCCGGCGTGAAGGCTTTGTCGCGGTTCAGGAAGTGACAGGACGCATCCAGTTCGGTGATGAAAACACCGACACCCATGCCCTTCAGCGCCGCGCAGAAGCGCCCCATTCCTTCCGGATCGATCCGGTCGAGGCCGGGGCGGAAATGCGCCTGCAGACCTACCGCATTGATCGGCGTTTTTTTGGCGACGAGATTCTCGACGATTTTCAGGATGCGCGCGCGCTTCTGTTCGAACACGTCGGATTTTTTCTCCAGATGCGTTTCGTTGAGCACCAGCGTCGCGCCCGGATTGGCCTGGTGTGCCATGTCGAAACTCATACGGATATAATCGTCGCCAAGAAGGCGTCGGAAAACACAATCCCGCAGATCCGGTGCATCATACTCCAACGGTTCGTTTACCACATCCCAAGCATCGATCGAGTTCTTATAGCGAGTGACAACCTGTTTTATATGACGGTTCATCGTCGCCTGAATGGTCTTTGCGTCGGTGATGTCAGACACCCAGCCCGGGACGCGATACCAGATCAGCGTGTGGCCATAAACCCTCATGTTGTTTTTGCGTGCAAATGCAACCATACGGTCAGCGCTGCCGAAGCTGAAGACACCCGGTCTCTTTTCGGTCGCACTCCACTTCAGTTCGTTTCGCGGCGTTATTGAATTGACGTTGTCGATGTAGATCTCGGCAGCGATTGGATCGTTGATGTTTTGCAGATCGATTGCCGATCCGAATCGGAACGACTTCCTGTCGGCAAGGACGCGCAGCCCTGCAGCGGCAGGCATCTGTGCCAGGGCCTGGCGGCCCGTACGGACATACAGCAGAGCGAGCGGAACCGAGGCGAGGAAACGTCTTCTATTCATTCTATCTCTCACTGTTAGCTTTTTCATGTCCGTGGTGGAATTTGAAAGGCGGACTCGTCGGCACCGATCCATCACAAGATTCGTGTTCAATTCAGCAGAGTAAATACAACCTCAAATATACTTTCCCCGCAGGGGATATTGTCAGTGTCTTCTAGACTTTTCAGCATATTCCAAGATATATACCGCTCGGGGAGGGCGCTCGTGATGGAAGATTGGTCCAGCTATCTGATGAGCTATTTTCACATGGCATTTCAAAATGCCGTTTTTTTTATGGCGACCGTTCGAAACGGTCTGTCTCTTCTCGATGACTGGCAGTTCGCGGTTCTTGTTCTCGCTATCATCGGCATCATTTCCCTCCCGTTCGCAGCGCTGGTCAGAATGTCGTGGCGGTTGCGCCGATCGGAAATCGTCATTCGCTCGCTGAACGAAGACCTTGCGCAAGTCACCCAGGACCTCAATGTCGAGCGTGTCTGGCGTCTGGCGGGTGGGGACAGCACCGAACGGCCGAGTGCGGACAGTTTGAAAGAGCTCTACAAGATAATGGCGAGACATCATGACGATGCGAGTCACATGGCGTGATCAGTCCGTGCGTGGCATGAAGCCGAAGACCCTAATGCCGATGTTCCTGACTTTCAGCCGGCGCTTCGGTATGGGGAGGCTTGGAGACTGATTCCGGTTGCGCGCTGTCGATCTCGACTGCGGGGTCCGGCAACGGCAGCCATCTTCTGCCGGAAAAATAATTTCTGGTACTTTTCTGAGGTCCTGAAGTCGCATCCAGCGAGAGCGTGAAGTTGTAATTCCCGGGATTGAGTACCTCGCGGGTGAAGCCGATACTGGCTCCGAAGCCGTCTTCCTTGATGTCGTTCAGATTCTTGATCGCGTTCAGGGTCTCGTGAAAATCGAGCCATTGCGGTTGCCGCAGCATGATTTCGAAAATTCGCAGAATGCCGGGATCGAGCTGGCCATTTTCATCGGTCTCGGGATTGATGATTTTCACGCGCATATTGTTGATCGTGCCGGCGGCGTCGCCGCGAACGATGACGAAGATGGAACTCGGGAGCTGATCCTTCTCCCGCTTGCCGCTCTGCTCGAAAAAGCATTCAAATGTATCGGCGTTGAAACTCGCCGCAGCCCAATCGCTGGTTTCGATGCCGGCATTGCGCAGCGCCGCACACATTGCGGCGCCGGATATCCGCCATGTCCGCAGGAAAGTCGACGCGGTCTGTGCCATCGGCGGTTCGATGATATGCAATGGAAGCATGAAGGTGGCCGGTGGTGTGGGGCGGGGAAGGGCTTTGGGGGGAGGCGGTCTGACCTGCTGGGGAAAGAGATCGAAGCCAAAATAATGGCTAACCGTCTTTAGGTGTTTCATGTTGTTGGAAAGCAGCACCGTTCCCATGACCAGCGAGAGGGAAATCGTCAGCAGCAACCAGAAGACCACGGGAACCCGCGGTTTCCCCACCGGCTGTTTTGCATATGCGGACGACGAATTATCGGGCAAGCTTGTCTTCTCCGGCGCGCGAGAAGGGGTTTCGATCGGGCTGTCTAAATCCAGCAGTATACATTTATCCGTTAAACATCTTTGGCTTCTTGTCGGCAATTGGCACCTTTGTGCCTCGTCATTGGGCATATCAAATTTTGGTCGAAAAACACGCTGAGCACGCTGCTGCTGGATGCCGGCTTCGACAATGTTCGTTTTGAGTATGTCGGAAGAATTCCCGTTTTCGCCAAGTCGATGATCGCCGTTGCACACAAGCGTCCTAGAGGCGGTGTCGGAGCGGCATTGATTTCGGGCGGCATTCCCGCTGCGAAGTGTGTGATAGAGCGCGGGGTGCATCCGCGCCAAATGGATGCCGGCTGCGATAATCCACAGGTTGTTTTTACTGTGTGTGCTGCTGAAAAAAATCCTTACGAAATATTTACTTTTAGTTGCATTCTTGCTTAAACTCTCCATTATGCAGCCGGCGTGCTGATAAAGCGGGAGACTTATTCACATGAAGGCTAAATCGCCGAATTCGATCGACGTCTATGTTGGCAACCGCGTAAGAGTTCGGCGGAAGACGCTCGGGATGACCCAGAACGGCTTGGCCGAACTTCTGGGCATTACCTTCCAGCAGATCCAGAAATACGAAAAAGGAACGAATAGAATAGGTGCCAGCCGCCTTCAGCGCATATCGGAGATTCTTCGCGTGCCCGTCGGCTTTTTCTTCGAGAATGGCGGCTCCGGGCCGGTCGACGGCGAGACCAGTGAATTGAACAGCTTTTTGTCCTCGAAGGAGGGGCTGGCGCTCAACAAGGCATTCATCGCCATCGAGGATCCGAATATCAGGCAAAAGCTGGTGGCGTTGGCCAAAAGCCTGGCAGTCGCGGGATTGTCCGACAATGACAGCGAGTTGCAGGATTCGGTTGTGAACAGCTGAGGACGGATTGTGCTCCACCTGCAGACATTCGGCGATCTGCGGTTGATCGAGACAAATGGCGACGCAATTCGCTATCCGATCAAGGGCCTGTTGATGATGGCCCATCTCTATGCCGGCGCGAGCCATGAACTCAGCCGTTATGAATTGGCGCAGTTTCTATGGAATGACGTCGAACCCGAGCCGGCGCGGCTCAATCTGCGCAAACTGCTTTCCCGCATCCGCGAGACAGACGGCGGACGCGCCGAAATGCCCTTCGATTTCACCGCCACCACGGTTCGCCTCAACACGCAGGCGGTTTTCAGCGATCTCGATATTTTTCGCGCCGGCGGTTCGCCGCTGGAGCGGCTGAACGCGATCGCCGAATTAACCCAGCGTGGGTTCATCGGAAATATCAAACCAGCGACAAAGTTGATAGAGGCGTGGATCAGGGCGCAACGAGACGCTCAGGCGCTGCAATTGCGGCAGGCATTGCTGGATGCGTTGCCGGATGCGCAAAAGCCCGGCGCGACGCGCTCCATTTCCGGTGCCGCCCTGCAGATCCTCGAACGGGATCCGAACGACGAGCAGGTCAGAGCCTTGCTGCACCGGCTATCCGGCGGTTCGTCCCTCAGCGAGAGATTGCCGAACGGCGACGGCCAAGCAAGGGTGCAGGTGACGCGTTCCGAGGCCGGCGGTGAGACAACTGCCGACATCGAACGCATATCGCAGGCGCCGCTGATTCTACCGCGTCTGGTGCTGCTTCCCCCGACATCGAAACATGCCGATGCCGGGCTAGCGCTTGCCAACGCCCTGATCGAAGACGTGACGATCGAACTCTGCGCGCTCAGAAATATTTCCATTGTGGCGCCTCATACGGCTGTCCAGATCCGCCGCGACTCCGAGAAGGCTGCCGTGGTCGCCCGTCACTCGATCGCCTATCTTCTGGATACACGGCTATCCGAAGAGGGGTTATTCGCCCAGCTGGTTTATTTTCCCACGGACGAGATCATCTGGGCCAATCGCTTTACGATGACGCCCGATATATTGCCGCGTCAGAGACGGCTGATCGCCCAGCAGTTGACCATGTCTGTGGCCCGCGAGCTGGCTGAAAACGAGGAAGAGCGCTTACGCTTTGAAGCCAATCCTGAGGCCTATCACGCCTATCTGGTCGGCTCGAGCCTGATGGGCAAGTTGACATTGCCGCATATCCGCCGGGCCCGAAAAGCTTTCAAGCAGTCGCTGTCGCATAAGGCGGATTTCTCTCCGTCATTTACCGGGCTGGCAAGGACCTTCACCAGCGAGTGGCTCGTGACGGCGCAGGGAAACAATGAGCTGCTGCGTCTGGCGGAGCAGAATGCGCTTCGGGCCATCGAGCGGGATCCGGCATCGGCGGCGGGCCATCGCGAGCTTGGCGTCACCAAACTCTATCTCGGCGATGTCGATGCCAGCGTCGCCGCACTTGATTTGGCGGAACAACTCAGCCCGCATTTTGCCGATGTCATCTACAGCCATGCCGACACGCTCGTGCATGCATCTCGCCCCGGCGATGCGCTCGCCAAGATCAAACGCGCGATTTCGCTCAATCCGATCGCCCCTGACGCCTATCTGTGGTGTGCTGCAGGAGCGAGTTTTTTCCTGGAACAGTACGAGGAGGCTATCGCCTATGTCGAGGCGATGAAAGACAAAGCGCCGGCCCATCGCATCGCCGCGGCCAGTTGCGCAATGATCGGCGATCGGAAACGGACGCTATTCCATCGGCAACGGGCCGAAAGCATCAACCCGGTCTTCGACGTCGAGAAGTGGCTCGCCATCGTTCCCTTCAAGGAAGATTGGCAAAAAGAGCTTTATCGGGAGGGCCTGCTGAAGGCCGGTTTTTAACAATAGCTGAGGGGCACTACATGGCGAAAGCTGTTATTATAGGAATTCCTGGTGAGGCGGGTCTCTGGCTTGCCGATCTCGGCGCAGGTGCGGTCACGCCTCTCAATCCAACGGGGGAATTGGCGACTGCTAACGGCCTGCGCAAAGCCGGCGGCACATTCGTGAAGGGCGTCGACCTCGCTGTCGCGGTTTCCTCGGCGCAGGTTGCCCTTTCCGGTCACGTCGACGGCTGAACCAGCATTCTGACGCACCGGTCCATATATTCCGACAGGGTCATGTCGCCGCGGGAAACCCTTTCCCGCGTCGAACCTCTTTTGGCCGGGTTCGGCATCACCAGGGTTGCGCGACATACCGGACTGGATGACATCGGAATCCCCGTCTGGTGCGCATACGCCCCGAATTCCCGCTCGATCGTGATTGCTCAGGGAAAGGGCCTGACCGATCTCGATGCCAAAGTATCCACCGTCATGGAAGCCCTCGAACGGGCGGTCGCCGGCGAACCGTCCGTCGATCTCGTCCATGGCAGCTCTTCTCGTCTGCAGGCAATGGGGCACAAGACCGACACGCTGAACTGCCTGATCGCTGTCCACAAACCCGATCTCGGAACCGACGAGCAGACGGAATGGGTTGTCGGCGTCAATATCCTCACTGGCGACGAGGTTTATATCCCCTTTGAAGCGGTGGTGCTCGACCGCACACGTGACGCGCGATACTGGATGTCGTCCGACGGCCTGGCCTCGGGAAACAATGACGAGGAGGCGATCTTTCACGGCGTCCTGGAGCGTATCGAGCGTGACGCCCATGTGTTGTGGCAGGTGGGCGCGGAAGCCGATCGTTATGCCGGCTGCACCGATCCCCGCGGCTTTCAGGACGGCGCCCTGGACGGGTTGATCGACAAGATCGAAACATCGGGGTTGGCGCTCAGGCTCTTCGATATCACCAGCGACATCGGGATCCCCTGTTTCACCGCCATGCTGGGTCCTGGGGATCTCCTTCTAAGCCCTCGGGATCTTCACGGCGCCGGGGATATTAGGCTTGGGGACACTCGCCTCGTCGAGGTGACCGGCGGTACCGGGGCTCATCCGTCTCCCGTGCGCGCGGTCATTCGGGCGGTGACGGAAGCCGTGCAATCCCGGCTGACCTATATCAGCGGAGCCAGGGACGATATTTCTCCGGCAAGTTTCTCACGATGCCTGCCGCCGCTGATGCGGCGGGCCTTCGATGCCGTTGCCGCACCGCCCGCTGCCACTATCGGCGGTGACGGGATGTCAGGACACAGGCAACAGGATCTGGCGCAATTGCTGCAGCATGTGCTCGACGCGCTCAGAAACAGGCGGATCGCTTCGGTGATCGCCGTGCGCCTCAGCAAGGACACGCTTCCGTTCAGTGTTGTCAAGATTGTCATTCCCGAGCTCGAAAATCCGGAGGGCGCGCGCGCCCGGCAGTTTGGAACGAGGGCGCTTGCCAGGGCGATAGGGTTTTGAAGCTCATTTTCGCAGGTCCCAGTCTTCCCGATGCGGCGTCGCTTGCCGGCGAGGGGATACGCGTCCTGCCGCCTGCCACGCAAGGTGATGTCCTGGCGGCGGTGGAGCAGGGCGCCAATGTCATCGGCCTGATCGACGGTGGCTTCGAATATGCCGCACCGGTCTGGCACAAGGAAATTCTCCATGCTCTGTCGCTGGGCGTCGCGGTTTTCGGGGCGGCAAGCATGGGCGCGTTGCGCGCTGCCGAATGCCATCCGTTCGGCATGATCGGAATCGGCCGCATTTTCGAAGACTATCGCACCGGCCGGCTGGTCGACGATGCCGCCGTCGCGCTCACGCACGCACCGAGCGCGCTGGGCAGCCAGCCGCTGACGGTACCGCTCGTCAACATCAGCGCAACGCTCGATGCGATGGAGGATCGCGGACTGCTGGAAGGTCGGTTGCGCCAACAGCTCGAAGATGCCGCAAGCGCGATATTCTTCAAGAGGCGAACGTGGCGGGCTGTCGTCGAGCAGTGTGCAGGGCTGGCCCAGCCGGATCGGGCGGATCTGCTGGCGGCAATTCTGTCGAATGCCATCGATCAAAAACGCATCGATGCCTTGACGTTGCTGAAAGCCGTGCAGGGCGCCCGCGACATTCGCTCGGGTGCCGATCTGCCCTGGAAACTGCATGACACCTCATTCCGGACACGCTCAGCATTGTGAATCGAAGACGACAATAGTCACCGAGGGTTGTGTCACGCTTTTTTCACGGGCTGGATCATCTCCACACGCGTATCATTTCTTCAATTCATTGGAGAAATGGGGCATGGGCGTGACATCGGTTGTCAAGATAGATGCAGACCAAGGGGCGGAAGACGGTCTGGAAGAACTCGTCGCGTTGGCGCGGATGATCGCCTATGCGCGACAGGTGGCTCAGGATGTCAAACTGCCGTTCGCGACGAATTGCCTCGACCTTGCGCTCGAGGCCGTGAAGCAGGAGGTCGGGGAGGGCTTGACCAGGGAATTGGCCGAATTGAGCTCCCCGGTTCCGCAAGTGAGCGTGAGAAGTCATTAGTACGGCGCGTCCGATAGGACGCGCCGAGAACGCTCCATCACTTCAATCCCGCGATAACCCCGAAAATCAGCTTCGATTTTCGGGGTTATGCGTGTGGTTGCGCGCAGCCGCGCAGTCGTCAATCGAACGGAGCCGTTTTCAATCGCAGTGAGATAACGCGCTGAAACGGACGCCCGGTGTGGGCTGCTTCGGCGCTTCGGGTCAATTGTAGGTTAGGGAAGCCCGGCTCGTTTCCGGCCGCTGGCGCTTTATTCAGAAGCTGTTCGACATCCGAGCGAGGGGCAAGCGGCTTCGCTGACGTTGCCTCCGGGCAGGGAGGCGGCGCGATTTCGCACTCGATGTCTTCTGCACGACCAGCCGATTAACGACCGACCCTTCATCTTAATGGGTCAGGTTGCGCTTCTGGGCCAGCAACAGAATGTAATCGTCGGCAATGTCTGCGATGGCCATTGCAACTTCCGCCGGATCGCATCCCTCGACCTTCGTATTTGCAATGAACTGATAGACCGCCTTTTCGATCTGCTTCCGGCAGATCATCACGCGCTCATCGTAACCAAATTCCGGAATCTGCGATGCTATATCACTCATCAGGTCGGCTCCCTCACTACTTACAGTGACCATGACACAAATTATAAGTTGAGCAAGCAAATGCTTTATGAAGGGTTAATTCGTTGGCGAGGTGCGACCATTTCGACACAGGTCCGGATGTGAGACAGGCCATTGGCGTGTTGAATCAGGACTGAACAACTTCGCCAAAGCATATCGGTTGTTTCGTATCGGGAGGCTCCTCAAAGAGGACAGGCATGTCCTACGCCGCGGGTTTTGCGTCGATATTTCTATTGGCGAGTACAGGCTTATATGCCGACCTTCGAAATGACAGACCGAATGCTGTTGGCTGAATCAAATCGGTACAGGTCGCAGGGAGTTTAGAAATATCTTTATTTATCTATATATTAGGCTTTCATCCGGCAGTCTTGAATCGCGTCAGCAACTTTTTCCCGCGCAACCATCCCAGGATTGTTGGGCCATCGGCTGTGACAACCTCACCAATGATGAAGGCAGTTGCCGGGTCGTTGAGGGCCAGGGGCGGGAAGTGGCGGTCGGTAGATCTTCTGTTCCCGCGTCGAAGGTAATGCCGATGTTTAGGCACAATAAGTTGGTATCGATAATTGAGTGTAGTAAGTAAAATTTTATCAAAAGGTAAAATTATGAATTGCAAATAATGGTTGTATTCAAAAATCAGTTATAAGATTACTAAGTTTCCATATCCTAATAATCGTAGGATGTGTTCTTCTTTGATGCGGTATCGATACTTATAAAATTCTATCGGATAATAATTTCGACTTAATGACGATCTTTCTGTCTCTGCAATTTCATTGTGGATCCGAAAGCATCCCCAAGATGAATTGAAGTGTCGGGCGAAATATTGACAAAAAAGAACCAGAACTTTGATCTTCACTTGTCGATGATGGAGGATTTTCTGATCAAACCGATCTCAACAGCATAATATCGTCATCCGAAGTAAGATCTATTTATGCTGAGTAGAGATAATCGCGATCGTATTTTGTGGTAACCCGCCGAGAAGCAAAGTTGAGGACCCGTCGGGGTGGGTGACGGGTCCTCGGGCAGGAATGCTTGCACAGTGCGTATGTATTATTACAGTTAAAATCGGTATTGTCGAAGATTATTATTGGGGTGATTGCTTTTCTCATAACTTGTTCGATTTTTTGCTAATTACTATTCTGCTAAACTATCAAGGTTTGTAATGCAAAGTAACGAGGTAGTCGCTACGCCGATTGAAGTGATGGGTTGTTAAACCTTTAGCTGTTTCAGCGGCCGAGCAAAAAACTGCCATCAGCGCTGGTGCCACCGACAGACGTGTAGCCGACAGGCATCAAGCCTCCTGCGACGAGGTCGCCGCAGAGCATTCGCCGGAGCGATCGATCTCCGACAAGCGGCTGAGCAACGCCTTCGTTCTAAAGCGAGACCAACCGCCGACCAATGGGAGAAGCGGATCTATCTCTTCGAATTTCCTGAGATTCTTTTGCCTTTGTTCTCTAGCTGGCCAGATTTTCGATAGCGCCCTGCGTGTGGTTCTCTTGGCTTTTGAAAGGATCAATTTAGCGAGGGTGCCGGAAGCAAGCATTGGGCTATGATGATAAATGTGTTTGAGCGAGGTCGCGGCGCTGTTCCAATCTTTCAAAGCCGCAAATTTTGAAAATGCATAAAGATGGGCCGACGCGCGGGCGCAACTAACGACCAAAGTAGGAAGCTGTGGATTGCGGGCGATACATTGCTCGGTCACCGCCAGAAGCGATCGCGCCATCCGCGACATGTCTGAAGACATGGCTGCTGAATGGATACGATAACCCACCAGACCCAACGGTACCGTCTCGATCTTGAAATGCTCAGCGGTACGAAGTTCGAAATCGAAATCCTCGCAACCTCCAATTCCCTTGCTGACATAGCTTGGATCGTAGCCGCCGATCTTGCCAACGACGGCACGGCGGATCATGAAGCCGCTGCCATTGCCGACGAAGCGGAATACGAGATGACGGGTGAGAATAGAGTCCCGAGCGTTAAGCGACGAGCCGGATCTTGTGCAAAATCCCTCGGGGTCGATGATACGGTGAAGAGAGTAGACCGCGCCCCAGGTGTTCGGCAAAGGCTGGAGAGCTGAAAGCATTCTTTCGATATAGGTCGGATGCCATAGGTCGTCCGCATCGAGGAAGGCGATGTAGCTGGACTTCGATGCCTCTATCCCGGTATTGCGGGCTGCGGCGACTCCGCGGTTTTCTGTCGACAAAATCCGGATCCTTGGATCACTCGCGGCGAAACGGCGACAAATCGAGGCTGTGTCGTCCGTCGAGCCGTCGTCGACGACGACGATCTCCAGCGCCTTGTGGGTCTGGTCGATGACGGACTGGAGCGTCTGGGCAAGGTAGTCTCTGGCGTTATAGGCGGGGATCACGACGGCCACCCGAATCCCGGACATCGTTGACATATCCATCTCCGTCACCCGAGCTTCGACGTGGGAGCGGAGGGGCGGAGATCGATCCGATTCTTCATCAGCCTGGCCACAGCGGGTCGATGGCTAACGACGATGAGCGTTCTGCCGGCGTCTTCTTTCATCGCCGAAAACACCCGCATCTCGGTCTCTTCGTCGAGCGCGCTCGTCGCTTCGTCCAACAGCAGGATCTGAGGCCGGCCGGCGAGCGCGCGCGCCAGGCCTATGCGCTGCCTTTGTCCGCCCGAAAGCCGGATCGCCTCGTCGCCCAGCCATTCATCGAAGCCATACGGCAGATCGTTGATGAACTCCGTTGCGCAGGCCACATCGGCCGCCCAGCGGATATCCTGCTCCGAGATATCGCGACGAAACCGGATGTTGTCGAGGACTGTGCCCTCCATCAGTTCTACGTCCTGACCCGACACGGAGAGCAGTTTCAGCCAACTGGAACGGTCGATGGCTGCGAGGTCCCTGCCGTCAATGGTGATCATGCCTTGGGTCGGCGGGTTGAGATCGAGAATCATGTTGAGGATTGTGGTTTTGCCGGAGCCGCTCGGCCCCGTCAGAGCCGTCGTTTCGCCCGCCCTGATCGAAAAGCTGAGATCGTGAACCGCCGGTGCGTTCGCCCGCTCATAGATGAACGAGACCTCGTGGAAGACGATCGCCTCCGCCAGGCGGGTGACTTTCTCCCCTTGCGCGGTCTGCTTGATGTCATCCTTCTCTGCAAGCAGCGCCAGGACGTTCTGCAGCGACGCTTCCATCTCGTAAAGGCTCAGGATCTGGGAGTCGAATCCCTTGATATGTGGCTGAAGCCTGTAAAGAAGGATCGTCGCCGAGAGCGCCGCCTTGAAATCCACCGGCAGGAATTCCGAGGATAGAATGATCGTCAGGATGACCCCGAAGGTCAGGATTTCGCTGAGAAGCGAGGTCGTCGCCCCCATCCAGTCCGAACGGCGCCAAGTCTGGCCGACGTCGCTGGAAAGCGCCCCGAAGAGTTGCTGGTGGCGCTTCTCCAGGCCGAAGCTTTTGACGGCCTTCAAAGTCTGCAGCGTCGTCCAGCTCAGCTGGGTCAGGGCTTCCACCGCAGCCAGCGCCGATGCGCCGAGACGGCGGTAGGCGCCGGCGAAGAGGCCGAGTGCAAAATTATGGATGAAACCGAAGGCGAGGGCGAGCAGGGCGATCGGCCAGGCCATCACCAGCATGCCGATGCCGAAGATCACGATCGTGCCGAAATTGACCCCCAGCCGCACCAGGCTGGAATGGGCCGAGGAGACCGCGTAAACTTCGGTGGCGATGACGTTGATCAGGTCGCTGCGCTCATAGTCCTGAAAGCGCTGGAAGGGCATGGTCAAGATCTTGCCGTAGAGGCGATCTCGCATGCGATCGCTGATCTGGTGGTTGACCGCGCTGGCAATGAGCGAATTGGCGCATCCGAGCAGAATCCGGAACAGGATGGAGCCGATGAGGATGCCGATCATGACAGGCTTGGAAAGACTGAGATCGATGCCGCCGAAAAACGAAGGAAGCCATGCAACAGCCGAGCCGGAAACGGGAGCCTGCTGCCCGAGAAGAAAGACCAGGCTGACCAGAAAGGTAATGCCGACCATTTCCGAGAAGCCGGTGAGAATGCCGAGGATGATCATCACCGTCATCTTGAGCCGCAAAGCCGGCACCAGTTGCCGAAGCTCGCGAAACCGGGCGGCGACGACCAGGTTATAGGCGCGTCCCGGCTTCGAGGAGGCGGGTTTCCGAAACCTATTCATGGCCGGCCACCTGCGATGATATCGGGCTCACCGCCTGCCCGGCAGGCATGAATCGATCGCTGAATGCTGTTCCGGCTTGCGGAATGGTCGCTCCCGCAAAGCGGGTCCTCGGGCGAGGCGAAGGTTTTTTGAGGAGGCGCTTTGCTATCTGGATGCCGTGGCGTTTTACCTGGCGCCAGCTCTGCCGCATGCCATGGATGATGAGCTTAGCGGGGTATTTCGCCATCATCGGCGCCAGTTTCTTGACCTGGACATAGTCGCGATCGGCAAGCGCCTTGTTGAAATACCAGTGCGTCGTGTTGAACTGGGCCGTCCGGATGTCGCTCATCAGTCCCGGATACCGGGCGATGATCGGGGCCATCACCAGGGCGTGGGATTTCAGCATCCGATAGGCGTTGCTGGACATGTTTCCCCTGGTGAAGCGATAGCCGGTGAGGAAATCGGGAACAAGCGCAAAGGGCAGCGTTTCGGCCAGGGCGAGGTAAAGTTTCAAGTCTTCGCAGCCCTCGGCGCCGTTGTCGCGAAGGCCTGCGTCATAGCCGCCGCAGCGAAGCAGCTCGGCTCGCGGCATCAGCGGCGTGCTGCCATTGCCGATGAAGTTTTCCCGCAACAGAGGTTCGAAGATGTTCCCCTCGTGCATGACGGGGCGGGAATGGCCGAAAATAACACCGTTCTCGTCGATCGCTGCGTACCAGTTGTAGGCGACCCCATGTCCGTCGGGCAATTTCCGCACGGCCTGAAGTTGCAGCTCGATTTTCTCGGGATGCCATATGTCGTCGGCATCGACCGGGGCGATATAGAGGCCGCGCGCCTCCCTGATGCCGTGGTTGCGAGCGCGCGCAACGCCACCATTTTCCTGGCGCAGGACACGGACACGGCGATCGCTCCGGCCATAGTCCTGCGCGAGATCGAAGGTCCCGTCCCGGGATCCGTCGTCGACCACCAGTATTTCGAGTTTGTCGTAAGACTGTTTGGAAACGCTGGTCAGCGTTTCCAAAAGCGTCTTCTCGGCGTTGTAAGCCGGTATGACGACGGAGATCAGAGGGGCCGCTGATTTGGTTGTCATCCGATGAATTCTCCCGGCAGGCCGATCAGTTCAGGAAAGGCTTCCAAGGGACGATCGCCGCGGACCTCGAGGCGCGGCAGGGCGAAAAGACTATCGGAAAAATTGGCCGTCGCCGGCCGCGTGGTAAACCCGATGCCGTAGCCCGCCAGCGCCAGAATGCCCGGGACCCGGAAGTCCGTCGCGCCATAGGGCAGCGCAATCGCCTCCACCGTGGCGTCCAGGCGGCTCTGCAGCGCATGGCGCGACAGCATGGCTTCGGCCAGCAGGGTTTCGTTGTCCATCGCACTGGCCGGTGTGTGGGATGCGAGGTGGGAGCCGAAGCTGATGCCTTTTTGGTGCAGCGCCTGGATATCCGGCCACGACATCAGCGCAGCAGGCTCTCCATGGGCCGAATCCCAGTCGGACCGGCCGCCGACCTTGTCGGTCACGACAAAAACGTCGGCGCTGAGATCATTCTCGGCCAGGATCGGATAGGCGTTGGTACTGAAATCCAGGTAGGCGTCGTCGAAGGTCAGCATAACCGGCCGGCCCTGGATCGGCCTGCCGCTGCGGAAAAGATTTGTCAGCGTCGGCGCCGTCACCGCGTAATAGCCGTGGCGGCGAAGGAACTGCATCTGCTTGCGGAAGATCTCCGTCGGCGTGCGGAAGCGGCGCAGTGCGGCCGGTCCATCCTCGGCGATCCTGTGATACATGAGAATGGGAACCGAGTTCGTCACCTCCGTCGTCCACGCCGCCTGGCGCGACACGCCGGCCGGTCCGCGGACGACGTGCTTTGCCACATCGACATCCATTGGCGTTCCATGCGGCTCGACCCGCAGCACAGGATCGGTCACGGCGGCCTTTCGGAACCGGTGGATCGCGTAAAGCTCGGTGTCGATCGTCTCCTCAAGAGCGAGCCTGGCCTCTTCGATCAGGACCTGTTTGATCGTTGCGACGCCGAAAGGATGGCCCCAATCGAAACCGGTACGGCCGGGTTCGTCGTGGCGGATATGGGCATGGGCGGTGATCAGACAGCCACCGGGCTTCAGCGCCGCCGCCATTTTCCGGCAGGCTGCGGCAAGCATCTCCTCGTCCTTCATGTAATAGAGGACTTCGGAGCAGATAATGAGATCCTGCTCGGGCGGAAGATCTTGTCTGACGAAATCGAGAACGCGGAGCTCGACATTGTCATGGCCGCGGCACCGTTCGATCGCCCGGGCGATCGCGCGCTGGGAAATATCGGTGGCCGTCAGATGGCCGACCTTTTGCGCCAGCTTCTCGGTGAAGATTCCCTCGGCGCAGGCGAGCTCGAGAGTTTTGTCGATCCCCGGCGGGATGAGGCTCAATGTCTGCGCATATTTGACCTGCTCGTAAACCGAGAGGTAGTTCCATGGATCCGGGCGTTCGAAGATATGTTGCCAATAGTCTTCTTCGGAATGAACGGCGGAAGCCCGCTTGTCTTTCTCCGGCTTGATGCCGGCGGCATGCCGGACGGACGGCGACAGGCCGCGTCTGATGTCGCGCAGGATGGCAGACAGCCGGGCGTCGTTATCCTGCTTGTCGCTTGGCGCAGAGGCAAGGAGGGCCTCGCGCCCGACATGCGCCAAAAGCCGTTCGAGACGTCCTCGCCGCCGGCCGCTACGGATGATGAGGCCGCCGAACGCTCGGTAGCCGCGCAGTGCCTCCCTTGTCCAGGAACCGGCATAGGCGAGCGTGCGCGGCGTCTGTAGATGCTCTTCGGCCTGCATCTCCTGCATGATCAGCCGGATCTGCGCCCGGATCGAAAGATCGCCCCAGAACAGCCCGACGAAAGAGCCGACATGCTCGTCGGCTGAGAAGGCGTGCATGACGAGCGTATCTGCCTGTTTGCCTTTAGGGATCCTGGCAAGCCTGCCAAGCTCGACACTGACCACCTGGAGGTTGCCGAGTGTGAAGGAGCGCAAAAGATTTCCGGCGGTCAGCTGCCAGCCGATGGTTTCGATGATCTTGCGCCCGGTGCCAGGGAAGGAATGTCGCTCGATCACGCGGATTAGCGAAAGGAAAGTCGGCTGCCATTTGGCGAGGGCATCGATGAGCTCGTCGTTCCCGTCGGCGAGCAGCCCCGTCCGCAGCCCATGCAGGATCACTTCGACAAGAAAGCCCTCCTGTCCGGCGAGGTCGGGGATCTCAGGCAGCAAGGCCGCAAGGGTTGCGACATCAGGCGCCGGATCGAGCCTGGCGCAGGCGGCCCAGGCGAGCATGCGCAACTGGCTGAGAGCCGGCGTCATCCATCCGGTCTCCGGCCCTTCGGTCGACACTTCTTCCTGCATCCGCAGTGCTTCCGCCTTGGTCGTGACGCGGACGGCGTCACGCACCAGCTTGAGCGGGTCGCCGGAGAGCGAGCCCGCCTTCATGCGGTAGAAAGCCAGGCATTGCTCGACACGGCGAAATTCGGCGCCTGCAAAGGCCATGCGCAGCCAGAGCTCCCACTCCTCGCCGGTCTGCAAGGTCTCGTCCATGCCTCCCAGCCGCTCGAAAAGGCTTTTGGGAAAGACGACCGTATGGATGGCAAGGGCGCAGAAGGAGGAGAACTCGCGCTTGGCGGCGTCGCCCGCCAGGGCGGGGGGCTGCTCCACCCGCATCAGCCTGCCATCCGGGGCAACCCGGCGGAAGGCGCAATAGGCGATAACTGCTGAAGATGAATCCTCTGCCACCGGCTGCATGCTGTCGATGAAGGTCGGATCCAGCCAGTCATCGGCATCCAGCATGCATAGCAGGGGTGCGGCTGCCAGTCTTGCGGCGTGGTTTCGTGCCGCCGCGGCGCCGGCATTCGGCTGACGGGCGGGGAGAATGCGGCTGTCCGTTTTTGCGATGGCCTCGAGAACCTCCCAGGTGCGGTCGGTCGAACCGTCATCGACCACGACAGCCTGCCAGTTCGATCGCGTCTGCTGCTGCAGGCTGGCAAGACATTCGGCAAGCGTATCGGCTGCATTATAGGCGGGGATGAGGAATGAAATGTCAGGCGTCGCGGCGATCACCATGCGGGCCTCTTCCATCGCCGCAGAACGTATAGAGCGCCGTTTACGCTTCCGAGCATTTCCTGCTTCAAGAAGAAGTCATGCGACGTCGCGCCTTTGCGCAGGCGTTTGCGGATCCGTCCGACATAATATCTAGGAAAGGAGATGAGGATGCGCCTGAGGTTGCCGCCGTTTCCGGTATTCTGATACTGGACGAGCAGCGCCGCTATATGGCCGCTCATATATTGGTAGATCTGTTTGGCGAGGCCTTTCATATCCTTGCGATGAAAGTGCCAGGATACGGCTGTCGGCTCGTAGCGGCAGACATGGCCATGATGGAGGAGTCGGTTCCAGTATTCGGAATCGCCTGAGCATCCGGCAGCGCCCATATCCAGGCGGACATCGAAGAGGCCGATCTCCTCGAAGACCTTGCGGCGGAAGGCCTGACTTGCGCCGGCTCCGATCGTCCAGACCGGAGCGCCGTAACGCCTGTGTAGGCCATAGAAATCCTGATCGAAATCCTGCCGCAGATAGCCCCTGCCAAAGCTCCAATGCTTCTCGAAGATAAATTGTGCGGGCGTTGCAAGTTCTCCGGGAAGAACCAATCCGGTTACGCAGGCGATCTCCGGCAGATCGAACCCCTTCATCAGGTTCTCCAGCCACCGCTCGTGGAGGACGACGTCATCATCCGTAAACGCGACGAATTCGGTTCTCGCCGCACGA
Source organism: Rhizobium aouanii (assembly GCF_037002925.1). Lineage (NCBI taxonomy): Bacteria > Pseudomonadati > Pseudomonadota > Alphaproteobacteria > Hyphomicrobiales > Rhizobiaceae > Rhizobium > Rhizobium aouanii. The sequence goes on from NZ_JBAMYD010000001.1 coordinate 308,605, forward strand.
ACTGCCGCATTGCGCGCATAATCCAGCCCGACCCGGTCTTCGCGGACATAGGTTGCGCCCGATTCCTCCACCACACGACGTGTCGCATCACCGGAGGAGGCATTATCGACCACGATGATCTCGATGGGGCTGAGCGACTGTTTGGGGATCGAAGCCAGGCACCGGCGTAGTTCCTCCGGCCGGTCCTTGGTGCAAATCAGAATGCTGACGTCGGGGTTGCGCACCGGCGTTTGCGCGACATGACGCGCATGCTCGAGGGTCTCGGGCCGCACGATACGATCGGCGAGTGCCGCCGCCGTCTCGGGCCTTTCGATATAGGTCTGTCCGACGGGAAGACCATCCGACAGAAAGACCACGAGCCCATCGGAGATCGGGGGCGAAACGGCATCGAGACGAGAGGAGGCGAGATCGAGATAGTGAATCGGTACGGGAAAACTCATATCCTTCAGATCGGACGGAATTGCTTCTCGCATCATCACTCTCTCAATCGCACCGTGAACATACGCCGCGTGCATCCAAGACGCGAGTCTCGAAAGCCGACATGGTTTATTCCGCGGCGTGCCTCATTTGGTCCCTGAACCAGTCGAGAGTCATCGCCACGCCCTGTTCGTAGGTGATCTTGCATGACCACTCGGGCATGACATAGTGCGCATTGGTCAAGTCCGGCCGTCTGTTCGTGGGGTCCTGCGGAGGTGACGGTTCGAAGATGATCGGCACGTTGCCGACAAGTCTGGAGACATATTGCGCGACTTCGAGAACCGAAATCTCGCGATCATTGCCGACGTTCAGGGGTCCCTTGTAATCGGTTTCATTCATCCAGAAATATCGCGCGAAACCATCGACGACGTCATCGACATAGCCCCAGCTGCGAGACTGAAGGCCGTCGCCGAACACGGTAATCGGGCGGCCCGAGAGCGCCTGGGTGATGAAGTTGGAGACCGCGCGGCCATCGTCGGAACGTGTCCGCGGGCCATAGATGTTGAAGGGACGAACGATCTTGACGTCGAGCCCCTGGGTGCGCTGCATCTCGAACAGCAGCGACTCCGTGCATCGTTTGCTCTCGTCGTAGGACGATCGCGGTCCCGTGCAGTCGACCTGGCCTTTGTAGGATTCTGGCTGCGGCGACACCAGAGGATCGCCATAGACTTCGGAAGAAGAGGTGAAACCGAAACGTCCGCCCTTCTTCAGCAAGTCGAGCAACCGGAATGCCCCGAGAAGATTGGCGGAGATCGTCCTCTTCGGCTCCTTCATGTACCACGGCGGCGATGCGGGGGATGCAAGGTGATAGATTTCGTCGAATTTCTCCGAAGTCTGCAGCGTCTCGACGTCGGATTTCACGAAGTGGAAACGGGGGTCCCTGATGTGCGCGATATTTTCGAAAAGCCCGGTCCAGAGGTTGTCAACAACGACCAGCTTCTGAATGTCCGTCCTCAGCAAAAGTCGATCACACAAGTGGGATCCGATGAAGCCAGCCCCGCCAGAAATCAATACGCTTTTCATTGCATTGCGCCTCGTGACTTGAGAAATGTACCTGTTTATTAGCATCACCTGTAATGCACGACAATTATTTAGAATGGTTCTAAAAAAATACTCGCTTATTAATGTTAATTATTAAATTTGCCTACTTTAAGGTGATACGTGTCGCTGCCGATGCCGCGCTCGATGACGAGCGACCGCGCCGGACCGGATGATACAGATGAGCGTTGCGCGATCATCACGACCTGCCCTATCTCGACTATCCGTGCCATGAGAAGGCCGCCCCCATCTGCGGGTACGATCGAAGGAATCCGCATGGTTTCGAGAACCTCTCCGACGCGTTCCGGATCCAGAGCTGAGGTTGCTCGAAAAGCATGTCGCTCGGCGGCAACGGGGATCCTTGATGTGTGGTATATTTTCGAAAGGTCCGGTGTAAAGATTGTCAACAACAACCGGTTTCCGGACATCACTTCCTAAGTAGAAGTCGGTCACAGGCGATCCAATGAAGCCGGCTCTGCCAGAAATTGATACGCTTCTCACATCAACGCGCCTCGTTACTTTAAGATATATTATTGTTATTACAGCGATCGAACATTTAGTATGGGCACGAAGTCCGGGGTTGAATCGGACTTTGGTCTGAATTTCCTGCGCGCGGAAACGGTCGTCGTCGTCGTTCGAAAATCCAAACTATGGCGCCTGCGCGTCTTCTCAAGCGCCTGGACAACGTTTTAACACATTGGATCTACCTCATTTTTCCCGAGCATAGATTCCGATTTTCGGGCCGATGCGCGCGCATCGGCCATAAAGTGTGGCAATTGTTTAGGAGGTCCAAAAAAAAGCTAGTCGGCCACAGTGCGGTCCTCCATTCCTACGCAGATACATGGAATGTCACACCTTCGTGGTGCCGCTCGGCTGTTGCTGGTGGCCGCACAGGCTTCTGGCACTGGGCGGCGACGCCTGGTTTCTCGGGACTGCCAGCCCGGTTCTCACCATGGTCGTTCTGGCGGTTTCGACCGGCTTCGTGCTGCGCATCAAGGATTGAGGTCAGCCCTCCGGGGACGACGCAAGCCGGTTGGCATCGAACTGGGCGGCGACCGGAATGATATCCTCACCGGAGGTCGCGACATTCGCCTGACGATGAACCGTGCGCGGGGAAACGCGAGGCGCGCTCAATTCCATCATCTCGCCAGGAGAATGCAGCGCCCATTTCATCAGCGCCGTTTCGGACGTCGATCCGAGGAAATTTGCTTCTTCCCAGGAAGCGGTCATGGGCAGGGAGGCGATCATATTCGTGCCCTGCTTGGAGGCCTGGTGTGCAGCAAGGCGGGGTTCGAAGCGGGCGTAGGCCGGCAATGCCGGCGCCGGCTTATCCGGAAGGACATCAATTGGGCCGATCGACGCAGTCTCTATTTTGTCATCCAGGCCCGCGTCGTGCTTGAGGGCGGGCGGGCGCATCGCCGGTATCGGAATCGGGAAAGATGAAAGATCCGGAGCGGACCGTTTGTCATCGCGCGGGGCGGCGCCGGTCTGGAGTGCCAGCGCATTCAATGCCCGGCTTTTCGGCGTGGGCAGAAGCGCCGTCACGAGTTTATTGTCTGTGGTATCGCCGCTCGACCTGGTCGACGCGCTCACGTCTTCGTCTTCTCCCGCGGTGCTGGCGATCTGGATCGAGGCAGTGCTGCCCCGCTTCCTGTGGTTCGCAACCGCCTGATTGTATCCCGGCAGCGGCCGGCCATCGGCCGGCAGATGCATCGTCTGCCCATTCGGGAATATGCGAGCGAGTTCCTGCCGGGACATGCGGGGCCAGGCCCTGACGTTGCCGACGTCGAGATGCACGAAGGGCGACCCCGAGGTCGGATAATATCCGACACCGCCGACCTGCATCTGCATTGCCAGCGCACGCAGCGTCGAAAGCTTCACGCCGGGAACGTAGAAATCCATCGCCTTGCCCAGCATGTGCTGGCTCTTTTTGGCGACGCCCGTGCTGCGCGAACGGTTGCGGAGCATGTTGTTGGTGCTGGGCGAACGATAGGCGGAGACGATGTGGATGTAGTCCTTGCCGCCGCTGCGCTTGTATACTTCCCAGACCAGGTCGAGCAGCCGGGGATCCATCCGGGTCGGCTCGTTCCTTCGCCAGTCGCGCAGAAACCGATTGATCTGGGCGAGGCCCTTTGGATCGAACTTTCCGTCCCGCTTATAGGTAATCGTGGCCCTCTCGCCCGTATGGGTAAAAAACAACTTCAGGGCACGATCTTCCGCCGAGGCAAATGATGCAGAGCCGACAAGTGCCGGCAGCGCAAACAGAGCCGGCAGAATGGTCTTGGCGACAAACCGTTCCGCACGCGACAGGAGCGTGGCAAGTCCGCCCAAGGCTCCGCCCGATAATCCTTGCACTGGATACTTCAACACGAACAATTCCGTCCTACATCAAACACTCGATGACGTGCGGGAATCTCCGCATCCCTCACGCTCAGTAAAGCCAGCTTATGGTCAACAAATTGCTAACAAGGGGATGAGGAAGCTCGGTGAAGTGAGGATGTGGGTCATCTGAGGTGCGATATAGCCTTGCCAACGAGTTTGAGTGCATGGGGATTGCCGAAGTGCATCGGCTGAAGTGGAGCGGCCGCCGGTCGTACCCGCGGGGAGTTGGCATAAGCGCGACCCGGCCGATCGAATCTCCGGCGCCCGTGCGTCCAGCCCAATTCATTTCCGAAGCCTCAGCAGCGCAACAGTCGCGAAGATCGCCACCAAGGCAACAATGGCAAACTGCCCGCTGGCTGTGGCGTTCATTCCGAGAACGGAAATCGTGAGACTGTCAGATTGCATGGCGCACCTTTCACTAAAAGAAACGGTGCTGCCTGCTGCTGCGCACTTATGCGCCCTATCGCTCGGAAGCAAGTGGCCAAGTGTTCGTAATTGCTAACCACAACATGTTTTGGATGCGGCTGTGGACATCTTGAGGAACGCTCTTGGCACGTAATCGCACTCTGTTCCCCTCATTGGAAGGCGCTGAAGCGCGCCCCCATGAGCGCGACGGCTGACGCCGGCAGCACAGTCTCATCAGATAGCGGGCGGACCGTTCTGCGTTTTGACGAGTACCTGCCAGCGAATGTCGCCTTTGCCGGGGGAGTGTTGACGATGATTCTGCGGTGGGAGGGGATTGCCAGCATTGCAGGCCGCTTCATCTCGGCAGTTCGTGCAGATGTAAATGCCTGACCATGGCGCTGTGGTACCCGGTGTATAGATTGCATCGAAATCGGCACTGTCACTCTTCACGAGTTCACTGGCATTTTTGTATAGCGCCATCTGTTTCTTCCTTTTTGGGTTGCATTAGTACGGAAGCATGCACGCAGCAAGTCGACAACACTAGAAGTGGAATTTCTCGCACGTCTGGCAGTTAATCCACATTTTTACACAACTCATGGGAGGTAAAGTGGACGCTCTTTTCGCCGTCGACGAAAGGGCATTAACCAATCCTCCGAATTCAAAGATGATTCGGGTGCTTCAAATCGGAGCGCGATCACCGTGACGGCGAGGCCCGTCACAAAACACCAGCGTGACGCTGGGAGGGATGATCACAAGAGCAGGGATCCAGCGCCCATTGCGCACCCGAAATGCTTGAAGGAACTAGTGAGCACCTTTCAAAATACCGAATACCTGCCGCCAGTTGCGGTTAAGTCGTCGATTTCCGCCCTGGGCGTTTTCGAGGGCTATGGTTCGACGTTTGGCGGTGATCCAGCTAGCGCCTCCGGCCGTTCCTTCTCCGGCGGCACCCAAAGCTGCCGCTGAACGAGTGGCGGGAGCAAAAGCCCGTCTCGCACAGGCGCCGCGCGCCTAACAAAATCTGAATAGCTTGAATGGGTCGGGGATGCGGCCGCCGGAACGGGAGGAAGCGGGTGATTTCACGAAAACCAGAAATGGTTGTGCGTCGTCCGGACCAAACAGCAACGCTGGATTGACTTCATTCTCTGCTGGTGGCTGGAATTCCAAACAACCGTGATTCAACGGCGGATTTGTCCAGGAGCAAAGCATGGCAATCGTCGATGCCCGCATCCTCATTCTCTGCAAGACGTATCCCTCGCCCAGCGGCAAGTATGCGGAGACTACATGTGTGGCCGGGATGGATGAAAAGGGCAATCTGGTTCGCCTCTTTCCGGTCCCGTTTCGCCTGATCGCAGAGGAGCAGCAATTCAAGAAGTGGCAGTGGATCAAGGCCAAGGTCGAGAAGGCTAAGAAGGATCATCGTCCGGAAAGCTTCACCATCAAGGTGGATACTATTGAAGGTGGGATCGTAATCCAGCCAGGAAAGGATTGGGCCGAACGGCGACGGTTGCTAGCGGCGATCAAACCCTACGACCATTTCGATGACATCGAGGCGGCGCGTCTGGCCGGCCGTATTTCCCTTGCCATGCTGAAACCCGCGCGGATCCTTGGTGTGGATATCGAGGCTGTTTCCAATCCGGACTGGACGGACGAGGATTTGGCAAAGCTCGTGAATGGCCAGACGCAGGGAGGCCTTTTCGATCGAGAGGACAAGCCGTCGATCAGAACCCTCAGGAAGCTGCCGTTCGACTTCTACTATCGATACGAATGCGGCAAGGGAACCACTGCGAAAACCTTCAGGCACAAGCTTGTCGACTGGGAGGTTGGGGCACTCTATTGGAATTGTGACCGACTGTACGGCGCGGACTGGGAACGCCACTTCCGGGAAAAGCTCGAGAAGGACATACCGTCGAAGGATCTGACGCTGCTGATGGGAAACCAGCATCGGTTCCAGGATCAATGGCTGATCATCAGCTTGATTTATCCGCCGCACCAGATGCAGGCAGAACTTTTCTAGGCCGGCGACCGCTTCGGTAGCTTTTCTTGATTGCGCAGGTAACGAGCGGGATCGTCACCGAACAGATGCAGCATCTGGTAGCCGAAAGCTCCCATTCGTTCGCCTACGATAAAACGATGACAGGTTTTCGGATCGCGCTCGAAGCAGAGCAAACAGACAGCCTGATCTTCGGAGGCGGCTGCGAGCTTTTCGATGGCAGCCGCAGATTCGGGCTGGTCGACATGCGCCGTGTAGATCGTTCTGAAACGATCGAAGTCACCAGCCTTCGCTGCTTCTCTTCCTTCCTTCGGATCTCCAAGCTCCTGCATGGGGAGGTACTTAATCCCGACACTCTCCAGATGCTCACGAAGAGAATTCTTCGAGAATCCTTTTTTGCGAGATAGGGGAACTGCCCGGACGTCGGCCACTGCTTCGACACCAACAACGGTGAGCGTCTTCACGAACCGTTCGATGTCGGTGCCTTCGTAGCCGATCGTGTACACAGTTTTCATCCGGTGCTCCTTGTCCGCCACATTGAATGGCGTCGCTGGCTCCTCGCTTGCGCGGGCAGCGCGCCTCGGTACGACATCGATAGTCATGCCGCCAGAGGCTTCATCAATTGCGTTTGTTCGTGAAGCTCTGGAAGCAAGAGCTCCAGCGCGCGGTGGCATCATTCGTTATCTATGTCTTCGGTATGGACAAAATAAAAATGGCGCACCCGACAGGATTCGAACCTGTGACCTTTGGAATCGGAATCCAACACTCTATCCAGCTGAGCTACGGGTGCATGCCGAAGGCGGTTTGAATCGCCTGTCCGATGGGTGGTTCTTAGCCTAGCTTGCGGCCGGCTTCAATCGCGAAATTCTCAGAAATACGGGTGCTTGCGGTTTGGCGGGTGTTTTTATCCATCAACCTGGGAACCGTTGCATGAAAACTCCGCCGGCCTTGCGGGCGGCGGAGTGTGATTGTTGTGGGCTGTCGCCTTACGGCGGTCAGATCTGCATGGCGCCGGGGCCGGGGATGGCCTTTGACGGCACCTTGCCGAGGATAATCATGCCGAGGACTTCGTCCTTGGTCACGTCCTCGGTGCGGGCGTGGCCGACGACCTGGCCGTTTTTCATCACCGAGACGCGGTCGGCGAGGTCGAAGACGTCGTGGATGTCGTGGCTGATGAGGAAGATGCCGATGCCTTCCTTCTTCAGCTGCTTGATCAGCTCGCCCACCTGCGCCGTCTCCTGGGGGCCGAGGGCCGCCGTCGGCTCGTCCATGATCAGGATGCGGGCGTTGAAGAGGATCGCACGGGCGATCGCCACCGATTGCCGCTGACCGCCCGAAAGCGCCTTCACCGGCTCCTTGAAGCGCTTGAAGTTGGGGTTCAGCCGCCCCATTACCTCGCGGGCCGAGGCTTCCATCGCGACGTCGTCGAGCGTGCCCCAGCGGGTCTTCAGCTCGCGGCCGAGATAGAGGTTGGCGGCGGCGTCGACATTGTCGGCGACGGCGAGCGTCTGGTAGATCGTCTCGATGCCGTATTTCTTGGCATCGCGCGGATTGCGGATGTCGGCGGGCTCACCGTTGATCAGGATCTCGCCGCCATCACGCTTGTAGGCGCCGGAGAGGATCTTGATGAGCGTCGACTTGCCGGCGCCGTTATGCCCGAGCAATGCCACGACTTCGCCGGGGTAGAGATCGACCGAGGCATTGTCCACGGCGTGAATGCCGCCGAAGGAGATCGAGATGTTTTTCAGTTCCACGAGGGGAGTGCGTTGATCAGCCATGTCTAGGGCTCCTCTCACTTGGCACGGGCGCGGTAGACGGTGTCGAGCCAGACCGCCACGACGAGGACGGTGCCGACGACGACGCTCTGCAGCGGCGTATCGACATGCGCAAGCACCATGCCCGATTGCAGCGACTGCATGACGAGCGCGCCGAGCATGGCGCCGGCGATGGTGCCGGTGCCGCCTGCCAGCGACGTCCCGCCGATGACGGCGGCGGCGATGGTGTAGAGCTCGTCGAGCGTACCCTGCGAGTTCGTTGCGGCGTTGAGGCGGGCGGTGGAGATCGCCGCTGCTATGGCTGCGAGGATGCCCATCAGCGCGAAGATGCGCACGGTGACCCAGCGCGTCTTGATGCCGGCGAGCTCGGCCGCTTCGGGGTTGCCGCCAATTGCGAAGACGTAGCGGCCGAAGCGCAGCCTTGTCGCGATGAAGGTCATGATGATGCCGACGACGATAGCGATCAGCACCGGCACGGCGATGCCGTAGGGAATATCCAGACCGGTTTCGGGCCAGGGAATATTGTTGGTCTCGGCATATTTCTTGGCGATGTTGATCGGCCAGTAATAGCTGTTGGCGATCCAGACCGCACCGAGGATGAGCACGCAGCTCAGGACGGCGAGGAAATATTCAGCCCATATCGGCCGGCGCGGGAAACCGAAGCGGCGGCGCTGCCGGCGCGAGCCGACGATACTGGCGATGACGAAGAGGCAGGCGCAGATGCCGACGATCCAGCTCCAGGTGGCGCCGATCGAGCCTTCCGCGCCGCCGCCCATGATGCGGAAGGTCTGGTCCATCGGGGCAACCGTCTGGCCGCTGGTGACGAGCCAGGTCGCGCCACGCCAGACGAGCAGGCCGCCGAGAGTGACGATGAAGGAGGGAACGTTCAGGAAGGCGATGATGATGCCCTGGAAGGCGCCGATGAGGCAGCCTGCCGCCAGGCCGACCAGCAGCGTGATCGCCCAGGTGAAGGGGCTGTCGAAGCCGATATATTCCGGCAGGATCTTGGCCTGCGTCACGCCCATGATCATGCCGCAGAGGCCGAGCACGGAACCGACGGACAGGTCGATGTTGCGGGTGACGATGATCAGCACCATGCCTGTCGTCATGACCGCGATGTCGGTCGTCTGGACCGAGAGGTTCCAGAGATTGCGCGGGGTCAGGAAGAGGCCGCCGGTGATGATGTGGAAACCGATCCAGATGATGATCAGCGCGCCGATCATGCCGAGCAGACGTGTGTCGATCTCGGTGGCGCGGAAGAAGCGGGTCACCGGACTGGCTTCCGCCGCTCGCGGTCCGCTTGATGTTGTGGATTTTACCATTTCGGCCATGGGTTTGCCGTTCCCCCACTTTGTTTGGACGGATGCGCCGGCGCGCTAGAGGCTGCCATCGGCGTCATGCGTCTGTTCTTCAACTTAACCATCGCGATGCTTCCGGAAGCCGGTCGCGTGGCGTCGCGACACCCTTCCGGCAGGGAATGAAAACCCGCGATGGTGCGGTGAGGCGGAGAAAACTTCGTCGTTGGAATTCTCATCCGCATCCGGCGCCGCAACGGTGTTCCGCTGCGGCGCCGGCAATTTTAGCTTACAAGCCTTGGCTTACTTGCAGGCAGCGACGCTGTCGGCCTTGACGCCCTGGCACGCTTCCGCCTTGGAGATCCAGCCGGCGTCGATGACGACGTTCAGGTTTTCCTTGGTGATCGCAAGCGGCTTCAGGAAGACCGACTGCATTTCGACGCCCTTCGGGCCGCCTTTGAAAGCCTGGGCGCCGTCGATCTTGCTCATGTCCTTGCCGCCGGCGAGGTCGAGAGCGATTTCTGCGGCGCGCTGGCCGAGTTCGCGGCTGTCCTTCCAGACGGAAACCGTCTGCGTGCCGAGAGCGATGCGGTTGAGCGCTGCCTTGTCACCGTCCTGGCCGGAAACCGGAACGGAGCCGGCGAGGCCCTGTGCGTCGAGAGCGGCGATGGCGCCACCGGCGGTGCCGTCATTCGAGGCGACGACGGCGTCAACCTTGTTGTTGTTGGCGGTCAGGAACTGCTCCATGTTGCGCTGAGCGTTCTCCGGCAGCCAGCCGTCGGTATAGGCTTCGCCGACATTCTTGATCTTGCCGGCGTCGATGGCGGCCTTCAGCACTTCCTGCTGGCCCGAGAACAGGAAGTCTGCGTTCGGATCGGAAGACGAGCCCTTGATGAAGACGTAGTTGCCTTCCGGCTTGGCCTTGAAAACGCCCTCAGCCTGCAGGCGGCCGACTTCCTTATTGTCGAAGGTGATGTAGAAGGCAGCCGGGTTTTCGATCAGGCGGTCATAGCCGACGACGGGGATGCCTTCAGCGGCGGCCTTTTCAATCGCCGGGCCGATCGCGTCGGAGTCCTGGGCGAGGATGATCAGTGCGTTGGCGCCCTGCGAGATCAGCGATTCGACGTCGGTAAGCTGCTTGGCGGCAGAAGACTGCGCGTCAGCGGAAATATATTTGGCGCCCTTGGCTTCGAGAGCCTTCTTGATGGCGGCTTCGTCCGTCTTCCAGCGTTCTTCCTGGAAATTCGACCAGGAAACACCGACGACGAGATCGGCAGCCATGGCAGCAGTATGCACGGAAACGAGGATGGCAGCACCCGCCATCAGTTTCAAAATAGACTTCATAATGTCCTCCCGAGTGGATTGCGACCGGCCCAGCCCATGCTTCCTCCGGCCACCGCGAATAGCTGTCGAGAAAGGTTCGGATTTTTTTCTCGACAGTCGAGAAATTTAGTGTCAGAGATTTTTTCAACTGTCAACACTGCACTGCCGGCTTAATTTCCTTGCAGAATAACGGCCGGAGATGCAGTGGAAACCGAGGGTGGCATCAGCAGGAGGAGAGGCGGCATTCATGCTGACCAAGTCGAGCACGGAGCTGGTCCGGCAGAGAAACAGCGTGCTCGTGCTGTCCGTGCTGCGTCGCCACGGTGCGCTCGCGCATACCGAAATATCCGATTTCACCCGGCTTTCGTCGGCCACCATTTCGGCGATCACCGCTGAGCTGGAAAAAGCCCAGATCATCGAAAAATCGGAACAGCAGCCGGCAAGCGGCCGCGGCCGGCCGCGCGTGCTGCTGCGCCAGCGGCGCGATTGCGGCTATCTCATCGTCGTCATCATCTCCTCGGATGCGGTGCAATATTCGCTGGTCGATTATGCCGGCAAGCTGATCGACCGCTTCAGCGAGGAACGTTCGCATGATCCGGCAGGGGCCGTCCGCTTCGTCGCGGCCGTGCGGGCCGGGCTTTTGCGCATTCTCGATCGCTCGAAGATCAGCCAAGAAAAGGTGCTGCTGATCTCGATCAGCAGCAAGGGGCTGGTCGATTCCACCGAGCCGGTTCTCGTCTGGTCACCGATCTTCGGCAGCGAGCAGATCGATTTCGAATCAGCACTTCGGCCGGAATGGCAGGCCAAGGTGATCCTCGATAACGAGACGCTGCTGGTCGCGGCGGCACTCGGCGCGCGTGAAGAGATGGTGAAGGGCGCCGATTTCCGCTCGCTCGCCGCCCTTTCGCTCGGCCATAGCGTCGGGCTCGGCATCGTCAGGCGCGGGAACCAGACGGGCCAGGAGATATCGGCGCCCAATTTCGGGCACATGCTGCACATGGCCAATGGCGGGCTCTGCCGCTGCGGCACCCGCGGCTGCATCGAGGCCTATGCCGGTTTCTACGCGATCCTGCGCAGCGCCTTCGAAGTGCCGCTCGACACGATTCCGGCAAAGTTCGTGCCGGTGGCGGAACTGGACAAGATCGCCGCCAAGGCGCGCCAGGGCCACCGCGTCCCCGCCTTCGCCTTCCGCCAGGCGGGGCTGGCACTCGGCAACGGGCTGTCGCGCATGCTGAGCTTGACGGAGCGCATGCCGATCGCCATCACCGGGCCGGGCACGCGTTATTACGACCTTCTTCGGCAAGGGATCGAAGAGGGTCTGGGGCAGTCGCATATCGTGCGCATGGAAGGCATGCCCGAAATCAGGGTGGTGGCCGACGAGCAGATCCTCGTCTTCGAAGGACATCTGAACCGGGCGCTATCCGTCATCGACGAGGATATCGTTGTCTCGGGCATCCCGGGAGCGGATTGAGGATGCATCGCTAAGGGCGAATGATTGGGCTTCGGCACAGGTCAAAGCTATCAGATTCATTCATCAGTCCGGTCTGTACCCCAAAGAAAACCCCTCCCCACAAGGGGGAGGGACTTAAATTGCCGCACCCGCTTTCCAAATCTTCGGCGTTTCGGGATGGGCGGCGCAGCTGCCGCAGGTTAGCCCCTCCCACCTGTGGGGAGGGGTTGGGGAGGGGTCTTTTTTGAGGTCCGCCCGCACTTCATTAAACGCGAAATGGCCGGGCTAGCGCCCGGCCATCTCATGCATGGCTTCCGGTCGGGAGAGGGCCGTCAGCCGATCTTGATGAGCTTGCCTTCCTTGACGGACTGGACCGCGGCATCGGCGAGTGCCAGCGCTGCGAGACCATCGGCGCCTGATGGAGAGATCTTGGTACCCTTCTCGATCGCGGCGATGAAGCCGGCAATCTCGTTGGCATAGGCTTCGGTATAGCGGGTCATGAAGAAATCGTGCAGCGGCGGGCGGGTATAGCCGTCGCCGTTTGCAACCTCGATCGAAACAGGACGCTGGTTCTCGGCCGAGACGAGGCCCTTGGAACCATGCACCTCGATGCGCTGATCGTAGCCATAGGTGGCGCGGCGGGAGTTGGAGATGACGGCCTGCTTGCCGGATTTCGTCTGCAGGATCACCGAGACGCTGTCATAGTCGCCGGCTTCGCCGATCGCCTTGTCGACGAGCACGGCGGCGGTCGCCAGCACCGAGACCGGCTCCTCGCCGAGCAGGAAGCGGGCCATGTCGAAATCGTGGATCGTCATGTCGCGGAAGATACCGCCCGAGCGCTTGATGTAATCCACCGGCGGGGCGCCGGGATCGCGCGAGGTGATCGTCACCATCTCGACATCGCCGATCTTGCCTTCGTCGATGACCTTGCGCACAGCCATGAAATGCGGGTCGAAGCGGCGGTTGAAGCCGACCATCAGCTTGGCGCCGGTCTCCTCCACCACCTTGATGCAGGCCTTGACGCGGGCGACGTCGAGATCGATCGGCTTTTCGCAGAAGATCGCCTTGCCGGCGCGGGCGAAGCGCTCGATCAGATCGGCATGTGTATCCGTCGGCGTGCAGATGACGACGGCGTCGATATCCTTGGCGGCTTCGATCGCCTCGATGGTGCGGACCTCGCAGCCATAGGCGGAGGCGATGGCTTCGGCTGCCTGCGGAAAGGCGTCTGCGACCGCGACGAGCTTTGCATTGGCGTCGCCGCTGACAGCCTTCGCATGAACCTTGCCGATGCGGCCGGCGCCGAGAAGACCAAATCTCACTGTCATTCCAACCTCCCTTGAATTCGGAACAAATAAACCGAATTGTCAAATTTCTGGAATTTTCATTCCACCTTCTCTGCGTCGCGTCAAGCCCGCGGATCTTTCACATTTGCAAGATTCGACCCGGAGCATTTCCGGCTCGGAATGAAGCGTTCTGCTGCAGCGGGCTTGTCGAACATTCGATACCGTTTGAGCCAACAGAATACTTTAATCTGGCCAGGAAAGGCTTTAGAGACAAGCGCGGCACAGGCCGAGGGCAGTGCGACATATCCGAGCGCGGGGTAAAGATGCAGCTGATCGATCCGAACCATCCGGCATACCGGCGCCTCTGGGTGCGAGTTGCCATCGTTGCCGTCTGCTTCGGCTGGGCCGTGGTCGAGTTCGTCACCGGCGATCCGTTCTGGGGCGTGCTCGCGGGCGGGGCGGGGGCCTATTCCTTCTATATATTGTTCTGGACCTTCAAGCCGCAGCCGCCGGCCACCGAACCGGCCGCGCAGCCTGACGCCGAGGAAGAAGAAGGGCCTGCGGCGACCGCTGAAAAGCCTTCCAAGGACGGGCAGGCGGAATAATCAGCGGGCGATTCGCCGCAGCGCTTCGTCGCATTGTCGCGAAGGGCGGGGCAACACCGTCGGGGGTGATTGGCGCGGGCATGCTGGCCGGCGGTGCGGGTGTCTATTCCTTCTATATGCTGATCTGGCTATATGCTGATCTGGGCCTTCGATCCGAAGCCGCCGGAGACGGCGACAGTTGTCACACCCGATGACGCGGACGGGGACGGGCCGGCAGGCGACGAGAAGAAAGCCGAAGAGAAGAAGCGCGCCGCGATCTTTCCGATGCGCGCCACGCTTGAGGTCTTTGTTTGATACGATCGCAAAACCGACGCACGGCTTCACGTGCAGCCAGCCCGATCCCCGGCGCATTCCCGTCCTGTCAGAGTGACAGTTCCTTGGCTTGCGCGTCGATCTTTTCGCAGGCATTCCCGAATGGATCGTGCATCGGTACCAGCGGCGAGACGCCGAGCAGGAAAAGCGCTTTCAAATGTGACCAGCCACCTCCCAGCAACGGCGCAAAGGATGTCATCACAATGCGTTCCTTGCCATAGAGACGTTCGTACTCTGCAAAATTGCAGAAGTTCTCGTGATTGCTGTTCTTCAGATGGAAGGACTCGGTCTCAGCGCCTTCGTCGTGCCGTTCACGAGGTCCTTCACCTGGATCAAAACGCCGTCCAGATATAACGCATGGCCAGGCGACAGATAGAGATCCGAATGGGGTGTGTGCCCGTCCAGGGCGTGGCGGGAAACCCGGATCGGCACGACGTCCTTGTGCCAGCGCGCGCCGCTCTTCTTGAAGCTTTGGCGGCCGACCCACTTTACCGGACGGGTGCTGCCGTCAGGAAGGGCAACGCGATCGCCGATGCTGAGATCCTCGACAGGCTTCTCACCGCAATCCGTGAGGATCGCCGTTCCCCGCAGGAAGCAATTTGGGCCGCTCCCGCTCCCGCTGCCGCCACCGCCACTGGAGCCACCACTTCCGCCTGAGCCACCGCTCCCGCCCGAGCCTCCGCCTCCACCGGAGCCACCCCGTCCCCAAAGCCGCCCCAGCGCGTTGGCCGGAGAGGTGGTAATTGCTGTAGCCAAGGCGGCCACGCCGGCAAGACGAGCACCAGCGGCTGCGGCTACACCTAGAAAATGTCTGCGCGCAGTATTGCGTGGTAGCTTCGGATCTTCCGTAGATGACATGTCGGCGCTCCCTGAAAACATCCCGAAATACGCTATTGCCGGTAGCAAAAAGCAGCATATTTCTCTGCTACCCGAGCGCGAAAGAATCAGACTGAGCACCATGAGCATCGGTTGAAGCGCAGGAAAAACAGCCCATATAAGAGCTCGCGAATCGAGCCGGAAACGGCGGCTCTTCCAAAGCTTTGGAACGTTTGCCTGCGTTCGCGAGAAAGCGTCAGCTGTGCGGCAGGCGGCGCATCGCCTCGTCGATCAGCAGATTGGCGATCATCATGCGCCTGTTGGCATTGTCGCGGAAAAGCTCCGCGACGCCATCAGGATGATTGGCCTTGGCAAAGGCGCGGCGCTTCTCACGGAGTGTCAGCGGTGTATCGGCGGCGGAGATCGACAGTTCCGCGGCAACCTCCTGCGGTGTCGTGCGGGCGAGATGATCCGGCATGACGGGCTCGGGTGGAGGCGCAGCCGTCGGTTCCTCCGCGATCGCGGCGGCGGGATCGAGTTCCAGATTCTCGAAATAGGCCTGGCCGACGCGTTGCGAGGCGGCCGAGACACCTTCCATGACATCGAAGGCAAGCCCGGTGGCAAGGCCGGAGACCCGATGGGCGGCCGGCGCTTCGGCGTCTTCGTCCGTCTCGTCCTCCGCCTTCAGCCGCTCGAGGACTGATTGAAATACCGACTGTCCGAACAGCATCCGCCCCCCTTTCGACGCGTGCATTAAAGGCGGGCAAGATGGCGCAGGGCTTGCGGGTGTCGTCAGCTGGCCTGCTTGCGGCTCTCCTCGAGGATGATGTCGTAGAGCAGCCTTGCGCTTGGCGGCAGCGCCCGTTCCCTCGCCGTGATCATGCTGTAGGGCTTGACGTTGATGTCAAAATCGATCGGCAGCATGTGCACATCGGAGGCATTTGAGCCCTGGTTGGCGAGGAATTGGGCGACGTCGACGGCGACGGGAGCGATCGCATCGGTTTCGCAGATGATGGCGCAGGTGAGCAACAGCGAGGAGGTGTTGACGATGTTCTCCGGCAACGCCACGCTGCGCGACAGGAAGACGTCCTCGATCGTGCGGCGAAGCAGCGTGCCGGGCGGCTGGAACACCCAGTCGTAATCCCTGACGTCGGCGAGGGTGCTCACCTTCTGCTTCATAAGCGGATGGCTGCTGCGCACGATCAGGCAGGCCCGCTCGATGCCGATCTCCGTCACCTCGAACAGGCGGGGGTTGAGATCATCGGGAATGCGGCCGATGATGAAGTCATGGCGGGCGGCGAGCAGCTCGCGGGCAAGCACGTTGCTCGTCTCCACCTGGATGTTGATCTCGATGCCGGGATAGGCCTTGCGCACCTTGTTGATTGCCGGAACGACGAGGCTCATGGCCGGCGCCGTCACCGCGCCGATGAAGACCGAGCCGCCCTTGCCGCTCTTCAATTCGCCGATCTCGCGGCTTGCCTCGCGCAGCTCCAGGAGGATCTTCCGAGCCCTCCGGGCAAGCGCTGCGCCGAAGGTCGTCAGCACCACGCCGCGGGCGACGCGCTCGTAGAGCGGTGTCTTGGTGATCGCCTCCATTTCCGACAGCATGCGCGATGCGGCGGGTTGGGAAATGTTCAGAACGTCGGCTGCGGCGGAAATCTGTCCGCTATCTTCGATTGCGACGATCATGCGCAGGTGATTCAGCTTAAGTCCTGCACGTAAAAGGCCGTCGTCGCCGAAGTTGTCGCTGTGGATATCGACGTGATCCATCGAAAATGGCTCGGAAACAATCGTCATGGTTGCAGCCTCCTCACTGCGCTCCATCAAAAGTAATACTTTTTAACGATATACCAAAATTGTTATGCATATTACCACTTATTCTATTTGACAGTTATAGGAATCCATACCAGTTTGCCGCCGTGTGCTGGTTGGCACTCAACACGTGTGAGATCGTGGAGGAGACCTACTTCGTTTCTCACCATCTGAAGTAACGATCCAATACGGAACCTGCCACAGTTTCGGGGCGGGCGATTTTTCGTCCGCCGTCTATTAACAAGGGAGAGAGAAATGAAATCCATTATCTCATTGATGGCTGCGGCCGCCTTCGGCGTCGCTTCGTTCGTTATGCCTGCCATGGCGCAGGACAAGGGACTCGTGGGCATCGCAATGCCGACGAAGTCTTCGGCTCGCTGGATCGACGACGGCAACAACATCGTCAAGCAGCTCGAGGCCGCCGGCTACAAGACCGACCTGCAATATGCTGACGACGATATTCCGAACCAGCTTTCGCAGATCGAAAACATGGTCACCAAGGGTGCCAAGGTTCTCGTCATCGCTTCGATCGACGGCACGACGCTTTCCGACGTTCTCCAGAAGGCTCATGACGCCAACATCAAGGTCATCGCCTATGACCGTCTGATCCGCGACTCGGCCAATGTCGACTACTATGCGACGTTCGACAATTTCCAGGTCGGCGTTCTGCAGGCTGGTTCCATCGTTGACGCCCTCGGCCTCAAGGATGGCAAGGGTCCGTTCAACATCGAACTGTTCGGCGGCTCGCCGGACGACAACAACGCCTTCTTCTTCTATGATGGCGCAATGTCCGTCCTGCAGCCGTACATCGACAGCGGCAAGCTCGTCGTGAAGTCCGGCCAGACCGGCATGGACAAGGTCGGCACGCTGCGTTGGGACGCTGCAACGGCCCAGGCCCGCATGGACAACCTGCTCTCGGCGAACTACACCGACGCCAAGGTCGATGCAGTCCTGTCTCCCTATGACGGCCTGTCGATCGGCATCATCTCGTCGCTGAAGGGCGTCGGCTACGGCACTCCGGACCAGCCGCTCCCGGTTGTTTCCGGTCAGGACGCCGAAGTTCCGTCGGTCAAGTCGATCATTGCTGGCGAACAGCACTCGACGGTCTTCAAGGACACCCGCGAACTCGCCAAGGTCACTGTTGCCATGGTCGATGCCGTCATGTCCGGCAAGGAGCCCGAGGTCAACGATACGAAGACCTACGACAACGGCGTCAAGATCGTTCCGTCCTATCTGCTGAAGCCGGTTGCTGTCGACAAGACCAACTACAAGCAGATCCTCGTCGACGGCGGTTACTACACCGAAGACCAGCTGAAGTAATGAGAGGGACCGGAACCCGCGCTTGCGGGTTCCGGTCTTCGATTTTATGATTGCCCGGCCGCTCGACGGCCGGAGGCGCTGGAAGTTTGACTATGGACAATACCATCCTCGAAATGCGGAGCATCACCAAGACGTTCCCGGGCGTCAAGGCGCTGGAGAATGTGAACCTCAAGGTTCGCCAGGGTGAGATCCACGCGTTGGTAGGCGAAAACGGGGCCGGTAAATCGACCCTGATGAAAGTGCTATCGGGCGTCTATCCGACAGGAAGCTATGAAGGCGACATCGTCTATGAAGGCGAGACGCGCAACTTCAAGGTCCTGAAGGACTCCGAAGAAATCGGCATCGTCATCATCCACCAGGAGCTGGCGCTCGTGCCGCTGCTTTCGATCGGCGAAAACATCTTCCTCGGCAACGAGAATGCCAAGAACGGCGTCATCAGCTGGGAAGAGACGTTCAACCGCACGAAGAAGCTGCTCACCAAGGTGGGCCTACGGGAATCTCCGAACACTCTGGTCACCGATATCGGCGTCGGCAAGCAGCAGCTCGTCGAGATCGCCAAGGCACTGTCGAAGAGCGTCAAGCTGCTCATCCTCGACGAGCCTACCGCTTCGCTCAATGAGAAGGACTCGGACGCGCTGCTCAATCTGCTGATCGAGTTCCGCAATCAGGGCATCACTTCGATCATCATTTCCCACAAGCTGAACGAGATCCGCAAGGTCGCCGACCAGATTACTGTCCTGCGCGACGGCATGACCGTCAAGACGCTCGACTGTCACACGGACGAGATCAGCGAAGACATCATCATCAAGAATATGGTGGGCCGAGATCTGGCCGACCGTTATCCGCCGCGCTCCGTGCCGATCGGCGAGACGATCTTCGAAGTGAAGAACTGGAATGCCTATCACCAGCAGCACCGCGACCGCCAGGTGCTGCACGACATTAACGTCAATGTCCGCAAGGGCGAGGTCGTTGGCATCGCCGGTCTCATGGGTGCCGGCCGCACCGAATTCGCCATGAGCGTTTTCGGCAAATCCTATGGCCACAAAGTCAGCGGCGAGGTCTTCGTCAATGGCAAGGCTGTCGATGTCAGCACCGTGCGCAAGGCGATCGATGCCGGTCTTGCCTATGTCACTGAGGACCGCAAGCAACTCGGTCTCGTGCTCAGCGACAGCATCCTGCACAATACGACGCTTGCCAACCTCAATGGGATTTCGAGCAATAGCGTTATCGACGACATCAAGGAGATGAGGGTCGCGACCGATTACCGGTCGAAGCTGCGCATCCGCTCCTCTGGCGTCTTCCAGGAAACGGTCAATCTTTCGGGCGGCAACCAGCAGAAGGTGGTGCTGTCGAAGTGGCTGTTTTCCGATCCCGATATTTTGATCCTCGACGAGCCGACCCGCGGCATCGACGTTGGCGCAAAGTACGAAATCTATACTATCATCAACCAGCTTGCCGCCGATGGAAAGGGCGTTCTGATGATCTCGTCGGAAATGCCCGAACTGCTTGGCACATGTGACCGCATCTACGTGATGAACGAAGGACGCATTGTCGCCGAATTGCCGAAGGGAGAAGCAAGCCAGGAAACTATCATGCGCGCTATCATGCGCTCAGGGGAGAAGAGACAATGACTCCGGTCAACCCGACAACCGAGCATAGCAACGTCGTTTCCGTTGCCGATTATATCCGCGGCAATATTCGTGAATACGGCATGCTCATCGCACTCGTCGCGATCATGGTGTTCTTCCAGTTCTATACCGGCGGCATCCTCTTCAAGCCGGTCAACCTGACGAACCTTGTTCTGCAGAACTCCTTCATCGTTATCATGGCGCTCGGCATGCTGCTTGTCATTGTCGCCGGCCATATCGACCTGTCGGTGGGTTCGATCGTCGCCTTTGTCGGCGCGCTCGCGGCGATCTTCACCGTGTCATGGGGCATGAACTTCTGGCTTGCCGGTCTGATCTGCCTCATTGTCGGCGGCATCATCGGCGCGGCGCAGGGTTATTTCATCGCCTATCACCGTATCCCGTCGTTCATCGTGACGCTTGCCGGCATGCTTGTTTTCCGCGGACTGACGCTGACGGTTCTGAACGGCAAGAACATCGGTCCGTTCCCGAAGGAGTTCCAGGTTATCAGCACCGGCTTCCTGCCGGGCGGCATGATCGACATTGCCGGCACACCGGTGCAGTCGACCTCGCTGATCCTGACCGTGATCCTGCCTGTCATCCTCTTCTATCTCGCCTGGCGCCGCCGCAAGGTGAACGAAGACCACGGGATCGATGTCGAGCCGATGAGTTTCTTCATCGTCCAGAACCTGGTCGTTTCGCTCGCCATCCTGTGGATCGGCTATCTGCTCTCCACCTATAAGGGCCTGCCGAACGTTCTCATCGTCATGCTGGTGCTGATTGCGATCTATGCCTTCATCACCCGCCGGACCACGATCGGCCGTCGCATCTATGCCATGGGCGGCAATTCGAAGGCGACCAAACTTTCAGGCATCAACACCGAGCGGCTGAGCTTCTACACCTTCGTCAATATGGGTGTGCTTGCAGGTCTTGCCGGCATGATCATCGCCCTTCGCCTGAACTCGGCAACACCGAAGGCCGGCGTCGGTTTCGAACTCGACGTCATCGCGGCCTGCTTCATCGGCGGCGCCTCGGCATCCGGCGGCGTCGGCAAGATCACCGGCGCGGTCATCGGCGCGTTCATCATGGGCGTCATGAATAACGGTATGTCGATCGTCGGGCTCGGCATCGATTTCCAGCAGATGGTGAAGGGCCTCGTGCTTCTCGCCGCAGTGTTCTTCGACGTTTACAACAAGAACAAGGGCTGAGCGCCTCAAGGCGCCAGCCAGGCATTCGCAGCCTATGAATGATGGATTCCGGCTCCTGATGGAGCCGGACAGGCGGAGCCTTTTCCTGTCTTCGCCGAAACGAGAAGGATCGCAGACGTGCTTATTTCACAGATCAAGGGTGCAAACGGAGAGATCATCGTCGCCGTGCGTGAGCAGGGCGGCGCTGCAAGGTTGGTCAAGAACGCCGTCAGCGTTTACGCACTGGCGATGGAAGCCGCAGACGGCGGCAAGTCTCTTGCCTCGGTCATCGACGCGCATGGCTACGGCGATGCCGTCGATCTTGAAAAGGCCTATGCGGAAGGCCGCTTCCTTCCGCCGATCACCCATCCAGATGCCGCGCACCTGCATCTGACCGGCACCGGCCTGACGCATTTGGGCTCGGCGGCAACGCGCGATTCCATGCACAAGAAGACCACCGAAGCCGCCGAGGAAACCCTCACGGACTCGATGAAGATGTTCAAGATGGGCCTTGAGAATGGCAAGCCGAAGGCCGGCGAAAAGGGCGTTCAGCCCGAATGGTTCTACAAGGGTAACGGCCATGGCGCCGCAGCCCCCGGCGCCCCGCTCATCTCGCCCTCCTTCGCGCTCGACGGCGGCGAAGAGCCGGAGATGGCCGGCATCTACGTGATCGCCAAGGACGGCTCGCCCTTCCGTATCGGTTTTGCGCTGTCGAACGAATTTTCCGATCACGTCACCGAGCGGATCAACTATCTCTATCTCGCCCATTCGAAGCTGCGCCCGGCCAGCTTCGGCCCGGAAATCCGCGTCGGCGCGGCCCCTGAGGATATTCGCGGCACCTCGCGCATCAAGCGCGGCGACAAGGTGATCTTCGAAAAGCCGTTCCTGTCCGGCGAGGCGAACATGTCGCACACCTTCGCCAATCTGGAATATCACCATTTCAAATATGGCCTTTTCCGTGCTCCGGGCGATGTGCATGTCCATATGTTCGGCACGGCGACCCTTTCCTTTGCCGACGGCGTCAAGACCGAAGAGGGCGATGTCTTCGAAATCGAAGTTGCCGAATTCGGCCTGGCGCTCCGCAATCCGCTGAAGGTGGCCGCCGAGGAAGAGATCGCCGTCAGGCAGCTCTGAATTCAGGATCTGGCCGCATTCGGCGGCCGGCTCTTTGCTCGTAAACGGTAAAGGAGGCTTGTTAAGCCCATGACCATTTATCAAAACCTGATCGCCGGCGAATGGGTCGGCTCGAACGCGACGAAGAACATCAACCCGTCGGATACGAATGAGGTCGTCGGCCTCTATGCCGACGGCAGCGCTGATGATACGAGAAACGCCATTGCCGCCGCCAAGGCCGCCTTCCCGGCCTGGTCGCGCTCCGGTATCTGGGAGCGCCACGTCATCCTGAAGAAGACGGGCGACGAGATCATGGCGCGCAAGGACGAGCTTGGCGCGCTGCTTGCCCGCGAAGAAGGCAAGACGCTGCCGGAGGCGACGGGCGAGGTGATCCGCGCGTCGCAGATCTTCGAATTCTTCGCCGGTGAGGCGCTGCGGCTGGCCGGCGAGGTTCTCCCGTCGGTTCGCCCGAATATCGGCGTCGAGATCACACGCGAGGCGCTCGGCGTCATCGGCATCATCACCCCGTGGAATTTCCCGATCGCCATTCCCGCCTGGAAGATCGCGCCGGCGCTCTGCTACGGCAACACCATCGTCTTCAAGCCGGCCGAACTGGTGCCTGGCTGTTCCTGGGCGATCGTCGATATTCTCAACCGCGCCGGCCTGCCGAAGGGCGTGCTGAACCTCGTCATGGGCAAAGGCTCGGTCGTCGGCCAGGCCATGCTCGAAAGCCCCGACGTTCACGGCATCACGTTTACCGGTTCCACCGGCACTGGCAGACGTGTCGCCGCCGCCTCCATCGAGCATAACCGCAAGTTCCAGCTGGAAATGGGCGGCAAGAACCCGATGGTCGTGCTTGACGATGCCGATCTCAACGTCGCCGTCGAGGCCGCCGCCAATTCCGGCTTCTTCTCGACCGGCCAGCGCTGCACCGCCTCCTCGCGCCTGATCGTCACCGAAGGCATCCACGACAAGTTCGTCGCAGCACTGACCGACAAGCTGAAGACGCTGGTCGTCGACAACGCCCTGAAGGCCGGCACCCATATCGGCCCCGTCGTCGATGAGCGGCAGCTGAAGACCGACACCGACTATATCGAGATCGGCAAATCGGAAGGCGCTAAACTCGCCTTCGGCGGCGAGGTGATCTCGCGCGACACGCCCGGCTTCTACCTGCAGCCGACGCTGTTTACCGAAGCGACCAACCAGATGCGCATTTCGCGCGAGGAGATCTTCGGGCCTGTGGTCTCGGTGATCCGGGCGAAGGATTACGACGAGGCGCTTGCCATCGCCAACGACACGCCGTTCGGCCTTTCGGCCGGCATCGCCACGACCAGCCTGAAACATGCGACGCACTTCAAGCGCAATTCCGAAGCCGGCATGGTGATGGTCAACCTGCCGACGGCAGGCGTCGATTTCCACGTGCCGTTCGGCGGCCGCAAGGGCTCGTCCTATGGCCCGCGCGAGCAGGGCAAGTACGCCGCCGAATTCTACACAACCGTCAAGACCGCCTACACGCTGGCTTGAGACTGAGCGCGATGGCCCGGACCGTACGGGGCGGTCCGGGGATATCCTGAAGGACAGAGATAATGACAAAGAAAGCGGAATGGCCGCGCAGGCTGAGGTCGCAGGAATGGTATGGCGGCACGAGCCGCGACGTGATCTATCACCGCGGCTGGCTTAAGAACCAGGGTTATCCGCACGACCTGTTCGACGGCCGGCCGGTGATCGGTATCCTCAACACCTGGTCGGATATGACCCCGTGCAACGGTCATCTCAGAGAGCTCGCCGAGAAGGTGAAGGCGGGCGTATGGGAGGCCGGCGGTTTCCCGCTCGAGGTGCCGGTGTTCTCGGCATCCGAAAACACGTTTCGTCCGACCGCGATGATGTACCGCAATCTTGCGGCGCTCGCGGTGGAAGAGGCGATCCGCGGGCAGCCGATGGATGGCTGCGTGCTGCTGGTCGGCTGCGACAAGACCACGCCGTCGCTTATCATGGGGGCGGCTTCCTGCGACCTGCCGTCGATCGTCGTCACTGGCGGCCCAATGCTGAACGGCTATTTCCGCGGTGAACGCGTCGGCTCGGGCACGCATCTGTGGAAGTTTTCGGAAATGGTGAAGGCCGGCGAGATGACGCAGGCCGAATTCCTCGAGGCGGAAGCCTCGATGAGCCGTTCGTCGGGCACCTGCAACACCATGGGCACCGCCTCCACCATGGCTTCCATGGCCGAGGCGCTCGGTATGGCGCTGTCGGGCAATGCCGCGATCCCGGGCGTCGATTCCCGCCGCAAGGTCATGGCGCAGCTGACCGGCCGGCGTATCGTGCAGATGGTCAAGGACGACCTGAAGCCGTCCGAGATCATGACGAAGCAGGCTTTCGAAAATGCCATCCGCACCAATGCGGCGATCGGCGGATCGACAAACGCCGTCATCCACCTGCTCGCCATCGCCGGCCGCGTCGGCATCGATCTTACGCTTGACGACTGGGACCGCTGCGGCCGCGACGTGCCGACCATCGTTAACCTGATGCCGTCGGGCAAGTACCTGATGGAGGAGTTCTTCTATGCCGGCGGCCTGCCGGTAGTGCTGAAGCGCCTCGGCGAGGCGGGCCTCCTGCACAAGGATGCGCTGACGGTATCCGGCGAAACCGTCTGGGACGAGGTCAAGGACGTCGTCAACTGGAACGAAGACGTTATCCTGCCGGCCGAAAAGGCGCTGACAGCTTCGGGCGGCATCGTCGTGCTGCGCGGCAACCTCGCGCCGAAGGGCGCGGTGTTGAAGCCTTCGGCAGCTTCACCGCATCTGCTGGTGCACCGGGGCAGGGCTGTCGTGTTCGAGGACATCGACGACTACAAGGCCAAGATCAACGACGACAGCCTCGACATCGACGAAACCTGCATCATGGTCATGAAGAACTGTGGGCCGAAGGGCTATCCCGGTATGGCCGAGGTCGGCAATATGGGGCTGCCGCCGAAGGTGCTGAAGAAGGGCATCCTCGATATGGTGCGCATTTCCGACGCCCGCATGTCCGGAACGGCCTACGGTACCGTCGTGCTGCACACATCACCCGAAGCGGCGGTCGGCGGGCCGCTCGCGGTCGTGAAAAACGGCGACATGATCGAGCTGGATGTGCCGAACCGTCGGCTGCATCTCGACATTTCTGAGGAGGAACTGGCCCGGCGGCTCGCCGAATGGCAGCCTAACCATGATCTGCCCACATCCGGCTATGCCTTCCTGCATCAGCAGCATGTCGAAGGGGCCGATACCGGCGCCGACCTCGACTTCCTCAAGGGATGTCGCGGAAACGCGGTCGGCAAGGACAGCCACTGAGCCGATCAACGTACGACAAGAAAAAGGCGGGCATCACCCGCCTTTTTCTTGTCCCCTTTGTGAGAACGCTGCACGACTTTTTCAGGCGCGCAAAGGATTGGGAACGCTTTGAATTGTCGCCTCGCTTTCGGGCTGTGCGCTCAGCTCTGGCTCTGGCTTTGCATCTGTCCGCCGTCCTCGACCTTCACGGTGACCGACAGCGTTTCGCCCGGCGTGCCAATGCGCATGCCTGAAATCGGCGCGGCGTCGCGATAGCAGAGGCCGGAGGCGACTCTGATGTAACGGGCATCCGGGCAGATCTCGTTGGCGGGATCGAACCCGACCCAGCCGAGGCCGGGAATATGGGCCTCTGCCCAGGCATGGGTCGCGGCCTGTTCGATCTTTTCCTCCATCATCAAATAACCGGAGATGTAACGCGCCGGCACCTGCAGGGCGCGGGCAGCGGCAATGAAGATGTGCGCATGGTCCTGGCAGACGCCGCTCTTCCTCTCCAGCGCCTGTTCGGCCGTCGTCTCGGTGTTGCTGGTGCCGGGCTTATAATCGACCGTCTCATGGATCGCTGCCATCAGCGCATGCATGCGGGCAAGCTCATTGTCACCGCTGACGCCCTTGATGAGTTCCTTCACCAGCTTGCCGCCCTTGGTCAGCGGTGTGTCGCGCAGGAAGAGCCAAAGTGGACAGAAGCCGGTATGCGGGCCGGTGACGCCGTTGTTGTCCTCCGTCTCGACTTCGCCTTCGGCCAGGATGCGCGTTACGTCCTGCTCGCCTTCCAGCGAGACCAGATTGACATGATTGCCGTACTGGTCGTCATATTCTACTTCCGGCGTGGCACCCTCGACGTTCAGGGCCCAGCCGAGCACTTTCTGTGCTGATGTCGTCGGTGGCGTCAACCGCAGCCGTTGCAGCGAGAATTGCGCCGGTTCGTCGTAGCGGTATTCGGTGAGGTGGCTGATCTTCAGTCTCATGTTGTTATCCGCTTATACATAGAACCGGTAGCCATCGGAAATTTCCGCGCCGAGCTTGTTGTTGCGCGAGACGAAATCCTCCAGGAACTCGTGCAGGCCCTGATCCATGATATCCCGGATCGCCCTCGTCTGCAGGGTGGTGCGGATTGCATCCGCGGTATCATGGGCAGGAAGCCGCGCCTCGTAATCCTGGGCGAGATAGCCGAGATTGCTGACGATCTTCTCGTAGCAATAGGCAAGCGAGCGCGGCATCTGGACATTCAGGGTCAGGAAGTCGGCAATGTTCATCGCCCGGTATTCGCCGTCATAGGCCCAGCTATAGGCGCGGTGCGCGGAAACCGAGCGCAGGATCGATTCCCACTGCACATTGTCTAGGGAGGAACCAACGGCCGAGACCGAGGGCAGCAGCACGTAATATTTCACGTCGAGGATGCGGCTGGTATTGTCGGCCCGCTCGATGAAGGTGCCGATGCGGGCAAAGTTATAGAGCTCGTTGCGTAGCGTCGAACCATGGAAGGCGCCGCGGATGAGGCCGGCGCGGCGTTTGATGACGTCGATCACCTCTGGCATTTCGGCCGCCTTGACGCGCTTTTCGAGCAGCGACTTCAGGTCGATCCAGCATTCGTTGGTCGCTTCCCAGGTCTCCCGCGTCAGCGCCGTGCGCACCATGCGGGCATTGTTGCGGCCGGAATCGATGCAAGACATGACGCTCGACGGATTGCTGCGATCGCGCAGGAGATAGTCGATCGCATCGGCGTTGGTCAGCTTGTTGTGGCCTTCGTCATAAGCCTCACGCACACCCGCGCTTTGCAGCACGCCATCCCAATTGTCATCGCCGGTGCTGCTGCGGGTCAGCGACATGCGCAACCCCGCATCGATCAAGCGGGCTATATTTTCGGCGCGCTCGATGTAACGAAACATCCAGTAGAGGCCATTTGCTGTTCTTCCGAGCATCAGTCCTCCAATACCCAAGTGTCTTTGGTGCCGCCGCCCTGGCTGGAATTGACCACCAGCGAGCCCTGCTTCAGCGCCACGCGGGTCAGCCCGCCCGGAATGATCTGCACCTTGTCGGATACAAGCACATAGGGGCGAAGGTCGACATGGCGCGGCGCAATTCCCTTGTTGACAAGGATCGGCACGGTAGAGAGCGACAGCGTCGGCTGGGCGATATAATTGTTCGGCTTGGCCTTCAGCTTCTCGGCGAAATCGGCGCGCTCCTTCTTCGATGCCGTCGGGCCGACCAGCATGCCGTAGCCGCCGGAGCCGTGCACCTCCTTGACGACGAGGTCTTCCAGGTGTTCCAGCACATATTTCAGGCTGTCGGCTTCCGAACAGCGCCAGGTCGGCACGTTTTCGAGCAGCGCCTTGCGGCCGGTATAGAATTCGACGATCTCGGGCATATAGGAGTAGATCGCCTTGTCGTCGCAAATGCCGGTGCCCGGCGCATTGGCGATGGTGATGTTGCCGGAGCGGTAGACATCCATGATGCCGGGAATGCCGAGCGCGGAATCGGACCGGAAGGTCAGGGGATCGAGGAAGTCGTCGTCGACGCGGCGGTAGAGCACGTCGATCGCTTCGTAACCGCGTGTCGTCCTCATCTTCACCTTGCCGTCGATGACGCGCAGATCCGCGCCCTCGACCAGTTCGACGCCCATCATGTCGGCGAGGAAGGAATGCTCGTAATAGGCGGAATTGTAGATGCCCGGCGTCAGCACGGCGACACGCGGTTTGCCCTTGCAGCCGGGAGGCGCCAGCGAGGCGAGGCTCTGGCGCAGCAGATAGGGATAATCCTCGACACGCTGCACCTTGTTCTCATGAAAGAGTTCAGGGAACATCTGCATCATGGTTTCCCGGTTTTCCAGCATGTAACTGACACCGGAGGGCGTGCGGGCATTATCCTCCAGCACGTAAAACTGGTCCTCGCCGGTGCGCACGATGTCAGTGCCGACGATGTGAGTATAGACGCCGCCGGGCGGCCGGAAGCCGATCATTTCGGGGATGAAGGTGACGTTGTTCTCGATCAGCTCGCGCGGAACGCGGCCGGCGCGGATGATCTCCTGCTTGTGATAGATATCGTCGAGAAAGGCATTCAGCGCGATCACCCGCTGCTCGATGCCCTGGGCGAGCTTGCGCCATTCGCGGGCGGAGATGATGCGGGGAATGATGTCGAAGGGGATGAGTTTTTCGGAACTGTCGGCATGGCCGTAGACCGCGAAGGTGATGCCGGTCTTCCGGAAGATGTTTTCCGCATCGCGGGATTTGGCAATCAGATGCGCCCGGTCTTGGCTGTTGTACCACTCGAAGTATTTTTCGTAAGGCGGGCGAGGACTTTCGTCCCCGGTAATCATTTCATCAAATGCCAAAAGCGCGGCTCCCCTTTTTCTTCATTTGAATACAACGCAAATGGCAATGCAAGAACCATGCGCAGTTCGAGGAAAAGATTTTGCGCTGCGGGAAGCGGGTGAAAATCTGGGCATTTAGAGTGATGCGGTGCGGCATGGCGGATAGTGGATCTCGATGCTTGCGCAAAATCTGAGCATGTGATTGTTTTTCGTTCGGTAGATATGGAGGGAGCTCAGCCTCACCACACGGTCCGTCATTCCTGTGCTCGTCACAGGAATCCAGCCGACGCGCGTCTGCGCGGCGAATGATTCGAATACCCTTATGAAAAGAGTCTCCCGCGCCCAAGGACTTGGGCGCGCTGGATCCCTGTGACGAGCACAGGGATGACGGAGAGCGGGAAGATCGCCGGCGATTCTTCGTTGCGGTGGCATGATGTCGATCTGCCGACGGCTCGTTCGTCATGTTGAAAATATCATCCCTCCGGCCAATCCACTCAACCCAGCCATCAGCGAAATTTCAGATAAGCATCAACGCTTCGCCTTTGACGGCAGCCGCCAGCTGGGGCTATCAGCACGGCCACCCCTCTCTCCCGAGCCGCTCCATGTCCCTCGATCGCCTAGCTCCCACCGTCTTCGTCCTGCTTTGGTCCACGGGCTGGGTGGTGGCGAAATACGCCTCGCTGCATTCCGAACCCTTCACCTTTCTTTCGATACGCTACGCTCTGTCGGCGGCGGCCTTCCTGGCGCTCTGCCTGGTGGTGCGGGCGCAATGGCCAAAAAGCCGGGCGACGGTGCTGCGCGCCGTCTATTCCGGCTTCTTCCTGCATGGTTTCTACCTCGCCGGTCTCTGGTGGGCGATCGCCAACGGCGTGCCGGCCGGCATATCGGGCATCATCGCGGCGCTGCAGCCGCTGCTGACGGCGATGGCCGCTCCCTTCCTCATCGGCGAGCGGCTGCAGCGGGCTCAGAGGCTCGGCCTTGCCCTCGGCTTCGTCGGCATTGCCATCGCCATTTCGCCGAAGCTGCTCGATCCGGCGACCGCCGATCTGACGCATGCCGCCCTGCCGCTGGCGATCAATCTCGCCGCTATGGCGTCGGTCACCTACGGCACGCTCTATCAGAAGAAACACTTGCAATCCGGCGACCTCAGAACCATCGCGACCCTGCAATATGTCGGCGCGCTGATCCTCACCCTACCGCTTTCGCTGATCTTCGAGCATCAACATTTCGACGGCGCCGCGCAAGCCTATGGCGCGCTGGCCTGGTCGGTCTTCGGCCTGTCGATGGGTGGCGTCGGACTGCTGCTCTATCTGATCCGCCGGGGTCAGGTGTCACGCGCCGCCTCGCTGATCTACCTGATGCCGCCGGCTGTTGCTCTCGAAGCCTTCATCGCCTTCGGGGAACCGCTGACCCTGCCGCTGATCGTCGGCACCGTGGTCGTCGTGACAGGCGTCTATCTCACGAACCGCAAGGCGTTCAGCGAGCATAGGCCTGCGGAGGCGTGATAATAAAAAGGCCGGAGATATCCCGGCCTTTCTGCTTTTCAGTCGCTCGACGATCAGGCGCGTTCGCGGCGCTGGCCGCCACCGTTGCGGGAGCCGGAGCCACCGCGACGGTTGCCGCCGTTGCCGTCGCGGCGCGGTTCGCCGGCCTGGGCCTGTTGCGGGCCGCGGTCCTCGCCATGCTTGCGGGCCGGGCGGCCATGGGCGTGACGGCTGTTGCCGCGATGATGACCGCTCGGCTCACCATTGGCATGGGCGCCATGATGGGCTGGACGCTGTGGTTTTGCAGAGGCGCGGAAATCGGAGGTCGAGGCCAGATCGTTGTCGGGGCCGAGATCCGGGGTCGCTTCACCGCGGCGCTGACCGCGGAAATCCTCGTTGCGGCCGGTCGGACGCTCCGGACGCGGACGACGCTCCTCGCCGCCGGCGCGGACTTCGCTGCCTTCACCTTCGCGGCGCGGGCGGCGTTCCTGACGGCTGCCGCGATGCTCCGAACGGTTCTGGTCGCCACGACCCTGGCCGCCATTACGATTGCGGTTATTGCCATTGCCGTTGGCACGGCGGGATCCGCCGCTGATGTTTGCCGGCGCTTCGCCGCTTGCGACAGTGATGTCGATGCCCATCAGGCGCTCGATATCACGCAGCAGCTTGGCTTCGTCGGGAGCGCAGAAAGCGATGGCGATGCCGTCGCGACCGGCGCGCGCCGTGCGGCCGATGCGGTGGACATAGGCGTCAGGCACTTCAGGCAGGTCGTAGTTGTAGACGTGGCTGACAGCCGGGATGTCGATGCCGCGGGCGGCGACGTCGGTGGCGATCAGCGTCTTGATGCTGCCATCGCGGAAGGCCTTCAGCGCCCGTTCGCGCTGGCCCTGGCTCTTGTTGCCGTGGATCGAGGCAACGGAATAGCCGATATTCTCGAGATGCTTCATCAGCTTCTCCGCACCGTGCTTGGTGCGCAGGAAGACCATGGCGCGGCCGTCAGGGTTTTCGGTCAGCGACTTGCGGAGCAGTTCCGTCTTGTCGTTCTTGCCGCCGACGAAATGGACGTACTGTTCGACCTTGTCGGCAGCCTTGCCGGGGGGCGTGACTTCGACCTTGACGGGATCGACGAGATATTCGCCGGCGAGATCGGCGATCGCCTTCGGCATGGTGGCCGAGAAGAGCATGGTCTGGCGCTTTTTCGGCACCATCTTGGCGATCTTGCGCAGATCATGCACGAAGCCGAGGTCCAGCATCTGGTCGGCTTCGTCGAGCACGAGATAACGAACCGCAGTCAGCGTGATCGCGCGGCGATTGACGAGGTCGAGCAGGCGGCCCGGCGTGGCGACGAGGATATCGGTGCCTTTTTCGAGCTGAAGCTGCTGCTTGTTGATCGAGACGCCGCCGACGACGACATTGATCCGCAGCGACGATTTGCGGATGAACTTCTTCAGGCTCTCGGCGATCTGGTTCACCAGTTCGCGGGTCGGTGCGAGGATCAGCGTACGCGTCGTGCGGTTGTCGGGGCGCCGTTCGTCGGCGAGCAGCTTTTCGATCAGCGGCAGGCCGAAAGCGGCAGTCTTGCCGGTGCCTGTCTGGGCAAGGCCGATCAGGTCGCGGCCTTCGAGGAGGAGAGGAATGGCATGTTCCTGGATCGGCGTCGGCGTTTCGATGCCGAGCTGGAACAAAGTAGCGACGATCGGCTTGGAGACACCAAGCGATTCAAAATTAGTCAAGGTATAATCTTTCGGGGCGCCACAATGACTATCGCCGGAACGCACCATGCGATCCGGTTTCATTCTGGCGTCAAGAACCCCGCGTGAAGTGGGAACTTGTGAGTTGGAAAAAGCTTTCCAGCGCTTCTGGCCGCTCATGGGAAGTGCGGCGCTCTATCGAAATGCGCTTTTGTCCCTTCTTCCTGCGTCTGTATTTTTCAGCAGGGGCACGCTCACGCGGCGGCCGGAAGGGTGAAAGCTGACCCGCATTTGGGCTAGTTCGCGTGGAAAGTCAAGTGCAGTGCACAAGAAAGCCTCAAGCTGGGTCAGGTGAGGGCATGACGAGGACGAAGCTTTGCGATGCGGTCTCCGCGCCGTTGACGAGGATGGCGATGCGATGTTCGCCTGGATAATAGCGTCGCGTGGTGATCGGCCGCATGGCGTGGCGGCGCTCAATTGTATGGTTTTGTCCCGGAGCGAGCATTATCGCCTTGCACTTGAAGACCTTGGGTGAGAGCGAACCGTCGCTCTTCACATGGTGAATGGCGTAGTCGATCATCAGTGACTGCGTGATCTCGCCGGCGTTTGTCACCCGGATTTCGAAATCCAGCCCTTCGCCGAACATCACCTCAGCATTCCTGAGCCGCAGTTCGCATTCGAGCGAAGCGGTGGCGGCGAAGCCGAAATTGGCGAGCGCCTGCGCGTGGCCTTTCTTCAGAAGCGTACGCGAGGCATGTTTCAGCAGCCAGCGGCGTTCGGATGAAGCGCCGTCGATATGACTGGCGATGAAGGCGGCGACCAGATCCGGGTGGTCCTTGGCGACGTCGTTCAGGCTGTTGGCCACGGAGCGGCGGACATAATCCTCCGGATCATCCATCAGCGCGGTTAGGATGGGCAGGATCGGCGCCGGATCCTTCACGAGCTGCGGCAGACGCATCGCCCAGGGCAGGCGCGGCCGCGTTCCCTCGCTCGCCAGCCGGCGCACATGCTGGTCGGGATCGTCGAGCCAGCCGGAAATGATGGCCAGTGCGCGCTGCTGGTCGCGGTGGATAAAGGGGCGGATGCCGAACTCGGCGGTGAAATGCGGCGTCAGCGCCTTCAGGAGATCGAGACCGAGATCGAAGTGATCAAGGCCGCGTGCGGCGATGAACTGATTGACCGGCAGCAGCATCCAGCCGGAGAGCCCCGGCCTGCCGGCGGCGGGCAGGCTTGCCGTCAGGATGGCTGCGGCCTCTCGGAAATCACCGGGAAGCGTGGCAAACAGCGCGTCGCGGATCAGGGCCGAGCGCTCCATCAGCTCCAGCGCTCCGAGGCCGTCGGTCGCCAGCATCACGAAGCGGCTTCTATCGAAAGTCGGCGCGTTGCCGGCAATGCGATCGGCCATATCACCGACCAGTGCTTCATGCAGCAGGTTCTTGAGCGGTTCCGGCATGCTGGTCCTCCCGCTTATCTGGCGGTCGCGAACGTCAAGTTCGGATAGAGCCGTTTAGCGACGGCGCGCCGCATGGCGATAGCGAGATCGTCGTGGAAGATTTCCAGCGCTTTGCTCGCTTCCTTCGGCGTGAGCCAACCGTCAGCAAGACGCCAGCGGCGGAAGAACAGCCAGTCAAGTTCGATCTGGCGTAGGAACTCCAAGCCTCTTCTTGCCTGTTCGGGCGTGTCGGGCGGGCCTATAGAGGCGTTCGGCCCATATTTAGTGCGCGACTCTTCTACAGCTGATGCACTTCGCTTCACCGCGGCCGTGACATCGGCGCCGGTGATGGTGACAAGTTTGTCCATTTCGGCGCGGATATCAGCTGGTATCGTAGCGAGGGCTTGCTCGACCGCTTTAGAGAAACGGGGATCGAAGGTGACATCCATTTCCCATTCCTCTGGCCAGTCTCGCCAGAATACGGTTTCAGCAATGTCGGTCCAACGGCCTTCGGCCAGTAACCCCACTGCCCGAAGGACTGACAAGACTTCGGATGTTGCGAACGCGGGACCAAGACCGTTAGCAGCAGCGATGTTCGGCGGAGGTGGAGAAGGTGCGCCTATCCGGTAAACGACCCAGTCACCCGTCGCTAGAGGCACACTGCTGTCAGGCAGGCGATAAGATAGCAACCTCTGCTGTGCAGCCAGTCGAAGCACCGAGACGCACAGGTCGTCCCAACGCGGCAGTTCGTCAGGTAGTCGGGCATTCTTACGCGGGATCGCACCTCCGCGGGTTTCATCAGCCTCACCAAGTGCCACCAGAGCGTCACAACCGATCTGATAGGCCGTTAGGAACATATGGTCCCAACCCTCTTCCTCATCGGTGCGAGGGAGGTTTCGGGATAGGAAATCGACAACGTCTGTCGCCCAACCGGCAGTTGGGATGTTCGTGGCCATTCCGTCTCTGCCCATCTGCATGCTTAATGTCCGGCTGAATGCTTGAAATGCGATCGATAGCGAAAGCATGGCGCGTGAACGCTATGAGCGGATTACTAGCTGCCTTTTGCGATATTTGACAGAGCGCGAACAGATTGCCTATCGAGGATTTAGCGCGGAATTATTGCTCCGGCATTGTGGAGCAAAAGCGTTTCGTCAGATTGAGTGAGGTCGTGGGCATTGCGCCATCGGCACTGATGTCGAAGCTCGCCGTTGTGCTGAATCGGCGCCGCCGGGAGGTCAAGCGGCGCCGAATTGAGGCTTCTTTATTCCGGGCAGACTTTGACGCGGTAGGGCTCGCCCCAGCGATCGTGCCGCCATTCGATATGGCAATAGGACGGCCGATAATAGGTCCTATAGACGGGATAGGGGCGATAAACAGGATAGGCGGGATAGACAGGATAGGCGGGGCGGGCTGCCTCCGACAGAAGAGCACCGCCGACGACGCCAGCGGCAAGGCCGCCCCAGAAGGCATCGCGTGGACGGGCATCGGCGGTGGTAGCGGTGGCGAGCGAGGCGCCGGCAAAGGTCAGCGCGATCAGGCCCGTCGCCATGGTCTTATGAAGAACGGACATGGTATTTTCCTTTCATGGGCATGGCTTCCACAAAGCCATGCCGAAGACTCGGCCTAGATCGCGGCGGCGCAATGGCCGCGCAAGCGGTTTCGGGCATTAAATTTTCGTCATGATTTCCACGGATCCCGACGTCGAAAGGATTTGTGACGGGTGTCCTTTCAGTCTCGTGCAAGCCGGGGCTGGTAATCCCGAAATGTCTTCAGCTTGGTGAGCCG
This sequence comes from Rhizobium aouanii, assembly GCF_037002925.1. Taxonomy (NCBI): domain Bacteria; kingdom Pseudomonadati; phylum Pseudomonadota; class Alphaproteobacteria; order Hyphomicrobiales; family Rhizobiaceae; genus Rhizobium; species Rhizobium aouanii. Next base: position 343,838 of record NZ_JBAMYD010000001.1, read on the forward strand.
GCTCGTAAAATTCCGCTGTCGAATTTATGGTTAAAACCTTGTTAAAAGCCTTGGCGTTATAGTTTTTGTAGTCGATATTTCATTTATTGCGGGAGCGATATTTTTTGAAATCAGCCGGGGAACTTCTGGAGTTGGCTTGCCGCCGGATCGCTGATCTGGATACCCCGGCCTATGTCAAGAACAGCGAGCTGCGTTATATCGCCGTCAACGAGGCCTATGCCCGCTTTCTAGGCCGCGAGATTTCCGATTTCATCGGCAGGCGCAGCCGCGAGCTTCTCGACCGTCCCGAGGAAGAGGAGCGCGAGGACAAGGAACGTCGCGCACTGGTGTTCGGCACCGAGGAAAACGCCATCTGCTTCGATGCGGCGGGGGTCGACCATGAGCGCATCCAGATCGAAAGCTTCTCGCCGTCGCCGGACCGGGCTTACGTGCTCGGCATTTTCGAAGTGCGAGCGGCGCCGCGCCGGGCCGCGGACGATAGCGCCGCCGCCGATTTCGCCCGCGTGCGCGAGGCGCTGGAACAGCTCGACCACCCGATCGGCATCTTCGCCAAAGACGGCCGGCCTCTGGTCGTCAACGCCGCCTATCGCAACTGCGAGAAAACGGTAGCCCCTAGCGATTCGAACTGGCACGCGAGCGTCGACGAACGCGACCTGCTGCGCACCATCATGGAGGATCTGCCGGTCGCGGTTTTCGTGCGCGACGAGAAACATCGCCTCGTCTATGCCAACCAGTATTATGAGACTTTCAGCGGCCATGAGCGTTCGCGGATGCTGGGAATGACCGAATATGAAATGTTCGGCTCGGAGGGCGGCGAGGCGATCTACCAGGAAAACCGGCTGTCGCTGGAACAAGACCTGTCGCAAGAGCTGGAAGGCGTAATGCCGAGCAAGGATGGCCGCATCCATCCCGTGATCTCGCGAGTCAAGCGTGTCGTGACGGCGGACGGGCGAGCCTATGTCGTCGGCTCCTTTTCTGACATTTCACCGCTCAAGGAGCGGGAGAAGGCACTGATCGAAGCGCGGAAGCAGGAAGAAGTGCTGCACCGGGATATCGAGAATATCCTGCGCTCGCTGCCGGTCGGCGTGCTGATCCTCGATAACGACCACCAGATCCTCTACGTCAACGACGAATTCTACAGCATCTGGGAGCTGCCGCTCGACGATCGCTTTGACGGCCGCCCCTTCATCGACGTCATCCGCCGCAATTATGAGCTCGGTCGCTACGACGGCACGCAGACGCCCGAGGAGATTTACGATTTCCGCAAGCACCTGTTCGAGACCGAGGAGCCCGAGCCGATCGAGCTCGGCTGGGCGGGCGGCAAATCCGTCATCTTCGATAGCCGCCGTATCTCGAACGACCGGATCCTGCTCACCTATGCCGACATTACGGCCGTGCGTGAGCGGGAAAATGAAGTCCACGAGGCCCGTGCCGCGCTGGAACATCTCGGCGAGTTGTTGCGCGACGCGACGCATGCCATGCCGCAGGGCCTAGCCATCGTTCAGGACGGCATTATCAAGATGTCCAATGAGGCGTTGGCTCATATCCTGGAGATTCCCGCCACCTATATCGAGACCGGGCAGGGTTGGCTCGGCATGTTCGAGTTCTGCGCGGCGCGCGGCGACTTCCACGAGGACGCGGTCGAGATTCTGCAAGGTTGGCGCGACAATATCGCGGCCAGGTTGCCGATCTCCACGGCCTTCCATGTCGGCGGCGAGCGCTGGGTGAACATGGATGCGACGGTCAGCAAGGGGCAGCACTGGGTGGCGCTTTTTACCGACGTCACCGAGCTCAAGAGCCGCGAGGAGGAGCTGCGCCAGCTGCTGTCGCGCGCCGAAGCCGCCGATCGCGCCAAATCCGAATTCCTTGCCAATATGAGCCATGAGATCCGCACACCGATGAACGGCGTGCTCGGCATGGCGGAGCTGCTCGCCAAGACCAATCTCGATACGCGCCAGAAGACCTTCGTCGATATCATCGTCAAGTCGGGCAATGCGCTGCTGACGATCATCAACGATATCCTCGACTTCTCGAAGATCGACGCCGGGCAGATGAAACTGCGCAAGGCCGCCTTCGATATTACCGAAGCGGTGGAGGACGTGGCGACACTCTTGTCCTCGCACGCCGCCGAGAAGAACATCGAACTGCTGGTGCGGGCCGCACCCGATCTGCCCGCCACCGTGATCGGCGACGCCGGGCGCTTCCGCCAGATCGTCACCAATCTCGTCGGCAACGCCGTCAAGTTCACCGAGCGCGGCCATGTCTTCGTCGATGTTGGCTTCCAGCCGGCGGCCGGCGGCGAGATCATGGCGTGCATCCGCATCGAGGATACCGGGATCGGCATTCCGCCGGAGAAGCTCGAATCGGTGTTTGATAAATTCTCGCAGGTGGACGCCTCGTCGACCCGGCGGCATGAAGGAACCGGCCTCGGTCTTGCGATCACCGCCGGGCTCGTCGATCTTTTCGGCGGTTATCTCAACGTCGAAAGCGAATGGGGCAAGGGCTCCGTCTTCACCATCAATCTGCCGTTTGCGGTGGCGGCCGCCCACCTTGAGCCGAAGCCGTTGCCGATCAACGTGCAGGGTGCGCGTATCCTCGTCGTCGACGACAATGAAGTAAACCGGCGAATCCTCACCGAGCAGCTGTCTCTCTGGGGCTTCGACGGCGTGGCCGCCGAGGGCGGCGGCACCGGGCTTGCAATCCTGGAGGCGGCGGCCAATCTCGGCGTCACCGTCGATGCCGTCGTGCTCGACTACCACATGCCCGATATGAACGGCGCCGATGTCGCGCGCAGGCTGCGCGCCGATCCCCGCTTCGTCGAACTGCCGATCATCTTCCTGACATCGATGGATATTTCGGGCACGGAAAAAGAATTCGCGGCGCTGAACGGCCACGCACATCTGATGAAGCCGGCGCGCGCCAACGTGCTGCGCAACACCGTGGTCGAAGTGGTGCGCGCCAGCCGCGTCAAGCAGGCATCCGAGGCCGAGATCGCTCGGCTGCAGACGGAAGCGGTCGTGCCGGCGCCTGCGCCGGCGCCGCAGAAACGGACCGCTGAATTCGTCGACGTGCTCGTCGCCGAGGACAACGAGGTCAACCAGATTGTCTTCACACAGATCCTGCAAGGCACGGGTCTTTCCTTTCTCGTCGTCGAGAATGGCGAGGAGGCGGTCGCCGCCTGGGAGAGGCATGCGCCGCGCATCATCATGATGGACGTCTCGATGCCCGTCATGAACGGCCATCAGGCGACCCGGGCGATCCGCGAACGGGAAAAGGGGCCGGGCCACCGGGTGCCGATCATCGGCGTTACCGCTCACGCGCTCGAAAGCGACCGCGAACTTTGCCTCGATGCCGGCATGGACGACTACATGTCGAAGCCGATCAGCCCCGAGCTGCTCGAGGAAAAAATCCGTCAGTGGCTCGGAACGAGCGAGCAGCAGCCGGAGCGCACCAGCTACTGATTTGAACCTTCGGAAAACAGGATGCTCTCGAAATCCTGAGCGCCGTTGAGGATATGCAGGATCTCGATACGATCCTCGCCAATGCGATAAAAGATCAAATAGTTGCCGTAAGGACGGCGGCGAACGCCGGTGTGTTCGTAACGTGGAACCAATGAAAAACCGTTCGGTGTTTCTGCCAGACGCTCACACCGTTCCAGCAGTTCTTGGATGAAGCTTGCCGCCCGCTGCGGATTGTCCTCAGCGATATAGTCGCCAATACGTTCGAGATCCGCCTCCGCCTGCGCGGTGATGAGGACGATCACGAACGGCCGTCATATTTGGCCGCAAGGCGGGCGGCGACATCGCTGATGGGCTTGAAGCGACCTGCTTCCGCGTCGGCGATCCCCTGGCTGATTGCCAGATCGAGCGCCATCAGCCGTTTTTCCCGCTCCTCGACAAGCCGGACACCTTCCCGCAGAACTTCACTGCGAGAGTTGTAACGCCCCGATTTCACGAGTTCGTTCACATAGTTTTCGAGTTGCTGTCCAAGATTCGCGCTGCTGGCCATATTGGTTCCTCTCGGACTATTATCGCACAGAGTGATAACTGTTAGCAACGCAGCCGTTTGAATCGATCGCACTTACCCGAGTTTACTTGATGCCGCAGAGCATTTCGCGCTTGCCGGCAAAGCCCTTGCGGCGCTCGACGGCAAAACCCGCGGCGATGAGGTTGCGGCGCACGAAGCCAGCCGCCGCATAGGTGGCGAAGGTGCCACCGGCTGCGCTTTTCTCACAGACGAGCCGCATCAGCTGCTCCGACCACATATCGCTGTTGCGCGACGGGGCGAAGCCGTCGAGATACCAGGCGTCGAAGCCGGGCGTGGCTGCCGCCACGCCCTCCAAGGCATGGCCGCAGACCACGCTGAGCATCGTCTGGGCATCGAGATCAAGCTCAACGATGCCATCAGGCGCTTGCGGCCACGCCGCTGTCAGCGCCTCGCGCTCGACATCGATCTCCGGCCAGTGCGACAGCGCCCTGCCGATTTCTTCGCCGCGCATCGGATAAAGTTCGAAGGAGGTGAAATGCAGGTGCTGGCCGTCTGCACGGTGGAGCTTCCATTGCCGCCAGGTTTCAGTGAAGTTCAGGCCGGTGCCGAAGCCAAGCTCGCCGATCTGGAATCTCTGCCGCCCATTCCAGCGCTCCGGCAGGCCGTTGCCGGCGAGAAAAACATGGCCGCATTCCAGCCGCCCATCGGTCTGGCAATAAAAATGATCGCCAAAGGCGGTGGAATAAGGCATATCGCCGTCGCGCCATTCGAGCGGCTGCGGCGCACCTGCGCCAATCTGATCGGGGTTCACGTCTGTCATGGAAAAAGCCGATAATCCTCAGCCGACCTCAGGTCAATCGTCCTGCGAATTGCTGATCGTCGGTGGCGGCATCATGGGCCTCTGGGCGGCCGTCCATGCCGAGCGCCGGGGCATCCGGACTCTTATCAGTGACGCCGGCAGATTGGGCGAGGGTGCAAGCGGCGGCCTGCTCGGCGCGCTGATGCCGCATATGCCGGACCGGTGGTCGGAGAAGAAGCAGTTCCAGTTCGATGCGCTGGTCTCGCTCGAAGCCGAGATCGCCGCCCTCGAGGCCGAGACCGGACTTTCTGCCGGTTACCGCCGTTCCGGGCGGCTGATCCCGCTGCCGAAGCCCCATCTCACCACAATAGCACGCGGCCACTGCGAGGACGCCGAACGCCATTGGCGGGCGGGAGACCGCCGCTTCCACTGGCATGTGCTCGACCGGCCGCTGATAGACGGGTGGATCGAGGCGTCTGCCGGCGAGAGCGGCTTCGTGCATGACACGCTCGCCGCCCGCGTTGCGCCCCGCTTGCTGATCGCAGTGCTTATCGCCTACCTGCGGCAGGCAAAGCATGTTCGCATTCTGGAGCATGCGACGGTTGCCGGCCTTGATCCCGATCGCGGCATGGCCGAAATCAACGGCGAAACCATCGTTTTCAGCCACTGCATCCTGGCCGCCGGCCATCAGTCCTTTCAGTTGTTGCAGAACCTGACGCCGGGGCTGAAACAGCCGCTCGGCCAGCCGGTCAAGGGGCAGGCGGCATTGTTGAAAGCCGATATCGACCCGGCACTGCCGACGATCTTCCTCAACGGGCTCTATGTCGTCGCGCATGAAGGCGGACACGCGGCCATCGGCAGCACCAGCGAGAACCGCTTTGGCGATCCGACGTCGACCGACGCCCAGCTCGACGCGCTGATCAATGCGGCGCGTGGCATCGTGCCCCCCCTTCGCGACGCCACCGTTGTTGAGCGCTGGGCCGGGCTTCGCCCGAAGGCGATCGATCGGGATCCGATGATCGGTCGCCACCCCGACCACCGGCGCCTGATCGCGCTGACCGGCGGCTTTAAGGTCAGTTTCGGCCTCGCCCACCGGCTGGCGGAGGCGGCGATATGTATCGCAGGCGATACAGACTGCGAATTTTTGCTGCCGGAAAGCTTCGCAATTTCAAGCCATATTGCGGTGGCTTCACGTTAAACGTGAATTAGACGCCACTGCCTTTCGTTATTCTGTCATGCAAATCACCTATCTGCTTGCGCATCGACAGCGCCGGATCTGAACGGCGCTCACTTCCTTGATGGAGGAAATTGCATGCGCTATGCCATTTGCTTCACGCCTCCGGCGAGCGACCCGTTGTCGCTCGTGGCCGCCAATTGGCTTGGCCGAAACGTGTTTTCGGGCGATATGATGGAGCCTCCGGCAGTTCGTGGCCTCGGCATTCACGAGATCGCCTTCCATACCGCCGTGCCGCGGCGCTACGGATTTCACGGCGTTTTGAAGGCGCCGTTCCACTTGTCGCGCGACATGCCCGAATCGCAACTCCTGCGCGATCTCATGCGTTTTTCCGGGACCTTCGTTCCCTTCCAGATTCCGCGTATCGAAGTCGCTCGGCTCGGCAATTTCTACAGCCTGCTGCCAAGCACGCCCTGCGAGCAGATCCAGTATCTCGCCTCGGCGATCGTGCAGGAATTCGATCGTTTCCGCGCACCGCTCAGCGAGGCCGAGATCGAACGCAGCGATCCGGATGGGCTGTCGGCGACGCAATTTTCCAATCTGCATCGCTGGGGCAATCCCTATGTGATGGAGGAGTTCCGCTTTCATATGCCGGTGACAGGCCCCGTCAACGCGATCGACATGCCGCGCATCGAGCCGGCGTTGCGGACGATCTTCGAGCCTGTCCTCCGCGAACCTGTCACGGTTTCGAACGTGGCTCTGATGATCGAGGAGGGCACTGGCGGTCCTTTCCGCGTTCATTCGCTGCATCCGATGGGCAAGGTCAGCGCGCGCAAAATCGCTTGAGTCTGCCGATGGGCTAAAGGCTTGTGCCGTAAGGCAAAATCCGGCGGAGCAGTTTCCGTCTCGACATTCCAGCTGCGGATGCTACCGTTCCCCGTCTTTTCAGAAGGTGATTTGATGGTATCCGAGACTTATCCGCGCAATCTCGTCGGTTATGGGCGTCTGACGCCCGATCCGAAATGGCCGGACGAGGCACGCGTCGCCGTGCAGTTCGTCATCAACTACGAGGAGGGCGGCGAAAGCTCGATCCTCGACGGAGATCCGGCTTCGGAAAACCTGCTGTCGGAGATCGTCGGTGCGGCCGCCTGGCCGGGGCAGCGCAACCTCAACATGGAATCGATCTATGAGTATGGTTCGCGTGCAGGCTTCTGGCGGCTCTGGCGGATGTTCACCGATCTCAAGGTGCAGGCAACCGTCTACGGCGTGACGCTGGCGATGGCCCGCAACCCCGAGGCCGTCGCCGCGATGAAGGAGGCCGGCTGGGAGATCGCCACCCACGGTTACCGCTGGCTGGAATACAAGGATTTTCCTGAAGATCTGGAGCGCAAGCATATCCTCGAAGCCGTGCGCCTGCACACCGAACTCACCGGCGAGCGGCCTTACGGCATGTACCAGGGCAAGCCTTCCGACAATACGCTTCGGCTGGTGCAGGAGGAGGGCGGTTTCCTCTATTCCTCCGATTCCTATGCCGACGACCTGCCTTATTGGGTGAAGGGCGTCGACGGGAAACCCTTCCTGATCATTCCTTATACGCTCGAAACCAACGACATGCGTTTTGCGACGCCGCAGGGCTTCAATGCCGGCGATCAGTTCTTCACCTATCTGAAGGACGCCTTCGACACGCTTTATGAGGAAGGCAAGGCGGGCAGCCCGAAGATGATGTCGGTCGGATTGCATTGCCGCCTCGTCGGACGTCCCGGCCGGGCGGCGGCGCTGAAGCGCTTTATCGAATATGTGCTGAAGCACGACAAGGTCTGGATTCCTCGCCGCATCGAGATCGCCGAGCACTGGCACAAGCATCATCAGCCGGAAGCGCTCTGATGATGTCGCGCGAGGATTTCGTCTCCCGCTTCGGCGGCGTCTTTGAACATTCGCCTTTCATCGCCGAGCGCGCCTATGACGGCGGCCACTTGAGAGAGCCGCTGACGGCGGCCGGCGTGCATGCGTCGCTAACCGCCGTCTTCCGGGCGGCAAGCCCGGAGGAGCGCTTCGGCGTGCTCAGCGCCCATCCCGACCTTGCCGGGCGCCTCGCGATAGCAGGTGAACTCACCGAAGACAGCCGGAAGGAGCAGTCCGGCGCCGGTCTGGACCGTCTGAGCCCGGCCGAACATGCCCGCTTCACCGAACTCAATTCGGCCTATGTCGAAAAATTCGGCTTTCCCTTCATCATCGCCGTCAAGGGGCTCGGCAAGGACGATATCCTGTCGGCCTTCGAAATACGGATCGGCAATGGCAGGGACGAAGAATTTGCGACCGCGACGGCGCAAGTCGAGCGAATCGCGCTGCTGCGCCTGACGTCAATGCTGCCGGAGGCTGAATGAAGGAGCGGCGCGCGATCGACTATCTCAATGAGATGTATGAGGCGGCATCCGAAGCGCTGTCTTTCGTCGGCGGAATGGATGGGGCGGCATTCGCCGGGGACAAGCTCACTTTCAAGGCGGTCACCTTTTGCCACTTCACCATCGGTGCCGCGGCATCCCGCTTGCTGGTGACTCATCCGGAATTTGCGAGCGAGCATCCCGATCTGCCGTGGACGAAAATCTGCGGCACGGGCAACCGTATCCTCGACGGTGTCTTCGATCTCGATCCTTCCGACATCTGGGAGGCGACGTATCGCACGCTGCCGGAGCTTCTTTCGGCGATCGATGCCATCCGTCACTGGCATGCCGAAGGTGAGTGAACGATTGCCCCCACATCTCGACATCCGTCGACTTACGAGATCCGCCTTTGCTCCCTTCGGCGAGGTGATCGAAGCCGACCCGGCCTCGATGCGGCTCATCAATGGCGGCACGACGGAGCGTTTCCATGCGCTCGCCGCCACCGAGGCGACGGGCGAGGGTGCGCGCGTCATCATCAACCTCTTTCGTGGCCAGCCGCGCAGCTTCCCCTATGAAGTCACCATGATGGAGCGCCATCCTTTCGGCAGCCAGAGTTTTTCGCCGGTCTCGGGCCGTCCTTTTCTGGTCGTCGTCTCCGAGGATGAGAACGGCCGCCCGGGCAGGCCGCAGGTGTTTCTGGCGCGCGGCGACCAGGGCGTGAACTATCGCCGCAACGTCTGGCATCATCCGCTGATGGCGCTCGGCCAGGCCTCGGATTTCCTGGTCGTCGATCGCGATGGGCCGGGCAATAATCTGGAAGAATACTTCTTCGAAACCCCTTATATCATCAAAGAACCAGCCCCATGACCGGACTGACCACGCATGTTCTCGACACCGCTCTCGGCAAGCCGGCCGAGGGCTTGAGGATCGATCTTTTCCAGCTTGACGGCGAGATTCGCAGACATCTGAAGACGGTCGAGACCAATGCCGACGGCCGGGTGGATGGCGGCCCCATCCTCATTGGTGAAAATTTTCGGGCCGGCACCTATGAACTGGTCTTCCACGCCGGCGATTATCTGAGGGCCAGCGGCACGCCGTTGCCGCATCCCGCCTTCCTCGATCTCGTGCCGATCCGCTTCGGCATTGCCGACGTCACGGCGCATTACCACGTGCCGCTGCTGATTTCGCCCTATGGCTATTCTACCTACCGAGGCAGCTAAAAATGCGGTTTGCGGCAATTGCCGATATCCATGGCAACCATCTGGCGCTCGAGGCGGTGCTTGCGGATATTCGTGCGCAGGAGATCGATGAGATCGTCAATCTCGGTGATTTCTTCAGCGGCCCGCTCGAGGCCGGCAGCACGGCAGACTTGCTGATGCCGCTTAGCCTGACGTCGGTCCGCGGCAATCACGACCGCTATCTGATCGAGCAGGATCCGGCCTCCATGCATGCTTCGGATGCGGCCGCCTACCGGCAATTGATGCCATCCCACCTCGACTGGCTGCGCGGCCTGCCGTTCGATACCGTTTATCGCGGCGAGGTCTATCTCTGTCACGCAACGCCGAAGGACGACAATCTCTACTGGCTGGAATCGGTCTCGGCGGAAGGCTTCGCCTTCCTGAAGCCGATCGAGGCGATCGCGGCGCTGGCCGAAGGCATCGACCTGCCGCTGATCCTCTGTGGCCACAGCCACATCCCCCGCGCTGTGCGCCTCTCCGATGGCCGCCTGATCGTCAATCCAGGCAGCGTCGGCTGCCCGGCCTATGACGACGAGTTGCCTTATTATCACAAGGTCGAGACCGGCCATCCGCTGGCAAGTTATGCCATTCTGGAAAAGGGGACGGGCGGATGGACATGGCAGGCCCGAACCGTCGCCTATGACCATATGGCGATGTCGGCACTGGCCGCCGAAAGAGGCCGTGCCGACTGGGCAGGCGCGCTGGCAGCGGGTTGGGTGAGATAATCCAAACCCGCTTGCGCGGCGATCAGTCCTTCTTCGGTGCTGGCTTCGGCGCCGGAGGGATGATCGTTTGTGTCGGGGCTGCGGCCGGTATTGCCGGCTTTGCCGGGGCTGCGGCGGGCGTCGCCGGTCTTGCCGGTTTTGCACCATCGAGATTTCCAAGGAGAGATGAGATGGCATCGTCGCCTTCGAAGCCGGCTTCCTTCAACAATTTGTCGAGGATCGGTTTGTTCGCCTGGTAGGAGAGGAGCTGGCCGGCCAGTCCTTCACCGAGCCCGATGCCGTTTCCGCCGCCCGCTCCGTTTCCACGGCCAAGCATGCCGCCGGTGTCGAATATCCTGATATCGGAGATCTTCTCGATCGGCTTGACCGCTTCGGCGAGGGCCTGCGGAATGATGCGGATCCGTTCGCGGGTGATCTCGAACTCGATGATAGCAGGGCTCAGCTTGTTGCGCGCGTCGTTGAGCAACGCCTCGCTCTCGGCCGCGGCCTTGCCGGTTTCGAGAATGCCCTTGGCCTTGATGATCGCCGCATCCGCCTCGGCGATGGCGAGCGTCTTGATGGCCTCGGCCTGGTCGCTTGCCGCCTGTTTTTCGGCTTCGGCGCCGACGGTGACGGCAGTCGCTTCCGTCTCGGCTTTCTTGCGTGCGTCGATGACGGCAATCTGCTTTTCTCGTTCGGCAATCTCGATTGCCTTGGCGGTGCCGACCTTTTCTTCTGCTGCTATCGCCAGCGCGCGGGCCGTTTCCGCAGCCGCCTTCGCTTCGGATTCTTCACGGCTCTTGTTGGCAACGGCGATGGCGCTTTCCTGTGCCACGATCTGGAGGTCACGCTTGGCTTCTGTTTCGCGTTGCTGGACGGCGCGGGCGGCGTCGATGTTGGCGCTTTCGCGAGCCTGCTTGGCAGAGGCCTCGCGTTCGGCGATCGCCTGTTCGGAAGCGATGCGGGCTTCTTCTTCGGCGCGTTTTGCGGCCTGCTCCTGCTGCGCGGTTTCGGCGCGTGTCGCCGCGGATTTGTTGGCGATGTCCCGTTCCTGGCTGAGTTCGGCTTCCCGCTTGGTCCGCTCGATGGTCAGCGATTGCTGGCGGGCCTCGAGATCCTTCTGGGCAATGGCGACTTCGGTGTCGCGAACGATCTCGTTTCGCTCCTTCTTGCGTCCCTCGGTAATGCGGGTCAGTGCCGCAAGACCCTGCGCGTCGAAGAAGTTGTTGGCGTTGAAATGCTTGATATCGGTCTGGTCGAGGCGTGTCAGCGACACGGATTCGAGCTCGAGACCGTTCGACTGGAGATCGGCGCCAACAGCTTCCTGCACGGCCTTGACGAAGTCCATGCGCTGTTCCTGCAAAGCATCGAGGTTCATCGTCGCCGCCACCGAACGAAGGCCGTCGACGAATTTCGCCTCGATCAGGATGCGGAGAGCCTCGGCGTCGTTGGTGCGGTTGCCGAGTGTCTGAGCTGCAAGCGCAATCGAGGAGGCATCGGGTTTCACGCGCACATAGAATTCGGCGCCGATGTCGACGCGCATGCGGTCCTTGGTGATCAGTGCATCGCCTTCGCCGCGGCGAACCTCGAGCCGCAATGTCTTCAGGTTCACCCGGGCAGTCGAATGGAAGATCGGCAGGACGACCGAACCGCCGTCGAGCACGACCTTCTGACCGCCGAGACCGGTGCGCACATAGGCCTCATCGCGGCTGGAGCGCGTGTAAAGAGAGGCGAGGACAAAACCGATGCCGAAGATCAGAACAATCCCAATGCCGGCTGGTAGAATAACGTCGTACATCATTGCTGCTCCCTCAAAGATTGATTGTCCGCATCGGCGGGGTCGACCGGCGCGGGAATGGCGATAAACACATTTGCCTTGTGATCGACGAGAAGAACCGAAGCGCCGATCGCGAGCGGACCTTCGCCCTTGGCGGCTCGGGCTCGAAGCACATGCCAGTTTCCATGCTGATCCTTGACGCGGACGCGGCCCGGCAGCCCCTGATCGAGCGGGCCGATCGAGACCTCGGCGGTCCGGCCGAGCAAGGCGTCGAGATCGACCGCATAGGTTTCGTCGTGCGGTACAGCACGCGCCACGGTTCTGCTTGATGCCCTGACCATGGGGATGGTTGCGAGCGCGGCAAGTATGACGGCTATAAAGCTTGGCAGCGGCGCCCAGAAGGCGTTGGCGACGGCCTGCAAGGCAAAGCCCGTCATCGCGAAGAAGCCGAGCGTCAGCATCATGAGAATCAGCAGCGGAACACCGCCGAGATTGAGCCAGGAAAGGTAAGCCAGGATGCCGTCATGGCCATGAACCTCCGGCTTTCCCAGAAATTCCGTCATCGAAAAACCCATGACCATCGCGAGCATCTCGATCGCGGTCAGGCCGACAAGGATCGCTGCGGCGATGGCAAAGGGCGCACATTCGGGGGAGAAAAGAAGTGCCATCGTGTTATCGGTTATCCGCCTTGAAGCGTGCGAGCCGGGCTTCGATTGCCTGTTCGCGGTGCAGCCGGTCGAGTTCGTCCAATTCGGAACTGTGGCCATGCTCGCCAGCGGGAACTCCGGTCAGTCGCGAGACGGCTGCGGCAGCGCGGGCAGCATCTGCACCCGGTGCGGGCTGGTTGTGACCGGTCGCTGCTTGTTCGGGATGCCGGGTGATACTGCGCTTGAAATCGGCGAGGCGAGCGTCCGCCTCGCGGCGCGTGGCGAGCACGGCCTGCAAGGCCTTCTGGCCTTCGTCCACTTGTTCCCTGGCATCGGCCAGCGCCTTATCGAGCGCTGCGATCTGGGATTCGAGATCAATCTGACGGGCGACGCCGGCCTTTGCCAGGTCATCCCGCCCGGAGGAGACGGCGAGGCGGATCTTCTGGTCGAGCGCGTTCATGTCTTCGACGATTTCGTCCCGGCGGCTCTGGATGCGGTATTCCTCCGCACGCGCCTTGCCGAGATCGGTGCGGGCCTCATCAGCCGCCGCATCGATCTCGCGAACCGCCTGTTCGATGACGGCGATCTTGTTTACGCCTTCCGCCTTGTCGATCGCTGCATTCGCGATGCCCGCGATCAGGCGACCCATGCGTGAGAGAATGCCTTCGTTCGTCATGTTTTCCTCCATCCGAGCGGAATTCGGCGTGACGCCGATGTGAATCTCGTAACGGTCCTGGCCCGCAACGAGGTAGGCTGGAAAAATACTCTCCCATCCCCGTGAATAACCCGCGACATCGAAGGGCACGGCAACGCGTCCGTGCACCGTGGCGATCGTCAGGTCCGAGGGGCCCTTGATGGCGAAGAGCTTGTCGTCGAGCGGCAGATGCGGCGGATCGGCGGTCACGCCGCGATTGGCGGCGAAATCGCGAAGGCCGAGCGTGACCAGCCTTGCCGGCAGGCCCGTTTGCTCGCGGACAGTTTCATAGGCAAGGTCATGCAGCACGACGAGATTGGCGCCCGCCTTGTCGGCGACGAGGCTGGTCAGGATTTCGATCATCCTGAGATAGGCGGCAATGGTGTCGTCCAGCGCCTGCCGGGCGTAGTCGTCAGGCGCCAGCATGTAGCGCAGCAGTGATGGATGCGGTGTCTTGCCTGTGGTAACCATAGGTAAAACATAAAGTACCGCTTTCGTGCTTTCAAGAGGTCGCGCTAAAAATACAACCTAAGCTTAACGTTCGGTTAGAAGGAGAGAATCGACACAGTTTTAGGATCACATTTGCCGATGGAAAACTCGGTAGCGGATCGGCGGTCGCTCCTATCGGGCGGCCGTGTGTGCCTCGCGAATGCCGGCACTGATGCGGTTGATGATCGTCCATATGAGAAGTAGAGCCACCACCGCCCAAAGCCACGATGTCCATGCTGCAAACGTCCCACCAACCGCGACAAAGATGCCGAGCGCGCCGAAGAGCACGGCACGGTCGCTTTTGCCCAGCGGCCCGTCGTAACGCCGGCTTGCCCCGACCGTTTGACCCAGAACGCCGGTAAATTCCGCCAGCACCGAGAGGAATATGACGGCCATCGCCGGCATCAAACCATTCGGATCGATGAGCGCAAACGGCAAATACAGGGCGACATCCGACACAACATCACCGATCTCGTTCAGATACGCGCCTAAAATGCTCTTCTGCCCATGTTCGCGCGCGAGCATGCCGTCAATGGCGTTGAGGCCCATGCGCAGGAGAAACCATATAGGCACCAGCAGGAACCAATGCGGCAGGGCGACGCTCAGAAAAAGGCCCAATGCAACCGACACGGCGGCGGCAACGGTCGTCACCTGATTGGCGGTGACGCCTCGCGCCGCGAGGGAGCGCACCAGAGGGCGAAGAATATTCTGAAACCGGGACTTCAATTGATAAACAGACATGCGACCTCAGTGGAATATCGTGGCGTTTGATCAGTCTATCCCGGCTCGGGCAGTACAGATCGTCGTACCTGTGGGAAAGGCCGGACTTCATATCGGTTCACGCAAAGGACTTACATTTGCAACTAGACTTTTGCAATGAAAGCAACTCACTGTGCCGCCAATGGATGCAACCTATCCACCTATCAGAATTGGAGAAGACCGTGCTGCAAACTGCCGATAGTGTGCAACCCTTCTCGACGGCCAGACCAATGCGTGAATCCGAATTCGCATCGCATGATGGCACGCGACTGTTTTACCGGATGTGGCCCGCGACCGGTGCTTCCCCGAAGGGCGCAGTCATTCTTCTCCATCGCGGCCACGAGCATAGCGGCCGCGTCGCCCATCTCGCAACCGAGCTCGGCCTCGATGATTTTGCTTTCTACGCCTGGGACGCACGCGGCCACGGGCGTTCGCCGGGAGAGCGCGGCTATTCGCCATCCTTTGCGGCCTCGACGCATGATCTTGATTGCTTCGTCCGCCATGTCAGCGAAACCAGCGGTGTTTCAGTCGAAGACATCGCCGTCATTGCACAAAGCGTCGGCGCGGTTCTGGCCACCACCTGGGTGCACGACTATGCGCCGCCAATCCGTGCGCTCGTGCTGGCCTCCCCAGCCTTCAGCGTCAAGCTCTACGTGCCTTTTGCCAAGGAAGGCATTGCGCTCTGGGACAAGCTCAAGGGGACATTCTTCGTCAACTCCTATGTCAAGGCGAGGTTTCTGACGCATGACCCCGAGCGCATCGCCTCGTACGAATCCGACCCATTGATCACCCGGCCGATTGCCTCCAACATCCTGTTGCAGCTCTATGAGGCGGCAGCCCGGGTCGTCGCCGACGCCCGCGCCATCACCGTGCCAACCCAGCTGCTGATCTCCGGCAGCGACTGGGTGGTGCGACACGCGCCGCAGCACCGGTTTTACGAAAACCTCGGCAGCCGCATCAAGGAACGGCATGTGCTTGCCGGCTTCTACCATGACACGCTCGGCGAAAAGGACCGCGCGATTGCCCTGGCCGAGGTCCGCCGTTTTATCGACGCGTGTTTCGCCGAGCCCTGGGCACCTGCCGACCTTCGCACCGCCCATATCCAGGGCTATACCAAGGACGAGGCCGACCGGCTCGCGAGCCCGCTTGATGCGACATCCCCACGCGGCATCTACTGGGCGCTCAGCCGCCTCAACATCAAGATCGGCGCTCTGGTGTCAGAAGGCATAAGGACCGGGGTCAAGACCGGCTTTGATTCCGGCTCGACGCTCGATTACGTCTACGAGAACAAGCCGCGCGGGCTCGGCCCCGGTGGGCGTTTGATCGACAAGGTGTTTCTCGAGGCGATCGGCTGGCGCGGCATCAGGCAGCGCAAGCTGCACCTGCAGGAGCTGATCGACCGCGCGCTGCAGCGCCTGAAAGCAGCCGGCCGCAGTACTCATATGCTCGACATAGCGGCCGGGCATGGCCGTTATGTCCTTGATGCGATCGAGACGGCTGCCGTGCGTCCCGATAGTGCGCGATTGCAGGACTATTCCTCCATCAACGTCGACGCCGGCCGCAACAGCATTGCCACGCGCGGACTGAGTGATTTCGTGAGCTTCCGCCAGCAGGATGCCTTTGACGGCGAGGGGCTGGCTGCAATCACGCCGGCTCCGGATCTCGCGATCGTCTCCGGCCTTTACGAGCTGTTTTCCGACAATGCGCTGATCGCCGCTTCGCTCGATGGGATCGCCCGTGCGATGCAGCCCCATGGTCTGCTCGTCTACACCAACCAGCCATGGCATCCGCAACTGGAGATGATCGCCCGCGCCCTGACCTCGCACCGCGGCGGCGAGGCGTGGGTGATGCGGCGGCGGACGCAAGAGGAAATGGACCAGCTGGTCGCCGCAGCCGGTTTCCGCAAGATCGAGCAGCGCATCGACCAGTGGGGCATTTTCACCGTCTCGCTGGCTGAGAGAGTCTGAGGGCAAAGCGTGGAGAAGGCACGTTCAACTTTTTCTCAGACAGCGCTGGTCCCGAAGCGGGCAGCGCTCTGGCTCGCCTTCCTGGCGCCGTTCTTCTATCTGAGCTATGGCGGGGCCAATTGGCTGGCATCGCAACGCGTTCATGTGCCGAACGTCGCCTTCGCATGGGAAAGCGCCATTCCGTTCCTCGGATGGACCATCATTCCATATTGGTCGATCAATCTGTTCTATGCACTCTGCCTGTTCATCAACACGGCGCCGCGCGATGTGGACAGGCTGGCGAGGCGTTATCTGACGATCCAGATAGTAGCTGTAGCCTGCTTTACTGCGTTTCCGCTCGAAGCGACCTTCGTGCGGCCGGCAACGAGCGGCCTGCCGGGCTTCATGTTCGCCGTCCTCGGTGGCTTCGATAAGCCGTTCAATCAAGCGCCGTCGCTCCATATCGCACTCCTGGTGGTGATATGGGATCATCTGCGCGGCCGGTTGCCGCGGAAGGTGCGGCTTCTCTGGCACCTCTGGTGCTTCCTGATCGGTGTCTCCGTGGTGACCACGTGGCAGCATCACATCATCGACATACCGACCGGCATGCTACTTGGTCTGTTTGCCATCTGGCTTTTTCCGCGTGATGCCGGTTCACCTCTCGCGAATTTTACGATGAGCGGCGATCCAAAGTCGCGCCGTCTCGGTTTCTATTATCTGTGCGGTGCCATCGCATTTCTCGGCCTTGGAGCGCTATGCACGCCCTTATCGGCAGCGGCGCTTCTGTTGCTCTGGCCGGCTGTTGCGCTGGCGATCGTCGCGCTCGGATATTTCGGCGCCGGCCCGCAAATATTTCAGAAACGCGTCGATGGCCGGGCCACGCTAACCAGCCGCTGGCTGCTGGCACCCTACCGGCTCGGCGCTCTCATCAATATTCGGCTCTGGACCCGGAGGATGCCGGCTTCTGTGGCGATCGCCGACGGCGTCCATCTCGGTCGTTTTCCGCGTCGCCACGAGGCCAACCGTTTTGCCACGGTGATCGACATGACCGGCGAACTTCAGCGCCCGAGCGGGACGCTCGCGCGCTGGTGCAGCTTTCCGACCCTTGATCTTACAGCCATCGACAAGATCCAGGCGCTCGCCGCGGCAAACCTCATCGAGATTGCGCGCCAGCAGGGACCGGTTCTCGTCTGCTGTGCGTTGGGCTTCCAGCGGAGCGCCTGCGTCATCGTGCGTTGGCTGCTCATCAGCCGACGTTGCGAAGATCCAGCCGAAGCAGTGCGGCTGATCGAACGGGCGGGGCGGCGTGTTCATTTGCCCGCAGATAGTATCCACGCCGTGACGGAGGGCTTGCAATGACGCAGTGGAATGCCGCGGCCTCGGCGGCAGCGCGAAATCTCGGCCGCAATTCGATCTTCTGCGGGCTGACAGCGCTGCTGCCACTGATTGCCGGCCCGATCGCCGTGCAATATCGAGGCTTCGCTGCATCGCTCGGCTGGCTTTCGATACTCGTTTTCTGCGTGATTGTCCTTGCGCTGGCGGTCCATCTTCTCTTCGATGCGCTGCTGTTTCGTCTCGCGTCGAGCCACGAGACCGAGGCCGCCGGTCTTGCCGCCGTCGACGACCTGCTGTCCAGGATGCAGCTTCGCAAGCCTGAGAAGACGCCGACTGGCCTGGAGAAGCGGATTGCCGGATCGCGCCGTATCGTCTGGCGGCAGCGTTTTGCGCTCGCCGCCTGTCTCGTGATTTTCGCGATCCTTCTGTTCGATGCAAGCGGCGGCCTGCCGCTATGCTGAATCGCATGCGGTCGATTGCATGATGGCTGGCTCGTGACTCTTCTAAGCTGGCTTCTCAAGCAGGTCACTGCCGCCCGTCGATGATCGACGAATTCACGTCGTTGATGTCGCGCTTGCCGCAGAGCGCCATGGTGATGTCCATCTCCTTGCGGATGATGCCGAGCGCCAGCGATACGCCTTCCTTGCCCATGGCGCCGAGGCCGTAGAGGAAGGGGCGGCCGATATAGGTGCCCTTGGCGCCGAGCGCCACGGCCTTCAGCACATCCTGGCCGGAGCGGATGCCGCCGTCGAGATGGACCTCGATACGGTCGCCGACGGCGTCGACGATCTTCGGCAGCATGCTGATCGAGGAGGGGGCGCCGTCAAGCTGACGCCCGCCATGATTGGAGACGACGATCGCATCGGCGCCGGTATCGGCGGCCGCCTTGGCATCCTCCGGATCGAGTATGCCCTTAATGATCAGCGGGCCGCCCCATTGTTCCTTGATCCAGGCGACATCCGCCCAGGACAGCCGGGGGTCGAACTGCTCGTGCGTCCATGCCGAGAGCGAGGCGATACTGGTGACATTTTTCGCATGGCCAACGATATTGCCGAAGTTGCGGCGCTTGGTCTGCAGCATATCCAGGCACCAGAAGGGCCGGGTCGCCATCTGCCAGACATGTTTCGGGGTGAATTTCGGCGGCGCCGACAGGCCGTTGCGCAGGTCCTTATGCCGTTGGCCGAGGATCTGCAGATCAGCGGTCAGCACCAGCGCCGAGCATCCGGCCGCCTTGGCGCGATTGATGAGGTTGAGGACGAAATCCTTGTCCCTCATCACGTAGAGTTGGAACCAGAAAGGGCGTGTCGTCGCTGACGCCACGTCCTCGATCGAGCAGATGCTCATCGTCGAAAGCGTGAAGGGAACGCCGAACTCCTCGGCAGCGCGTGCCGCCAGCATCTCGCCGTCGGCATGCTGCATACCCGTCAGGCCGGTTGGCGCCAGCGCCACCGGCATCGACACTTTCTGGCCGATCATCGTCGTTTCCAGCGTGCGGTTGGTCATGTCGACCATCACCCGCTGGCGCAGCTTGATCTGGCTGAAATCGCTCTCGTTCGCCGCGTAGGTCGATTCCGTCCAGGCGCCCGAATCTGCATAGTCGAAAAACATCTTCGGCACACGGCGCTGTGCGAGCTTTTTCAGGTCGGCGATGGTGAGCGGAGTGGCCATGAATTGAACCTTCACATCTGAATGCGGTCGTCGGCCATAACATGAATTTGGCAGGAGCGTTACGGGAAATTGGGGCCGCGCCGGGTGCCTTTCACTGTCCGAATTCGAGAGTAACAGGGCGTGTCATTGAAGCTCCTTCTTCAACGCAACGCCAGCCACATAGGTCTCGGCGATCGCCCGGTCGTCGCCCATCGTCTGCAGCAGGAAGAGTTCCTCGGGCAGCGTCTTCACCACTTCCATCTTCAGCGCCATGGCGGGCGTCGCCGTTGCATCGAGAACGACGAGATCGGCCTCGGTGCCGGTTTCCAGCGTGCCGATCCGGTCCGCCAGCGACAGGGCCTCGGCATTGCCGCGCGTCATCAGGTAATAGCTTTCCAGCGGGTTCAGCCGTTCGCCGAGCAACTGCTGGATCTTGTAGGCCTCGTCCATCGTCCGCAGCATCGAATAGCTGGAACCGCCGCCGATATCGGTCGCCACGCCGATACGGACCGGCTTCTCCCGCCGCGCCAGCGCCTTCAACGGAAACAGTCCGGAGCCGAGGAAGAGGTTCGAGGTCGGGCAGTGGACGGCGACGGCACCCGCCTCGCTCATGACGTCGGCCTCGCGCTCGGACAGGTGTATGCAATGGCCGAAGAGGCTCTTCGGCCCGAGCAGGCCGTAGCGGGCATAGATGTCGGTATAGTCGATCGCGTCGGGATAGAGTTCGCAGGTGAATCTGATTTCGTCGTGATTTTCCGAAAGATGCGTCTGGATGTGCAGATCGGGAAATTCGCGGGCAAGGACTGATGTCGCTTCCATCTGAGCCGGTGTCGAGGTGATGGCGAAGCGCGGGGTGATGGCAACGTGGTTGCGGCCCTTGCCATGCCAGTCCGCTATCACCTGGCGGGTCTCGTCATAGCCCATCTCGGGCGTGTCGAGCAGGCCCTGCGGAGCATTGCGGTCCATCATCACCTTGCCGCCGACCATGCGCATATTGCGTCTCATCGCCTCGGCGAAGAAGGCGTCGGCCGAGGTCTTGTGCACGGAGCAATAGGCAACCGCTGTCGTCGTGCCGTGGCGGATCAACTCGTCGTAGAAATGCGTGGCGATCCTTTCAGCATGTGCGCTTTCGACGAAACGGCATTCCTCGGGAAAGGTATAGGTATTCAGCCATTCGAGCAGGTTGGCGGCGTAGGAGGCGATCACCTGCATCTGCGGAAAATGCAGGTGCATATCGATGAAGCCCGGCATGATCAGATGCGGGCGGTGGTCAATCTCCGCCGTGTCCGCGGCTGCTTTTGCCTGGACGTCGGCATAGGGGCCGATAGCCGTGATCAGCCCATCTTCGACCAACAGGCCGCCATCCTCTTCGTAAAGATAGCTTTGGCTGTCGGCGAGGCTTAGCGGCGCGCGGTGAAAGGAAAGCAGGCGGCCGCGCAGGAGTGTCGTCGTCATTGTTTCTTGCCTTCGACTGCGCTCTCGAACCAGGCGACCAGCAGCTTGCGTTCGTCCGGCGTGATGTCGGTAATGTTGCCGGGCGGCATGGCATGGCTGCGGCCCGCCTGTATATAGATCTCGCGGGCATGGGCGGCGATTTCCGCGTCGTTTTCGAGCATCACGCCATTGGGTGGCCGCACGATACCCTCATAGACCGGCTCGGCCGCGTGGCACATGGAACAGCGCGTCGAGACCAGTTGCTTGACGGCGGGGAAATGCGGATCGCCGGCGAATTGCTGGAAGGCGGGCGCGACCGCTGCCGTATCCGTTTCGCCGGTCAGCAGCTTCGGCGCGGTCGAAAGCCACATGATCAGGATGAAAAGGATGACAGTGACGATCCAGGTCCAGGTCGGCCGGCCTTTCCTGGCATGCGTCGTGTTGAACCAGTGGCGGATGGTGACGCCCATCAGGAAGACCAGAGCCGCGATCACCCAGTTGAACTGCGTACCGAAAGACAGCGGATAATGGTTCGACAGCATGAAGAAGATGACGGGCAGCGTCAGGTAGTTATTGTGCAGCGAACGCTGCTTGGCGACCTGCCCATATTTAGGATCGGGAACCCGTCCGGCGATGAGGTCGGCGACGACGATCTTCTGGTTCGGAATGATGATCATGAAGACGTTGGCCGACATGATCGTCGCGGTGAAGGCGCCGAGATGCAGGAATGCGGCCCGGCCGGTGAAGAGCTGCGTATAGCCCCAGGCCATGAAGACGAGCACGACATAGAGCACCGCCATCAGTCCCCAGGTGTTCCGCCCAAGCGGCGACTTGCAGAGCAGATCGTAGACGACCCAGCCCAGCGTAAGCGACCCCAGCGAGATCAGGATCGCGACGGGCGGGCTGATATCCAGCACATGCCGGTCGATCAGGAAAAGGTCAGCGCCGCCGTAATAGACGATGCACAGCATCAGGAAGCCTGATATCCAGGTGAAATAGCTCTCATATTTGAACCAGGTCAGGTGCTCCGGCATCTGGGCGGGCGCCACCAGATATTTCTGGATATGATAGAAGCCGCCGCCATGGACCTGCCATTCCTCGCCATAGGCGCCGGGTGGCAGATGCGGGCGTTTCACCAGTCCGAGATCGAGCGCGATGAAATAGAAGGACGATCCGATCCAGGCGATCGCGGTAATGACATGGAACCAACGCGCCGCGAAGGCGAGCCATTCCCATGCTATGGCATATTCATACATCGAGTTCCCCTATCTTCCTCCGACTCGTGACATTGCGGAAATTTTGACGGGGAGGGAAGAGGAGATTGAAGGACACGCGCTCAATCGCTGACGCGGCCAAAGGAGCAATGGAATGATCACCGCACTCTACAGCGATCAGGTCATCGCCGAAAACGCGCCGATGGACCGGCGGCTTGCCGCGCTCGTCCTCGCGCGCGGTAACCGCATCGGCTATATCGCCTCCGGTCCGGAGCCGCAGCGGGAGTTTTTCAGCGAGAAACGGCGGTATTATCGCAGCTACGGGCTTTCTCTCGATCTCTTCGTCGATCTCGACGTGCTTTCCGGTGACGAAGAGATCGGCCGGCTGTTTTCGTGTAGCGCCATTCATCTCACCGGCGGCCACACCGGCGATTTTCTGAGACGGCTGCGCCAAAGCGGAATGCTGGAGAAGCTACGCGCATGGGCGCGTGATGACGGCATCGTCGTCGGAACCAGTGCCGGGGCGATTTTGATGACGCCGACAATCGCCGTCGACGCGCTCTTTTCCGCCAGTTCCCCCGATGCGGTGCGGGATAGCGCGGCTCTCGGTCTGGTACCCTTCGAGTTCTTTCCGCATCTGAACGATGATCCCGGCTATCCCTCCGCGCTGCTTCGCTATAGCGAGACGACGGTAACCCCTATTCTCGCATGCCGGGACGGCGAAGGTCTCATCCTCGGCAACGGGCTCGTTGAGATCTTCGGCGCTCCGCTGATGATTTCCGGCGGTTTTGCCGAAGCTGCCGATCGCGGCCGCATCGCCGATCTGCTGTCCCGTGCCTAAAAGCTGCCGAGAAGGCTGTGCATTATCTCTGCTTTATGCTCGATCTGCTAATTCAGCAGACCTTGAACTATGACGACTCGCTTACAGTTATTTTGCAGGCCGCCGGAATAAAATAAGAACCGTTAGATCATCGGCGGCGCATTCATCGACGGAGAAGATGCCCATGCGCAGCATTCTGACGTGTGTGATGATTGCGTATGCGTCGTTGGCGATGGCTCACGACGCACCCTCGGGGTGGAGTTATGACCCCTATTGTTGCAACGGCAACAGTCATAATGGCGATTGCCAAATGATCCCTTCGAAAAGCGTGGCGGTGACGCCAGGCGGATATCGTGTGACGCTGATGCCGGGTGACCACCGGCTGGTCACGCATGCTCATGTCTTCCTGCTGCCAATGACGAAGGCAATGCAATCCGGCGATAACGACTATCATCTCTGTCTGTTCCCGAACGAGGATACGCCGCGCTGTTTCTATGCGCCGGAAATGGGATTTTGAAGCCGAGCCAGAGGGCCGGACCCGGCTCACGAACCGGGTCCGGCATGTCGTTGTCCGAAAATGGCTGCACTTTTTAGGTGACATGCATCAATTTCCGGCTGCCTTCATCTCTTCGAGGATCCAGTTGCGGAAGGCCTTGATCTTGGGCACGTTGCGACGGTTTTCCGGGTAGACGAGCCAGTAGGCCTTGCCGTCGCTGCGGGTCAGTTCGAAGGGTTGATAGAGCCGGCCAAGCGCGATCTCGGCCGCATAGAAGGCAGGATGAAGGATGGCGACGCCATGCCCGGCGATCGCCGCATCGGCTTCCACCGCCTGAGAGCCGAGCTGGTTGCGCGGGCGCCGATCGAGATCCGTGTCTGTGACGCCGGCTGCCTCGAACCATTGTTTCCACCAGATGTCGCCGGCGTCGAAGATATCGAAGTTCAGGAGATCGCGCGGCTCCCTGATGCCACCTGCCGCCTCCGCCAGCTTCGGGCTCAGCATCGGCGTGAACTCCAGGCCCATCAGCCGGTGCAGCGCCAGCCCCGGCCAGTTGCCGTCGCCCCAGCGGATGCCGACATCGATCTGCTCGCGGGCGAAGTCGATGATGTCAGAGCTCGCCTGAAAGCGCACCGCGATCGCCGGATGTTTCAAGTGGAAGGAGCCAAGGCGCGGCGCCAGCCACTTCGAGGCGAAGGTATGGGTCGAACTGATGGCGAGCGTACCTTCGACGCTGTCGCGCGCCGTCGCCATCGCGTCGTGCAGCATGGCGAAAGCTTCGGTCACCTTCGGGGCCAGCCGCTCGCCGGTGTCTGTCAGTGCGATCTGGCGGGGACGGCGCAGGAAGAGCGGCTCGCCGACATTCTCCTCCAGCAGCTTGATCTGGTAGCTGACGGCCGTCTGCGTCATACCGAGTTCGTCGCCCGCCTTGGTGAAACTTCCGAGCCGGGCAGCGGCCTCGAAGACGCGCAACGCATTCAGCGGGAATTGTTTCGACAGCTTCATGGATAAGTTCTCTTTATGCAGGCAGACGGTCGTTCGATTGGAATTGCAGCATTTTTGCCGGCAAACTGCAACTCATACCATCAAACCATCGAGGTGATGTCATGGATTGCTATGCTATCGAACAGAGCCCGACGCAGCAGACAATCGGAATTTTCCGGCGCATCGGCGGCCGGCTGGCGCGGAGTTGGTGCATGCCCAGCCTCGATCTCGACACGATGCCCGATCGCGTCAAGCGCGATCTCGGTTTCCTCGATGGGCGCGATCCCTATTACGAGGACGAGCGCATGCGGTAGGCAGCGAGCGCCGTCAGGATCTCGGCGGCGGTCATGGCGGCGATCACCTCAGGGCGCTTGTCCCTGACCACGGCGCCGCCGATCGGCAGCGTCAGCCGCTCGAGCCAACCACGCTCTCCGCCGCCTTCGCGGGAAAGCCAGTTGGCGAAGGTGGCGCGCTTGGTCGCCGAGCCGATCATGCCGGTATAAGCGAGGTCGGTCCTTTCCAGCGCTTCGCGGGCAATAAGGAAATCCAGCGCGTGGTCGTGCGTCAGGATGACGATCGCGCCGCCGGCCGGAATATCCTTCACCAGTGCTTCGGGCATCGGCACGAGCCGCGTCTTCGTCTCGGGAGGCAGGTTGGCGAGTTCCTCCTGCCGCGTCTCGACGACCGTCACAGACAGCGGCAGCGGCGCAAGGGCCGTTGCCAGCGCCCGTCCGACATGGCCGGCACCGAAGAGATAGACCTCCGGCAGGCGCTCGATCTCACTGGTTAGCCTGGCCTCGATTTCTTCGGCAACCGCCTGCGTCACCCGGCGAAACCGTAATTGCGTGCGCCCACCGCAGCACTGGCCGATATCAGGCCCGAGCGGGATATCCATCTCCGCCACCCCGCCGGTTCCCGCCAACATGTCCCGCGCATTCGCGATCGCCATGAACTCGAACTGCCCGCCGCCGATCGTTCCCCACAATGCGGTTTGCGATACCAGCATGAAGGTGCCGGCTTCGCGTGGGGTCGAGCCCTGCGTGCTGGTGATGTCGACGAGGATACAGTCTGGGTGGGTGGCAAGGAAGGAGTTGAGGTCGGTCATGGGTGGATGGCCGACGGGTTCGCGGGTGTGTCACCCCCCTCTGTCCTGCCGGACATCTCCCCCACAAGGGGGGAGATCGGTATGAGGCGGCGGCTTCCCGGAACAGAGAAGTCGTAGCGTAGAGTCGGACTTTGGTGATGTAGCGGCAGGATAGCGAAGCGCAAAGCATTCCGTCTTGCTGATCTTCCCCCTTGTGGGGGAGATGTCCGGCAGGACAGAGGGGGGTATCGCTCACTCCAAGCTTTCTGCCCGTCCCGATCAACCGTCAGGGCCAACAAACCAGCCGGACGCGTTTCCATCTGCTACACCCGCTTCATCCGCTCGACCGCCATCAGCACCCGTTCCGGCGTCGCCGGGGCGTCGAGCCTCGGGCAGACCTTGTAGTTGGCCACACTTGCTACCGCCATCGACAAGGCTTCCAGCACCGAGATCGCCAGCATCAAGGGTGGCTCGCCGACGGCCTTGGAGCGGCCGATGGTGGCCTCAGTGTTCTCGGACCATTCGGCAAGGCGGACGTTGAAGATCTTCGGGCGGTCGGAGGCGAGCGGAATCTTATAGGTCGAGGGAGCATGGGTGCGCAGTCGGCCCTCGTCGTCCCACCAGAGCTCTTCCGTCGTCAGCCAGCCCAGTCCCTGCACGAAGGCGCCTTCGACCTGGCCCATGTCGATCGCCGGGTTGAGCGAGCGGCCGACATCGTGGAGGATGTCGGTGCGATCGATCAGATATTCGCCGGTCAGCGTGTCGATCGAAACCTCGGTGCAGGAGGCGCCGTAGGCGAAATAATAGAAGGGCGTGCCGCGGCCGGCCTTACGGTCCCAGTGGATCTTCGGCGTCTTATAGAAGCCGGCGGCGGAAAGCTGGACGCGGGCGAAATAGGCCTGCTTGATGAAATCGGGGAAGGAGATCTCGATCTCGCCGACGCGCACGCGGTTC
Source organism: Rhizobium aouanii (assembly GCF_037002925.1). NCBI lineage: Bacteria > Pseudomonadati > Pseudomonadota > Alphaproteobacteria > Hyphomicrobiales > Rhizobiaceae > Rhizobium > Rhizobium aouanii. The sequence goes on from NZ_JBAMYD010000001.1 coordinate 370,401, forward strand.
GGCAGGAAGACGACGTCAGCGGGCCCAACCTCCCATTTCTCGGCGGCAAAGGCGACCAGCCGTTCCTTGATCTGACGGGCGGCGTCATAGGCGGCCATGCCGTTCAAGTCCGAGCCGGAGGAGGCGGCGGTGGCCGAGGTGTTCGGCACCTTGGCCGTCGTCGTCGCGGTGATCTTGACGCGGTCGATATCGACCTGGAAGCTGTCGGCCAGCACCTGCGCCACCTTGGTATAGAGGCCCTGGCCCATTTCGGTGCCGCCATGGTTCAGGTGGATCGAACCGTCCTGGTAGACGTGGACGAGGGCGCCTGCCTGGTTGAAGGCGGTCATGGTGAAAGAGATGCCGAATTTCACCGGCGTCAGCGCGATGCCCTTTCTTATGTAGCGGCTGTCGCGGTTGAAGGCGATGATGGCGTTGCGCCGCGCCCGGTATTCGGCCGTTTCCTCCAGTTCCTCGACGATGCGGGTGATGATGTTGTCCTCGACCTCCTGATGGTAGGGGGTGAGCGTACGCCCGGAGCCCGGCTGGCCGTAGAAATTCAGTTTGCGGACATCAAGCGGGTCCTTGCCGACGGCATAAGCGATCTCCTCGATGAAGCGTTCGGCGCCGAGCATGCCTTGCGGTCCGCCGAAGCCGCGAAAGGCGGTGTTGGAGACGGTGTGTGTCTTTAGCGGCTTAGAGGTCAGATGCACATGCGGATAGAAATAGCTGGAATCGGCATGGAAGAGGGCACGATCGGTCACCGGCCCTGAGAGGTCGGAGGAGAAGCCGCAGCGCGCCGCGTAAGTTGCGTCTACCGCGTGGATACGGCCTTCGGCGTCGAAGCCGAGCTCATAATCGACGAGGAAATCATGGCGCTTGCCGGTGGCGCTCATATCCTCGTCGCGGTCCGGACGGAATTTGATTGCGCGGCCGAGCTTCTTGGCGGCGATCGCCGCAAGTGCGGCGAACTGATTGCCCTGCGTTTCCTTGCCACCGAAGCCGCCGCCCATGCGGCGCACGTTGACGGTCACGGCGTTGGAAGGAATATCGAGCACGTGACCGACGATGTGCTGGATCTCGCTTGGATGCTGCGTCGAGGACCAGACGGTGACCTCGTCGTCCTCGCCGGGGATCGCCACGGCGATATGGCCTTCCAGGTAGAAATGCTCCTGTCCGCCGATGCGCATCTGACCTTTCAGACGCATGGCAGCATTCGTCATTTCCGTGTCCGGCTCGCCGCGATGCAGCGTCATCGGGGTGATGACGAGCGGGCTGCCATTAGCGAGCGCGCCGTCGATATCGCTCCAGTGCGGCAGGTCGCGATAGTCGATCTTTGCCAGCTGCGCGGCGCGGCGGGCGGCATCACGCGTCTCGGCGATGACGGCAAAGATCGGTTGGCCGTGGAACTGAACTAGAGTTTCGGCGAGAAGCGGCTCGTCATGGCTGCCGTTGGAGCTGACGTCGTTGACGCCGGGCACGTCCTTGCCGGTGAAAACCCAGACGACGCCGGGATGCGCGGCGACTGCGGAAAGGTCGATGCTGAGGATTTCGGCATGCGCCCGCTCGGAGAGGCCGAGGGCGCCATGCAGCAGACCTGCGGGCTCGGGAATATCGTCGATATAATCGGCGGTTCCGGTGACATGTTTATGCGCTGAATCATGCCGCAGCGAGCCGTGCATCGGGCCCGATATGATGACTTTGCGGTCTTCGAAGGTGGACTTGTCCATTAGCGGTGTCCTCTACGACCGGCACCGTTTTGACGGCGGCCCCTCATCCGGCTGCCGCCACCTTCTCCCCGCTTGCGGGGAGAAGGGACATGCCGCGCCATCTCCGTTCCTCGCCACCTCTCGCAGGGCACGTCCCCTCTCCCCGCAGGCGGGGAGAGGGTTAGGGTGAGGGGCGATGTGGTGACTGTGGGAGGCCAGTTAGCGAAACAAACCATCACGCTACCTCCTCGAACCGCTTCAACTCCGCCGGCGCGCCCACGGTCTCCAGATAGAACCGCGTCAACAGGTTCTTCGCCGTCAGCTGCCGGTATTCCGCCGTGGCGCGCCAGTCGGTCAGCGGCTGGTAGTCGGCGTCGAAGGCGGGGCGGGTTGCCTCGATCGTTGATTCCGTCCAGGGCTTGCCGATCAGTTCGGACTCCACCGTGCGGGCGCGTTTCGGCGTCGCAGCCATGCCGCCGAAGGCGATGCGGATGTCGGTAACCGTCTCGGCCTCATCGAGCGTCAAGAGGAAAGCGCCGAGCACGGCGGTGATGTCCTCGTCGCGGCGCTTCGTGACTTTGTAAGCGGCAAAGCGGCTGGTCTCTTCAGGATAGGGCACGAAGACGCTCTCGACGAATTCGCAGGGCTTTCGGTCCTGCTTGCCATAGGCGATGAAGAAATCCTCGAGCGGCATTCTGCGCTGGCCTTCCAGGGACCGCAGCGTCAGCGTCGCGCCGAGCGCGATCAGCGGCGGCGGGCTGTCGCCGATCGGCGAGCCGTTGGCGATGTTGCCGCCGATCGTGCCCATGTTGCGCACCTGCTCGCCGCCGATGCGATCGATCAGTCGCCCGAGCGCCGGGATTTTCTGAGAGATTGCTTCGAATGCCCTGCTGTAGCTGACGCCGGCGCCGATGGTGACGCCGTCTTCGTCTTCTCTGACAGACTGCAGTTCGCTCAAATGATTGATGAAGACCACCGGGCTCAGCCTGCGCATCTGCTTTGTCACCCATAGGCCGACATCCGTCGCGCCGGCGACGATGATCGCGTCAGGTTCCTGCGAGAGAACTTCGGCCAGTGCCTGGATCGAAGCCGGCACGATCAGCCGGTCTTCGCCATTCTCGATCCTGATCGTACCGCTCGCCTGCATTGCCCAAAGCCGCGAGACGATTTCAGAGCGCGTCCGTTCCAGCGGGTCGAAGAGCGCGCTCGGCCGCATCAGGCTCACCTGCTCGGCGGCCTTGACGATCGGCTCATAGCCCGTGCAGCGACAGAGATTGCCTTGCAGCGCCTTTTCGATTTCCTGGCGGCTCGGCTTTTCCTTGGCGAGCCAGAGACAGTAAAGCGACATGACGAAGCCCGGGGTGCAGAAGCCGCATTGCGAGCCATGACAATCGACGAGCGCCTGCTGCACCGGATGCAGCGCGCCATCTCTGCCGGCCAGATGCTCGACCGTCACCACGTGGCTGGCGTGCAGCGAGCCGATGAAGCGGATGCAGGCATTGACGGATTCATAGGTGAGCTTGCCATCGGCAAGCCGCCCGACGAGCACGGTGCAGGCGCCGCAATCGCCCTCGGCGCATCCTTCCTTGGTGCCGGTCAGGCGCCGCTTCAACCGCAGAAAATCAAGAAGCGTCTCGGTCGGCGCGACATCGGTAAGCTCAATGTCCTCGCCATTCAGGATGAAGCGAATGCTGTCGTTCATGATGTTCCCGGTTGTTTTTCCAAATGGTTAAGCCGCCGTCCAGCCCCCGTCAATCGAGATATGCGTTCCGGTCACCTGGCGGGCTGCGTCGCTGGCGAGGTAGAGCGACAGTGCGCCGATCTCCTCGGCCTTGACGAATTCATGCGTCGGCTGCGCCTTGAGGATGACTTCGCTCTTTACCTGATCCTCGGTCATGCCGCGGGCCTTGGCGGTGTCCGGGATCTGCTTCTCGACGAGCGGCGTCAGCACGTAGCCGGGGCAGATGGCGTTCACGGTCACGCCGAACTCGGCAAGCTCGAGTGCTGCCGTCTTGGTCAGGCCTAATATACCATGTTTTGCCGCGACATAGGCGGATTTGAAGGGGGAAGCGACAAGCCCGTGGGCGGAGGCGATGTTGATGATGCGGCCATGCTTCTTCGTCTTCATCAGGGGGATCGCGGCGCGCATCGTATGAAAGGAACTCGAAAGATTGATCGCGATGATCTGATCCCATTTCTCGATCGGGAAATCCTCGATCTTCTCGACGTGCTGGATGCCGGCATTGTTGACCAGGACATCGACGCCGCCGAAGGTCTTCGCTGTCGTTTCGATCAGGTCGGCGATCTCGGCCGGCTTCGTCATGTCGGCCGGATGATAGATCGCCCGGCCTTTGGACAATGATTCAAGTCGGTCAACGATCGCGTTGATTTCATCAGCCTTTCCGAAACCATTGATGACGACGTTGTCGCCCGTTTCGGCGAAGGCAGTGGCGATCGCAAGGCCGATGCCGCTGGTGGAACCGGTGACGACGACTGTTCTGCTCATGCTGTTCTCCCTGAAATCGCGATGCTGCGTTGCAGCGTTGGCTGCGAGGTTATGCCCAAAGCCGGCAGGCTGGCAATTCCGCTTTATTCGCTTTTCTCGCCTGCATCCGTGTCCTATTGATTTGTCACGATAATCGAGATGTTAAGGGAGGGATTTCATGAGCGGATATGTCCTGGCGATCGATCAGGGAACGACGTCGACGCGGGCGATCGTCTTCGATGGCGACATGCATGTCGCCGGCAAGGGCCAGAAGGAATTCACCCAGATCTATCCGCGCTCCGGCTGGGTCGAGCACGATCCCGAGGAGATCTGGGATTCGGTCGTCTCCACCGTCCACATGGCGTTGCGCGATGCCGGGATCGAGGCTAGCGATCTTGCGGCGCTCGGCATCACCAACCAGCGCGAAACCGTCGTCGTCTGGGAGCGCGAAACGGGCCGGCCGATCCAGAATGCCATCGTCTGGCAGGACAGGCGTACGGCAAGCTATTGCGACAATCTGAAACGGCAGGATCTCGAGCGGCTGTTCACGAAGAAGACCGGGCTGATCCTCGATCCCTATTTTTCCGGTACCAAGCTCTCCTGGATGCTGGCTAACGTGAAGGGCGCGCGGGCGCGCGCTGCCAGGGGCGATCTCTGCTTCGGCACGATCGACACCTTCCTGATCTGGCGGCTGACGGGGGGCAAGAGCTTCGTCACCGATGCCACCAACGCCTCGCGCACGCTGATGTACAACATTGCCGAAAACGCGTGGGACGAGGATCTGCTCGATATTCTGAGGATCCCCGCCGCCATGCTGCCGGAGGTCAAGGATTGCGCCGCCGATTTCGGCACGGTCGATCCTGATATTTTCGGTGCTGCGATCCCGATCCTCGGCGTGGCCGGCGACCAGCAGGCAGCGACCATCGGCCAGGCGTGTTTTGCGCCGGGCATGATGAAATCAACCTACGGCACCGGCTGTTTCGCGCTGCTCAATACCGGCGCCGATATGGTGCGTTCCAAAAATCGGCTGCTGACGACTATTGCCTATCGCCTGAATGGCGAGACGACCTATGCGTTGGAGGGGTCGATCTTCATCGCGGGCGCCGCCGTGCAATGGCTGCGGGACGGGCTCGGCATCATCGGCAGCGCCGCCGAGACCAATGCCCTTGCTGAAAGGGCCGATCCGACCCAGGAGGTCTATCTCGTGCCCGCCTTCACCGGTCTCGGCGCACCACATTGGGATGCCAAGGCGCGCGGCGCGATCTTCGGGCTGACGCGCAACAGCGGGCCGGCGGAACTCTCCCGGGCGGCATTGGAAGCCGTCTGCTACCAGACCCGCGATCTGCTCGACGCCATGCAGAAGGACTGGAAGAACGGCGCCGAGGACACGGTGCTGCGCGTCGACGGCGGCATGGTCGCCTCTAACTGGACGATGCAGCGCCTTGCCGACCTGCTCGATGCCCCGGTCGACCGCCCGGTCATTCTCGAGACGACGGCGCTGGGAGCCGCCTGGCTCGCCGGCAGCCGGGCAGGGGTGTGGCCGGACCGGGACGGTTTTTCCGCGACCTGGAAACGCGATCGGCGGTTTGAGCCGGAGATGGACGAGAAGGTGCGGGCGGCAAAGCTCAAGGGTTGGAAGAATGCGGTTAGGCGGACGCTGAGCGAGGGGTGATAGAGAGCCTGTTCGTTCATGCAAAGGCGATTGCCCATTCATAATTTTTGATGCGGCCTGTCGGCTAAGCGGTTACTCCTTCGTCATTTGGAAAGAGGAGTGAGCGATGCTTTATGCAATCCTTTGTTACGCCCATGAGGAAACCGTCTTCGCCTGGAGCAAGGAGGAAGAAGCTGCCGTCATGGAGAAACTCTACGCCGTGCAGGAGCCACTTGCCGCATCCGGCAAACTCGGCCCTGTCGGCCGGCTGATGCCGACGACGGCTGCGACCACGGTGCGCAAGGGCAGGGACGAGCCCTTGGTCATCGATGGGCCTTTTGCGGAAACGAAAGAGGCGCTTCTCGGCTTCTATGTGGTCGACTTCGAAACGCTCGACGAGGCAATCGCTTTCTCGAAGCAGCTTTCATCCGTCAATCCAGGTTCCACCTCTTACGAAATTCGGCCTTTCTACGTCTTTAGGCCCGGAGATGCTTCATCATGACAGACATTGCCTGGATCGACCTCGCGCTTGCATCGGCCCGCCCGAAGGCGCTTGGCGCGCTGCTGCGCTATTTCCGCAATCTCGATACCGCGGAAGAGGCGTTTCAGGAAGCGTGTCTGAGGGCGATCCGGACATGGCCGGAGAAAGGGCCGCCGCGTGATCCGACAGCCTGGCTCATCTTCGTCGGCCGCAACAGCGGCATCGACGCGGTGCGCAAGCGGGCGAAGATCCAGGCTCTGCCGGATGAAGACGTCATTTCCGATACCGAGGATGCCGAAAGCGATATCGCCGAGCGGCTGGACGAGTCCCATTATCGCGACGATATCCTGCGGCTGCTGTTCATCTGCTGCCATCCCGATCTGCCGGCAACCCAGCAGATCGCGCTGGCGCTGCGCATCGTCTCCGGCCTTTCGGTGTCGCAGATCGCGCGTGCCTTCCTGGTGTCCGAAAGCGCCATGGAACAGCGCATCACCCGGGCCAAGGCGCGCGTCGCCAAGGCTGGGGTGCCTTTCGAAACGCCGAGCCCGCAGGAAAGAGCGGAGCGGCTCTCGATCGTCAGCACGATGATTTACCTGATCTTCAACGAGGGCTACAGCCAGGCCGATCCCAGGCATGAGGCGGCCGCCTTCAGCGACGAGGCGATCCGGCTGGCGCGATTGATGCTGCATATCTTCCCATCCGAACCGGAGCTGATGGGGCTGCTTGCGCTCATGCTCCTGCAGATCTCGCGCCGGCCGGCGCGCTTCAGCGCCGAGGACGAGATCGTGCTGCTCGAAGATCAGGACCGGTCGCTCTGGAACCAACCGCTCATCAATGAGGCCTTGGCGCTGCTCGACAAGGCGCTGCGCCATCGTCAGCCCGCTCCCTATCAGATTCAGGCAGCGATTGCCGCCATTCACTCCCGCGCAAAACGCGCCGAGGATACCGATTGGGCAGAGATCGATCTGCTCTATCGCGCGCTGGAGCGTCTCCAGCCGTCGCCTGTCATAACGCTGAACCGGGCCGTCGTCGTCTCCAAGCTCCACGGTGCGCAGGATGCGCTCGACCTCATCGATCCGCTTGGCGAAAAACTCGGCGGTTATTTCTACTATCACGGCCTACGGGGCGGACTGCTAAAGCAACTTGGTCTGACCGGGCAGGCGCGCGAGGCCTTCGACCGCGCCATTGCGCTTGCGCATTCGGCGGCTGAGGCAGCCCATATCCGCCGGCAGATCGACAAGATGCAGGAAGAGACCACCCAGCCGATCGCAAAATAAAATGCGAAAAAGCCGGCGCGTTGTCGGAACGGCGAACTCTGACACGTCCTTGTAACAACCTGACAGGAAACAGGTTTCATTCAAATGGAGAAATGTCGAAATGACCGCCAACACGCAACATGAACTCGTCCTCGTTCGCGAATTCGACGCGCCGCGCGAGAAGATCTACAAGGCATGGACCGATCCTGATCTGCTGAAGCAGTGGTTCGTGCCGCGCCCGTGGGGTGTGACGGAAGTAACGCTCGACGTCCGCGCCGGCGGTTCCAGCACCGTCGTGATGCAGGATCCCGAGGGCAATCAATACCCGAACCACGGCGTCTATCTCGAGGTCGTCGAGAACGAGAAGATCGTCTTCACCGATGCCTATACCAGCGCCTGGATGCCTTCCGAGAAACCTTTCTTCACGGGCGTGATCCTGCTCGAAGATCTCGGCAACGGTCGCACGAAATATACGGCCAAGGCGCTCCACTGGCGCGCCGAGGACAAGGAAGCGCATGAGAAGATGGGTTTCCACGAAGGATGGGGCAAGGCTGCGGACCAACTGGCGGAGTTGCTGGCGAAGATGTGAGCGGTAACGGAGCCGCCCTGCGCGGCCCTTTTCGTCATCTGCCGTGTGAAGTCATTCGAGAGATGAGTCCGCTCGCCCCTTGAAGTGCTTGATCCGGAATCGAAATTGGTGATCGGCAGTCTCTCCAGGTGCCTATTGGCACGACGTGTGCCAATCTTCCGCCATGAAGGGCTACGTCTATATCCTCGCGTCGAAACGCAACGGCACGCTCTATACCGGCGTGACGCGCGACCTGGCCGGGCGTCTGCACGAACACCAGAATGAGCTGACACCGGGCTTTACGTCGAGATACGGCGTCAAGACATTGGTCTGGTTCGAGGAGCATGATCTGCTGACCACTGCGATCACGCGTGAGAAGACGATCAAGAAGTGGCCGCGGCAATGGAAGCTCAATCTGATCGAGCGGGAGAATCCTGAATGGGAGGATATTTCGTTTCATCTGTTGGGCTTGTGAAGAGTCTCTGGTCGCGCGGACGCGCGACTGCTGGATTCCTGTGACAGGCACAGGAATGAGGGAGCAAGAGGTGCGCATCCTGCCACTCATATCCCTTATCATTCAAAGCCTTATTACCAGATGTTAGATTGGGGAAGCAGTTGTTGTTGAACTCCACGAATGCCAAGAACTCCCTCATTCCTGTGCCTGTCACAGGAATCCAGCAGCGCCGTGTCCACGGCGCAAAGACTCTTTGCCATCCTATTGATGCCTGAAACATCACGCCACCCATCGATTTTCTCGAACATTCCGTTCCAGAATTTGTATTTGCGCTCCATCCTCGGCATCCTTATCTCAGCCGAGAATTCAACAGGATGCCGATGATGGAACTGGGGCTTTACACATTCGCCGACGTCAATCCCAACCCCTCCCGCAGCAAGGGCGCGGAAGCGGCCGAGCGGCTGAACCATCTTATCGAGGAAATCGAGCTTGCCGATCAGGTTGGGCTCGACGTCTTCGGCCTTGGCGAGCATCACCGGCCGGATTATGCGGCGTCTGCTCCGGCGGTCGTGCTGGCGGCGGCTGCCGTCAAGACCAGGAATATCCGGCTGACCAGTGCGGTCACCGTGCTCTCCTCCGATGATCCGGTACGTGTCTTCCAGCAGTTTTCGACGCTCGATCTGATCTCCAGCGGTAGGGCCGAAATCATGGCGGGGCGTGGCTCCTTCATCGAGTCCTTCCCGCTGTTCGGCTATAATCTCGAAGACTACGACCAGCTTTTCGAGGAGAAGCTCGATCTGCTGCTGGCGCTGCGCGACAGCGAGGTTGTGGAGTGGAAGGGCGAGCTTCGCGCGCCGCTCAATGGGCGCGGCGTCTATCCCAGGCCGCTGCAGAATACGTTGCCGCTCTGGGTCGCGGTCGGCGGTACGCCGCAGTCGGTAGCGCGCGCCGGCGCGCTGGGCCTGGCGGTGGCGCTGGCGATCATCGGCGGCGAGCCTCGCCGTTTTGCGCCGCTCTTCGATCTCTACCGCGAGGCCGCGCGCCGGGCGGGGCAGGATCAGTCAAAGTTGAAGACCAGCATCAACGTCCACGGCTTCATCGCCGACACGACGGCGGCAGCCGCCGACCAATTCTACGGGCCGCAGGCGGAGGTGATGAACCGCATCGGCCGCGAGCGCGGCTGGGGGCCGACCAACCGCGCGCATTTCGACATGTCGCGCGGGCCTGATGGAGCGCTCTTCGTCGGTGATCCCGAAGTGGTCGCCGAAAAGATCATCGCCCATCATGGGCTCTTCAAGAACGACCGCTTCCTGCTGCAGATGGCGATCGGCCTGATGCCGCATGCCGACATCATGCGCGGCATCGAGCTTTACGGCACGAAAGTCGCGCCGATCGTCAGAAAGGCGTTGACTGGCAGCGCCGAAGGGGCGAAAGCCACGGCTTGAAAGGCGGCCACGGCCGTCCTGCGCAAGACCGGAAAAGACGAATGGTTATTGCAAACGACGACGAGCTGGTAAAGCTCAAGGAGATCGGCCGCATCTGCGCAAACGCCATTCAGGTGATGGCGGCGGCGATGGAGCCCGGCATGACGACGCTGGAGCTCGACCAGATCGGCCGCAAGGTGCTCGAGGATTCGGGCGCGCGTTCGGCGCCGGAGTTCTGCTACCAGTTTCCGGGCGCCACCTGCATCAGTATCAACGAGGAAATCGCCCACGGTATTCCCGGCCCGCGCGTCATCCGCGCCGGCGATCTCATCAATATCGACGTCTCGGCGGAAAAGGATGGCTTCTTCGCCGATACCGGCGCCTCCTTCACGATGCCGCCGGTCAAGCCGAAGATCGAGCGGCTCTGCCGCGACGGCAAGCGGGCGCTCTGGGTCGGGCTCAATCAGGTGAAATCGGGCGAGCCGCTCGCCAAGATCGGCACCGCCGTCGGCGCCTTTGCGCAGAAGAACCGTTATACGCTGGTCGCCAATCTGGCGAGCCACGGCGTTGGCCGCTCGCTGCATGAGGAGCCGGCCGAGCTCTCGACCTGGCCGGACCCTTCGGAAAAACGGATGATGACCGAAGGTCTCGTCTTCACCGTCGAGCCGTTTCTCTCGCTCGGCGCGACATGGGCCGAAGGCGGCGACGATGCCTGGACGCTCTATGCCGATCCGAAGGCGCCGACCGTGCAATACGAACACACGGTGGTCGCGACGCGCAACGGGCCGGTGATTTTGACCTTGCCGGACGAGCGGGCGTAGGCTGGGACCGGTGTTTATTCCGGCTGGGTGAGAGCACCCGCCTCGCCCTTCGAGGCCCCTGCGGAGCACCTCAGGGTGAGGCTCTCTTGGAGACTTCACGCGTTGGCAGCAGAAGCCGTGCATTCTCCACACCTTTGCGGCATCCTCAAACGCACCTCACCCTGAGGTGCGAAGCCCGCAGGGCATAGCCTCGAAGGGTCCTGCCGCAACGCCGCTTCTTGCCTGCCTCCTGGCACGAACCCTCGCCCCACCATTCGACTCTCGTCCTCAGCCCCGCGTTCCCGGCCTGCCGCCTTGCAGGATTTCGGTGGCGGCGCGTTCGAGGATGCCGGCGATGCGGGCGGCTTCGGGTTTCGACCAGGGATAGCGCATCCTGAGCGCCGAGCGCAGCAGCATGCGGGCGGCGCGGATATCGCCGCCGTCCTGCATGAAGTCGCCGTCATCGCCATCGTCGGCGCCGTGACGGTCGGTTTCGAAGACACGCTTCACATAGGCCATCTTCTCCCCGATGCGTTCGAGCTTGGCGAGCGTGTGCAGGATCATGTCGCGGTTTTCCTCGACGCGGCGGCGGCCTGCCTCGGTGATGCGATAGAGCTTCTTGGCGCCGTCGGCCTCGACCTCGGCAAGGCCGGTTTCCTCGAGATAAGTGAGCGCGGGATAGATGACGCCGGGGCTGGGCACATAGAAGCCGCCGGAACGCTCCTCCAGCAACTTTATCAATTCATAGCCGTGGCGCGGTTGCTCAGCGAGCAGCGCCAGGATGACCAGTTGCAGATCGCCTGCCGCGAATTTGCGGCCCATGCGGAAAGCGTCGCCGAACATGCCGCCTTTAAAACCTCTCATGACTCGTCCTTTCATCGTTAGATGTATCGTTTACTATGTCGTAAAACATATATCGTAAGATATCTCCTTTCAAGTGCAGCCAAGAATTTCTGATGTTTCGGGAAATTGATCGATCGATCAGAATTAGTCATTTGTGACGCCGGTGCTGCGGCGCGATAAGCGCTGCATGCTTTCCCGCAACACTCACTCCCGGCCGAATCTTGTCTCCACCGCCGCTGCCGGCGCCGTTGCGATGGCTGCTGCAATGGGCTTCGGACGCTTCTCCTACACGCCGATCCTGCCCGGGATGATCAGCGGTGTGCCGCTTTCGGCGGCAGATGCCGGCTTCATCGCATCGGCGAATTTTGTCGGTTATCTCGTCGGCGCCGTGCTGGCCGCCTATGGCTGGGCGGCGGGGCGGGAGCGGCTGGTGGCGCTGCTGTCGCTGCTTGCAACTGCCATCCTGCTTGCCGCCATGGCTACCACCGATTCCGTCCCCGTCTTTGCCATCATTCGCTTCCTGGCTGGCGTCGCCAGTGCCTTTGCGATGGTCTTCACCTCGTCGATCGTGCTTAGCCACGGGGCCGCTGCCGGAAACGATCATGTGCAGGCGGCGCATTTCGGCGGGCCGGGCGCTGGCATCGCCCTGTCCTCGGTCATGGTGTTTCTGATCGGCCTCGGCTTTCACGATGGGCCGGGCGGCTGGCGGGCGGACTGGATCGGCGGGGCGCTTTATTGCGCGGCAAGCCTCGTCGTCGTTTTCCTGCTGCTGCCATCGGCGCCGGCGCAATCGGCGCAGGCCGGCAAGGAGCCGGTGCTCGCCTGGAACCGGCCGATGGTGCTGCTGACGCTGTCCTATGGCCTGTTCGGCTTCGGCTATGTCATCACCGCGACCTTCCTCGTCACTATCGCGCGCCTTTCTGCGACCGGACCCGTCGTCGAATTCCTCTGCTGGTTCATCGCCGGACTGACGGCAACGGTAGCGCTGTTTGCCTGGAAGCCGCTGGTCAAGCCGCTCGGGCTTGGCGGCGTCTATGTCGCAGCCCTTCTGGTCGAGGCCGCGGGCGTACTTGCAACCGTGGCACTGCCGCCTTCTGTCGCGCCGCTGATCGGCGGTGCGCTGTTCGGGGCAACGTTCCTGGCGATTACTGCTTTTGGGCTGCAGATCGGCCGCAAGCTTTCGCCCGAGAGCCCGCGGCGGATCCTGGCGATGATGACGGCCGCCTTCGGCGTCGGCCAGATCGTCGGGCCTGTTGTCGCCGGCTGGATCGCCGAGCGCACGGGCAGCTTCACCGTGCCCACGATGATCGCGGCCGCGGCCTTGATCGTCTGCGCGGCGCTGGTGATGCCGGTGATCAAGAAAATCGCCTAACCGGTTACATCTCCGTAACAATTGGCTGAACCCATTGCTGCTTCCTTCGAACTGCCTTAGTTTCCGGCACAATCAGTGTTCGACGACACTCCCGAGACTCACAGTTCAGGAAAGCAAAACCTCCCGTGTTTCATTCGTTTTTTCCGCAGCCAAAGCTGTTCTTTACGTCGCTCGCAATCTGGACTCTGGCTGCGATTTTTGGCTGGTATTTCTTTGCCGCTGGTCTTGGTGCTTCTCTCGGTTTCACACCGGTCGCTGAGGATCAGCAGCCGATCGATCTCTCGTTCTTCCTGCTGCCTGAAAACGTTTGGTTCTACAGCTATTTCTTTCTGTCGGCGGTGATCTTCTGCGGCGCCTGGCATCTGAAGGCACTGCACCATCCCTGGAAGCTATGGTCGGTCTGGGGTTCTGCCCTGATAATCTTCGTGACCTATTTTGGCGTCCAGATCAGTGTGGTCATCAACAACTGGCGCCGGCCGTTCGGCGATCTTCTGCAAAATGCGCTGGCGAAGAAGCCGGGTATTGGCGTCGAGAACTTCTACGATCTATTTCTTATTTTCGCGCAGATCGCCTTCCTCAGTATGTTCGTCTCGATCCTGACCGACTTTTTTACTAGCCACTATATCTTCCGCTGGCGGACCGCGATGAACAATTTCTATATGGCGAATTGGGAAAAGCTTCGTCATATTGAAGGTGCATCCCAGCGTGTGCAGGAAGATACGATGCGCTTTTCCAGCACGCTGGAAGGTCTCGGCATCAACCTGATCAATTCAGTCATGACGCTGGTCGTCTTCCTGCCGATCATGCTAGCGCTGTCGCACTACGTGACGACGCTGCCGGTGCTTGGCGAAGTGCCGAACTCTCTCTTCTGGCTGGCTATCTTCTGGTCGGCCTTCGGCACAGTTCTACTCGCTTTCGCGGGTATCAAATTACCTGGGCTGAATTTCAAGAACCAGCGCGTGGAGGCGGCCTACCGCAAGGAACTAGTCTATGGTGAGGATCATCCCGACCGAGCGCAGCCGCCTACGGTTCGGGAACTGTTTTCAAGGGTGAGAACGAATTATTTCACGCTCTACTTCCACTATGTTTATTTCAATATTGCTCGCTCGTTTTATCTGCAGGCGGACAATCTTTTCGTCTACTTCTTTATGGCACCTACCCTCGTCGCCGGCGCCATCACCTACGGCATCTTCCAGCAGATACTGACCGCATTCGGCCAAGTCAGCAATTCCTTCCAGTATCTTGTTAATTCCTGGACGACGATCATCGAGCTGCTGTCGATCCACAAGCGCCTCAAGGCCTTCGAGGCGGCCATAGATGATGAACCGCTGCCGGAGATTGACCAGCGTTATCTAGAGCGGGAAGCAGCAGGTATCGCGCATGCTGATGGTTGATGGGTGGGCTTGTCCGCGATCGAAACGTCGGCGTGTGCGGCCCCTATCTCATCCAATAAGACCTACAGACACCTTGCGGTTTTGGTCGCAGCCGTCATCAAAGACCTGACGTCTGCAGTTTCCCGCGCGCCTCGATCATCGGGATCGCTTCCGAATAGCTGACGCAGGCCACATCCGTTCGGTGGCAGACGTCGCTGACCAGTCGGTCGAGGGCGCGCCAGTAGGCGCCGCCGTTCATTTCGACGAAGTGGAAGCCGAGCTGCAGCGGGATACGGACGCCGGCATATTGCTTGTCGAAAGCCTCCTTGAAGGCAGCATAGGCGCGATCCTCGAATTCCGCGGAATCGGCCGTATCCTCCTCACCCTTGGAATGGCGGACGAAGAGATTGTAGTCCATGCCGATAATCGGCTTGTCGTTCGGGCCTTCGGGGATCAGCGGCAGGCCGAAGCGGATGATGCCGTCTTCCTCGACAGGCATGGCAGGCCCTTTGGTGACGAGGCTCGCGTCATAGGTGAAGCCCGCCTTCTTTTCGGCGGTGATCATGTCGGCGCCCGCAGTTGCCGAGAGATAGGGGGCGCGAAAGCCCTTGATGCCGTGCTCGACCAGATCCTGCCAGCCGGCCGGCTCCTGGAGACGGACGCTTTTCCAGGCATTCTCAAGCGTCGCGTGGAAGGTGGCGTACTCGGCCGACCAATCGGCCTCGCTCCAGAGGCGGCCGTCGAAATGGCCACAGGCATGGCTCGATATGTCGTGGCCTTCGAGATGGGCGTGCCAGATATTGCCGAGGCGCTCGCGGATCTCGTCGTCGCTCTGGGCGAAGCCGACATTGGATTTTCCGCGTTTCTGGTGCGGCGCCTGATAGGCCTTTTTCGCCGCCTCGTTCATGAGGAAAGTGCAGGAGAGAAAATAGGTGAAGTGGGCGCCGTTTTTCGCGGCCATCTCGCGGCTCTTCAGCCAGAGCGCGTTGTTGTGGGCGCCGTCGAAGGAAATGATGACGAGCTGTTTCGGCCGGTCGGCCGCCTCGGCGATTGCCGGAACCAGGAGCGAAACAGAAAGGCAGGCGGAGAGGAGGGAACGAGACATGGGCACCGCGACAATTTGTTCGCGGTTTCCCTCCGATAGAATTGCGGCGAAGCTGCGGTCTCGCTGGCATTTTTTCACGCCAGCCGTTAGAGCCTTTCCTTGTCAGATTGAATCATTCTGACCACGAAGGCTCTACCCATGACGAACGGCACGGAAGGGATCCGCAATGACATTGCTTATCATCGGCATCATACTTTTCCTCGGGGTGCATCTGGTGCGGGTGGTATCTCCCGGCTTTCGCCGTTCGATGATCGCAAGCTTCGGAGAGAAGGGCTGGCGAGCGGCCTATTCGATTGCCAGTATCGCCACGCTGATCCTTTTGATCTACGGCTTTGGACAGGCGCGGCAGGTGACCGGCGTGCTTTACAATCCACCGGTCTGGATGGCGCATATATCAATCACGCTGATGCTGATCGCGATGATCTGTCTCGTCGCCTCGCTGCTGCCGGCGGGGCATATCGCGACCAAGACCAAACATCCGATGGTACTGTCGGTTAAGATCTGGGCGCTGGCGCACCTGCTCGCCAATGGCGAGACGTCGTCGGTTCTGCTGTTTGCCGCCTTTCTCGCCTGGGGCGTTGTCCTGCGCATTTCCTTGAAACGGCGGCAGCGGGCGGGCGAGATCACGCTCCGACCGTTCGTCTCGGCCAAATACGACCTCTATGCCATCATCATCGGCATCGTCGTCTGGGCGCTGATCACCTGGAAGCTGCACGAATGGTTGATCGGGGTTTCGCCACTCGTCATGTGACCGACGCATAACCCCAAAAATCGATTCCGATTTTTGGAAAGGATTATGCGCGGATTCAAAGTGTTAGAGCGTCCTTAGCGCGTCCTTTTAGACGCGCCGCGCTCTAATCTTTCACATCCCCCTTACAACGGCGGCAAAATGGAGTAGAAGGCCCGACAATATGCGTTTTGCATGGCGTATGGGTATTTCCGCGGCCGGAGACGAGAATGGCATTCAACGACGACAGCTTCATCCGTGAAGTCAATGAGGAATTGCGGTCTGACCAGATGAAGGGCGTCTGGCGCCGGTTCGGCCGCTATATCGTCGTCGTCGCCATCCTGATCGTCGTCGGCACCGCCGGCAAAGTTCTCTACGACTATTGGGACGACAATCGTTCCTCCGGCACCGGCGACCAGTTCCTGGCGGCGATGAAGCTTGCCGACGAGAACAAGAACGACGAGGCGCTGGCCGCGCTCGACAAACTCGAGAAGGAAGGCCACGGCGCCTACCCCGTGCTGGCGCGCATGCGGGCCGCAACCGTTCAGGTGCAGAAGGGCGATACCGCCGCGGCAATCGCCGCCTTCAACGAGATCGGCAAGGACAATGCCGTTCCGGCTGCCGTGCGCGATGCCGCCAAGATGCGCGCCGGTTGGTTGCTCATCGAGAACGGCACTTACGAACAGGTTTCGGCGGCGATCGAGGCAATGGCCGTTCCGGGCAACGCCTTCCGCCATTCGGCGCGCGAGGCACTCGGCCTTGCCGCTTATAAAGCCGGCAACATGGCGCAGGCGCGGCAGTGGTTCCAGTCGATCGTCGATGATACTGACAGCCCGCGCAATGTTGCCAATCGCGCCCATATGATGCTTGATCTGATTACCGCATCCGGCAAGGCGCCCGCCGCTCAGGGCTGATCGCGTTAAGGACAAGATATGAGTTTCACGGTCGCGATCGTCGGTCGTCCGAATGTCGGCAAGTCGACACTTTTCAACCGGCTGGTAGGCAAGAAGCTGGCGCTTGTCGATGACACGCCGGGTGTTACCCGCGACCGCCGGCCGGGCGATGCGCGGCTGATGGGCCTGACCTTCACGATCATCGACACGGCTGGTCTGGAAGAGGCCGACGCGGAAAGCCTGCAGGGCCGGATGCGGGCGCAGACCGAAGCGGCGATCGACGAGGCGGATCTTTCGCTTTTCGTCGTCGACGCCAAGAGCGGATTGACGCCCGTCGATACCGACCTTGCCGAAATGCTGCGCCGGCGCGGCAAGCCGGTGGTGCTTGTCGCCAACAAATCCGAAGCGCGCGGCTCCGACAGCGGCTTCTATGACGCTTATACGCTCGGCCTCGGCGAGCCGACGCCGATTTCGGCAGAACACGGGCAGGGCATGCTCGACCTGCGCGATGCGATCGTCGCGGCGATCGGCGAGGACCGTGCCTATCCCGAGAAAGAGGATGTGGCGGTTACCGACGTCGACATTCCGCAATCATCAGACGAGGGCGACGAGGACGAAGAGCCGACCTATGACGATACGAAGCCGTTGCGCGTGGCAATCGTCGGGAGGCCGAATGCCGGCAAGTCGACGCTGATCAACCGCTTCCTCGGCGAGGACCGGCTGCTGACGGGACCGGAAGCGGGCATCACTCGCGATTCCATCTCGGTCGAATGGGACTGGCGCGGCCGCACCATCAAGATGTTCGACACGGCCGGCATGCGCCGCAAGGCGCGGGTGATCGAGAAGCTGGAGAAGCTTTCGGTCGCCGACGCATTGCGCGCCATCCGCTTCGCCGAAACCGTCGTCATCGTCTTCGATGCGACGATCCCCTTCGAGAAGCAGGACCTGCAGATCGTCGACCTGGTGTTGCGCGAGGGGCGTGCCGCCGTGCTCGCCTTCAACAAGTGGGACATGATCGAGGACCGGCAGGCTGTGCTTGCGGATCTGCGCGAAAAGACCGACCGGCTGCTGCCGCAGGCGCGCGGCATTCGCGCCGTGCCGATCTCCGGCCAGACCGGCTGGGGGCTCGACAAGCTGATGCAGTCGATCATCGATACCGACAAGGTCTGGAACAAACGCATCTCGACGGCGCGGCTCAACCGCTGGCTGGAGACACAGCAGATCCAACATCCGCCACCGGCCGTTTCCGGCCGCCGCATCAAGCTGAAATACATGACACAGGTCAAGGCCCGCCCGCCGGCTTTCATGATTTCCTGCACGCGGTCGGACGCGCTACCGGAATCCTATACACGCTATCTGATCAACGGCTTGCGCGCCGATTTCGACATGCCAAGCGTGCCGATCCGAATTCACTTCCGTTCGCCGGACAATCCGTTCGAAGGCAAGAAGAGGCGGACGTAGGGTTCAGGGGCCTCGTAGTGGGAGCACCCCCCTCGGCCCTGCCGGGCATCTCCGCACCTGTGGGGAGATCGGATGGGCGTTAAGGCTTCCCAAAACAACTACACTTGGCCATTAGAATATCGACAGAGAGGGACGAAGCGTTTGCCTCCTGCTGATCCCGGCAGGGCAGAGGGGGTACCACAAGCACTGTGATACCCAGTCCGGTTAGCAGCTAAACCACGCTTTTGTTCAGCGCCTCACGCAGCGCCACGATCTCGGCCTGGAGGCGGGTGAGGTCGACTGCGTCGCGGCCACTGGCGGCGGCGATGCAGCCGGGGATGCCGATCGCCTTTTCCTTGAGGCGCTTGCCTTCGTCCGTCAGCCGAAGCACCACGACACGTTCGTCGTCCTTGCTGCGTTCGCGGCTGACATAACCGGCGGTTTCCAGGCGTTTGAGCAAGGGGGTCAGCGTGCTCGATTCCAGGAAGAGTTTTTCGCCGAGGCCGCCGACGGTCTGGCCGTCCCGCTCCCACAGCGCGACCATGGCGAGATATTGCGGATAGGTGAGGCCGAGCGTGTCGAGAAGCGGCTTGTAGACGCGATTTAGCGCGTGGCTTGCCGTATAGACGGCGAAGCAGATGAAATTGTCGAGCTTCAGCTGATCCTGCATGGGCTATCTCCAGAACTGAGGGAACCTATATCGTGCGATAAATAATCGGAAGCGACTTTTATGCATAACAGGCATGCGAAGATTTAAATTGCCCAATAAACAATCGTGCGCGATATAAATCCTGTGTTCAGGACGAACATCAAACACAGAGGATAAGACAATGTCGACCATCAAGACCACCGTTTCCGCAGCAGCACTGCTAGCAGCCTCCGCCGTCGGCGCGCTTGCCGATCCGGTACTCGAACCGACAACGCAGAAATTCATCGACGGGCTTGCCGGCGGCAAGCCGATCTACACGCTGTCGCCGGCCGATGCCCGCAATGTCCTGGCCGGCGCGCAGAAGGGCGATGTGAAGAAGCTTGCCGCCCAGGAAGAGGACAGGGTCATCAAGGCCGGTCCGACAGGCAGCATCAAGCTGCGCATCGTCCGCCCGGAACATGCCAAGGGCGCGCTGCCGGTCATTCTCTATTTCCATGGCGGCGGCTGGGTGCTGGGCGATGCCGATACGCATGACCGGCTGATGCGCGAGATCGCCAACGGCGCCGATGCCGCCGTCGTCTTCGTTGACTACGAGCGCTCGCCGGAAGCCCGCTATCCCGTTGCCATCGAGCAGGCCTATGCTGCGACCAAATATGTCGCCGAACATGCCAAGGAGTTCAAGGTCGATGCCTCCAGGCTGGCGGTCGCAGGCGATAGCGTCGGCGGCAACATGGCGGCGGTGGTGACGTTGCTTGCCAAGGAGCGTGGCGGTCCTGCCATCGACCAGCAGGTGCTGTTCTACCCCGTCACCGACGCCAATTTCGACAATGGTTCCTACAATGAGTTCGCTGATGGCCCGTGGTTGACGAAGGAAGCGATGAAGTGGTTCTGGAACGCCTATCTGCCCGATGAAGCCAAGCGCAAGGAGCCGACGGCCTCACCGCTGCAGGCGTCGCTGGAGCAGTTGAACGGGTTGCCACCGGCGCTCGTCATCGTCGACGAGAACGATGTGCTGCGCGACGAGGGCGAAGCCTATGCCCGCAAGCTCAGCCAGGCCGGTGTCCGCGTCACGTCGATGCGCTATAACGGCACGATCCACGATTTCGTGCTGCTGAACGCCATTGCCGAAACGCCTGCCGCGCGCAGCGCGATTGCGGTCGCGAACGACACGCTTCGCAGCGCGCTTCACAAGTAAAACCAATCAGTCTGCGGACGGGAGAGGCCCGGCGGTTTCGCCGGGCTTTCGGCCTCTCGGCAGCGACTTGGCATACTGCCAGGCCTTCTTCCATTTCGGCGTGATGACGCCATTGGCGGCGCGGATATTGTTGATGAACTGCAACGTCGCCGCTTCCCAGGAATATTGCATGGCAAGGTCGCGGGCCTTGTTGCGCGAGGCGGCGAGAGCCGCAATGCAGGCGGCCTGAAGGTCGTGATCGAGTGCGCCGATCTCGCTGTCCTCGCCGATGATGTCGAGCGGACCGGTGACGGGATAGGCGGCGACCGGCACGCCCGAGGCCAGCGCTTCGAGGATAGTGTTGCCGAAGGTGTCGGTCAGCGACGGGAAGACGAAGACGTCGGCCTGGGCGTAGGTCTTTGCCAGTTCCTCGCCAAACTTCACGCCGGTGAAGTGTACCTCGGGATAGCGCTGCTCCAGTTCAGCGCGCGCCGGGCCGTCGCCGACGACCACCTTAGAGCCCGGCAGATCGAGATCGAGAAAGGCCGGCAGGTTCTTTTCCAGCGCCACGCGACCGACCGTCATGAAGATCGGGCGAGGGAGGCCGAATGGCTCATCTTCAAGCGGCATGGGGTGGAACTGCGTGGCATCAATGCCACGAGTCCAGGGCATCAGGTTCTTGATGCCGCGCGCCGATAGCTCGCGGGCAAGGCTCGGTGTCGCGACCATGCAGCCGGCGCCGCCATTGTGGAACCAGCGCACGAAGGCGTAGAGCCAGCTCTGCGGGATCGGCAAGCGGGCGGAAACATACTCCGGAAAGCGCGTGTGATAGCTGGTCGAGAAGGGCATGCGCTTGCGCAGGCACCAACGGCGGGCGGTGAGCCCTAGCGGGCCTTCGGTGGCGATATGCACGTAGGACGGATTATGCTTTTCGATCTCGCGGGCGACGCTGCGGTAACTGGCGAGCGACAGGCGGATCTCGGGATAGGTCGGGCAGGGAATGCTGTTGAAGCGCTC
Source organism: Rhizobium aouanii (assembly GCF_037002925.1). NCBI lineage: Bacteria > Pseudomonadati > Pseudomonadota > Alphaproteobacteria > Hyphomicrobiales > Rhizobiaceae > Rhizobium > Rhizobium aouanii. The sequence continues at coordinate 391,801 of NZ_JBAMYD010000001.1, forward strand.
CGGCGTCACCATCGAGACTTCGACGCCCATCTTCGCCAGTTCGCGATTGGTGTTCTCGATCGAACGGACGACGCCATTGACTTGCGGATGCCAGGCATCGGTGACGATGACGAGCCGCTCCGGCAGGTTTCCGGCGGCTGCGGCATTGGCCCAGCTCTCGCCGCTATAGGTGTTTGCCGGACGTTGCAGCATCTCACGATTTCCATCTGCGTCGCAATGATCTGGCAACGCCTAACCCCTCAGCGGGGTTCCGGAACGGCGATTCCCGCTTCTCTATTTTGAGGCATGACCATGATGGAAATATTACAGCCCGTTCGCAATGTTTGCAGGGCTTTCGCCAACTCGATCGCCTTGATTATGTCAGTGGCGGGCGGCGGTTTTCATGTGGGGAAAAGAAGGTCACGGCGCCGGTCGTGGACCGGCGCCGTTCGGGAGGTCAGGCGGCAGCAGAAGCCGAGCTTGCAGTCGGAACTTCCGAGATCGTCTTCAGAACCTGCGAAGCGATCTGGTAGGGGCAGCCCTGCGAGTTCGGACGGCGATCTTCCAGATAGCCCTTGTAGTCGTTCTTGATGAAGGAGTGCGGCACGCGGATCGAAGCACCACGGTCGGCAACGCCGTAGGAGAACTTGTTCCACGGAGCAGTCTCGTGCTTGCCGGTCAGGCGCTTGTCGTTATCGGGGCCATAGACCGCGATGTGGTCCATCAGGTTCTTGTCGAACTGCGCCATCAGCGCTTCGAAATATTCCTTGCCGCCGACTTCGCGCATGTACTTGGTCGAGAAGTTGCAATGCATGCCCGAGCCGTTCCAGTCGGTGTCGCCGAGCGGCTTGCAGTGATACTCGATGTCGATGCCGTATTTTTCGGTCAGACGCTGCAAGAGGTAGCGTGCCATCCAGATCTGGTCGGCGGCCTTCTTGGAGCCCTTTCCGAAAATCTGGAATTCCCATTGGCCCTTGGCCACTTCGGCATTGATGCCTTCGTGATTGATGCCGGCAGCAAGGCAAAGGTCGAGATGTTCTTCGACGATTTCGCGGGCAACGTCGCCGACGTTCGAATAGCCGACGCCGGTGTAATAAGGACCCTGCGGAGCCGGGTAGCCCTGCTCAGGGAAGCCGAGCGGACGGCCGTTCTGGTAGAAGAAGTATTCCTGCTCGAAGCCGAACCAGGCATCTTCGTCGTCGAGGATGGTCGCGCGGGCATTCGATGCGTGCGGCGTGACGCCATCCGGCATCATGACTTCGCACATGACGAGAGCGCCGTTGGTACGGGCCGGGTCGGGATAGATGGCGACCGGCTTCAGCACGCAATCGGAGCTGCGGCCTTCAGCCTGCTGCGTCGAGGAGCCGTCAAAGCCCCAGAGCGGAAGCTGTTCCAGCGTCGGGAATACGTCGAATTCCTTGATCTGCGTCTTGCCACGCAGGTTCGGTACCGGAGTGTACCCATCGAGCCAAATATACTCGAGCTTATATTTTGTCATCGTGACTCTCTCAATGCTACGAAGGTGAGCAAATCCGGAGGTGATCTCGGCGCGCAAGCGCATCCGACCGCCAGGGATGACGCTTTAAAAGCACGTAGCGTGCCAGTTTTGGCGCGACGCGAAAGAAAAATCGCGAATCAGCGGGCCGGCCGATTTTTTCCCTTTTGGAAAATCAGGCTGTTTTTAACGTTGATAGACAGTATCGGCCATGAAAACGCACTTTTCCCGTCTGGAACTGGATGAAAATTGCGGCGTTAGGCTGAAATGATGAAGTGTTAAACAAATTATCGGAAGCTTTTAGTCGAGACAGCATGCCGACCGATTACAATTGCAACATTGCCCTTATTTTATGCAATTTGCATAAACTATGTGCATTGTGCTATGTAGATGGTCCTGAAATGTTGATGCGCCGAACTGAATGGAGGCGATCTCATGCCCACCGGTTTCCATCGTGAATCCGCAACGATCTACCAGTTTCCCGTTAAGGCGATACGAAACGCCAACCGGTTCGAACGCGCCAGGTTGATGGAGCGCGAGGCCGCAGACGTCTGCGATGCTGCGCTCGACAGCTGCTGGTACCATGACGAGGCGGTTCGCGACGCCGATCGGCCGGCGAAGTCCTGATTTCCCCTAGATCAGGATGATTTTAGGCCCGATCGGCCTGAAATCTCAATCCGGAAATCAAAGAAATAGAGCATGATGTCGTCCGAGAACCGTGCACACTTTTCGGCATCATGCTCTAGCAGCGGGCAAACGATGCCGACAAAGCGGGGAGCGCTCGCATATGGCGCTCATACTGCGTCAGCATGTGCGGCCTAAAAGCATGTTTCGCTAAGCGAATCTGAAAGATCGCGCCGCTTTAGCCGCCATCCAATCCAAGCTTTTCCCTTACGACCAATGCGCCATGTTCGCTGACGACGCGGGCAGCGACCTTTGCTGCGAAGCGGGCGGCGGCAGGTGCATCGCCGGCTTCAAGATATCGTGCGAGAAAAGCGCCGTTGAAGCTGTCGCCGGCGCTGGTCGTGTCGACCACCTTCTCCACCTTTTCAGCCGGAACGAAGGTTTGCTCGCCGGCAAAATTCAGCGTGACACCGTCCGCGCCGTTCTTGACGACGATATGGACGGCGCCCAGTGCGCGGTAGCGGTGGATCGTCGCCTCGATGGAATCGTCGCCGAAATGGGCGGCCTCGTCATCGAAGCTCGGCATGACGAGCACGGAGGAGCGGGCGCCTTCGCTGATCGTCGTGTGCATGACGTCGTAGCTCGACCAGAGCCGCGGGCGGATGTTCGGATCGAAGACGACGAGCTTGCCGGCGGCCTTGGCGCGGCGGACTTCGGCGAGCAGCGTCTCGGCATCCTCATGCGGCAGGATGGCAAGCGTGATGCCGGAGAAATAGACGACTTCAGCGCTCTCCACCGCCTCGCGCAGGCGGTCGGGATCGGCTGCCAGGCTGCGGGCGGCGGCGCTGTCGCGCCAGTAGCTGAAGGAGCGCTCGCCGTCCTTCAGGTTGATCATGTAGAGGCCGGGCGTCCTGCCCCTGATGCGGCGGATGAGGCTGGTGCCGATGCCCGCCTTGTTGATGAAGGCGACCATTTCGTCCGACATGGCGTCGTCGCCGAGCGCAGTGAAATAATCGACCGACCAGTCGGGGCCAAGGCAGGCGCGGGCATACCAGGCGGTGTTGAAGGTATCGCCGGCAAAGCCCTTGCGCAGCATTCCGTCGCCTGCCTGGGAGAGTTCAACCATGCATTCACCGATCGATAGAAACCGTCCGCTCACCTCGTCCTCCCGGCATTAGAGCGCCGCGCGTCCAACGGACGCGCTAAGGACGCTCTATCACATTGAATAGGCGCATAATCCTTTCCGAAAATCGATTCCGATTTTCAGGGTTATGCGCGGGTCTTCATCCGCTGATACGCGGAGAGTATGAAGGTGGCAAGCGCCTATATTCGGGAATGGAAGCCCGCCTTCGCGAGCGGGGCAAAGGCCGCTGGTGCGGCCTTCGTTCCTTTCAAGGCCTATCCATGTGATAACAGGCGGCCGTCTGGCCGGGGCGGACCTGCTCGGTCGGCGGCATTTCGGTGCGACAGATGTCGGTCGCCTTCCAGCAGCGCGGCGAGAAGACGCAGCCCTTCGGCGGGTTGAGCGGCGACGGCGGGTCACCCTGCAGGCGGATGCGGGTGCGCAGGCGCGCAAGTTTCGGATCCGGGATCGGCGCGGCGGAAAAGAGTGCCTGCGTATAGGGATGGGCGGGATGATCGAAGACGGTGGCGCAGTCGCCGGCTTCCACGACCCTGCCGAGATAGAGCACCAGCACATCGTCGGAGATCAGGCGCACGACGGAGAGGTCGTGGCTGATGAAGATCAGCGTCAGGCCGAATTCCTTGCGCAGCTTGCGCAGAAGCGTGATGACCTGGCCCTGGATCGAGACGTCGAGGGCCGAAACCGGCTCGTCGCAAATGATGAGCTTCGGTTTGGTGACCACCGCGCGGGCAATGCCGATGCGCTGCGCCTGGCCGCCGGAGAATTCATGCGGATAGCGGTTGATCATCTCCGGCACCAGGCCGACGGCAGTCATGATCTCGCGGACGCGTTCGGTGCGCTCGGCCCTTGATAGCTTCGGCTCGAAGACGGTGAGCGGCTCGGCGATGATGTCGCCGACTGTCATGCGCGGGTCGAGCGAGGCGATCGGATCCTGAAAGATGATCTGCATGTCGCGGCGGGCGGCGCGCATTTCCTCATCCGTGAGGTCGAGCAGGTTGCGGCCCTGCCAGAGGATGCGGCCTTTCTGCGATTTTAACAGTCGCAGGATGGAGCGGCCGAGCGTCGACTTGCCGCAGCCAGATTCGCCGACAATGCCGAGTGTGCGGCCTTCGCCGAGGTCGAAGCTGACATTGTTGACGGCGGTGAGAAAAATCGGCGGCTTGAAGAGGCCTTTCGCCGGCAATTCGAACTGGGTCGTCAGGTTCTCGACCCTCAGAAGCGATCGTTCAGCCATGGTTCAGCAGCTCCTCACGACGCGGGAAGGGGTGGTAGCAGGCGGCGCAGTGATGCGGCGCCAGCGTTTCGAGCAATGGCGGACGGTCGATGCAATCGTCCTGGACTTGCGAACAGCGCGGCGAAAAATTGCAGCCCTTCGGCAGGTGCTGCAGGTTCGGCGGGCGGCCTGGGATGACGACGAGGTCGTCGACATCCTGGTCCGGGCGCGGGATCGAGGCATGCAGCGCCGCCGTATAGGGATGCGCCGGATTGTCGAAGAGCTCATCGACCGGCGCCTCCTCGACGATGCGGCCGGCATACATGACGGCGACGCGGTCGGCGAGGCCGGCAACGACCCCGAGATCGTGGGTGATCATGATCAGCGCGGTGTTCATCTCCGCCGTCAGATCGTTGAAGAGATCGAGGATCTGCGCCTGGATGGTGACGTCGAGCGCGGTCGTCGGCTCGTCGGCGATCAACAGTTTCGGCCGGGTGAGCAGCGCCATGGCGATGACGATGCGCTGGCGCATGCCGCCGGAGAGTTCGTGCGGATAGAGATGAAAGCGCCGTGTCGGGTCGGGGATGCCGACGCGTTTCAGCATGTCGAGGGCAGCAGTGGATGCGGCGCGCGCCGTCAGCCCGCCGTGCACCTCGAGCTGTTCCGTCAGCTGCCGGGAAATCTTCAGCGATGGATTGAGGGCGGTCATCGGATCCTGGAAGACCATGGCCATGTCCTTGCCGCGGATCTGGTCGAGTTCGCGCGGTTTCAGCGCCAGCACGTCCTTGCCTTCGAGCAGCGCCTGCCCCGTCGGCTTGCCGTTCTTGGCGAGCAGCCCCATGATGCCGAGGAAGGTCTGGCTCTTGCCGGAGCCGGACTCGCCGACGATGGCGATGCGTTCGCCGCGCTTGACCGTCAGATTCATGTTGGAGACGGCCTTGACGTCTCCATCCGGTGTTTTGAAGGTGATCGAATAATCTTTGAGTTCGAGAAGCGTGTCTTTTTGCGTTTCTTGGGGCATCTTTAGCGATCCTTCGGGTCGAACGCGTCGCGCAGGCCGTCGCCGATGAAGAGCAGGCTGAGCAGCAGCGCCACGAGGAAGCTTGCCGGGAAGACCAGCAGCCACGGCATGCTTTCCATGGCATCGGTTCCTTCGGCGATCAGCGTGCCGAGCGAGGTCAGCGGTTCCTGCACGCCGAAGCCGAGATAGGAAAGGAAGCTTTCGGTGGCGATGATTTCAGGCACCGTCAACGCTGCGAAGATGACCACCGGGCCGACGAGGTTCGGGATGATGTGCTTGATGATGATCTTGAACGGCCGCTGCCCGGATGCGCGGGCCGCTTCGATGAATTCGCGATGCTTGATCGACAGCGTCTGGCCACGCACGATGCGGGCCATGGTCAGCCATTCCAGCGCGCCAATGGCGGCAAACAGCAGATAGACGTTGCGGCCGAAGATCACCATCAGCAGGATGACGAAGAGGATATAGGGAAGCGCGTACATGATATCGACGAAGCGCATCATGATCGCATCCAGCCTGCCGCCGATATAGCCCGATACCGCGCCGTAGAGCACGCCGATGAAGACGGAGACGACGGTCGCCGTCAGCGCCACGGCAAGCGAGACGCGGGTGCCATAGAGGACGCGGGCGAGAAGGTCACGGCCATTCGGGTCGGTACCGAAATAGTGGCCGGTTTCGATCGAGGGCGGTATGCGGAAGGCCGCCCAATCCGGATCCTCGTAGTTGAAGGGAATGAACCAGGGGCCGAGGAAGGCAGCGAGGATCAGCACCGTCAGGACGACGATCGACAGGACGGCCGCCTTGTTGCGCCCGAGGCGGCGCAAGGCATCCTTGGTGAGCGAGCGGCTTTCGGGCGCAAGGCCCTCCGCCTCCAGAAGTTCCTGGGCGAGCAGCTCACGTTTTGCGGGGTTGAGGATCATCGGTTTCTCACTTTCGGATCGAGCCACGCATAGGCGATATCGACGAGAAGATTCAGGAACACGATGAGCACCATGTAGAAGATGACCGTGCCGAGAACCATGCCGTAATCGCGGTTCAGCGCTGCGTTGACGAAATAGCGGCCGATGCCGGGCAATCCGAAGATGCTTTCGACAACCAGCGAGCCGGTGAGAAGGTAACTTGCTGCTGGACCCAGATAGGAGACGACAGGCATCAGCGCAGGCTTCAGCGCGTGGCGCATGACCGTCAGGCGGGGGCCGATGCCTTTGGCCTTGGCGGTGCGAATGAAATTCTGGTTCATCACCTCGATCATCGAGCCGCGGGTGATGCGCGAGATGCGACCGGCATGCGGCAGGGCGAGCACGACGATCGGCAGGATGAGGTATTTGATCGAGCCATCACCCCAGCCGCCGACCGGAAACCATGCGAGATGGATGCCGAAGACGAGCTGCAGGATGGGTGCAATCAGGAAGTTCGGTAGCACGACGCCGATCAGGATGAGCGCGCCCAGAATATAATCCGGCGCCTTGTTCTGGTAGAGCGCCCCAAGACAGCCGACGGCCACGCCGACAATGATGGCAATCAGGAAGGCAGCCGTACCGATGGTGAAGGTGTAGGGCAGACCGATCATGATCTGCTGGGCGACGGTGAAATCTTCGCTGGCGAAGGAGGGGCCGAGATCGCCCCGGAGCAGGTCACCGACATAGATCAGGTACTGCTGGATGAGCGGCTTGTCGAGATTGTAGTGGGCGGCAAGGTTCTTCAGGATCACCGGCGGCAATGGCCTTTCGCCATCGAAAGGGCCGCCGGGGGCAAGGCGCAAAACAAAAAAGCAGGCTGTGACGGCGATCCACAAAACGGGGATCGTCGATAGCAGGCGACGGAGGGCGTATTTGATCATGATCGTGGGCCGGTCCTTCCCGCAGTGCGCGGGAAGGACCGTTTTCCCTTACTCTTTCATCGACAGCCAGCGGGTGCGGTGGATGTCCTGGATATTGTCGACGAAGCCGTCGATCTTCGGCGAGACGACATTCTTCGAGACGTAGTAATAGATCGGCAGGGCGGCGGATTCATCCAGCGCCAGCTGTTCGGCCTTCTTGAAGATCGCGGCACGTTTGGCGAGATCCGTCTCGGCGTTGCCTTCCTTGATCATCTTGTCGTACTCGGGATTGGACCAGCGGCCGTAGTTCATCTGCACGCCCGTCACCAGAAGGTTCAGGAAGTTGTCCGGATCGTTGTAGTCGGCAAGCCATCCGGCGCGGCCGATTTCGACCTGGCCACGCTGCATCTGGTCGTAATGCACCTTGGTTTCGGCATTGACGAGCTCGACATTGACGCCGAGTGGCTTCCACATGGAAGCGATGGCGACGGCGATGCGCTTGTGATTGTCGTTGGTGTTGTAGCTGAGCACGGCGTGCAGCGGCTTGTCCGGGCCGAAACCGGCTTCGGTCAGAAGCTTCTTGGCTTCGGCGACCTTCTCGCTATAGGGCAGGTCCTTCCAGCTGACATAGGCCGGCTCGCCGTAATTTGCCGTGCCCGGCGGCACCCAGGAATATGCCGGCAGTTCGCCGGTGCCGAGGATCTGCGGGCCGATCACTTCACGGTTGATCGCCATGGAGAGAGCCTGGCGGACGCGCTTGTCGCTGAAGGGCGGCTTCTGCGAGTTGACGACGTAATAGTAGAGGCCGGAGAAGGGGGCGACATGCGCCTGGCCCGGCAGGTTCTTCTTCATCCACTCGTACTGGTCGGTCGGGAAGTCGGTGAGGATGTCGAACTCGCCGGCACGGTATCGTTTCAGCGCGGCTTCCTGATCCTCGAGCACGAAGAACTTCGCGCCATCGATCTTCAGGTCCTTGGTGTCGTACCATTGGTCGTTCTTGACCGTCGTTACATGCGAGCCCGGAACCCATTCGACCGGCTTGTAGGGGCCGTTGGTGACGATGTTGCCGATCTTGACCCAATCCTGACCCTTCGCCTCGACGACATGCTTCGGCAGCGGATAGGCGGTGTAATGCATCAAAGCATTGATGAAATAGGGAGTGGAGTTTTCAAGTGTGATCTCCAGCGTCTTGTCGTCGATCGCCTTGACGCCGAGCTGGTTGAGATCGGTGATCTCACCCTTGTTGATCTTTTCCGCATTCTTGATGGTGAATTGCAGATAGGCATAATCGGCGGCGTTCTTCGGGTCGACGAGGCGCTGGAAGGCGAAGACGAAGTCTCCTGCCGTTACCGGCTGGCCATCGGACCACTTGATGCCGTCGCGAAGCTTGAAGGTGTAGACCTTGCCATCAGGCGAAATCGTCCAGCTTTCAGCCTGGCCGGGGATCGGATTATCCTTGGCGTCCTCGGTGACGAGGCCTTCGAAAATGTCGCCGGCGATACGGTTCTCCCAGTCGCCGGAGAGCTTTTGCGGATCGAGCGACTGCGGGTCGCCACCATTGTGAATGTTGAGCGTGGCCGCATGGGCCGAAAACGCCAGCAATGTGCCAAGCATTGCAGAGGCGAGAAATTTTTTCGCGAAATGGTTCATGGTGGGTCCACCTTTCTAGGCTTTTCGCCTTTATTAGACATTTGTTCCCGGTGTTTGACCTCTTACGTGCAGGTCAGCGCGCACATTATCGCAAAGGCTTTGCGTTGCAACCCCAAATCCGGAGGGTGGAACCGGGTTGTGGACAAGCCTATATACGTCTCCCCCTTGTCGGATCGCGACGATGCGTCGCGGCGTTTCGCAACGCCTTCATAACCGCTTCACATGGTTGTCTTTTGTTTCGTCCGCTTTAGTGTGGCGAGCGCAAACGAGGCAGGAGATGTAGCCGATGGCATTGCAAGCAGGCGGGAGTGCGGACTGGTGGCGCGGTGCGGTGATCTATCAGGTCTATCCGCGCTCTTTTCAGGACACCAACAGCGACGGTCTCGGCGATCTCAGGGGAATCACCCGCCGGCTGCCGCATATAGCCAGCCTCGGCGTCGACGCGATCTGGCTCTCGCCTTTCTTCAAGTCGCCGATGGCCGACATGGGCTACGACGTTTCTGATTATTGCGACGTCGATCCGATCTTCGGGACGCTCGCCGATTTCGACGAGATGATGGCCGAAGCCCACAGGCTCGGCATCAAGGTCGTTATCGACCAGGTGATCTCGCATACCTCCGACCGGCATCCCTGGTTCGTCGAGAGCCGGTCGAGCCGGACCAATCCTAAGGCGGATTGGTATGTGTGGGCCGATCCGAAGCCTGACGGTACGGCACCGAACAACTGGTTGTCGATCTTCGGCGGGCCGGGCTGGGAATGGGATGGCGTGCGCCGGCAATATTACCAGCATAATTTCCTGACCTCGCAGCCGGACCTCAACTTCCACAGCAAGGCCGTGCAGGATGCGGTGCTGGAGACGGTGAAGTTCTGGCTCGATCGCGGCGTCGACGGCTTCCGCCTGGACACGGTCAACTATTATTTCTGCGACAAGCTGCTCAGGAGCAATCCGCCGCACGAGCCCGACGAGGATGACGCAGGCCTCGATGCGCCCGATACCAATCCCTACGGCATGCAGAACCACCTCTACGACAAGACGCAGCCGGAAAATGTCGATTTCCTCAAGCGCTTCCGGGCGCTGCTCGATCAGTACGAGGATCGCACGACCGTCGGCGAGGTCGGCGACGGGGCGCGTTCGCTGAAGACGGTTGGCGCCTATACGAGCGGCGGCGATAAGCTGCACATGTGCTACACATTCGACCTGCTCGGGCCGGATTTCACCGCCGAGCATATCCGCGGCTGCGTCGAAGCCTTCCAGAAAGCAGTCACGGACGGCTGGGTCTGCTGGGCTTTTTCCAACCACGACGTCATGCGCCATGTCAGCCGGTTTGCGCTGACGGAGGAAGAGCGCCCCGCCATCGCCAAGCTGGCGATCTCGGTACTTGCGGCGCTGCGTGGCTCGATCTGCCTCTATCAAGGCGAGGAACTCGGCCTGCCCGAAGCGGAACTCGCCTTCGAGGATCTGCGCGACCCCTACGGCATCCGCTTCTGGCCGGCCTTCAAGGGCCGCGATGGATGCCGCACGCCGATGCCCTGGGAAGCCGGCAAGGCGCATGCGGGCTTCACCTCGGCGGAAAAGAGCTGGCTGCCGGTGCCTTACGAGCAGGCAGCGCTTTCCGTGGACACGCAGGAGGCGAGCGAAATCTCGGTGCTGCATCACTACCGCAGGACGCTCGCATTCCGGAAGGGCCACCCGGCGCTGATCGACGGCGACATGACCTTCATCGGCACCAATCAGGATCTGCTCGCCTTCACTCGCGAAAAGAACGGAGAAAAACTGCTCTTCGTTTTCAACTTGACGCGCAAACCGGCGGAATTCCGCCTGCCTGAAGGCATGGTGCTCGGGGAGCCGCTTGAGATGCCGGGCTTCGAGGCAGTGGCAGGCACGGGGGTCGTGACGCTTGCAGCGCTGGACGGGTTTTGTGCGCGGATCTGAAAGCTATTTTAGCAACTTATCATAATCTGCATGAGAGCCGATCCAGAACCAGACGATATCGTCCCCGTCTCTGACGGCCAAAGCTCTCCACGACGTGCCAACGCGCGCCGACCAAAAGCGGCCGACGCGCTTGAAATGGAGAGATGGATGTCTCAGGTCTTGTTTGAGTAGATCGAAGTTCTCGTCGGCCAGCTTCCGTACCTGTTCGGGCAAGCCGTCATAGGCCTCCCAGAAGGCCGGAGTCGCGTGGTGTTTCAAAGCCGTTTTGTCTTTCCGGCATGAAAATCGGCAAAGGCCTTCTCCGCGAGATGATCGAGCTTGCCGCTTACGGCGTCTTTTTCCATCTGTCGATCCCAACGTTCGGCTTGAAGGGCTTCAAACCAAGCGGAAAAGGCTTCGAACTCCTGCTTGTTTAGTTCGGCGATGGATTTTTCAATCTGTTCCAGCTTCGTCATCACGGGCTCCAGCGATATTGCAAAATAGGCGCTGCCGGGGGATTTGCAAAGTCTTCCCTCATCCAATCAGCGCGAACTTGTCCACGTCAACCATGCCGCGGTCGGATATCTTCAGGTGCGGGATGACCGGCAGCGGCAGGAAGGCGAGCTGGAGGAAGGGTTCCTTCAGCGTGGCGCCGAGCGCCAAGGCGGCTTTGCGCAGATGGTGCAGCGTATCGCGGACTGTCTCGTAGGGCTCGAGGCTCATCAGGCCTGCGATAGGCAGGGCGATTTCGCCGGTGACTTTGCCGTCCTCGACGACGACGAAGCCGCCCTTGATTTCGCCGAGGCGGTTTGCGGCGAATGCCATGTCGTCCTCGCTGACACCAACCACGCAGATATTGTGGCTGTCATGGCCGACGGTCGAGGCGATCGCACCCTTCTTTAGGCCAAAACCCTGGACGAAGCCGTTGGCATGGTTGCCGTTCTTGCCGTGGCGCTCGATGACGGCGACCTTGATGATATCGTTGGCAAGATCGACCGCCGTCTCGTTGCCCTTGACGGGCAGGCGATAGCGGCGATGTTCGGTGATGATCTTGCCCGGGACGACGCCGATGACAGGCGTTTCGCCTTCGGCGAACGGTACGCCGAAATGGGCGGCGTTGACGGGCCTTGCTTTGACGCTGTCGAGGCCGATCGGGGCAACCAGCCTGCGCGTGGAAAAGAGCGCGTCGGTGACGCGGCGGCCAGCGGAAAAGACCATGTCGGCACGGCAGTTTTCCAGGCTGTCAAGAACCACCAGATCGGCGCGCCAGCCCGGCGCCACCAGGCCACGGTCTTTGAGGCCGAAGGCGCGGGCGGCCGAAATCGAGGCGGCGCGGTAGATCGCCAGAGGCTCGACGCCGCTTGCGATCGCCGTGCGGATCATGTGATCGAGATGGCCCTGTTCGGCGATGTCGAGCGGATTGCGGTCGTCGGTGCAGAGCGCGAGGAAGGGTGAAAGCCGCTCGGTGATAATGGGCATCAGCGCCGCGAGATCCTTGGATACCGAACCCTCGCGTACGAGGATATGCATGCCCTTGCGGATCTTTTCCAAGGCTTCGCCGGCGGTCGTGCATTCGTGCTCGGTGCGGATGCCGGCCGAGAGGTAACCGTTGAGGTCGTTGCCGGAGAGCAGCGGCGCGTGACCGTCGATATTGCCGCCCTGGAAGGCGTCGAGCTTGGCCATGCAGACGGGATCCTTGTGGATCACGCCGGGGAAATTCATGAATTCGGCAAGTCCGAGCACCTTCGGATGGTGGCGGAAGGGCAGGAGGCGCTCGATCGGCAGATCGGCGCCGGAGGTTTCGAGATGCGTCGCCGGAACGCAGGAGGAGAGCTGGACGCGGATGTCCATGATCGTCTCCAGCGCGGATTCGAGAAAGAATTCGATGCCGGCGGTTCCGAGCACATTGGCGATTTCGTGCGGATCGCAGATGGCGGTGGTGACACCATAGGGCAGAACGCAGCGATCGAATTCATGCGGTGTGACGAGCGAAGATTCGATGTGCAGATGTGTGTCGATGAAGCCTGGAACGACGATCCTGTCCGAGATATCGATCTCGGTTTCGCCCTCATAATTTCCTGAGGTGCCGACGATGCGATCGGCGCCGATGGCAATGTCCGACTGGACGAGTTCGCCGGTGACGAGGTCGAAGAAACGGCCGCCCTTCAGCACGATATCAGCCGGCACGCGGCCGACACCCTGGTCGATCAGACGTTCGAGCTTGGTGGTCATGAATTGCTACCTCTTCGACTGGTTTTTGCCGCTGATGCCAAGCGAATGCTGGAAAACATTTGGGTTGTATTTCCGGTGGCTTTTGCCTCTGTGGCAGCAGTGCTAGTGAAGCGAGAATACAGATGTGAACTTCCAACTCAAGGCCATGATATGAAAGCAATTATTTCGGCAGCTTGCGCGGCTGTCCTGCTGTTGAGCGGATGTATGAACAACTCTGCGATACTCAGGACCGACAAGCATGGGAAGGTGAGTGAGGTCATTCTCGAAAAGTCGACCGGAAGTGTCGCTTCTGACGAAGATCTGAAGCGTGTTTTGATCTCCAGTTTCTACGCGCGTGTTTCGAACCCGACACCCAGTTGGACTTATCGTCAGCCGATGGTGCTTAATAAACACCCGACGGTGGAAAGCTATCTGCGTGAGGATAAGAGGCAGCGGGATTGACCGGCAGCCCCTCTGTCAAAATACAAATCGGGCGCCGCGAGGCGCCCGATCCTGTTTTACTAGATCCGCCAATCACTCGGCGGCGACGATCTTACCGGCTTCCCACTTGTAGAGCGAGAAGCTCTGCGAGGTCAGGTCGCCGGTCTCGCCGTAGGTAACCTTGCCGATGGCGGACGGGATCTCCTTGCCGTCCTTCAACGCGGTCGCGACGGCTTCCGCATCCTCGGCGCTGCCGGCCTTCTCGATGCCGGCCTTCAGCACTTCGACGGCGGCATAAGCGTTCAGCGTGAAGGCTTCGGCGGGGATGTTCTTGGCGGCGAGCGCGTCGGCTGCGGCTTTGGAATCCGGGCTCTTGGTGGCGTCCGAAGCGTTGGTGAAGATCGTGCCTCCTGCCGCATCCGTGCCGATTGCCCAGAATTCAGTGTTGGAGAGTCCGTCGCCGCCGATGATCGTCGTGTTGGCGGCGAGGTCATGCAGCTGGCGGGCGAGCAGGCCGCCTTCCGGGTGGTAGCCGCCGAAATACACCACATCGACCTTCTCGGACTTGATGCGGGTGGTGAGCGCGCTGAAATCCTTGTCACCAGGCGTGATCGCGTCGTTGATGACTTCGGTGATGCCGCCGGCGTTCAGCGTCGCCTTGAAGGCGTCGGCGAGGCCCTTGCCGTAGGCGCCCTTGTCGTTGACGATGGCGACGCGCTTGTCCTTGAAATTCTTCAGCACATATTTGGCGGCGACTTCGGCCTGCTGGTCGTCGCGGCCGCAGGTGCGCAGCACGTTGGTCAGACCGCGCTTGGTCAGGTCGGGGGCCGTCGCGGTCGGGGTGACCATCAACACGCCGTTTTCAGCAAGCACGTCCGAAACGGGAATGGCGACGCCTGATGTCACCGGGCCGACGACGAAGCGGATGCCGTCGCCGACGACCTTGTTGGCGGCGGAAACGCCCTGTTTCGGTTCGCCGGCATCATCGGCCAGTTCGAGGACGACCTTCTCGCCGAGAATTCCGCCCTTCTTGTTGATCTCGTCGACGGCGGTCTGCGCACCGTTTTTCACCTGGTCGCCATAGGCGGCGACGGGGCCGGTCAGCGGCGCGATCAGGCCGATGGTGATATCGGCATGGGCAAGCGGCGCAAAGGCGAGCGACGCGACGAGGGTCGCCGTCAATGTCTTGAGGGTCATTGTCTGTCTCCTTGGATGGGGTCATTCGACCCGCGATGAAGCGTCGCGCCGGCTTTTCCGGATCGTTCAACGGCCCCCAGGCCGTGCCAAGGACGATCGATATCGGCGCGATCGATGCGCCCTCCGGCCATATTTGGCTCGAATGGGCGCAACGGCAAGATTTCTAGGGATTTTGGTGAAATTCCGCAAGTTGATAACAAAATGAAACGAAAATCGAGCCGATCCGGCGCGAAATAATCCAAAATCGTCGATCGTGGCGCCGTCTGCCGATTTCTGGAGGGTGCTGGTACACCCGCATTCGCCCGGTGCGCCGATGAACCTACTGAATGTCGCGGAACCTCTCTTCGTCTTTCTGAATATTAGAATTCTGTTTTGAGATTAACACTTGATTCTACCAATCGGTGTAGAACCATTGTTCGCGCATATAGTGCTGCGATGCAAAAGAACGGTCGATAATAAACAGAGAGATATTTCAGGAACAGAGATCTGGATGCTCAAGCGTATCGAAGCCAGACAGGTGCGCAACGGAATGTTTGTGGAGGCGATCGAGGGTGCATGGCAGGACCCTCTTCTGTCCAAGAGAAGATTTCTGCTGCGCCGTGAAGTCGATGCCCTGAAGCTTCGCAAGAGCGGCATTGAAGGTGTTATCATCAACACCAGCAGAGGCCTCGACATCGACGGTCTGCCAGGCGGCAATATCGAGATCGACACGAAGGCGGCACGCGAGACCATCCAGAAATCCGTGCAGGTCCTGGAAAGCGTTTTCGGCCGGCTCCAGCATGGTGATGGCATCAGCTTCGATCAGGTGGCGCCGGTGATTTCCTCGGTCTCCAAGTCAATAGATGACAATCCCACTGTCTTTCTGAGCGTTACGCGTCTGAAATCCAAGGACGAAGTGACGTTTCTGCATTCGCTTTCGGTGAGTGCGCTGATGATCCTTTTCGGCCGTCATCTCGGACTTGACGAGACGACCGTGCAGATGCTCGGTACGGCAGGATTGCTGCACGACGTCGGCAAGCTCGAAATTCCTCTCGAGATACTCAACAAGGAAGGGCGACTGGACGAGGACGAGATCAAGATGATCCGCGATCATCCGGAAAAGGGGCATGCAATCCTGTCGCGCCAGGAAGGCATGCCGGAGATCGTTCTCGACGTCTGTCTCAATCATCATGAGCGTATCGACGGCAAGGGCTATCCCCGCAGGCTTTCCGAGGCGCAGGTCAGCTTCCATGCGCGTCTTGCTGCTATTTGCGACGTCTATGACGCCATGACCTCCGTGCGGCCGTACAAGGCGCCGTGGAGCGCGAGCCAAGCACTGAAATGGATGCTGGGCAATGAAGGGCAATTCGATCGCCGGCTTCTGAAGAAATTCGCCCTCTGCCTTTCCGTCGCCGCCGTGACCTGAGGCCTATCCACCGCAGGCCGTTATGGCGGAAGTCTTCAGAGCTTTTCAAATGTTGTTCTGGAGGATCGTCCGCAGCTTGCCGAAGAGCTCGTCGATGTGGTGCTTCTCGATGATCAGCGGCGGGGAGAGCGCGATGATATCGCCGGTGGTGCGGATCAGCAGGCCGCTTTCATAGGCTTTCAGGAAAGCGGTGAAGGCGCGCTTGGTCGGCTCGCCGGCGATCGGGTCGAGTTCGATGGCGCCGATCAGGCCGGTGTTCCTGATGTCGATGACATTGGGGCAGTCCTTCAGCGAATGCAGCGCGTCGGCCCAGTAGTCGGAAAGCTCGGCGGCGCGTGTCAGCAGGCCCTCTTCCTTGTAGGTGTCGAGCGTGGCGAGGGCTGCGGCGGAGGCGATCGGGTTGCCGGAATAGGTGTAGCCGTGGAAGAACTCGATCATGTGCTCCGGGCCGTTCATGAAGGCATCATGAATCTCGGAGGTGACAAAGACGGCGCCCATCGGAATGACGCCGTTGGTCAGTCCCTTGGCGGCGGTGATCATGTCGGGCTTGACGTCGTAATATTGCGCGGCAAAGGGGGCGCCGAGGCGGCCGAAGCCAGTGATGACTTCGTCGAAGATCAGAAGGATGCCGTGTTTGGTGCAGATCTCGCGCAGCTTCTGCAGGTAGCCCTTCGGTGGGATCAAGACGCCGGTGGAGCCCGCCACCGGCTCGACGATGACGGCGGCAACGGTGGAGGCGTCATGCAGGGTGACGATACGCTCGAGCTCGGTGGCGATGTCGCCGCCATGCTCGGGCTCGCCGCGGGTGAAGTTGTTCTTGCCGGGCTGGTGGGTGTGCGGCATGTGATCGACGCCGGTCAGAAGCGTGCCGAACATCTTGCGGTTGGTGACGATGCCGCCGACGGAGATGCCGCCGAAATTGACGCCGTGATAGCCGCGCTCGCGGCCGATCAGGCGGAAGCGTGATCCATTGCCCTTCACGCGGTGATAGGCGAGCGCCACCTTGAGCGCGGTCTCGACGGATTCGGAACCGGAGTTGGTGTAGAGAACGTGGTTCAGGCCCTCAGGGGCAATGTCGACCAGGCGGTTCGCCAGTTCGAAGGCCTTGGGATGGCCGAGCTGGAAGGCCGGCGCGTAATCGAGTTCGCCGGCCTGCTCGCGGATCGCCTCGGTGATCTTCGGGCGGCAGTGGCCGGCATTGACGCACCAGAGGCCAGCCGTGCCGTCCAGCACCTGACGGCCGTCATGGGTCGTATAGTACATGTCCTTGGCGCCGACGAACAAACGCGGCTCCTTCTTGAACTGGCGATTTGCCGTAAACGGCATCCAGAAGGCGCGAAGATCGTTCGGTGCATTGAGGCGATTGGACATGCTGTTCTCCTGGCCGCCGACGGCCCTTTTCCGGGGCTTCACGCCCATATTTTACTGCCCGGTCAAATTATCAGGGCTTCCCAAGGCGTCAACGGGAAAAGTCCCCAGAGCCCCTCCTGACGGGAGGCTCAACTTGCGTCGCTCGGAAATATCCAGGGGTCAGGCACCGCAGGCTGCCCGTCATCAATCCTTTGCCTCGGCTTGTTACAAAAACCGATGGCTCGCAGGGCGCAATTGCATTTCATCAATTCACTGAAATCAAAAGATATTTCGATCGGAGATACTGATGTCTGACCGCCAGAAGACAAGGGCGCGCCCCACGCGGCGCCATGCATTCGCACCAAGTTACGGCGCCATTCTCGAAGAGGGCGTTCGCCGCCGCAGCGTGCTCAAGGGCTTTCTCGCAGCGATGGGCGCCGTGGCACTTTCGCCGGCGCTCGGAACCGCACATGCCGAGGCTGCCGGCTCCAGCCTGACATTTCCGGAACTCAAGCGCGTGCGCGATACCGCCGACCACTGGCCGGAGGGCTATGAGCGCCAGATCCTGGCGCGCTGGGGCGATGCACTGTTTGCTGACAGCCCGGAATTCGACATTGCGACACTGGATGGCAAGGCTGCCGAGCGTCAGTTCGGCTACAATAACGACTTCACGCAGTTTCTGCCGCTGCCCTGGGGCGAGAAGAGCTCCGACCATGGGCTGATGGTCGTCAGCCATGAATATGCCGCGCCTTTCCTGATGTTTCCCGGCCTGACCGACGAAAACTACCGCGAGAAGCTGACGGACAATCAGATCCGCGCCATCATGGCCGCCCTCGGCGTCTCGATCTTCGAAGTGAAGAAGACGGACGGCAAATGGGCGATCGTCAAAGACGGCAAATACAATCGCCGCATCCATATGAGCACCGAAATCGGCATCTCCGGTCCCGCCGCCGGCGACGACCGTCTGAAGACCAAGGCCGATCCGACCGGCACGGTCGTGTTCGGGACGATCTCGAACTGCAATGGCGGCATCACTCCCTGGGGCACGATGCTTTCGGGCGAGGAAGGCGCCATGGACGTCTTCGCCGGCGACTACAAGAAATTGCCGAACCAGGAGCTGGTCGAGCGCCAGGGCTGGGACGAGGACGAGAACGATATCTATTCCGTCAGCCGCATCGAGCCGCGCTTCAAGTTCGAGGAAGAGCCGAACGAATGGATGCGTTTCGATTGGGTGGTCGAGATCGACCCGTTCGATCCGACGGCAAAGCCGGTCAAGCGCACCTCGCTCGGCCGCATGACGCATGAGGGCGCTCAGTGTTGCGTCGCCCCTGACGGCCGCGTGGTGGTCTTTATGGGCGATGACGACGATTTCGAATATATCTACCGCTTCGTCACCCGCGATCCCTGGAACCCGAACGATCGCGCCGCCAACAAGGACCTGCTCGACCACGGCACGCTTGATGTCGCCAAGTTCGAAAGCGACGGCACGGTGACCTGGATCCCGCTCATTGCGGGCGAGGGGCCGCTGACGGCGGAAGCCGGCTTCAAGAGCCAGGCCGATGTCGTGCTGGCGCCGCGCGCCGCAGCCGATCTCGTCGGCGCGACGCCGATGGACGGACCGGAAGGCTTCATCCCGCATCTCGGCACAGGCAAGCTTTACGTCGCCATGACGGAGAACGAGGACCGGCTGCCGAAGGTCGAGGGCGGCGACGAGAAGGAGATGGTCAACATCGCCAATCCGCGCGGCCCCAACCCGCACGGTCACCTGCTGGAGCTCGCAGCACCCGGCGGTCCCGAAAAGCCGGATTATGCCGCCGAGAGCTTCAAGTGGGACGTCTTCATCCTCTGCGGCGATCCTGCCAAGGCTGAGGATCAGGCGATGTTCCATCCGGCCACGACCTCGGCCGGCTGGTTCACAGACCCCGACAATCTCGCGGTCGATCCGGCCGGACGCCTCTGGGTCACCACCGACGGCCCGCCGCCGGAAGGCATAGCCGATTCCGTCTATGTGATGGATACCGAAGGCCCGGGCCGGGCGCTGCCGAAGCTGTTCTATATTGCGCCCGTCGGCTCGGAAGCCTGTTCGCCGACCTTCACTGCGGATGGCAGCAGCGTCTTCCTCTCGGTTCAGCATCCGGGCGAATTGCGGATGGCCGACAACGAGGATGCGACGTCGATGGAGGATGCCGGCACCAACTGGCCCGACTTCAAGCCCGGCATGCCCGCCCGCCCGGCGTTGGTGGTGCTGAGCCGCACCGATAACGGTGTGGTCGGCAGTTAAAGCAATTCCGCCAAAACTGCGCGGCGGTTTTACGTCTGGAATGCACCAAAACAAAAGATCGATAGCGGGACGGGTGCTCCGGCGCGATCGGCCATCATTCTAAAAGCACGACCGGCAAATCGCAAATTTGCCGGTCGTGCCATAAGGTTCAGGTGCTGAAATATCGTTGCCAAGCCTCCGGGAACATCCCCTTCAGCAGGACATCGGCCGACATTCATGTCAGCGCTATCATCAGGCGGCGGATCTATTCCGGTTCTGCACGAGGTAGATGTCTTCGAGCGTTGCCAGAATCTTCATGACCGGTTCGGAGGTGCTCGAATAATAAATGGTTTGTGCGTCCCGGCGGGTCTTGACCAGCTTTTGAGCGCGCAGTTTCGAGAGGTGCTGAGAGAGAGCCGACTGGCTGAGCCCGACCTGCGTCGCAAGCACGCCGACGGCCACTTCGCCCTTCACGAGGCTGCACAGGATCAGCAATCTTTTAGGGTTGGCCATGGCCGACAATAAAGCTGCCGCCACATTCGTGTGATCGGCCAAATCAGAGGTTTCCATATGTTATCTTCCTAATGCGAAACGTACATCAAGCGGGTTGGCGGAGAGCGCCAGCCGGATTTTTGACTGACACCAAAAGCTACCAACTAGGCTCGAAGATTGTATATACCTAAATTTAAGGTATCGAGTATGCTACTTTAGACATGTTTGAACAAATGTGATCGGCATCCACAGCGAGGGTTTCGAACTCGTATCGCAGCAGCAAGTCGCCGGAAATCATGTCGAAACCTGAGGAATCGATACCACAAATGCGCCAAGGACCCGATTCCGGCGCCTTTAGCCTGATAGCGAGGACTTCGGCGATATCGGGATGGCGTTCTATTAAATCTCGCACTGTCTCTGCCGCCTCGGCGGCAATCGCCTCATTCGCGGCCGACTGGATTACGAGATCATTCCCATCAAGCAAGTAGGCGCGGCCGAATCCGCCATTGAGGCTGGCCTGCTCCGGCTTGAGACGGAAGAACAGGAAATCAGGAAAGTCGATATAAAGCGCCGCCTTGCTGTGGCGATCGAGAAAGCGCATACGGATACGCTCATAGATTGCATTGCCACGCTCGACGGGTTCTGCCAGGCATTGGGTCGTCAGACGGGGATAGGCGAGGGGGTCGCCCTTGCCGGGTTCACCGGTCAGGAGCGAAGCGCGCGGGTCCTTGGCGAGCGCTTTGGTGTGGGCCGACAGCCTCGACACGAGGATCACGGGCGTTCCGTCGATGTCGGTAGCGACCAGCACGCGGCTGGCGAAGGGAAAGCCGGTCTCGGGATCGAGAACGGCGATCGCAGCATAGCTGGCGGAGCGCAACAACACGCGAGCGAGCTTGCGGGCTTCGTCGTCGGTTTCGCGTAAGGGCGAGGGCTGATCTTTCATATCCGCTTTGTGACAAAGCGCGTGGAAAACATCAAGCTTCCTGCTTGCGGCGATGACGGGTGAGGCCGGCGACGATATCCTGGGCCGAGATGGTGCCGACGATCGCGCCGTTCTCGACGATGCCGATACTGCCCGGCTGGCGGGCAAGCGCATCGAGAATATCGATAAGCGGGGTCGCGGCGCGGGCCGTGGCGCTGACGCTCATGCCGGCGGCAGTCTGGCCGAGGCCGGACTGCATGACGTCGGCGGCCGTCAGCATGTTGATCGGATTGAGGTTCTGAACGAAATCGGCGACATACTGGTCGGCGGGGTTCTTGACGATATCGTGCGGCGTCCCGCACTGGATGATGCGGCCGCTCTCCATGATGGCTATGCGGTTGCCGATGCGGAAGGCCTCGTCGAGATCGTGGCTGACGAAGAGGATGGTCTTCTTCAGCCGCCGCTGGAATTCCAGGAGTTCATCCTGCAAGCGGGTGCGGATCAGTGGGTCGAGCGCCGAGAAAGGCTCGTCCATGAGCAGGATCGGCGCGCCGGTGGCAAAGGCGCGGGCGAGCCCGACACGCTGTTGCATGCCGCCCGAAAGCTCGTTGACCTTGCGATCGGCCCATTTCGTCAGGTTGACGAGTTCAAGCTGTTCGCCGACGCGGAGCTTGCGTTCGGCTTCCGGCATGCCGGCGAGCTCGAGACCGAAGCCGACATTGTCGGCGACGGTGCGCCAGGGCAGAAGGGCGAATTGCTGGAACACCATGGAGACGGTGTGGGTGCGCAGGTCGCGCAAGGCCTTGGCATTGCATCTATAGGGGTTGACGGGGCCGGTGGCCGCCGAGACCGCGACATCGCCACGCACCACGGGAGCGAGCCCGTTGACGGCGCGCAGCAGCGTCGACTTGCCTGAGCCGGAAAGACCCATCAGCACCAGGATCTCGCCTTCCTCGATCGTCAGCGAGGCGTTGGCCACACCGAGCACAAGACCGGTGGCGGCGCCGATCTCGTCGCGCGTTTTGCCCTGGTCGACCATGGCAAGGGCTGCTTCCGGCCGATCGCCAAAGACGATGCTGACATTGTTAAAGCTTACCGCGGTCATGCAGCGCCTCCTTCACCCGCTGTGCGGAACATCCGGTCCAGAATGATTGCCAGGATGACGATGCAGAAGCCCGCCTCGAAGCCCTTGGCGATATTGACGGTGTTCAGCGCACGGACGACGGGCACGCCAAGCCCGGGAGCGCCGACAAGGGCGGCGATGACGACCATCGACAGCGACAGCATGATGGTCTGGGTGAGACCGGCCATGATCTGCGGCGTGGCGAAGGGAAGCTCGATCTTGCGCAGCACCTGTATCGGCGTCGCGCCGAAAGCCACGGCCGCTTCGACGAGGGACGGCGGCGTCGAGATGATGCCGAGACGCGTCAGCCGGATCGGGGCGGGGATTGCGAAGATGACGGTCGCGATCAGGCCCGGCACCATGCCGAGGCCGAACAGGATGAGCGCCGGGATCAGATAGACGAAAGTCGGTATGGTCTGCATGAGATCGAGCACCGGGCGCATGGCAGCATAGACCCAAGGGCGGCGGGCGGCGGCAATGCCGAGCGGAATACCGATCACCATACAGACGAAGGTGGCGGCGAGCACGAGAGCGAGCGTCTCCGTCGTTTCCTTCCAATAGTCCTGGTTCACGATCAGCAGCAGGCCGAGACAGGTGAAGACGGCAACCGCGATCGACCGGCGCAGCCAAAAGGCGATGGCGGTGATGGCAGCGATGACGATCAGCGGATGAGGCTTCTGCAGCACGAAGAGCAGGCCGTCTATGGCGCTCGACAGGAGGAAGGCGATCTGGTTGAAGAACCATTCGCCGTTCGAGGTCAGCCAATCCACGAAGGACTTGGCCCAGGGGCCAACGGGAATCTTAAATTCGGTGATCCAATTCAAGGGCGCGCCTATCCAAAAAACAACAATCGGATAAAATGAAACGGGGCGGAGAACCGCCCCGTTCATATCATTAGAGGCCGAGGCCGGTCTTGGCGGCCGCGAGGGCTTCGCCGCTGCCGTCGCGGGTCTTGACGCCCGCAAGCCAGGGCTCGAGCGCTGCGGGGTTCGCCTTCAGCCATTCGGAAGCCGCAGCTTCCGGCTCCTTGCCGTCGTTGAGGATCTTGCCCATGATCTGGTTCTCCATGTCGAGGGAGAACGTCAAATTCTTCAACATCATGCCGACATTCGGGCATTCGTCGAGATAACCGGCACGCACGTTGGTGAAGACCTTGGCACCGCCGAAGTCAGGGCCGAAGACGTTGTCGCCGCCTGTGAGGTAGGTCAGCTTGAAGTTGGTGTTCATCGGATGGGGTTCCCAGCCGAGGAAGACAACGGGCTTGCCTGCTTTGTCTGCACGAGCGACCTGGGCGAGCATGCCCTGTTCGGAGGATTCGACGACTTCCAGATCCTTCAGGCCGAACTCGTTCTTCTCGATCATGTCCATGACGAGGCGGTTGCCGTCATTGCCGGGCTCGATGCCATAGATCTTGCCGTCGAGCTCGTCCTTTTGGGCGGCGATGTCCTTGAAGTCCTTGATGCCGAGCTCGGCTCCCTTGGCGTTGGTGGCAAGCGTATACTTGGCGCCGACGAGGTTGGGGCCGAAGGATTCAACCGACTTATCGTCGATATAGGGACGGACGTCCTTTTCCTGTGTCGGCATCCAGTTGCCGAGGAAGACATCGATGTCCTTGTTCTTCAGCGAGGTATAGGTGACCGGCACCGAGAGAAC
Organism: Rhizobium aouanii; assembly: GCF_037002925.1. Lineage (NCBI taxonomy): Bacteria > Pseudomonadati > Pseudomonadota > Alphaproteobacteria > Hyphomicrobiales > Rhizobiaceae > Rhizobium > Rhizobium aouanii. The sequence continues at coordinate 415,712 of NZ_JBAMYD010000001.1, forward strand.
CTTGACGTCGGTCTGGTAGCCGATGCTCTTCAAGACGACGGATGCGGTGGCGGTGGTGGCGGTGATATCCGTCCAGCCGACGTCCGAGAAACGAACGGTGGAGCAGCTGTCGGGATCGGCGGCGAAGGCGGCGGTCGCAACGGAGAGGGCGGCGACGGCAGTTGCGGTGACGAGTTTGAACGTGCTTGTTGTTTTCATTTTTAGACTCCCAGTCTTTAAGTTCCCAAGCCAACCATCAATAACCGAGTTTGACAAGCGACCTCAGTGCGTTTGCGCCGTATCGACCCATGCGATTGCGACGTCGGCGGATTTTTTGGCAATGCCTTGTTTTCGGGGCTCTCAGCGGTTTTCGAGCCGGATTCCTGTGATTATCGCTCACTCAGGGCTTTTCTTTGCCATTCCGAGCTTTCAATAAGCCGATCAAGGAGAAATCGGATGGCAAAACTCTATTTCAACTATTCAACGATGAACGCCGGCAAGTCGACGATGCTGCTGCAGGCCTCCTACAATTACCAGGAGCGCGGCATGCGCACGGTGCAGCTGATCGCCGCCTTCGACGAGCGCGCCGGCCGAGGCGTGATCGGCTCGCGGATCGGCTTGGAGGCCAGCGCCATTCCCTTCGAGCCGCATGAGGATCTGTTCCGGTTGGTTGCGACGCTGAGCGGCGAAGGAGCACCGATTTCCTGCATCTTCGTCGACGAGGCGCATTTCATGACGCCTGTCCATGTCTGGCAGCTTGCCCGCGTCGTCGACAGGCTCGGCATCCCTGTGATGGTCTACGGGCTGAGAACCGATTTCCAGGGCAAGCTGTTTCCTGCCTCGCAGGAACTGCTGGCGATCGCCGATGAAATGCGCGAAGTGCGCACGATCTGCCATTGCGGGCGTAAGGCGACGATGGTTGTGCGGCTCGACGCGGAAGGAAAAGTATTGCACGAAGGCGCGCAGATCGATGTCGGCGGCAACGAGAAATATGTCTCGCTCTGCCGCAGGCACTGGGACGACGCGATGAACGGTGCCTGGATCGCCGAGCCGGTCTGAAGCCGGCGACGCCGCCTGTTTTCTTTGGCGCCGCAAGCGACTAGCTTGGGGTCAGGAGATTCCTTGGAGAGGCTTGGTGCGCAAACCCCCGTCATTCGACAGCCAGTACGAAGCTGCAGGCAGCCTTGCCGAAAGGATTGCAGGCGAGGGAGCCTATTGTGTGGCCGCGATCGGCGCCTTCAGCGGCGACGAAACACAGTCGGCCGACGAGGTCTTCCTTGAACAGAATGCCCGCTTCCAGGCCCATATCGCCGATGCTGCGGCGCTCGACGCCCAACTGGCCGAGCTGGTCTTTTGCCTCGATCGGCTGACGGCCGAGGTCTCAGCCGATCTCGACAGTTTCCGAGGGTTGACACTGCGCGAGAAGATGGCCGGCTGGGTGTCGCGCCAGCGGATGTGGCGCATGTATACCGAACGCGTTCGTGAGGCGCCCGTCATCGAGCGGCTGCTCGACCTTTTGACGAAATCGGACGCGCTCGCGGGGCTGATCGCCGGCCAGCGCGCTGCGCTCACCGAACGGCACAGGACAGCCGAACTCAGCCTTGTCGACATCGTCGAGCAACGGCGCCGGCTGGTCGTTTCCATCGATATCGCCCGTCTCAAGATGAAGGAGCTCAACGCCAAGGCGCTGACGACGCAGGGCCGTATCGGCGTCTATGGCAACAGGGCGCATTGGGAGCAGATGGAAGCGGAGCGGCGGGCGCTGAAGGCGGAAGCCGAGCGGATTTCCGCCGGAGAGCACGAGATGCGCGACGATAGCCAGCGGCGTGAGCGCTTCATCGGCCTGTTCCAGGCCTTTGTCGATTCGCTGAACGGCCGGATCGCTGCCTGCAACGTGCTGCTGCGCAAGCTGTTGATCGACGTGGAGGAGCGGCTGATCATCTACCAGGCGCAGGTCGATACCGACCGGCCGGGCATGAAGGTGAGGATCAAGCCGGAACTCTTTCCCGATATCGCCGCGCCGATCAGGCTGTTTGAGAAGGGCATGCTGGTCGCCCCGGACCTGGAGCGGCGCAAGAGCCGCGCCCATCTCGAATTCGCCAGAAGGTTTCCGACCTATGCCGAACCGCCGCCGGACACATCGGGAGCGCCTCTGATCGACACGGCGCGCAGGTCCTTCCGTTTCAGCCTGCCTTTCCTGCGCTCCTGACCAGCAGGGGCGCAGGCAGTATTCCTCTTGCGCAATGCTTTCATTCCGAAAAATCGAAGGGCTCGTGTTGTGCTCGGCCCATCGAGCGCATATGTGGGATGCAGCGGGGCGGCAATGTCCCGATGTTCGCCTCGCCTGACAGGAGACGACGATGCTTGACCGGATAGCCGGTTTTTTCAGGCTGATCGGCCAGACGATCGGTCGCTGGGCCCGCCTGTTTTCCGCCTGGGCCTTCTGGCCCTTTCTTGCCGCGCATGGCTGGTATCAGCGCCGGAGCTGGATGATCCGGCTGCCGGTCATCGCGTTCGTGGCGCTGCTGGTCGTGCTCTACGGTTATTTCTTCTGGCAGACGCAGATCTGGTCGAATTTCAACACCGCTTTCGTCGAACAGTACCGGCTTTCCGAACGCAAGGTTGCCGCGGGGCAGGAAGTGCCGGTCGCCGAGGGTGCCAATGCGACGGCGCCGAAGACCTGCCAGCGCTCGGCGATCGTCGACGTCGCGGCCGATCTGACCGATTTCAATGTCAACCAGAATGCATGGATCTCCTCCATGCTGCTCTACAAGATGGGCTTCTTCGGCATCGACTGGGATCATACTCCCTTCCTCGACAACAAGGCGTCGTTCCAGCGCGGCATCAACCAGGCGGTCCGGCGGACTTCGGCGGAGCTTGTCGATACGCTCGGGCGCGTGCGCGGCACCTCGGGCATCAACAACGACCTGCAGACCGCGCGCGGCTACCTGCAGTTCGACGAATACAGCTGGTATTTCGGCCTCAACCCCTTCGGGCTAAAGACGCCGACGCCTTCCTATTACCGCTCGGCGATCGGCAGCCTGCGCAAGTTCAACACCGATCTCGCCCTCTGCAACGTCGTTTTCGACGGCCGCGCCGACAATCTGATGCAGTTCATCGACCGCATCGCCAACGATCTCGGCGGCACCTCCGACATGCTTGCCGAGCGCTCGGAAAACCACAATCGCGGCTGGTTCGATACCCGCGCCGACGACCGGTTCTGGTTCGCCTATGGCCAGCTCTATGCCTACTACGCCATCCTTGCCGCCGCGCAGGCGGATTTCTCGCAGGTGGTGCAGGAACGTAATCTCGGCGCGATCTGGGGCGGAACGACGCGGCAGTTCCAGGCCGCACTGCGCATCCAGCCGGCAATCATCTCGAACGGCCGCGAGGATGGCTGGATCATGCCGAGCCATCTCGCCACCATGGGCTTCTATATTCTGAGGGTGCGCTCGAACCTCGTCGAGATCCGCTCGGTGCTTGACCGCTAAAACGTCTGGAGTCAGCGGGGTATCGTGTTGTCCTCGAAGCCGACGACGCGCAGTTTCTCGACGAATTCATAGGTGATGCCGACGATGCCGCCGCCGCTTTCATCATTTCGGAAGCGGCCGACGCTACGCACCAGCTTGTAGCCGCCAAGCCGGTTGTCGACACGATAAACGAAATGGAAGCCGACGCCGTGACGGCTTGCCTCTTCGAAGGTTTGGGCGATCAGGCTGCGGTCTTCCTCGTGGATGCGCGACATCAGCTCTGTCAGGTTGACAGGGCGTCGCTGTAGGGGAGGCCGAAGATCGCATGGACATCCTCGCTTGCAAAGAAATGTCCTGTCTCGATGTCGATGCGCCAGAAGCCGAAAAGACGATAGGCAGCAAGCATCTGGACGACTTCCGCATCGGTGATGCCGATGTGGGCGCGGGATTGTTCTGTCTTGTCAATAACGGGCTGTTCGAAGTGAAGAGGCACGATTCCCCCAGATCACGGGACGACGTGCCGACTCTCTTCTGATTCCTCAGTTGATCAGCTTCAATCGAATTGCCTTAGCTACCAACTGGGTCCGGTTGACGCAATCGAGTTTTTTGATCGCGTTCGTCATATAGGCGTTCACAGTATGGTCCGAGAGCGTCAGGATCTGACCGATTTCGATCGAGGTCTTGCCTTGGGCAGTCCAGCGCACAACTTCTAGTTCGCGCGTCGACAGCGCGTTATGCGTGCATTCTTCGTTGCGTTTGACTGCATTGTATGCATCGAGTGCATGGAGAATGATCATTGCCAGCTCGTTGATTTCGCTCTGGCCGAGTGCGGCGCGCTCGCCGCAGAACCAGAAGACCAGGCGCTGGCCGTCGGTTGCAATGGTCGGCATGGCAATGCCTGCCGGTATGGCATGGCGCAGCATCAGGGCACGCAGTTCGACGGAGAAAGCCTGACCATTGGAGGCGTCGTTGAGGTGCCAGGCCGGCGGCACGGCAGACGCTCTTAACCTTACGCCGAAAGGGCAGTCGCGCATCATGTAGGCACGGTCGAAATCCCTGACATAGGCGGCCGGAAGCGAGCTCTCGATCAGCAGGGGTTTCAAGAGAAGGTCTTCCGGGGAGGGGGCGTGCATCAGCGTCGCATGCGACAATCCGAAGGCTGTGGAGACCCTGCCAAGCGCCTGCGCAAATAGGCTGCGCGTTCGTGCGGTCGAAAGTTCTGTCGAAAGCAATGACTGTCTTTCAGAGGTAGTCATGTAAGACATTTGTACGCCTCCGGAAGCCCAATGTTACCGCTATCAAATACAGAAAATCGGCGGGATGCTAGCCCCAATTGACCTAACGCAAGCCGATTCATTCGAATTGTGAAAAATTAGCCACGGTAGTGCGCGCCTCGGTTGAGTTTCGACTTGCAAAAATAGCGTTGCGGTACCTTTGAGTTCTTTAATGGCGGCATAGGGATGGTCTCGTGCAGGCGGGCAAGGAGAGAATCACTTGGGAGAGTTTTGCGGAAGAACTCGGCTCTCTCCGGCACGGGCGCAAAGGTGGTGGACCGGTCTGCCTGCAGCGCTTTGCGCTGGAGCAGGTGAACTGCGTGAACGCGGCCGCAGCGGGTCGCCATTTCAGCCTGATTGCGGTGAGAGAACAGAGATAAGAAGAATGGCAGCAGGCGGCGAAATCTGACTTGCTGGCAGTCAATCCAATTGCTAAGCATATGCTCAGTATAACTAAGGCAATTTAATCGTGCGCTTTGCAATTTCCCTTTTGGTGAAGTGTCTATTTTCCAGATTATTACTTGTTTTTCTCCTTTTGACCTTGCCGATCGGAGCGGCAACTTCGCAGGCTGCCGGGGAGAAGAAGGCGGCGCATCCCCCGATGAATTTCATCCTCGTGCGTAGTCTCCTCTGCCAGGAAAACTGTCCGGAATGGATATCGGCGGAGGGGCGCATAACGTCCGATACGCCCGCGCGGCTCAGAAAAATCCTCAAGAAGATCGGCGGCCGTAAATTGCCGGTCGTTTTCCGTTCGGAAGGCGGCGACGTCGATGCCGCTTATGCGATGGGCCGGATGATCCGTAAGGCCGGGCTGGAAACGGCGGTCGGCGGCACACGGCTCAAAGATTGCCCGGTCGGGGATACGCGCTGTCAAGCCGCTATTGCCAAGGACGGCAGCGCGGTCGGTTATACCTATTCGTCCGGTGCATACTGCTTTTCTGCTTGTCCGCTGGCGTTCGCCGGCGGTACGTCGCGTGTCGCATCGCAATGGGCCTTTATCGGCGTCCACCAAATCACGACCGTCTACAACAAGGTGCGTGTTTCCTATCGCATCGAATACAAGATCGTGAACGGCAAGAAAAAGGAGATCTCCCGCAAGGAGGTCGGACGCAAGGTAGCGGGACGGAGCAGTTCCACCAAACTTGGAAAGAAGGCCACCGTTGCCTTGACGACCTATTTGAAAGAAATGGGTGTCAGCGAGGATCTGATCGGTCTGATGATGAGCGCCACGCCTGACAGCATCAACATCGTAGCGCCCGCCGACGCACTGCGAATGGGGCTTTCGACGGACATGCTGGCTTATAATGAATGGCCCGGAATGCCGCTCTGCGCGCCGGATGCAGCGGCCGATGCCGCCTGTCACAGCCATCCGGCAGCCGAAGCGCCCGTGGCGGTTGAGGCGCCTGTATATAAGACGCCCGTGCAGGATACGGCCGCAGACACAAGCGGGAGTCTGCTGAAAACCCGGCCGATGGACTTCCTCCTGATGTTCAATGGCAATTGCCGGGAAGAGTGCACGCAGTGGATTTCCGCGGATGGAGACATCACGCCGGATACGCCGGCTCGGCTGAAGGCGATGTTGACGACGCTCGGCGAAAGAAAGCTGCCGGTCGTCCTTCAGTCCAATGGCGGGGACATGGATGCGGCTTTCGCGATGGGGCGTATGATCCGTGCGGCAGGTCTGGAGACCTCGATTGGCAGAACGCAGTTGCCGAATTGTCCAAAGCTGGATCCACGTTGCAAAGCCAGCATCGCCAAAAGCGGACCGACCGAGGGCGAAGTCTTTGCCGGCCGTGCGTACTGCCTTTCGACCTGTACTCTTGTCCTGATGAGCGGAACGCCACGGATTGTCGGATATTCCGCGATCGGCCTCGCCAGGCCCACGACGGCTGAATATACGAGATTCTTCGCTTATTTCGACGAGATGGGGGTGAGCGCCGAGACATACGAGACGATGATGTTCGCGACATCAATCGAGCGCGGGACTATACTTCGTTCTCATGCGCTCAAGCTTGGCATCGTCAATGGTATCATCCCTTATGATGAAGAGCCCGGCTTGCACGTCTGTGGGCCGGAGGCGAAGGAAAGCCTTCGATGCCCGAGAAAAGCTGAGGCAGAGATCGTTCCTGTTGCTGCTTCGGTCAATTGATCTCAGGACGCGAAAGAGCATAGCTCGACGTTTCGTGTCGGGCTGCCGCTTGTTTAAGCTCCGAAGGCGCCTCGTGTTGCCCGTTTAGCGGCCGCAAGGCGTGGCGCTATTCACACCCCGCCGATATTTCGCTATCTCGATGAAGAGAAAAACAGCGACTCCGCTCCCGCGGAGGTCGGATGGGGAAACATCCATGCCATCAATCAAATCCGATATCGAAATCGCGCGTGCCGCGGCCAAAAAGCCGATCTTCGAAATCGGGGCGAAACTGGGTATTCCGGTCGAGCAGCTCGCTCCCTATGGTCACGATAAGGCGAAGGTCAGCGCCGAGTTCATCGCCGCGCAAGCGGGCAAGAAGGACGGCAAGTTGATTCTCGTCACCGCGATCAATCCGACACCGGCCGGCGAGGGCAAGACGACCACCACCGTCGGGCTCGGCGACGGGCTGAACCGGATCGGCAAGAAAGCCGTAGTCTGCATCCGCGAGGCCTCGCTCGGTCCGTGCTTCGGCGTCAAGGGCGGGGCGGCCGGCGGTGGTTATGCGCAGGTCGTGCCGATGGAAGACATCAACCTGCATTTCACCGGCGATTTCCATGCGATCACATCGGCGCACAATCTGCTGGCGGCTATGGTCGACAACCACATCTACTGGGGCAACGAAGAGAATATCGACATCCGCCGCATCACCTGGCGGCGGGTCATGGACATGAACGACCGGGCGCTCAGAAGCATGGTCTCATCGCTCGGCGGCGTCGCCAACGGTTTCCCGCGCCAGGGCGGGTTCGACATCACCGTCGCCTCCGAGGTGATGGCGATCCTCTGCCTCGCCACCGACCTCAAGGATCTGGAGCAGCGCCTCGGCGACATCATTATCGGCTATCGTTTCGACAGGACGCCGGTACATGCGCGCGACCTGAAAGCCGACGGCGCCATGGCGGTGCTGTTGAAAGATGCGATGCAGCCGAACCTGGTGCAGACACTGGAGAACAACCCGGCCTTCGTGCATGGCGGGCCCTTCGCCAATATCGCCCATGGCTGCAATTCGGTGACGGCGACGAAGACGGCGCTGAAACTCGGCGACTATGTGGTGACGGAAGCAGGCTTCGGCGCCGATCTCGGAGCGGAAAAATTCTTCGACATCAAGTGCCGCAAGGCGGGGCTGAAGCCGGATGCGGCGGTGATCGTCGCGACCGTCCGGGCGCTGAAGATGAATGGCGGGGTGAAGAAGGAAGATTTGGGTTCCGAGGATGTCGCGGCGCTGAAGAAGGGCTGCGCCAATCTCGGCCGGCACGTCGCCAATGTGCGCCGTTTCGGGGTGCCCGTCGTCGTGGCGATCAACCATTTCGTCTCGGATACCGACGCCGAGATCGCGGCGGTCAAGGAATTCGTCTCGAGGCTTGGCGCCGAGGCGATCCTCTGCCGTCACTGGGCGCTGGGTTCGGCCGGCATTGAGGAACTGGCGCACAAGGTGGTGGAACTGGCCGAATCCGGGCAGGCGAAATTCCAGCCGCTTTACGGCGACGATCTTTCGCTGTTCGAGAAGATCGAGATCGTCGCCTCGAAGATCTATCACGCCGGCGAGGTGACGGCCGACAAGGCGGTGCGCGACCAGTTGCAGACATGGGAGGAGCAGGGTTACGGCAAGCTGCCGATCTGCATGGCGAAGACGCAATATTCCTTCTCCACCGATCCGAACCTGCGTGGCGCGCCGGAAGGCCACATCGTCACCGTGCGAGAAGTGCGACTTTCGGCGGGAGCGGGCTTCGTCGTCGCCATCACCGGCGAGATCATGACAATGCCCGGCCTGCCGAAATCGCCGTCGGCGGAACGGATTTTCTTGAACGACCAGGGTTATATCGAGGGGTTGTTTTAGAGCCGGCTTCAGAAGCTCTTCGGCCACCGCAGAGATGTATGCAAGATGGTTAAAATTTCAATTTCGTTTTCTTTAGCGCGATATGCGACAATATAGGGAATGTCGCTTAGCACCATTTCCCTTGTCCCTGCGACACGACCGACTTTTCCCATCAACGGATAGTCCGGCAGTGTCTCCACGATGGATTGGATACGGGCGATGACCCTCCCTGCGGCGCCTTGATCGTGACGGGCGATGTAAGCGCCGATATGATCAAGGCGGGCAAGCGCTCTGCGGGTCCATTTGATACGCAGGCTCATTTTCCAGAAGGGCTGCCGATATATTTTGACAGGATTGCGGCGACATCCTCATCGGAGGCGAAGTCACTTTGCTCGGCTTCGCGAACGGCAGCCTCGATCTCGGAGAGTTGCCATTCCTCCCGTTCGATGAATTCTTCGATCGCGACGGCTGCGATTTCGGCCGACGAAAGCTTTCGCCTTTCGGCTAGGCGATCCAGACGGGAAACTGTGGAATCTTTCATCTGGAAGCTCAACAAGGTCATGGTAGGCACTCCGCCGGTTCCTTCGTGCCGAAGTTTAGTGGTTGGATATCCCGATTCAAGCGGGAATCGCAATTCTTGGAAATAACTAATGGCAATAACGATAGCCACCCTTCCTCTCGATGATGTCGAGGTGGAAATGGGTTTCGTGGGCGGCGTCGCTTTCGGGGTCGAGGACGGTGGTGAAGTAGAGGCAGCCGGCGGCGCTGACGGTGCGCTGGAAGGCGCCGGTGAGGGTCGAATCCTCGCGGCGGGAGCGAACGGCGACATCCTCGCCCTTTTCAAAATGGAAGCTCGCAATATCGATCGCGTTGCCGCGGGCATGTTCGGAGATCTTGCCGGTTCCGGCGCCGTTGCGCAGGCGGCACATATAGGAGGTTGCCTGGTTGACGGTGGTGATGCGGCCCTGCTCCGGCAGGGCGGCGGAAGCCGCCGGGATGACGCTGTCCTTCATCCAGCGAGCAAGGGCGAGCGCCGCCGGGCAGCGGATCGTCGCCTCCGGCTTCAGTCTGATGCCGGGAAGGGCTTCGGAGACGATGATCGGCTTGTCGATGCCGCAGCCATTACCATCGTCGATGCGCGGTGCTTCTTTGAAGACGACGCCCAGGGACTGGAGTGCGGCCGTGCATTCGGCATGCTCGGCGTCGCTTTCGGGTTCGATCGTCAGGTGTTGCTCTTCAAGCGTCTGCTCGCCGGGCGGCTTACTTTCTTCCGTCGGCGGCTGCGAGCTTTCGGGGCTGCCCGGCGGCCGTGGCGGACCTTGCATCGGCTCTGTCGGCTCGGGCTTTGACGGTGCGGCCTGCGGCGTTGGCGGCGGGTGCGGTACCGGTGCCTGCGGATTCTTTAGACCGGGTTTCGGCTGAGGGGCCGGGACCTCTTCAGGCGCGGGCGGTTCCGCCTTTTTCGAGGACGGGGAGGTGGGGCTGGTCGACTGTCCGGCATCTGGCCGAGGTTCGGGCATCGGGCCTTGCGGGGGCAGGCGGGCGCCGGCAAGAAAGGCGGTAGCGGCGAAAAGGATCGCCAATGTCGAAAGTTTTCTCAACGCGTCCGATTCCTCGTATTCATGGCTAAAGACAACGCATGAGGGCGGTTTTCGTTGCAATTGTGCAACGTCCTTGAAGATCGCTAAAACTTGATTGATATATTCAACATAAAACGACGACTTATGTTGACAATGATCCTCATGTTTTTTATGCGGCGAAAAGAAGGCGGAATTCTGCTTCGTCTTTGTTCGCAAAGCCCAGCCAGCCCATCGAGCGTTCGACGCGCCACGACCAGCCAGCCCGGTAATCATCATGAGAGGGTAGGTTATGATCGTCCGGCATTGGCGCTCGGTTCTATTGGTCTGCACGGCAGTTGCAGCTGTTCTTCCTGTTTCGCAGTCTTTCGCGCAAAACGCTCCGGCCACCACGCCGGAAGCGACGGCGGATGACAGCACCGTCTTGCAGAAGATCGTCGTCAAGGGCAAACGCGTGGCGCCGGGCAGCGTCGCCGATACGCCGCTTGCCACCGAGATCACTGCCAAGCAGCTAGAAGAAAAGCAGGTCACCAATTTTGACGATATCGGCCGCAGCGTCGATGCAGGCGTGAATTATTCGCGTGGTGACGCAGGCTTCAACCTGCGCGGCCTTTCCGGCGCTCGCATCCTGACCACCATCGACGGCATTCCGATCCCCTATATTTCGAACAGCTCGCGCCAGGGTGCCTTTGCGCCGGCCAACGCCAACGGCGGCGGCGACACCTTCGATTTCGATTCCCTATCCTCGCTCGATATCGTGCGCGGCGCGGATTCGAGCAAGGGCGGTTCCGGCATGCTCGGCGGCGCCATTGTTCTCAATACGCTGGAGCCGGAGGATCTTATTCCCGAAGGCCGGGATTGGGGTGCGATCGTCAAGTCGACCTATGACAGCGAAGACCGCAGCATTTCCGGCTCGGCCGCCGCTGCCAAGAAGATCGGCAACACGTCGATCCTCTTTCAGGGCGGCTACCGCAAGGGCCATGAACGCGACAATATGGGCGACAACGACAGCTACGGTGCTCTTCGCACCGAGGCGAATCCGGCTGATTTCGATCAGAACAACCTGCTCTTCAAACTGCGCCAGGAGCTGGAAGGCGGCCATCGCATCGGCTTGACAGCGGAACGATTCCGCCGCGATCTTAAGACCGACCTGCGCCAACTCCAGGGAGGCACCAGTCCTCGCAACTTCATGATCGACAATTATGACGGTCGCGAACTGCGTGACCGCGATCGCGTATCGCTCGATTATGATTATGAAGCGCAGTCCTCCGATGCGTTCTTCAGCAGTGCGCGTGCCACGCTCTATTGGCTAGATTTGAAGAAGGAAGCCGGCAGCAGGGGCCGTACGACCGCCAATGTGGCCTATGGACGTAACAACGAGATTGAAAACGAGACCTGGGGCTTCAGCGGCACCGCGACGAAGGATTTCGAATATCCCGGTCTCAGCCACTCCGTTCGGCTGGGCCTCGACCTCGGCGTTTCGAGCTGGAGCCAGTATAGCTGGGCACTTTGCCCGACGCCCACAACGTGCCCGGCGCTAAATAACCAGGCGGAAGTGCCCAATGTCGACAGCCAGAATCTTGGGCTGACCTTCGAAGACAAGATCGAAATCGGCAATACCGGCTTCGCGCTGACACCCGGCTTCCGCTTTGACTGGTTCAACTACAATCCCTCGACCGGCGGGAGTTTCGCAAACAATACCGGGCTTACCCGTTTCGGGGACCTGAACGACCGAACGGAAGCCGGCCTGTCACCGAAGATTCTTGCGACATACGACCTGACGCCTGACGTGCAGCTCTACATGCAGCTGGCAGTCGGCTTCCGCGCACCCACCGTGGACGAACTCTACAGCCGCTTCTACAACCCGACGGGCCGCTACGCCCAACTCGGCAATCCCGATCTGGAACCCGAAATCGGCCGCGGCGTCGAAATCGGCGCTAATTTTGACACGGGCGATTTTACTGGTCGGGTCGCGGCCTTCCACACCCGCTACCAGAACTTTATCGAGACGGTGACGAGCGTCGACGCGACCGGCTTTATGGAATTCAACTACACGAACGTGTCTGCGGCCACGATCTCCGGTATTGAAGCCAGCGCCGCCAAGACATTCAATAACGGCATAAATCTGCATGCGTCACTTGCCTATGCCTATGGCAGAAATGAAGAAACCACCCAGCGCCTACGCTCGGTGGCACCGTTCAAGGCGATCGTCGGCGGCGGCTGGAGCAACGAGAATTTCGGCTTCGACCTTTCCTCGACGCTGTCGGCCGGCATGCTCACCGACCATCTCGATACGCCCGTCACCAACACCGCCGACACGACCTTTGATGCGCCCGGCTACGCGATCGTCGACCTGACCGGTTGGTGGACGCCGGAACAGGTGCCGGGCCTGCGCGTGCAGGCAGGCGTCTACAACATCTTTGATCAGGAACATTACAACGCGCTCGCCGTGCGCGAGGTCAATCTGAGCTCGGCGACGGCGTCCCAGCCGCGGGAGTGGTATTCGGAGCCGGGCCGTACGTTCAAGGTCTCGATCACCAAGACTTTCTGATCGCGATCACGCCTTCAAGGCTGGGGACGGGCGGCTTTTGGGCCGCCCTTTTCATTCCGGCATTCGCCTCTTGCGCAATCGTTGATCTCAGGCTAACAATTTTCCCATGATCAAGTCCTTGAACATTGCTGTTTGGTGGTGGGTTCGCTAAGGCGGCCTCGACCAATCGTGTCCAAAGACGACGAGTGAGCCGCCCGAAACTTCGAGGCGGCTTTTTTTGTTTTATGGCCGCCTGTCGTCCGGGCCCCGATAACGGAGTGGAACAATGGTAACGATCCTGCGGGATGATGGTGCGGAAATCTACGAGACCAAGGGCGGCGTATCAGTCACGCGGCAGCGGCGGGCGATCCCCTACGGCGATGCGGTCTCTTCCTATGTCGACAAGCTCGATGAGCGCCGCGGCGCGGTGTTTTCGTCGAACTACGAATATCCGGGCCGCTATACCCGCTGGGATACCGCCGTTGTCGATCCGCCGCTCGGCATCTCTTCCTTCGGGCGCGACGTCTGGATCGAGGCCTATAATGAACGCGGCGAGGTGATTCTCGGCTTCGTGACCGAGCGGCTGAAGACGGTGTCCGACATCGTGCTCGGCGCGTCCTCGGCTCGCCGCCTCGACCTCACCGTCAAGACGCCGGACCGGGTGTTCACCGAGGAAGAACGCTCGAAAATGCCGACGGTCTTCACCGTGCTGCGCGCCGTCACCGACCTGTTTTATTCGCAGGCGGATGCGAGCCTCGGGTTCTACGGCGCCTTCGGATACGACATCGCCTTCCAGTTCGACGCGATCGATCTGAAGCTGACGCGGCCCTCCGATCAGCGCGACATGGTGCTCTACCTGCCGGACGAGATCCTCGTTGTCGACAACCACGCCGCCAAGGCCTGGGTTGACCGTTACGACTTCGAAAAGGGCGGCGTGTCGACCGAGGGCAAGGCCGGCGATATTGCTGCCGAACCGTTCGTACGCACCGATGCCATCCCGCCGAAGAGCGATCATCGGCCGGGCGAATATGCCGAGCTTGTCACCAAGGCGAAGGAAAGTTTCCGCAAGGGCGACCTTTTCGAAGTCGTGCCTGGGCAGAAATTCATGGAGCGCTGCGACAGCAAGCCGTCCGACATTTCAAAGCGGCTGAAGGCGATCAATCCGTCGCCTTATTCCTTCTTCATCAATCTCGGCCATCAGGAATATCTGGTCGGCGCTTCCCCCGAAATGTTCGTACGCGTTTCCGGCCGCCGCATCGAGACCTGCCCGATTTCGGGCACGATCAAGCGCGGCGACGACCCGATCGCCGACAGCGAGCAGATCCTGAAACTCCTGAATTCCAAGAAGGACGAGTCCGAGCTCACCATGTGCTCTGATGTCGACCGCAACGACAAAAGCCGTGTCTGCGAGCCGGGTTCGGTCAAGGTAATCGGCCGCCGGCAGATCGAGATGTATTCGCGCCTCATCCACACGGTCGACCATATTGAAGGGCGGCTGCGCGATGACATGGACGCTTTCGACGGTTTCCTCAGCCACGCCTGGGCTGTCACCGTCACCGGCGCTCCGAAGCTCTGGGCGATGCGCTTCATTGAGAGCCATGAAAAAAGCCCACGCGCCTGGTATGGTGGGGCGATCGGCATGGTCGGCTTCAACGGCGACATGAACACCGGCCTGACGCTGCGCACCGTGCGCATCAAGGATGGTATCGCCGAGGTGCGCGCCGGGGCGACGCTGCTCAACGATTCCATTCCTGACGAAGAAGAAGCCGAAACAGAATTGAAGGCCTCTGCCATGCTTTCCGCCATCCGAGACGCCAAAACGGGCAATTCCGGCAGGGTCCAGCGCGACGTCGCAAGCGTCGGCAAGGGTGTCAGCATCCTGCTCGTCGATCACGAAGACAGTTTCGTCCACACGCTCGCCAATTACTTCCGCCAGACAGGGGCGACGGTTTCGACCGTGCGCACACCGGTGCCGGAGGAAATCTTCGACCGGCTGAACCCGGACCTCGTTGTGCTGTCGCCCGGACCCGGAGCGCCCAAGGATTTCGACTGCAAGGCGACGATCAAGAAGGCGCGGGCGCGCAACCTGCCGATCTTCGGCGTCTGCCTCGGCCTGCAGGCGCTGGCCGAAGCCTATGGCGGGGAATTGCGCCATCTGGCGCTGCCGATGCACGGCAAGCCCTCGCGCATCCGCGTGCTGGAACCTGGCATCGTCTTCTCCGGCCTTGCCAAGGAGGTAACGGTCGGCCGCTACCACTCGATCTTCGCCGATCCCTCGACGCTGCCGCGCGAGTTCATCATCACGGCGGAAAGCGACGACGGCACCATCATGGGCATTGAACACGCCAAGGAACCGATCGCCGCGGTGCAGTTCCATCCGGAGTCGATTATGACGCTCGGCGGCGATGCCGGGATGCGGATGATCGAAAATGTCGTGGCGCATCTGGCGCGCAAGGTGAAGACGAAAGCTGCCTGAGGATTTCGAGGGTTATTCGGCCTGCCCTTTCCCCGACTGCGGGAGGGGCAGGCCGTTTTCGAAAGGCCGGTTGACTTCTTCAGACAAATCAGAACATTTCAGGAACGATCAATCGGGATATTCGACGTGGCCAATGCTGAAAAGTTCATCGTTCTTCCCTATCGCAAGAACCGCGGCAATCTCGTTCCCGCTGAAATGCGCCAGGCATCGAACTCCGTCAGCGCGGAGAAAATCGCCTCGGCGATGTCGGAGCGTTTCGTCGGCGTGGCGGCTTATGCCGTGATCGTCGATGAGGAAACCGGGGATATGTCGTCGCCGCGGCTGCTTGCAAAATACGGTGAGATTGCCGATCTCAACGCCGCCTGAGGCGCGCTTTTCACTATGGAGACGTCGCTCTACCTGCCGGTTAAAGCTTTCCTGGAGGCGGCGGGTTATGTCGTGAAGGGTGAGGTCGGAGGGTGCGATCTCGTGGGCCTCAGCGATGCCGAGCCGCCGGTTGTGGTGGTCTGCGAACTCAAGCTCTCTTTCAACCTCGAACTGCTTCTCCAGGCGGTCGACCGCGCGGCGATGAGCGACGAGGTCTGGGTCGCGGCCCGCGTCTCCGCCAAGGGTCGGGGGCGGGAGACCGATAAACGCTATCGCGATCTCTGTCGCAGGCTCGGCATCGGCATGCTCGGCGTCTCCGATGCCGGCGAGGTCAGCATCATCGTCAGCTCCGTCTCGCCGATGCCGCGAGCCAATCCCAAGCGGCGCACGCGCCTCGTCAAGGAGCATCAGCGCCGCCACGGCGATCCCACCGTCGGCGGCAGCACGCGGGCTCCAATCATGACCGCCTATCGTCAGCAGGTGCTGCTCTGCGCCGCCGCAATCGAGCGTGGGGTCGGGCGGCCGCGGGATATGAAGGCTCAGGTGCCCAATGCCGGCCGGATCCTGCTCGACAACGTCTACGGATGGTTCGAACGCAAGGAGAAGGGCGTCTACGCCCTGACGCCTGCAGGGCAGGCGGCGCTCTTGCGCTGGCCGCAGACTATTCTCTCCGAGCCTGCTCCTTGAGCCACGCGAAAGGGGAACCTCATTGCCCTTTGACAAATCCGCCGTCTTCCCCCATATCACCTTCAACTGAACCGCCTGCGCGACATTCGCGTGGGCGGTTTTGCGTTTCAACGGCTCGGAAGCTGCAATTCATTCGCAACCGCAGGGGAACGATATGAGTGACAACGGCGATCTTACGGTTCGCAAGCTGGCGATGTGGGGGATTCCGCTGTCGCTCGGCGTCATGGCGCTGAAGATGGTGGCCTGGTGGGTCACCGGGTCGGTGGCGCTGCTGTCGGACGGGCTCGAATCGTCGGTCAACGTCGTTGCCGCCTTCATCGCCTTCTTCGTCATCCGCTATGCGCAGAAGCCGGCCGATCACGACCATCCCTTCGGTCACCACAAGGCGGAATATCTGTCTGCCGTCACCGAGGGCGTACTGATCGTCGTCGCTGCCCTGCTGATCGTCAACGAGGCGGTTGGCTATCTCGCCGAGCCACGCATGCTGGACGCACCTGTGCTCGGCCTTGCGATCAACTTCGCGGCCGGTGTCATCAATGCGATCTGGGCGCGGCTGCTGATCCGGGCCGGGCGAAAACACCGCTCGGCGGCGCTGACGGCGGACGGCCAGCATATCATGTCCGATGTGGTGACCTCGGTCGGCGTGCTCGTCGGCCTGCTGCTGGCGCTGGCGACCGGTTATGCGATCTTCGATCCGGTGCTTGCCATCCTCGTTGCCGTCAACATTCTCTATCAGGGCTGGAAGGTGATCTCGCAGTCGATCGGCGGGCTGATGGATCATGCGGTCGAGCCGCAGGAGGAGGCGGCGATCAAGCAGGCGATCGCTACCCATGCGGACGGCTCGATCGGCGTGCACGACCTGAAAACGCGGCGCGCGGGCAAAGTCACATTCATCGATTTTCACATGGTGGTGCCGGGGGCGATGTCCGTGCGGCAGGCGCATGATATATGCGACCGCCTTGAGGATGCCATCAGGGCGGTGCACGAGGGCGCCACTATCGCAATTCATGTGGAGCCGGAGGGCGAAAAGGCCCATGGCATCCGCGTCAAAGTCGTGAAGGAGGTATAATGCCGAGTACCGATGTTTCCAGCCTGTCGATGCTGGGTCACCAGACCGAAACCGCGAGATCGCCGGAGGAGGCGGTGCTCGAAAAAGTGCCGTCCAACCATGCCGGCACCGATTACGTCGTGCGCTTCACCGCGCCGGAATTCACTTCGCTCTGCCCGATGACCGGGCAACCGGATTTCGCCCATATCGTCATCGACTACATTCCGGGCGAATGGCTGGTGGAGTCGAAGTCGCTGAAGCTCTTCCTGCATTCCTTCCGAAATCACGGCGCCTTCCACGAGGATTGTTCGGTCTACATCGCCAAGCGCATCGTCGAGTTGCTCGATCCGAAATGGCTCAGGATCGGCGCCTACTGGTATCCGCGCGGCGGCATTCCGATCGATGTCTTCTGGCAGACGGGCAAGCCGCCGGAGGGCGTGTGGCTGCCGGAACAGGGCGTTGCCACCTACCGCGGCCGTGGGTGAGATGCGTTCGGGCGCAGCCCGAGCAATCGATACTTCTTTCATCGCAATTCCGGACGAAAAACCGCTGGGCACTTTTTCTGGAATTGCTCTCAATCGATTGCAGCGGCGAACGCCCTGAGCTTAGAGCGAAGGGCCGGGCAACGGTGCGGCAACCGCTGCCCATCTCTACCCGCTAGATCTCACACATCCGCAACGTCGTCGCCGGACGAGTCGTCAGTGGAATCGTCGCCGTCGTAATCGGCCTGCTGCAGGTTGGCGTCGTTGTCATCGGCTGTGTTGTCGGAGGCCTGGCGGGCGTCATCGTTGCCGTAGTAATTGTTGATGACGGTTTCTTCGGTGGGCGCGCTGGCATTGCCGAAGGGATTGGCGCCGAAGGGCGAGCCCCAGCCGAGCGAGGACATGTGGTTGCCGAAGATGCCGCTCAGCGAATTGGCGAGCAACATGCCGCCGGCCACGCCCGCTGCCGTGCCGAGCGAGCCGCGCAGGAAGCTGCCGCCGGCCGACGGCGCATAGGCCTGCTGGCTCCAGGGGCCGGTCGGCTGCTGCTGCGTCTGGCGGGCATTGCTGTCGCCGCGGGGATCGTCATAGCCGCGGGACTGCTGGCCCCAGGGGCCGGGATTGGAGGAGCCAGGGTTGGAGGGAACTGGGGCCGGCTGCTGCGTCTGGGTATTGCCGAAAATCGAACTCAGGAAACCGCCGCCCTGTTCGGCTTGGCGGTGTTCGCTCTCGCCGGCTTCCAGCTGGCGGACACGCTCTTCGAGTTCCTTGATGTGGTTGGCAGCCGCCTCCAGTCCCTTTTCCTGAACGATGACGGCCTGGGCGAGATAATAGGTGGCAGAGGGCTGTTCGCGCGTCGCCTGGTCGATCAGGGCTTCGGCGTCGCGGTCGCGCGGTGTGGCCGCGGCGGTGCGTACGCGGTCGAAGAGGGCGGTCAGCAATTGGCGTTCTTCGGGTGACATTGTCCTGCCTCCTAATCATCTAGAGCGCCGCGCGTCCGATAGGACGCGCTAAGGACGCTCTATCAATTTAAAACTGCGCATAATCCTTTCCGACAATCGATTCGATTGTCGGGGTTATGCGCTGGCGGCGTTTGCCGCGTGAGGGTTGAGGTAGGAACCGATTTAGGCTTTTCAAAGCCTTTCGCCGTTACAATTCAGTAAGGCTTGCAGAACGGCGCGCGGCTTCTTAAGGATATCTCCATCGCTTCGGTGCCTTGTGTTTTTCCCGCATTGTTTTAGGCATTGAGTCGCACTATGTGCGAGGAACCCGAATTCATCTCCAAGAGGTTCGAATGAACGACGAAGACCAGGACGACAAGACGAAGGAACTGCCGCTCGGCAAGGAAACGGAGGCGAATCTTTTCAAGTCGCGTTCGATCTTCATCTACGGACCGATCAATCAGGAATTGGCGCAGAAGGTCTGCTCGCAGCTCGTGGCGCTTGCCGCGGCCAGCGACGAGGACATTCGCATCTATGTCAATTCGCCCGGCGGCCACGTCGAATCCGGCGATTCCATCCATGACATGATCAAGTTCATCAAGCCGAAGGTCTGGATGATCGGCACCGGTTGGGTTGCCTCGGCCGGCGCGCTAATCTATGTCGCCACTCCGAAAGAGCGGCGCCTGTGCCTGCCGAACACGCGCTTCCTGCTGCATCAGCCCTCCGGCGGCACGCGCGGCATGGCATCCGACATCGAAATCCAGGCGCGCGAAATCATCAAGATGAACGAGCGCCTGAACAGGATCATGGCGGAGGCCACTGGCCAGCCGCTCGACAAGATCGACAAGGATACGGATCGCGACTACTGGCTTTCGGCCGAAGAGGCGAAGGACTATGGCCTCGTTTCACGGATCGTGACGTCGCAGGCCGATATCTAAGTTTTCTCAGCCAAAGCTGCCAAAAACCCGCCCTTGCCTGCCGATCGCAGGTGAGGGCGTTCTCTTTTCGGATAGTGCTTGAACGGAGATGATCTTCCAGCGGCAAGGTCTGAACGGAAAGCAATGAATCCGGACTTGCGTCTGGGACGGCCATCATGCTCCATGCGCCATTCGCGCAGCTCGAGTCCCGCCATGCTCAAAGATTTTTCCGTCCAAGCCCTGTTCATGGGCCTGCTGACCGCCTTCGTCGGTTCCGCCAGTTCCTTCGCCGTCGTGCTGCATGGGCTTGAGGCGGTCGGCGCGACGGATGCGCAGGCGGCGTCCGGCCTGATGGCATTGTCGATCTCCATGGGCATCTGCGCGATCGTGCTCAGTGCAGTGACGCGATTGCCGATCAGTATCGCTTGGTCGACGCCGGGCGCCGCGCTGCTGGCAAGCACCGGGGCGATCGAGGGCGGCTTCAATGCGGCGGTCGGGGCATTCCTGGTCTGTGCTGCGCTGATCATCGTCGCCGGGCTGTTCAAGCCGCTCGGCCGGGCGGTTGCCGCCATTCCCGCGCCGCTTGCCAATGCGATGCTTTCCGGTGTGCTGATCGGCCTCTGCTTCGCGCCGGTTAAGGCGATCGGCTTCAATCCGCTGTTCGGCCTGCCGATCGTCGTCGCCTGGATCGTCGTCGGCGCCTTCAAGCGGCTCTGGGCGGTGCCTGCAGCACTCGCGGCTTTCGTGCTGGTGCTCGCCTTCGGCGTCGATATCCCTGACGGTGCGCTCGGCTCGCTGGAACGATCACTGGTGCCGACGGCGGAGATCGTCCGGCCGGTGTTCAACCTTGCTGCTTTCATCTCGATCGCGCTGCCGCTCTTCATCGTCACCATGGCCTCGCAGAACATTCCCGGCATCGCGGTGCTGAAAGTCAATCACTACGATCCGAAGCCCGGTCCGCTCTTTGCCGTCACCGGCTTCTTCTCGCTGCTGTCGGCGCCGTTCGGCGGCCACGCCGTCAATCTGGCGGCCATTACCGCGGCGATGTGCGCCGGACAGGATGCCCATGCCGACCCGAAGCGGCGCTATTGGGCGTCGCTGATTGCCGGCGTCGGTTATGTCATCCTCGGGCTGCTCGCCGGTGCGGTGACGGCCTTCGTGGCGCTCGCGCCTCCGATCCTGATCGAGGCGGTGGCGGGGCTGGCGCTGGTCGGCGCCTTCTCGTCCTCGGCAATGTCAGCCTTCCAGGCGCCGGACTCGCGCGAGGCGGCGGCAATCACCTTCCTCGTCACCGCCTCCGGCGTTTCCTTCGGCGGTATTTCTGGCGCCTTCTGGGGCCTGATCGCCGGTGGGCTAATGCTCGCGCTGTCGCGGCTGGTGAAGATTTGGAAAGACCGAGCTCAGTCGAGGTAACGGAAGGTCGTTGTGCTATCCAAATGACGGATCCTGGCGCTTTCAGGCAACTCCGCCGGCAATAGGCGGGCAGTTCGTCGACCGTTGGCGACGACCAAAAGCCGGGCAAGGACTTGCCAGCGTCACCGCCCGAGGTTATAAGCGCGGTCATGAAGACCACCGGCGCCAGAATTTCCAACACGATTGCACGCGGCCGCATCGCCCTGCGTGACGTCTCGCGCGCCCTGACCTCGCTTCTTCTCCTCGGCCTTACGCGCGGTTGCCGGGTCCTTTGAGGAGCGCCCGGCGGCCGAAAGCCCGCCCGGCCATCGCTCCTCGCGACTCACTTTCAAATTTGACCTAACGACCGACAAGGTCCGCATTTGTTTATCGCCAAGCCCGACGTGATCGGCTAAGAGCGGGCAAATGCCGGGACGAGGAGACGATACGATGGACGCGAAGACGCAATCCCCCCGAGATAAGATGGCCTCCAAGAGCGAGATGAGCCCTGCAAAAGGCATGCCCGACGCCGCGGTGAAATATCGGGCCTATCCGCAGGTGAACATTCCCGACCGCACATGGCCGACAAAGACCATTACCAAGGCACCGGTCTGGTGTTCGGTCGACCTGCGCGACGGCAACCAGGCGCTCGTCGACCCGATGGGCCACGATCGCAAGGCGCGCATGTTCCATCTGCTGATCGAGATGGGCTTCAAGGAAATCGAGATCGGTTTCCCCTCGGCTTCGCAGACCGATTTCGACTTTGCCCGCTGGTGCGTGGAGGAGGGCAATGTGCCCGACGACGTCTCCCTGCAGGTATTGGTGCAGTGCCGCCCGGAACTCATCACCCGCACCTTCGAAGCGCTGGAAGGCGCAAACCGGCCGATCGTGCACTTCTACAACTCCACCAGTGAGCTGCAGCGCCGCGTCGTCTTCGCCAAGGATGTGCAGGGCATCAAGCAGATCGCCGTCGATGCCGCCAAGATGATCACCGATATGGCCACGAAGGCCGGCGGCGGTTACCGTTTCGAATATTCGCCGGAGAGCTTTACCGGCACGGAACTCGATGTGGCGCTGGAGATCTGCAACGCCGTCATCGAGGTCGTCAAGCCGACGCCCGATAACAAGCTGATTATCAACCTGCCGTCCACCGTCGAGATGGCGACGCCGAACGTCTATGCCGACCAGATCGAATGGATGTGCCGCAACCTCGACAATCGCGAGAACCTGATCGTTTCGCTGCATCCGCATAACGACCGCGGCACCGGCATTGCCGCTGCCGAACTGGCACTGCTGGCAGGGGCCGACCGCGTCGAAGGCACGCTGTTCGGCAATGGCGAGCGCACCGGCAATGTCGACATGGTGACGATGGCGTTGAACATGTTCACGCAAGGCGTCGATCCAGAGATCGATTGCTCGAATATCGAGCGCATCAAGGAAGTGTTCGAATATTCGAACCAGATGGCGATCGGCGAGCGTCATCCCTATGTCGGCGAGTTGGTCTATACGGCCTTCTCCGGCTCGCATCAGGATGCGATCAACAAGGGTATGAAGGCAGCACAGGTCGCCAACCATCCCGTGTGGGAGGTCCCGTACCTGCCGATCGATCCGCGCGATGTCGGTCGTTCCTACGAGGCGATCATCCGCATCAACTCTCAGTCCGGCAAGGGCGGCATCGCCTATATCCTGCAGCAGGATTACGGGCTGAACCTGCCGCGTAACCTGCAGGTGGAATTCCGCGAGGATATTCAGCGCATCACCGACGTAGAGGGCAAGGAGCTTCCGTCCCGGCGCATCTACGACCGCTTCATCGAGCGCTACGTGACGCAGCCGGAAGGGCGCCTGCGCTTCATCGATCATCACACCTATCCCGACACTGAGCACAAGGGCCAGCGGATTGTCGCAGCCGAGATTACCGACAATGGGGAGATCAAGCGCATCGAGGGGCGCGGCAATGGTCCGATCGACGGCTTCATCAATGCGCTGTCGCATTATCTCGGCATCGAGATGTCGGTAGAGGACTATTCCGAGCATTCGCTCCAGCATGGCTCAAACGCGGCGGCGATATCCTATGTCGAGACCTCCTATCCCTGTGGCAAGCTCTTCGGCGCCGGCATCAATACCAATATCGTCGCGGCATCGCTGGAAGCGATCGTCTCGGCCGCTAACCGCGTGCTCGACGTGAAGGCCGGCAAGGCCTGATTTCGGAAAGCCTCAGGCCGCGGCCGCACTACTGCATAATTCCTAAAGCCGGAATCGATTTAAGGATAAAATTATGCAGCCATTCAAAGTGTTACAGCGTCCTTTGCGCGTCTGAAAAGATGCGCGGCGCTGTGGCGCGGCGCGGCCTGACGATGCAGTCGGCAATCTCGCCGACTTCGTTGCGCGCCTCTGCGTGGCGCTGGCCCCATTGGCAGAGCGCCAGCAGCACCGGTTCGAGACCAAGGCCGAGTTCAGTCGCGCTGTACTCGACACGGGCGGGGACCTCGGCAAAGACTTGGCGGGCGACCAGCCCGTGCTCCTCCATCTCGCGCAGCTGCTGGATCAGCACCTTCTGGGTAATGGCGGGCATCATCCGCTTCAGTTCCGAAAGACGCTTCGGGCCGGAGAAGAGGTAATAGAGGATGATGGGTTTCCAGCGTCCTGAGATCACCTTCAGCGCACGCTCGACCGGCAGCTCGGGCAGTCTTTTCATCGGCTCAGCCATGGTCACCTCCTGGTGGGTATGGCACGAAAGAGTGTGTATTTTTATCTGATAGTCTATTGCTAAACCTGCCCCACGCCAATCAGACGTGAGGTTCATCTGTCATGAAAGCCGTCCAATTCACTCGCTTCGGTCTTCCCGATGTCCTCGAGGTCGTAGAACTGCCGGTTCCCCAGCTGGGGCCGGGTGAGGTTCTCGTCCGCGTCCATGCGGCGGGTGTCAACTTCTTCGAGGTGTTGATGCGGGCCGACCGCTATGCCGTAACGCCCGACCTGCCGATGGTTCCCGGTGTCGAGGTCGCGGGTACGATCGAGCGAGCAGGGCCTGGTGCCGACCGCTCGCTCATTGGCATGCGGGTTGCTGTTCCTCTCTTTGCCATCGGACGAGGTTCGGGCGGCTATGCCGAATTCGTCGCGGTCGATGGCGGGGCGGTGATGCAGCTGCCGGATGCGGTTTCCTTCGAGGCGGCTGCCGGGCTGATGGTGCAAGGGCTGACGGCCTTGCATCTGCCGCGCTGCAGTCCCGCGAAAGGCAAGAATGTTCTCGTGAGTGCGGCAGCGGGCGGTGTCGGGTCGCTGCTTGTGCAGCTCGCGAGACGTGACGGGGCGAAGATGGTGATCGCGGCGGCGAGCAGTGACGAGAAGAGGGCGCTTTCCCTGTCTCTCGGCGCCGATCATGCGGTCGATTATACGGCGCCTGGCTGGCAGGAGGACGTTAAGAGGCTCACTGGAGGGCTCGGCGCGGATATCATCTATGAAACCGTCGGCGGGGCATTTTCAAGGGCGGCGCTCGATGCGCTGGCGCCTTGCGGCGAGCTGGTGCTGGCGGCGATGGGGCGGTTCGGGCTTGAGGCGGCCGATGTCGAGCACATGCTTGACGACAATCAGTCAATCAAGGGATTTTCGCTGTTGCCGCTGCTGACGCCTCAGGGGGTGCGGGAGGATCTTGCCGAACTCTTCGAGCTTGCCGCGGCGGGTGCCCTGACGGTTATCGACGGCGGTCGTTTCCCACTGCATCAAGCGGCGGAAGCGCATCGCGCCATCGAAGGGCGGCGGGCGGTCGGCAAGGTGGTGCTGGTGCCTTAAATCAAAGAAGGCGACGTACGATGTCGTGCGACACCGCTCGGCATCATGCTCCGGCAATCAGATCGCGGTGGCGATCTCCATGGCGAGCTGGCCGAGCGTTGCTTCGGCGGAGGGGCCGGCAAGCACATAGGAGGTGCCGGCATTGTGCCAGGTCACGAGGCCGATCTCGTCCTTGATCGTTTCCTTGAAGTCGTCGGTCTCCGGCGGCTGTGCGTCCTTGCGGAAGCAAATGGAGATGATGTCGCCATCGGAATTAGAATAGACGAGCTGTCCGACAGGGCGGCTGTCGCCGAGGATGACGCGCGCGCCCTGGAAGGTCCAGGCTTCGGCGCTGAGATCCGGCACGCGGAAGGGCACGCCGATCGCCGTCGTCAGCCAGCTGGAGATTTCCTCGGCCTGCGAGGCGGGTACTTCGACGAGATGACGGGGCTGGCGGATCAGCAGGCGTTGATAGGCGGTGACGTCGCCCAGCCAGTCGCTGGTATTGGCCGGTGCCGTGTTGGTGGTGCTGGCAATCTCGTCGGCATCCGGCGCGGTGCCGACGAAATAGCCGATGCCGCAACCAACGACGAAGAGAATGAGAGCGGCGGCCAGCGCCTGCGGGCCGCTCGGCGTCAGTTTCACTTGCGGGCGCGTGGCACGCTGGGCGATCGGCGTCTTCGGCGGCTGCGTGCTCTTGATCGAGCGGACGAGGGCGAGCGGCACCGGCTCCTTCAGGATATCGTCGAGGCGCCGGCGGCCGAAATCAGCCCCGTGGCGAAGCTTCTCATGCAGCCGGCGTGCATTCTCGTCGCTTGCCAGACGCTGCTCCAGTTCGTGCCGCTGTTCGGGCGAGACTTCGCCGTCGAGAAGGGCGGTGAGCTGGGCTTCGAGCGGCAATTTCCTAAGATCGAGCAAATTCAGAACCTGTGGATCGGGTGGGTGCCGGCAAGCCCGGCGAAATGCAGCCTCGCGGTCGCGAGCTGCGAGACGACGTTTGCCACCGGAATGCCCATGATGTCGGCGGCCTGCTGGTAGCTGTGGCCTTCGACGTCGACCAGCAGGAACATGCTGGAAACGCCATCCGGCATATCGGAAATCATGTGATGGATGGTGTCGGGATCGACCGCAGCCGAACGTTCGCGCGCGGCCTCGCGAATATCGGTGACGTTGCCGCGGACGGAAGCCTTCGGCTTGCGCTTGCGGTTGTCGTCGGTCCATTGCTGGCGGGCAAGCGTGTAGATCCAGCTTTCCAGCCGGCCTTCGCCGCTCCATTGATGGCCTTTGGCGATGGCGCGCTGACAGACGGCTTGAACGAGTTCATCGGCCACGGCAACCTCACCCGCGAGCGTGATCGCGAAGCGGCGAAGGCGGGGCAGGAGGCCGACGAGATCACGCCGGAGATCGATGGTCGTTGCGGGCTGACGCATTGTCTATCCAAGAAGCATTCACAATGGTTTCGCGGACGAAGGGTTCGCCGTCGGGCGCGAAACCGACTTTATCGACGCCGTCGATGCATGCGCTTTATGAAACAAGTCTCCTGCACTTCGCAAGCATCCGGTCATCTTCATCCCTCTTTCCCAAGGGATTTTCGTATTGTGGCGTGCAAAGCTTGCGTCAATATGTCTTGTAGCCGTTCAAGCTTTGCAGCAGGGAGCGATAGGCCCAGGTGCCTTCGCCGCCGCGATCACGGATTTCGACAAGCTGGACGCGAGCACCCTGGATGTCTCCCTGTTCAACCAGCGCCATGCCCATATAGGAGCGGGCGAGGATATAATTCTCATCCACCTGCAGCGCCTTGCGGTAGTAGGACATGCCGAGCTCCATGCGGCCGGCCTTGCGGTTGGCGTAGCCGAGATAGTTCAGGACGCGCGGGTCGTTCTGGTTGCGAGCGAGATTGAGCACAGTGATGGCGTTGTCATACTGGCCGGCATAGGCAAACTCGCGGGCGAACTGATAGAGATCGTCGTCGTTGAAGCTGCTCTTCTTCGGGGTGACACATTCCTTCTTGGCCTTGTCCCAGACCTTGCCGCCGGTGCAGGTCTTGGTCGTTTGGGTCTTCGGCGGCGGATTGGTGTCATCGTTGCTGTCGCCGGCCGCGAAAGCGGCCGTGGCGATGCCGAAGGCAAAGCCGGCGGCGAGCGAAAGTCTGGACAGGTGGCGGAAAGAAAAAGTCATCGGCGCGCTCCGTTCTCAGGCAATGCGTTTGCTCGGATTGTACGCTTACCACTAAAAATACCAAGAGGGTAAGCAACCTCTGTGGCAAATCTTGCGGCGGCGGCAGGACGTCTTCGCAGATTGATTCAAGTGCTGCACAAAAAGAGTCTGGAACTGGAGCTAAGACGCGAAAATATCGGCGCTTTCCGGCATCACCGCGTCGCCGGCCCTGTTGAGGCTGAAGCGCTCGCCGCTGAGCTCCCAGGCGCCGGGAGAGCCGTCGATGGAGAAGAGGTTGTAGGCGGCGGGCGGCTTGATGCTGCCCGGTCCCTGCGAGGCAGAGGCGATGCCGACGACCGGCACCGGCTGCATCTGGCCGCGCAGCCAATGCAGCGTGTTCAGGTGCGTATGGCCGTGCAGCACGAGTTCGGCGCCGCCTGTCGAAATCACGGCGGCGAAGCGGCGGATGCCGATCATCCGTTTATAGAAGGCCGTGGCGCCGCGGATCGGCGGGTGATGGATCATGACGACGCGGAAGAGACCGGCTTCGCCAGCCGCACGCAGTATGTTGACAGTATCGCGGGCCTGTCGCGCGCCGAAAAAGCCAGAGGCGGCGAAGGGAGGGGTGGCGACCGCCGTCGAACAGCCGATAATCGCGACTTTGCCGCGAACGCGCAGATAAGGAAAGATATGGCGGTTCTCCGGCCATTGCGGCGGAGCGAGATCGCCGCGGACATAATCGTACCAGGCGCGCATCGACCTCTCGTAGGAGCCGGGCACATAGGCATCGTGATTGCCGGGAACGACCGACGTGTCTGCGGGATCGCCGAGCGCGCGCAGCCAGGCGGCGGCCGAGCGGATCTCGATGCCGCTCGCCAGATTGACGAGGTCGCCGGTGACGGCCAGGTGATCGGCCTGATGGGCGCGGATGTCGTCGAGCAGCAGATCCAACGTGCTGCCGAAAAGGTGCTTGCGTCGATTTCGATGCCAGTTCACAAAGCCTGTTATGCGTTTTGAAAACAGCTCTTGAATGGAAAGACTGGGCAACGGCCCGAGGTGGACGTCGGAGATATGCGCGAGCTTGAACATGCTACGAGACATAGACCAGCTTATTGACAAATCAAACACATCCGGCGCGATGAAGAGCTGAAACGGAGCGATGGTGGATAAAGAGAACCGGCCCCTTTACATGAGGCTGGCGTTGCGCCTGCTCCATGTCTATTTCAGTTTCGTCCGCAGCATGACCGTGGGCGTGCGGGCTGCCTGTTTCGATGCAGCCGGGCGCATCTTTCTCGTGCGTCACAGCTATATCGGCGGCTGGCACATGCCGGGCGGCGGGCTGGAGCGCAACGAGACGGTCGAGGAAGCGCTCGTCAAGGAATTGCGCGAGGAGGGCAACCTCAGGATCATCGGCAAGCCGCAGTTGATCCAGGTCTATTTCAATACCACGACCACAAGGCGCGACCATGTCGTCTTCTACCGCGCGACCGTCGAGCAGACCGCCCCTCGGCCGCCGGACTGGGAGATATCCGACAGCGGTTTCTTTTCTCTCGACAGCCTGCCCGAAGGCACGACCAAGGCCACGCATCGCCGTCTCGCCGAGCTTCGCGGCGAGCAGGAGCCTGCCCACCGCTGGTAAGCTTCAGGCAGCCATTCAAATTGCTACAGTGTCCTTTGCGCGTCTGAAAAGACGCGCGGCGCTGTAGCACGGCCGTGCGGGCTGTCGAGATCGAGCACCGGGCCGACCGGAACGATGCCGGTCGGATTGATCGTCTTGTGGCTGCGGTAATAGTGCTGCTTGATGTGGTTGAGGTTCACGGTCTCGGCAACGCCCGCCGTCTGGTAGAGGTCGCGCAGATAGTCAGGCAGGTTGCGATAGTCGGCGAGGCGGCGGATGTTGCACTTGAAATGGCCGACATAGACGGCGTCGAAGCGCACCAGCGTGGTGAACAGGCGCCAGTCGGCCTCGGTCTGACGGTTGCCGAAGAGGTAGCGGCCCTTGCCGAGGCGTTCGTCGAGCATGTCGAGTGTTTCGAACAGCTTGGCCACATTTTCCGCATAGGCTTCCTGGGTGGTGGCAAAGCCTGCCTTGTAGACGCCGTTGTTGACGGTGTCGTAGACGGTGGCGTTCAGCGCATCGATGTCGGAGCGAAGGTCCTCGGGATAGAAATCGGCCTTCGAGTCGGTCAGCCCGTCGAAGGCGCTGTTGAACATGCGGATGATCTCGGCGGATTCATTGTTGACGATCGTGCCGGTTTTCTTGTCCCAGAGGACGGGAACGGTGACGCGGCCGGAATAGTGCGAATCGGCTTTGGCATAAATCTGCCAGAGCGTCGACGCGCCGAATAGGTGGTCGCCGGTGGCGCCGTCGCCGATCTTGAACTCCCAGCCATTCTCGACCATCAGCGGATCGACGACCGAGACTGAGATCAGCTCTTCGAGCTTCTTCAGCTTGCGGAAGATCAGCGTGCGATGCGCCCAAGGGCAGGCGAGCGAGACATAGAGGTGGTAACGCCCGGCCTCGGCCTTGAAGCCGCCGCTGCCGGAAGGCCCGGCCTCGCCGTCCGACGTCACCCAGTTGCGGAACTGCGAGGGCTGCCGCTTGAAATGGCCCTTGCTCTCCTTCGTGTCGTACCAGGCGTCATGCCAGACGCCGTCCACCAGCATTCCCATGATCTTCATTCCCTTGATTGCGTGTTGGAACGGAAGATATCGCAGATTGCAGGGCTTTACAGGCGGCAAAGATTGAACAGTGCGTCACGTCGTTCGGGCGCTGCATAATTTCGTCCGCGCGCCTCTCGAAAAGACGCGCGGCGCTGTCATCGTGCATTTTGGGTTGGACGACAGAAATTTTTCCTGCTATCGGCCTTTTCACGATTTTCGGACCCCTGCCTGATGTTCATTTCCAGAAACCCGCGACGACGCTGATGCTCCCGAACGCCCAAGGCGTGTTCGAGACCCATCAATCTGTCCATCCGGTTTCTGTCATCATGTACAAGCACGATCTCGTCTACCTCACTGAAGACGCGTCTCATGACGCCGCCATCGAACACATCAACGAAGAAGCCTTCGGTCCCGGCCGCTTCACGCGCGCTGCCGCGCGCATCCGCGAGCAGGGTCCGCATGATCTGTCGCTTTCCTTCATTTGCACCGATAATGGTGAGACGATCGCCTCTGTGCGCATGACGCCGGTGCTGGCCGGCACGGTGAAGGGCCATCTGCTCGGCCCGCTTGCCGTCCGCCCCTCCCACAAGAACAAGGGCATCGGCCGGGAACTGGTGCGGATCGCGGTGGAGGCGGCGAGACGCAAGGGCTCGGAAGCCGTCATCCTCGTCGGCGATCCACCCTATTACGGCCCGCTCGGCTTCGAGAAGGTCGCCTACAACGCGCTGTCCTTTCCAGGCCCGGTCGATCCCCATCGTGTGCTCGTCGTTCCGATCGTCGAGGGCGTGCATGAGCGGCTGAAAGGCACGATCGCCTGGCGCGGATGATTAGAGCGTTTCCGGCAAAACATGAAACGCCGGGGACTAAAATCTAGGATCCTGCAACCCGCGCGTTGACTCGTCGGACGGCATGCCACCGATGGAAGTCACGACCACGGGCAAAATGCCTGGTGTCCATTCGCGCTGGTTTCTTTCGGCGCAACCGCTTTGCGTAAGCCGGAGCGAACTTACAGGCCCCATCGCCGGATACGACAACGCCGCGCTCCAACGGCATTTCCTCATCATCTGCAGGCTTTGCCGCCGCTTTCGCTGCGACAATCATGGCATGGAATTGGATCTACTCGCATCTTGCCTCTATTGACCTATGAAAAATCGGAGCATTAAATTCATTTCCCTGCCATCTTCAGAGGTATGAATATTTCCGACAAGAACATGCGCCGCCCTGTTGCAGCGGTTGTTGCGCTGCTGGCCGTCGCCTCCATCACGCTCGCCGGCGTTGCGGGTTACAGGTTGGGTTACGCCAAGGCGATGACGGCGCTCATGTCCGACTCCGGCCATCGGCTTGATCTTTTCACAAGTACTGCGGTCTTGATGATCAACCGGCTGAGCAGCATTCCGGCAACCATCGAGTTGAATGCGGATGTTGTCTCTCTTGTCAGTGGCGAAGCGCCCCGGAATGTCGAATCCGTCAACCTCTTCCTCCACAGACTGAGCGCCCAGCTCGGCAGCGAGGCGATCTTTGTCGCCGATGAGCAGGGCCTGGTCGTCGGATCGAGCAACACGACCCGGCAGGATGACAGCCGGCTTGGAGCGGACATTGCCTATCGCCCCTATTATCAGGATGCCCTGTCCGGCTTCGTCGGGCGGCATTTCTCGCTTGGCGAGGCACGCGATACGCCCGGATATTTCGTCGCCTACCCGATCCACAACGGCAATCGTGTCACCGGCGTCGCCACCGTCAAGATCAGCCTCAATCCGGTGGTTGATGCGTTTCCGCTGCTTGGCAAGCCGGCGCTGATCGCGGATCGCGACAACGTCGTCATTCTCTCATCGCAGAAAGATTGGCTCTATACCTCCCTCACGCCCGTCTCCGTCGACCAGCGCGTGGATCTGGAACTGACCGGTATGTATGGCCGCAATCGTATTGGGGCCTTTCCCCTTACTGTCGAGCTCAACACCGAAGCGGCATCGCTCGGGCTCGATACCGTCGTCGATATTCCGGCCGGTGATAACAGCCGCCAGACGCAGCTGTTGATTCAAGGGCGCACGCTCGACGGCATGGATTGGCGGCTGCTGGTCTTTTCCGACCTTGCCGATGTTCGCTCAGAGGCGATGATCGCGGCAGCTCTATCCTCGCTCTTAGCCACATTCCTGTTCACGCTTGTCCTCTTCGCAAGGCAGCGGCGCCGTGCCGCCCGGCAGAAACAACAGGCGCGACAGGCGTTGGAGCGGGCGAATGCCGAGCTCGAGGAGACGGTCGCGCGCCGCACCCGGGCGCTTACGGATGCCAATGCCGAACTCCTCCGGGAAATGGCGGAGCGCATCCAGACGGAAGCCATGCTGCGCGCCACGCAGGACGATCTCGTCCAGGCCGCCAAGTTGACGGCGTTCGGCGAGTTGGCTACCGGCATCACACACGAGCTCGCCCAGCCGCTCGGAGCCATTCAGACGCTTGCCGGCAATGCTCGCGAATTTGTCCGGCGCGGCGACATTGCCAATGCCCAGGGCAATCTGGCGATCGTCGACGATCTGATTGAGAAGATCGGGGGGATCATCCATCCACTGAGATCCTTTGCGCGAAAATCCCCGGCCGAGCCTGAGGAGGCCAACGTCTCGGCTGCGGTTCGCAACGTGCTCTTCCTACTCGACGCGCGCCTTCGCACTGCAGAGATCGCGGTGGCCAACGCCTGCGACAGATCGACGGCAACCGTCTGGTGCAATCGCAACAGGCTCGAGCAGGTGCTCGTCAATTTGATCGCTAACGCCATCGATGCGATGAATCTTGCGGAGACGCGGGATCTCGGCATTCACGCCGGGCAAAGGCCCGATGGGCGCGTTTTCATCGCCGTCGAAGACAGCGGCAAGGGCCTTGATGCGACGCAGATCGAGACGCTGTTTGTTCCCTTCAGCACGACCAAGGAGACTGGATTGGGGCTGGGACTGGCGATATCGCGCGGCATCGCCCGCGACTACGGTGGCGATCTCCTTGCAAGCAACCGGCCGGAGGGGGGCGCCATCTTTCTGCTGCTGCTTCCGCAGCCACCATCGAGGGTTGGTCCATGAATGGCCGTTTCACTGTTCTCGTCATCGAGGACGATCACAATCTGCGGCTCGGTTGCGTTCAGGCCATCCAGCTCGCCGGCATGGAGGCGCTCGGATTCGACAAAGCCGAGGACGTCCTGCGTCTACTGAAGCCGGACTTTGAGGGCATCGTCGTCACGGATCTCAAGCTTCCAGGCATGGACGGCTTGAGCGTTGTCAAGCGCTGCGCGGAGCTCGACCGTGACCTGCCGGTGATTGTCGTCACCGGCCATGGCGATATCGCGGTCGCCGTCGAGGCGATGCGCAGCGGTGCCT
Organism: Rhizobium aouanii; assembly: GCF_037002925.1. Lineage (NCBI taxonomy): Bacteria > Pseudomonadati > Pseudomonadota > Alphaproteobacteria > Hyphomicrobiales > Rhizobiaceae > Rhizobium > Rhizobium aouanii. The sequence goes on from NZ_JBAMYD010000001.1 coordinate 448,797, forward strand.
ATGAGTTCATGACAAAGCCTTTCGGATCGGACAGGCTGATCGATGTCGTTCAGCGCGCGCGGGAGAAGCGGATGCTGACACTGGAAGTCTCCGATCTGCGTCAGCGCCTGGCCCGCCTCGATGGTGTCGAGGGCAAGCTGATCGGCAAATCGGCGCAGATCCGCAGGGTGCGCAGCGTCATTGCCGATATCGCCGACGCGAATGTCGATGTTCTTCTTCTGGGAGAGACGGGCGTCGGCAAGGAACTCGTTGCACGGGTATTGCACAGGCATTCGCGCCGCAGGAACGCATCGTTGGTCTCCGTCAGTTGCACGGGGATCGCCGACGAACTGCTCGAAAGCGAATTGTTCGGCCATGAAGCGGGGGCTTTCCCGGGCATTTCGCAACGCCGAATCGGCAAGGCCGAGCACGCGACACGCGGCACGCTGTTTCTCGACGAGATCGACGCTATTCAGCCGAATGTGCAGATCAAGCTGTTCCGGCTGCTTCACGACCGAACGATCGAGCGGGTCGGGTCGAACCGCAGTATCTCCGTCGAGTGCCGTGTCGTAGCCGCTGCCGGTATCAATCTCCACGAGCGCGTGCAGGCGGGCGCTTTCCGTAGCGATCTTTATTATCGCCTCAGCGCCGTAACGATCGAATTGCCGCCGCTGCGGGAACGGCGCGAGGATATTCCGATCCTGCTTGAGCATTTCATGCTGCATGCCGCCGACCGTTTCCGCAAGCCGCATCCGTCGGTGACGACCGAACAGATGAACCGACTCATGGCCTATTCCTGGCCCGGGAACGTCCGCGAATTGCAGACCGTCGCAGATTGTCTTGTCCTTGGTGTTGCATGGCATGGTCTTTCCGATCCGGCGCTTGCCGAACAGGCTTCATCGCAATCGCTCGCCGAATGGGTCAGCGACTTCGAGCGCAATCTGATCGCCGCCGAACTCCGACGCTTCGGCGGTAGCCTTGCGCAGACGGCCCGTGCCCTCAAGGTGCCGAAGGCGACACTGCACGACAAAATCCGCAAATACAAGATTTCGGAGTAGGCGGCACCAGGCGGCGGTCTCTGCCGCGTTCGGATGCCCGAACAAAAAACCGATGCGATATTCGGATGCCCGAACGAAAATTCGGTCGCTATGAGCAATAATAATGCAATTTCAATCTATTAAAATTTTCCTAACGTAAGTCTTTTTTGTGATGCAACAAAATTCGGCATCGTGGCAAACTGCACAAATAGAGACCGCCAAAGGGTCTCAGGCAACCGATATGCGCGTCGCCTGTCACCTGACGTCATATCGATCGTGAACAGTGGGGGTACGATGGGGAAGTCTTGCATGGCAGCCCTTGCAGCCGCTTTGGTCGCTGGCATGGCGTGCACCGCCTATGCCGATGAAACTGCGACGCTAAAGCGGATCGCCGCGACTTCAACGATCCGGATCGGTCAGCGCGTGTCGTCCGTGCCGTTTTCCTACCATGCCGACCGACGGCGCGTGGTCGGGTATTCGCAAGACATCATGCTGAATATCGTCGCCGCCGTTCAGAATGAACTAAAACTGCAGTCGCTGACCATCGCGCTGGCGCCTATCACTTCGCAGAACTGGATCCCTTTGCTGATAAACGGCACCATCGATATCGAGTGCAGTTCGACAAGTCATACCGTTGATCGCGAACAGAAAGTCGCTTTCTCCAACACCATTTTCGTCATTGGCACGCGCATCCTGTCGCACAAGGATGCCGGAATAAAGGATTTTGGTGATCTTGCTGGGCGGCGGGTCGTCATCACGGCGGGAACAACCGCCGAGCGTTCGCTGCACAGGTTCAACGAAGAGCATTCGGCAGGCATGGTCATCACCGCCGCGAAGGAACACGACGTGGCGTTCCAGCAGCTCGAAGCAGGGACCGTCGCGGCCTTCGTGATGGACGATGCGCTGCTCTATGGTGAACGCGCCAAGGCGAGAGAACCGGATGACTGGATCGTCACCGGAACGCCGCTCGCGCTCGAAGCCTACGCCTGCACCATGCGCAGGGACGATGCGCCGTTCAAAGCGCTGGTCGACAGGGCGATCGCGACACTGATGGCCTCCGGTGAGGCGCGCACTCTCTATGATAAATGGTTCACGCAGCCAATTCCGCCGAAAGGCATGAACCTCAACTGGCCTATCTCCAATCGTCTGGTCGAACTGTTCAATGCACCGAACGATCGGCCGATCGAATGACAGCAGAAGCGCTGGAGACCCGGCACCGCCGACAAGGATAATCACGCATTCCCAGGCCGCAATGCCATTCCATCAAAAGCAACAGGAGAACACTGGCATGACGACAATCATAAGCTTCCTCAATACCTTCTTTTGGGGCTATGTCCTCATCTACGGGTTGCTTGCGGTGGGGGTATATTTCACCGTCCGCTTGGGCTTCCTGCAACTGCGCCACTTTCCGGAGTTCATCCGCGTCGTCATGCGGGCGCCGGAAACGGACGCAGCGGGCATCACGCCGTTTCAGGCGCTCTGCACGAGCCTCGCCTCGCGCGTCGGAACTGGCAACCTGGCGGGCGTCGCCGTGGCAATGACGCTCGGTGGGCCTGGTGCGCTTTTCTGGATGTGGGTCGTTGCGGCGCTCGGGATGGCCACTGCTTATGCCGAAAGTACGCTAGCGCAATTGTTCAAGGTGCGTGGTCAAACTGGTGAATACCGGGGCGGTCCTGCTTTCTATATCGCGCGCGGGTTGAATGCGCCCTGGGCGGCCGCAATTTTCGCAGTATGCCTTCTCTTGGTATTTGGACTTGTCTTCAACGCGGTGCAGGCCAACTCTATTGCCGAGGCGATGAACGGTGCGTTCGGCGTGCCGAAGCTCGGCGTCGGTGTCGTGATTGCCGTCATTTCCGGCGTGGTCATCTTTGGCGGCATCAAGCAGATCGCGCGTTGTGCCGAATATGTCGTGCCGTTCATGGCGGTCGCCTATCTCGGCGTTGCGCTCTATGTGCTGATCGTCAACATCGCCGATGTGCCGGCAGCACTCGCTCTTATCGTCAAGAGCGCCTTTGGCTTAGAACAGGCGGTTGGCGGTATCGCTGGCGCCATGCTGAACGGTGTCAAGCGAGGCCTTTTCTCGAACGAAGCCGGCATGGGTTCGGCGCCGAACATTGCCGCGGCCGCTACGCCCAATCCGCACCACCCGTCCTCGCAAGGTATGGTGCAGGCGCTCGGCGTCTTCATCGATACGCTGCTGATCTGCACCGCTACGGGGCTGATGATCGTCCTGTCCGGCGCCCTGGTTCCAGGAGGTGAACTGACCGGTACACCGCTGACCCAGGCTGCCATGACTGCGCATATCGGCGGTGCGGGGCATTATTTTATCGCCATCGCAATCTTCTTCTTCGCCTGGACCTCGGTGCTCGGCAACTACTCCTATGCCGAGAATGCGCTGGTCTATCTGGGGCTCGACTCCAAGGCGGGCCTAATGTGCGCTCGCATCGGCTTGCTTCTCATGGTCCTCTGGGGTTCCTACGAGAGCGCCACCACGGTGTTCGACGCGGCCGATGCATCGATGGGCCTGATGGCGGCAATCAACCTCGTGGCGATTTGCCTGATGTCGCCATTGGTCATCAAACTGACACGTGATTACTTCGAGCAGAACCGCTCAAAAACACCGGTCTTCGATCCGAACATGTATCCGGAGCTTGCAGGAAAAATCGACGCCGAGATTTGGCACGAGGTATCGGCATCTCCGGTTGCCAGCGCAGGGCTGAACCCCGCCAGGGCCTGATACCATCGTCACCATCCACCCGCCGACTATCCGGCGGGTGGTTTCACGACAGGAAATAGTCTTCAACTGCTGGCGGCATGGCGATCGCCAACGCCGGAGACGAAGCCGGCCAGGAGAACTGCATGTATCGCGCGTGGAAATTCTTGAGTGAATATTCGCTGCTTCTGATTATCGGCGCGGGTGTGGCGCTGATCTGGGCAAATATCTCGCCGGAAAGCTATCACGCGCTTGTCGAATTTACCCTCTGGGAAAACGCACCTGTCGGCCATTTGCACATAGATCCCGAAGGCCACGGACACAGGACGCTGACCATCCATTATCTGATCAATGACATGTTAATGGCTCTTTTTTTCGCGATAGCGGGAAAGGAAGTTTGGGAAGCCATCGCCTTGCCGGACGGATCGCTCAGGGGCAAGAAAGCAGTGACCCCGCTGATTGCAACGATGGGCGGAATGCTTGGTCCCGTGACGGTCTATCTTCTAGGCGCGGCCGCTCTCGGCAAGTTCGCGCTGCTCGCCAATGGCTGGGCAATCCCGACGGCCACCGACATCGCCTTTTCCTACCTCGTCGGTCGGCTTGTCTTCGGCGCCGGTCACCCCGCGGTGATGTTCCTGCTCCTGCTTGCCATTGCCGACGATGCGGCAGGTCTTGTGATCCTCGCGATCTTTTACCCACAGGGCGATCTCGCACCAGCATGGCTCCTGCTCTCATTTGGCGCAGCGATTGCCGTCTGGTTCCTTGCCAACCGGCTTCCGCGCATGCTCGATGCGTCGCGTCCTGCCCTTCCGGCATCCACCTTCGTTCTGCAAAAACTGTCCTTCTGGCCCTATCTGATTGCGGGAGCTGCCAGTTGGTACGGCTTTCACCAAGCCGGCATCCATCCCGCGCTCGGCCTGTTGCCAATCATCCCTGCGATCCCGCATTCCGACGTCGAGTTCGGCTTCTTTGCGGAGGAGGAGGAACATCAGACGGACCTCCTGAATACCATCGAGCACAGGTTGAAGTCGCCTGTCGAAGCCATCCTTTTTCTGTTCGGACTTGCCAATGCCGGGGTGGAGTTTTCGGCCATCGGCGAGGCAACGTGGCTGGTCTTCCTGGGCTTGGTCATCGGCAAGCCGCTCGGTATCGCTGCCATGGGCTGGATCGCGGCTCGCCCGCTCGGCTTTGGTCTGCCCGTCGGTATGCGCATGTCAGATCTGCTCGTGCTCGGTTGTGTGGCGGCTATCGGCTTTACGGTTTCGCTGTTTGTGGCGGGTGTGGCCTTTCCGCCGGGGCCGGTGCAGGACGCCGCCAAAATGGGCGCCCTGTTTTCCTTCGCCGCCGCCGCGATCGCCATCGCAGCCGGCAAACTCGTGCGGGTGAAGCGCCAGGCTTTACCAGCTGCAATTTGAGCGGTCGACATCGAAGCAACAACGTTTATGGCGGACATACGGCCAAATCTCAAGGCTGTATCGCTCCGTCGGAATACCTCTCCAATCCACCCAAGTCGCAGCATCCCGGAAGTATTCGCCTATCCCGAGCACGTCCCTGCCGTGGAAGGGATAATTGACCTCCGGCAGACCGGCATAAACCCGTGAGGAGTGGTCGCAGAGCTTGGCCGGGACTTCATGGCGAGTGCCTCGTGTGGCCGTTGCAGTCTACATAGTCGATGGTGTGTTCGACCAGGAGGCAAGCGCTAGCACCACGCTTGTGCAACCCAAAGATCGCAAGTTCCATACTTTCGACGAGGGTGAACTCGAATTTGCACAAAGAATCTCAATATCTAGAGGATTCTCCTGAGAAAGCCCAGGTGCGGCCTTCCGGAAAGTCCTGAAACTCGCCGAAGACTTGGGCCGACATCGGCGTTGTTGAAGGCCGAGAGCGCATCGGTGATCACCGCCAGTTGCTCCGGCGAGGGCGAGGCGGTGAGCTCGAATTCCGGAATGAGATTAGCGTCCTTCGCGCCACCACATGGCGCCGAAGGCGAGCAGCAGGATGCCGACGCCGGCGAAACCGGCAAAAAGCGGCAGCGTGTTGATGCCCTTCAAAACAGTCTCGTTGGTCATGCGGATCATCATGCGATCGTTGTCGGAGACGCGGACCTGGCCGCGCACCGGCAGGATCGGCGGCACGGAGATCGCGCCATTTTCGTTGGAGGCGCGGGCGACGAGACCCTTGCTTCTGTCGGCGACCGGCTGCAGTAGATCGGTCGTAGAGATCATCGCCTTGAATTCCGGTGCGTCGACGGCGCCGATATGGACAAGCGTCGAGAGCCTGCCGTTGCGGATTTCGAAGAGGCCGATTTCGTCCATCCTCTTCTCGGCCTTGTAGAGCCCGGGTTCCGACTGGGTCAGCGGCAGGGTTTCTGTCTTGCCGGAGGGATAACGTACGGTGGCGTTGCCGGGATTGTCGCCGATCGTCTGGCGGGTGACTTCAAGGGTCCGGCCGGAGGCGCGCGCCGTCAGCGCTTCTTCTTCGAGCGCCGGCTCCTTCATCAGCCAATGGGCGATACGGCGATAGAGCGAAACGTTCGGACCGCCGCCTTCGAAGCCACGCGCCCAGAGCCAGCCCTGATCGGAAAGCAGCATGGCGACGCGGCCCTGACCGGCGCGGTTCAGCACCAGCAGCGGGTGGTTGTCGGCGCCGAGCATGATCGTCTCGCCCTGCGGCCGGTCGACATCGACACTGCGGAACCAGCGGCCCCAATGCGGCGGATCCTCACCCGAGCCGTCAAGGCCGCGCGTGACGGGGTGTTTGCGGCCTTCCTCGGAGAGGCGGGGATAAAAGGCCTTCTCGATCATTTCTCCGGTGGGCGTTGCCGGCAGAACCGAGGAAAGCGGCGTCAAGGCAATCGAATCGGGGCCTGCATGCTCGGGACCGGCGGCGATCAGCAGCGCGCCGCCATTGTCGACATATTGCGCGATGTAATCGTAGTAGAGCAGCGGCAGCACGCCGCGGTGCTGATAGCGGTCGAAGATGATCAGGTCGAAGTCCTTGATCTTGTCGACGAAGAGCTCGCGCGTCGGGAAGGCGATCAGCGACAGCTCGTTGATCGGTGTGCCGTCCTGTTTTTCCGGCGGACGCAGGATGGTGAAGTGGACGAGATCGACCGAGGCATCGGATTTCAGCAGGTTGCGCCAGGCGCGCTCGCCTGCATGCGGCTCGCCGGAGACGAGCAGGACGCGGAGATTCTGGCGGATGCCGTCGATGACATGGACGGCGCGGTTGTTGGCGGTGGTGACTTCGCCGGGAAGTGCCGCGACCGAGAATTCGAGCACATTGCTGCCGCCACCCGGGACCTTGAAGGAGAACGGCGTATCCTGCCCGGGTGTCGCCTGCAGGGTGGCGATCTCGTCACCATTCAGCTTCACCGTGACATCAGCCATGCCGCCGGGGCTCGGGCCGTCGTCGAAGACGCGCAAAACGACCTGCTGCTCTTCGTTGACGATGCCGAAGCGCGGCCCTTTGATGACTTCGATGCGGCGATCGAATTCGTTGGCCTTGCCGGTTACGAGGCCATGGATCGGCGCGTCGAAACCGAGCGCCTGATTGGCGCCCGGAACATCATGGACTTCACCGTCAGTCAGCATGATGGCGGCGCCGATACGGGCGGGCGGGACATCGGCAATGTTGGCCGACAGCGCGTCGAACAGGCGCGTGGAGGGCACGTCGGAATTGACGTCGCCTTCGACATCGACGAAGCGGGGCTCTATCTGGGGGAAGCGGGCGAGCTGTCCCTTCAAGGCCGCAAGCGCATCGTCGGTCATCTTGACGCGATCGGGTGTCTGCTGGCTCTGGCTTCGATCGACAAGAACGGGAACGATCGTCGACAACTGATCCCGATCTTCCTGCAGCAGCACAGGATTGGCAAGCGCGGTCAGCATGGCGAGCGCTGCCAGTGTTCTGATCCAGGCGCCACGAATACCGCGCCAGATCGCGAGGGCGGCGATAACGGCGCTGACGACAGCCAATGCAGCCAGAACCGACCAGGGCAGGAAGGGCGAAAAGTCGAATGTCATCTCATTGTCCTAACCGTTCGAGGAGGTCGGGAACATGGACCTGGTCGGTCTTGTAGTTGCCGGTCAGCATGTACATCATGATGTTGACGCCGGAACGGTAGGCATATTCGCGCTGCGTTTCATCCGACGGCACGGTCGGCATTATCGGTACGCCGTTCTCGTCGATCGCCCAGGCGCCGGCGAAATCATTGCCGGTGATCAGGATCGGCGAAACGCCGTCGGCCGTCGCCGCCGATTTTTCGCTCGGCCCCTGACCGCCTTGCCGGGCCTCGATCCAGAGAGGACTGCCGGCATAACGACCGGGAAAGCTCGACAGGAGATAGAAGGATTTCGTCAGCACGTGATCTGATGGTACCGGCTCGAGCGCCGGGATGTCGAGATTGGCGAGGATCGCCTGCAGCCTCTCACCGTTGGCGCTGACATTGCCGCCATTGTCCAACGCGCTGATCTGATCGCGCGTATCAAAAAGCACGGTGCCGCCATTGCGCATATAGGCATCGATGCGGCTAATTGCCGCCGACGATGGCATCGGCGCCGTTGCCGACACCGGCCAGTAGATGATCGGATAGAAGGAGAGCTCGTCTTTGGTGAGGTCGATGCCGACGGGCGGTGCCGGCTCCAGCGTCGTGCGAAACGTCAGGAACTGGGTCAGTCCCTCGAGACCACGCTCGGAAATATTGTCCACATCCTGTTCGCCGGTGACGACATAGGCGAGATGGGTGTTGTCAAGCCTCTGCAGGATGATGTCGTCGCCGGGCTTGGAGTCGTCGGCGTGAAGCGTGCCTGGTTGCATGAGGAAGCTGGCGCCGACGGCGACCGCGATCATCGCGGCGGTGCGGACAGCCGGGCGCAATCGCGAGAACGCGCCATTCATGAAGAGGACGATCAGGCTATCGGCCAAGAGCAGCAGGAAGGCGGCGAGAAAGAGCGCAGGTTTTGCCGACCAGCTTTCGCCGCCGACCAGGCCTTCGCGCACGGCATTGGTTCCTGTTGTGTCGAGTGGCTTCAACTCGGCGTTCTCGGGCAGCACGTTCAAAGAGGTGAAACCATCCTCCGAACCGTAGAGCCCCGGAGGGTTGTCGAAATTTGCCGTCGGTTCGACTCCGGCCTGTGGAATGAGCGGCCGCGCCGATCCCGTCTCGGAGACGAGCGTGCCCTTGGCCGTCAGCATGCGGAATGGCGGCAGAGTTTCGGAGACACGCACATTGCCGCGCGCCTCCGATGTCACGCCGCCCGAGCGCGATATCTGCAGGAGGTGACGCAGCATGTCGACGAAAGTGCCGGAGATCGGCAGATCGGACCAAGTTGCTTCCGCGGTGACGTGAAACAGCACGATCTGGCCGGAGGCGAGCTGCTTCATCGTGACGAGCGGCGTGCCGTCAGCCAGGCTTGCCCAGGTGCGTTCGGCAAGATCGGGCGTTGGTTCGGCAAGCACCTGCCGCTTGACGACGACATCGGCGGGACGCGCTATGCCGGCGAAAGGCCCGATACCCGGAAATTCGGCCAGCGACTGCGGCTCGCTCCAGGACAAGGTGCCGCCCAGCGCCCGTTCTCCCTGACGCAGGATGACAGGGATCAGCGGATCGTCCGCAGGGGCTGCCGCCATGCGCGGGCCGGCAAAACGCAGGAGCATGCCGCCATTCGATATCCAGCGCGTCAAAGGCTCGTAGGTCTCCTCCGGCAGCCGGCCGATATCGGCCATGATAATGATCGAGGGATTGCTGGCGAGAAGTTTTGGTATTGCGACCGAAAGATCAGAATCGGCAGGTTGGATCAGATCCGCATAGGGTTGCAGCGCCCGCTGGATGTAATAGAGCGGCGAGAGCAGCGGCTGGAACTCGTCCCCTCCTTCACCTGACAGCAAGACGACGCGGCGGCGCTTGAATGCGTCGTCGAGAAGGTGGACGGCGCCTGCCGTCACGCCATTATCGACGCTGACGCGCGCGAAATCGTTGCGCATCTCGAAGGGGGCGGTGATCGAACTGGTCGCAACGCTCTGGCCGGGGCGGAAGTCCGCCCTGCCATTGGCGATCGAGCGCCCCTGGGTATCGACGGCGTTCAGCGCTACCGATGCGGCCTGCGCACTGTTGAGCCGCGTGACCTTGACGGTCATGGCATCCGCCGCATTGTTGGCCGCCGTGATCGCGACTGTCCGCGCGGCATCGCCCTCGATCAGGCGCAGATCGGCGGGCTGGAGTTCGGCGAGCCTGCGCACGGTCGCGTCGTCGGGCTTGGCGGCGGCGCCGTCGGTCAGGAAGGCGATGGTACCGGGCTTGATGCCGTTCAGCGCGGCGCGCAGCGCCTGGAAGGCGCGTTCGCGGTCCGGCACAAGCGGTCGTGGCTCGGCGGCGCGCAGCTTGTCGCGGGCGGCAGCGGCGGTGCCGGGCACGGCGTCGTTGGTCGGATCGGCGGTGAAGGCGATCGACACTGGCGTGCCGGCGGATTCGGCATCGTCTATCAATGCGTCGGCGGTCTGGATGCGGCGCTCCCAGTCGGGTGCCGACGCCCAGCTGTTGTCGACGAAGAGGACGAGTGGGCCACCTGATGCGAGTGAACTGGTGCGTGGATTGAAAACCGGATCGGCGATCGCAAGGATGATGGCGGCAGCGAGCAGCATGCGCAGCAGCGTCAGCCACCACGGGCTTTGCGCCGGCGTCTCCTCGCGCTTCAGCACCGAGGCTAGAATTTTCAGCGGCGGAAAGACTTCGGTCTTCGGACGTGGCGGCGTCAGCCGCAGCAGCCACCAGATGACGGGCAAGGCAAGGAGCGCGCCGAGAATGGCGGGATAGGCGAAAGCGAAGGGAAGGGCGTTCATAGCTGCCCTCCATGCGTAGCCTTGGCCGGCATGCCGGACAGATACATGTGCACCGCGACCAGCGCCTCCGACGCAAGGTGATCGGTGCGGTGGCTCGCGAAGGTCCAGCCGAGATGGCGCAGCGACTGGCCGAGGCTGTCCCTGCGAGCGAGGTAGGCGTTGCGATAGGCCTCGCGGATATGTTCGGCGCGGCCGGAGATAAGCTTGGCGCCGCTCTCGGGATCGGTGAATTCGGTGCGGCCGCTATAGGGGAATATCTCTTCGGCGGGATCTGATATCTCGACCACGTGGCCGCGCAGGCCACGGCGGGCAAGCGGGCCAAGCCGTTCCATGATTGCCGGCGCATCGTCGAGGAAATCGCCGATAAGGACGAGGTCGCTCCAGCCGCGGATCATCGCCGTTTCCGGCAGGCCGCCGGTCAGCGGCGTGTGCATGAGAGCGGCTGCGAGGCGTTCGGCGGCGTTACGGGCGGAGGCGGGTTCCATGATGCCGGGGCAGCCGATGCGCTCGCCGGAGCGGGCGAGGATCTCGGCAAGCGCCAGCATGATGACCAGCGCGCGGCTTTCCTTGGAGACGCTGCCATAGCTCGACTTGTACATCATCGAGGGGGACATGTCGCACCAGAGCCAGATCGTATGCGCTGCCTCCCATTCGCGCTCGCGCACATAGGTATGATCGTCGCGGGCGGAGCGACGCCAATCGATGCGCGACAGGCTCTCGCCCTCGGCATAGGGACGGAACTGCCAGAAATTCTCGCCGATGCCGCGCTTGCGGCGGCCATGCCAGCCGGCGATCACCGTGTTGGCGATGCGCTTGGCTTCCACCAGGCAGTCCGGCACCAGGGCGGCCCGCTGCCTGGCGCGGGAAAGGGCATCGCTGCCGGGTGTCGGATTGACGATCTGTCCGATAGATGCCACGCGTCCGGCTTCCTTATCCCTTTGCCTGCTTGACCAGTCCGGCGATGACGTCACGCACCGACATGCCTTCGGCGCGGGCGGCGAAAGTCAGCGCCATGCGGTGCTGAAGAATGGGTTCGGCGAGCGCGAAGATATCGTCCAGAGACGGGGCGAGACGGCCTTCGTAGAGCGCGCGGGCACGCGCGCAGAGCATCATCGCCTGGCCGGCGCGCGGGCCGGGGCCCCAGGCGACATTCTTGTCGGTCGAGGCATTGCCCTGTCCTGGGCGGGCGGAACGCACCAGCGCCAGGATGGCATCCACGACCGTGTCGCTCACCGGCATCTGGCGCACCAGGGTCTGGATCTCGAGCAGCCTCTGCGCATCGATGATGGCTTCCGGCCGGGTTTCGCCCAGGCCCGTCGTCTCAAGCAGGATCTGGCGCTCGGCGGCGAGTTCGGGATAATTGACGTCGACCTGCAGCAGGAAGCGGTCGAGCTGGGCTTCGGGCAGGGGGTAGGTGCCTTCCTGCTCGAGCGGGTTCTGGGTGGCAAGCACATGGAAGGGCGCCGGCAGGTCATAACGCTGGCCGGCGATTGTGATATGGTATTCCTGCATGGATTGCAGAAGGGCCGACTGGGTACGCGGCGAGGCACGGTTGATCTCGTCGGCCATCAGGAGCTGGGCGAAGACCGGGCCCTTAACGAAACGGAAGGAGCGGCGTCCACTGTCGTCCTGGTCCATCACCTCGGAGCCGAGAATATCCGAGGGCATCAGATCAGGCGTGAATTGGATGCGGTTGGCGGCAAGGCCGAGCACCTCGCCGAGCGTCGTCACCAGTCTGGTCTTGGCAAGGCCGGGAACGCCGACGAGCAGGGCATGGCCGCCTGACAGCACGGCGAGAATGGTATTCTCGACGACGCTTTCCTGACCGAAGATTACTTTCGAGACTTCACCGCGGATGGCGGCGATATCGGAGAGCGCCTTTTCGGCGGCGGCGACGATCGCCTTTTCATCGAGGCTGGCTTCGGTCTTCATCATACCCATGCGTATCTCCAACGGCTGAAATCATTCGGCAGCGAATCGGCGGACTTATACATGTGCCTCATGCCCGATAGAGTTATGGAGATGTGGCGGGCTGACAAGTTCGTTGCGAATGACTATCTCGTGACTTTACTTCGTTAAGGACAAACCGGGACGGAAGAATGGCAGCCGAGGAAATCAGCGGACAGGCGGATGCGGCGGGACTTGCCGCACTGATTTCGCGCGCGTCTCAGGAAAATGCTGGCAAAAAACGAGGATTACCGCCGGTCGAGCGGTGGAATCCGCCTTTCTGCGGCGATATCGACATGGAAATCCGGGCGGACGGTACCTGGTTCTACATGGGCACGCCGATCGGCCGACCGGCGCTGGTGCGGCTGTTCTCGACGGTTTTAAGAAAAGACGACGACCAGAAGACCTATCTCGTAACTCCTGTGGAAAAGGTCGGTATAAGGGTCATCGACGCGCCGTTCATCGCCGTGGAGATGAGCGTGACGGAGGGGCAGGGCCAACAGGTGCTGACCTTCCGCACCAATGTCGGCGATGTCGTGGAGGCGGGAGGAGAGCATCGGCTGCGCTTTGCCATTGCGGGCAAGAATGCCGAACTGAAACCCTATCTGCATGTGCGCGGGCGGCTGGAGGCGCTGGTGTCGCGTGCGGTGATGTATGAACTGGCGGCACTCGGCGAGGTGCTCGACGTGGAGGGGCGGGCGATGTTTGCCGTCCGCTCCGCAGGACAGGTCTTTGCGATGATGCCGGCCGATGAACTGGATACGCTTTCCCGATGAATGATGCGATTACCCAACGTTATCCGCTGTTTTCCGCAGCCGAATTCCGCCGCCGCGCGCTCAACCAGAATGGTGGGCCGGTCGATCATGCCTGGCGCGATCACGGGGACCACATCCTCAATCCCGATATCGTCGCCGAGGTCGAGACCTTCAAACTGCGCGACGCCGCCGTGCTCGTGCCCGTCGTCGACGACGGCGAGGAAGCGCATGTGATCTTCACCAAGCGCACGGCGACGCTGCGCAAACATTCCGGGCAGATCGCCTTTCCCGGCGGCTCGATCGATCCTGCCGATATCTCGCCCGAAATGGCGGCGATCCGCGAGACGGAGGAGGAGATCGGCCTGGCCGGTTCCTTCGTCGAAACCGTCGGGCGGCTGCCGAATTACCTTGCCTCGACGGGCTTCCGCATTACGCCGGTGCTCGGCGTCGTCTCGCCGGGCTTTGCGCTGACGCTGAACCCGACCGAGGTGGACGACGTGTTCGAGGTGCCGCTTTCCTTCCTGATGGATCCTGCCAATCACACCCGCGACAGACGTGTCATCGACGGCATCGATCGGCATTTCTATCGCGTGCCTTATGAAACCAGAATGATCTGGGGCATCACCGCCGGCATCGTCCGCACGCTTTACGAAAGGCTTTATGCATGACCGGCATCGCCGACCAAGCATGGTTCCGCGACCCGGCCCTCGGCCGGATCTTAGCGCTTCTCAACGCCGATGGCGGGGAAGGGCGGGTGGTTGGCGGAGCGGTGCGCAACAGCCTGATGGGCCTGCCGGTCAATGATGTCGACATAGCGACGACACTCAGGCCGGAGAAGGTGATGGAGCGGGCGGCGGCGGCCGGCATCAAGGCGGTCCCAACCGGCCTGGAGCACGGCACGGTGACGCTGGTCATCGACGGTAAGCCCTTCGAGGTGACGACGCTTCGCACCGACATCGAGACAGACGGGCGCCATGCCAAGGTTGCCTTCAGCACCGACTGGAAGGCAGACGCCGAGCGGCGGGATCTGACGATCAACGCGCTTTATGCCGATGCAAAGGGCGAGGTGGTGGATCTCGTTGGCGGACTTGCCGACATTGAGACGCGTAACATCCGCTTCATCGGCGATGCCGCAAGGCGTATTGCCGAGGATCATTTGCGTATCCTGCGCTTTTTCCGCTTCTTTGCCTATTACGGTTCCGGGCGGCCGGATGCAGAGGGGCTGAAGGCGTGTTCCCTCGCGCGTTCGAAACTGACGACGCTTTCGGCAGAACGCGTCTGGTCTGAACTGCGAAAGCTGCTTGGCGCCGACGATCCCGGCCGGGCGCTGCTCTGGATGCGGCAGGTGGCAGTGCTGACGGAAATCCTGCCGGAATCGGAACGATGGGGGATCGATGCGATCCCTTCGCTGATCACCACCGAAAAGGCGCTCGGCTGGACGCCCGATCCGCTGCTGCGTCTTGCGGCGATCGTGCCGCCCGATGCGGTGCGCATGGAGGCGCTTGCGGCCCGGCTCAAGCTCTCGAATGCGGAAGCGGCCACACTCAAGGCCTGGGCAATGGCAGCGCCAGTCAATGACGACATGTCGTCAGCCGCCTTCGAACGGCTGCTTTACCGGAACGGTGCCAACGGCATCACGACACGGCTGAAGCTGGCGCTTGCGGTTGCGCGCGGCAAGGCTGAAAGCGATTTCGACGAAATGGCGCGGTCGGCGCGGCTTGTCAAGCTGCTGGACAGGGCAATGCATTGGAAGAAGCCACGGTTTCCGCTGAATGGCGGCGACGTGATTTCGGCAGGAATCGCGTCCGGCCCGCGCGTCGGCGAGCTGCTTGCCGGTCTTGAAAACCAGTGGGTGGAGGAAAACTTCGTTTCCGACCGGGCGGCGCTGCTCGCCCGGCTGCAGGAACGCGTGCAATAATCAGGCTGCGTTCACCTCGTCGCGAATGCGAGCCTTGATATTATCCACCATGTTCTCGCGGATCGTGGTTTCGCCGTGAGCATTTTTCAGGTGCTCGACGGCACGGCGGACCACCTCGGCGTCGCTATCCGCCCGTGTATGCCAGGCGCAGCCCGGAACGAGAGTGCCGCATTCGAAAAGTCGCATGGTCTTCTCCTCTGTTCGAAACACAACGACGATCGCGATCTTACGCGATTTATGAATGTGCGGGGGGAGGGAAGGTTCCCGGCCGGCATCGATATGCCGGCCAGTAAAAGCCATGTCAGTCGGGCATCGCCCAAGCTCTGTAGGTATCCAAAAGGTGGGCGGGCATGTTGCTGTTTGCGGCCGCTGCCTCGTTCTGCAGCTGCTCCGGCGACTTTCCGCCGGCCAGTTGCAGCTTGACCTGCTCGATGAAGCAGGACAGCGGCAGATCCGAGCCGCTCTTGGCCCGCAGTTTCTCCGCGATGCGCGTCAGAAACTCGGACGTGTCGATCGTGCGGGATGTTTCCTGGACATCCGTGGACGCTGGCGAGCCGCTTTGTATCGTCATGACAATCCTCCTCCGATTGTTATGCACATACATATAAGTTAGGACACACTGAATTTTCGTGAAGGTCTATCAACTCGAATTTATCGACGAGATATCACAGTTTCATGGCCAGCGCACGACAGGGGGCAGCGATGAGAGAATGGATTCAACATTGCCGCCGGTTTTCAGGCCGAAGATCGTGCCGCGATCATACAGCAGATTGAATTCGACGTAGCGCCCCCGGCGGATCAATTGTTCGTCACGATCGGCCTCTGTCCACAATTTGTTGAAGTTGGAGCGGACGATTTTCGGGTAGACCATGGCGAAGGCCCGGCCGACATCACGTGTGAACGCGAAATCGGCGTCCCAGCCGCCGGTTTCCTCGCTTGAATGCAGCCAGTCGTAGAATATGCCGCCGATGCCGCGGGCCTCGTTGCGGTGTTTCAGGAAGAAATATTCGTCGCACCAAGCCTTGTAGGCATCGTAATCGGCGACGGCATGATTGCGGCAGGCGATCTCCATGGCCTTGTGGAAGAGCTGACTGTCCTCGTCCTCCTGCGTGCGGCGGCGCGACAGCACCGGCGTCAGATCGGCCCCGCCGCCGAACCAGCGGCTGGTGGTGACGACCATGCGGGTGTTCATATGCACCGCCGGAACGTTGGGGTTCACGGGATGGGCGATCAGCGAGATGCCTGAGGCCCAGAAACGCGGATCGTCCTTGGCGCCGGGTATCTGGCCGCGGAAATCCGGGGCGAATTCGCCGTAGACGGTGGAGGTATGGACGCCGACCTTTTCGAAGACGCGGCCTTCCATCATCGACATCCGGCCACCGCCGCCGGCGCCGTTTTCGCGCGACCAGTCCTTGGCGACGAAGCGGCCGGGGTCCTGATCGGAGAGCGGACCTTCCAACTCATCCTCGATGGCTTCGAAGGAGGCGCAGATCGTATCGCGCAATCCCTCGAACCAATTGCGGGCAGCAGCCTTCTTCTCTTCGATATCGTCAGGCAAGCCGATCGGCAGTTCCGGTCTTTCCATTTACGCCTCCGACGGTCGACATCTCCTTCGGAGGCGACTCGCTCATTCTTCATTGCAGCCACGATTAGCAGTTGGTGCCGCATCTCGCCAAGCGTGGCCAAGCACCGGTAGCGCTTCCAAGATTCGACTCGCAAATCGAGAATTTCGATATTACCTTTTACTAGGAGGTAGGTTTGATGAAAAAAGTTCCAGGGCCTCCGTCCTTCGACGGCCTGAAGCGCAGGATAGCAAGACATCGGGCGGAAAATCCTCCGCGCAAGAAAGACCACTTCGTGCGTGAGACATATTGTCTCGGCCTCATGGACGCACGCGCAAAGGCGCGCGAATGGTTCGACGAATATCCGAAAGCCGCCTACTGGACCGAGGTGGAAAGCTGGCGCCAGCTCGACGGCGACCAGATCGAATTCACCATGCGCCGTCTGCCTTCGGCGGACTGACCGTTACTTTGCGGTTGCCCGCACGCGGCTTTCGATCAAGAGGCCGTTTTCATCCATGATCGGATGCGCCACGGACACGATGTGGGCGTTGATGCGCTTCAGGTCGCGCAGCATGTCGAGGTGCAGCGAACTGGTCTGCAGGCTGTCGGCACGGCCGTCGCGCAGACGTTCGAGGTGGCGCTTGGCCGACTGCTTTTCCATCCGGCGCACCTCGACTTTTACTTCCATCATCTGACGGGCGAGATTGAAATCGCGGGTGACCAAGATCGTCTGGGCGACGCGCAGATTGTCGATCGTCAGATCGAACAGCTTTCGCAGTTCCTGATGACCGTCCTCGGAAAATTTCAGGCCAAGGGAGATCTTCTTCGCCACCTGCTCCGCCAGGCCCTTCTCGATGATGTCGCCCATATGTTCGAGATTGATTGCGTAATCGATGACGACGATCGAACGGCGGGCGTTTTCGTCGCTGAGCCCCTCGCGGCCGAGCTTTGAAAGATAGACCTTCACCGCCTGCTGCAGCCGGTCGACGCGCTCTTCGAGAGCCGGAATCTCGGCAAGCTTGGATGCATCACCCTGCTCGAAGCCTTCGGAGACCCGGATCAGCATGCGCTCGATGAGATCTCCGACGCCGAGCACTTCGCGGGTGGCGCTGGCAAGGGCAACGACCGGCGTCGCAAGCTCCTGCGCATCCAGATATTTCGGGGCGCTCTCAGGCTCGGCTTGATCCGGCACCAGCCGCGTCATCAGGGTGGCGAGCGGCCGGGAGAATGGCCAGGCAACTGCTGCCAGCAGAAGGTTGAAGGCAAGATGCGCGTCGACCGGCAGCTTGGCGGGGCCGAAGGGCAGCATCTGAATGAGTTCGGCGCCATATCCCGCCAACGGCAGGACGATGAGACAGCCGAGCGCGCGGACGGCGAGATTGCCGAGAGTGACGCGCCGCGCCGAAACCGGGCCGGACAATGTCGCGACAACAGGTGGTATTGCGCCGCCGAGATTGGCGCCGAGGACGAGCACGATGACGAGTTCGGCGGAGACCACGCCGGCCGAGGCAAGCGACAGGATGAGCACCACCACCGCAAGGCTCGACGAGGACGCGGAGGCAAGTGCTGCCGAGACGATCATTGCCACGGGCAGGGCGCCGTTCAGCAGGCCGATGAAGGCGGCAAGGGCGGGGGAGGTGCGCATCGGCTCCGTCGCAAGGCCAAGGAGGTGCAGCGACAGCAGCATCAGACCGATGCCGATCAGCGCAGTGCCACCGCCTTGGCTGGTGCTGGAACGGCCGCGGCAAAGCACGATGCCGGCAAGAATCAGGAGAGGAGAGAGCCATTCGATGCCGGTAGCCACGATCCAGGCGGTGATCGCAGTGCCGACATTGGCGCCGAGCAGGACAATCTGC
Organism: Rhizobium aouanii; assembly: GCF_037002925.1. Classification (NCBI taxonomy): domain Bacteria; kingdom Pseudomonadati; phylum Pseudomonadota; class Alphaproteobacteria; order Hyphomicrobiales; family Rhizobiaceae; genus Rhizobium; species Rhizobium aouanii. Next base: position 467,401 of record NZ_JBAMYD010000001.1, read on the forward strand.
GCCATGCGCGGCTTGATCAAGTCACGCTCGACGAAGGAGGCAGTCATCAGCGCCGTCGCTGTGGAGCTCTGTAGCGCGATGGTCGCGACGAGGCCTGACAGGAAAGAACGAAGGCTGCCGCGCGTGCCGGTCGTCAGACCTGTTCTCAGGCGGGCGCCGAAGGCCCTGGACACGCCATCCTTCACCTGTGCGAGGCCGAACAGCAGCAGAGCCACGGCGCCGAACAGGTTGATCATGATGATTGTAGCGTCCATTTTGTTATTTTATTCTTCTTTCACGTTCTGAGAGCGTGGTTTTACTAAGTAAACCTTTTCAAACCATTGGAATATTAAAGGTCGTGGAGCAGTTTTTATTGTTCGGCTAATAAATATAAACCCGTTTGACGGCTTGGCAATGTCAGTTTCCGACAATGCGGAGCTGATTTACGATTGCGCCGGCTTATTCTCCGCCAGTCTGATGTCGTTCAAACCCAGGCAGTCTGGCGCATCGCCTCGCCGACGATCATGGCGGCCGAGATAGCGACATTGATCGAGCGCTGGCCTTCGACCATCGGGATTAGGATGCGTGCATCGGCTGCTTCATGGACCTGATCCGGCACTCCGGCGCTTTCGCGACCGAAGAGCAGGATATCGTCCGGGCGGAAGGCAAAATCGGTGTAGCGCTCCGAGGCCTTGGTCGAGGCGAGGATCAGGCGGCGGCCGGTGGTCAGACGCCATGCCTCGAAGCGGTCCCAACTGACATGGCGGGTGAGGGCGGCGGCGGCGATATAGTCCATGCCGGCCCGTTTCAGGTTGCGGTCGGAGATGTCGAAGCCGGCGGGCTCGATCAGATCGACAGCGAAGCCAAGGCAGGCGGCAAGACGCAGGATGGTGCCGGTATTGCCTGCTATATCCGGCTGATAGAGTGCCAGTCTGAGTGAAGTCATGATGCGCCGTTTTTCTGCTTTCGCCGCTCAAGGCCTAATGCAACTGTGATTTCGGCGCAACAGGGCGCGTTTTGACCCGAAGAGATGAAATTTTTGGCACAACAGGGCTGGAAAATTCCTCGTTTTCGCGTTATCGGTGCATATCTTCAATCGCCAGCAAGGAGCGCCAGAATGAATATTTTGCTGTATGTGCGCCTCCCGGCCGTGATGCCAAGCGGTGCGATTTTCCGCCGATAGTGCGGGTTTCTTCCCTGAATTTCCTTTTTTGATCCATTGTGCGGCTGTCTCAGCCTCGCCCCTTAAACGTTCGGTTCCCATATGTGCTTGCATAGCGCTGGGATGGCGCGAAGCCGGGAGCCGGAACGCTGACGTTTCGGAGCAATTTCATGTTTGGCTGGTTCGAACAGCGACTCAATCCCTTTCCAAGCGAGGACCCTGTCGCCCCGCCGAAAGGTCTCTTCGCCTTTTGCTGGCATTACAGCAAGCCGGCTGCGCCCTGGCTCGGCCTGATGGCCGTGCTGACCGCGCTGATCGCGATCGGCGAAGTGGCGCTCTTCCAGTTCCTCGGCGACATCGTCGACTGGCTGACCAATGCCGACCGCGCCACATTCCTGGAGAGAGAAGGCCACAAGCTTTTCTGGATGGCGGCGCTGGTGCTGGTCGGCCTGCCGCTGACGGCCGGGCTTGATTCGCTCATCATGCACCAGATGATGCTCGGCAATTATCCGATGATCGCACGCTGGCAGATGCACCGCTTCCTGCTGCGTCACAGCATGTCGTTCTTCGCCAACGAGTTTGCCGGGCGTGTCGCCACCAAGGTGATGCAGACCTCGCTTGCCGTACGCGAAACGGTGATGAAGATCCTCGACGTCTTCGTCTATGTCGTCACCTACTTCCTGACGATGATTATCGTGATTGCGGCGGCGGACTGGCGGCTGATGATCCCGATCCTCGTCTGGCTCGCGGTCTATATCAGCATCGTCGCCTATTTCGTGCCGCGGCTTCGCAAGATCGCGGCGGCGCAGGCGGATGCGCGTTCGATGATGACGGGCCGCGTGGTCGACAGCTATACGAATATCGCGACGGTCAAGCTGTTTTCGCATGCGGGCCGCGAGGAGGTCTATGCCAAAGAGGGCATGGACGAGTTCCTGCAGACCGTGCACAAGCAGATGCGCAAGGTGACGCTCTTCCACATCTTCGTCTACGTGAACAATTGCGTTGCGCTCTTCGTCATCTCGGGCCTATCGATCTGGTTCTGGCTGAACGGCGCGATCTCGGTCGGCGCCATCGCCATCGCCATCGGTCTTGCCATGCGCGTCAACGGCATGTCGCAATGGATCATGTGGGAAGTCTCGGCGCTGTTCGAGAATATCGGCACAGTCTATGACGGCATGGAGATGATGAGCAAACAGCACGACATCGTCGACAAGCCGGGCGCACCCACCCTGACGGCGAAGAAGGGCGCGATTCACTACGACCGCATCCGCTTCCACTACGGCAAGAGCAAGGGTGTCATCGACAACCTGTCGCTCGACATCAAGGCAGGCGAGAAGGTCGGTCTGGTCGGCCGTTCCGGTGCTGGCAAGACAACGCTGATGAACCTGCTGCTGCGCTTTTACGATCTTGAGGACGGCCGCATCACGATCGACGGGCAGGATATCGCCGGCGTCTCGCAGGAAAGCCTGCGTTCGCTGATAGGCGTGGTGACGCAGGACACCTCGCTGCTGCATCGATCGATCCGCGACAATATCGCCTATGGTCGTCCCGAAGCAACGGACGACGAGGTGATCGAGGCCGCCAAACGAGCCAATGCCTGGGAGTTCATCGAAGGCCTCGTCGACATGCAGGGGCGAGCGGGGCTCGACGCGCAGGTCGGCGAACGCGGCGTCAAACTGTCAGGCGGCCAGCGGCAGCGCGTCGCGATCGCCCGCGTCTTCCTGAAGGACGCGCCGATCCTGGTGCTCGACGAGGCAACCTCGGCGCTCGATTCGGAAGTCGAGGCGGCGATCCAGGAAAACCTCTTCGCCTTAATGGAGGGCAAGACGGTGATCGCCATCGCCCACCGGCTGTCGACGCTGACGGAGATGGACCGGCTGATCGTGCTCGACAAGGGCCGGATCATCGAGGCCGGCTCGCACAGCGAACTGATCGAAGCAGGCGGTATCTATGCCGACCTCTGGAACCGCCAGTCCGGCGGCTTCCTCTCCGATCACGCCGAGGAGGCGGAAGTGGCGGCGGAATAAAGCTCGGCCCTTCCTGCGGAAACGGGGAGGGCCTGCTTAACTGTTGAGAACAATTAAGAGGCTGTGCTACATTTCCTGGTCTCTACAAGGATATCGCTTATGGCGACCGTGACGATTTCACTGCCGGACAGCCTCAAGGCTTTTGTCGAAAGTCAGATGGCCAGCAAGGGCTATGGCAATGTCAGCGAATATTTCCGCGGCCTCGTTCGTGATGCGCAGGCGCGCGAAAACGAGGCGCGGCTCGAGGCTTTGCTGCTCGAGGGCCTGGCATCGGGTGATGCCGTAGAGGCAACGCCGGCATTCTGGAGCGATCTGAGAAAAGATGCCGCGCAGTTGCTAGCCGCGCAGAGCAAAAAGAAGTCGCCGTGAGGCTTACAGTCAAGCCGGCAGCTCGCAACGATATTCTGTTGCAGCTTATCTATCTTGCGGAGCATGGCGGAGAGAGCCTAGCCAGCGGTTCCTGCATGCGACCGAGCAGTCTTCACACGCCTTCTCGACTATCCTCATTCCGGCACGCCTAAAACATTCGTCAACTCGCATTTGACGGGCGTTAGATCATGGTCTGTTTCGGGTTTCGAGGATATTCGCGCTTATTATCTTGTCGAGGGTGACGTAGTTACGATCTTGCGCGTTCTGCACGGCCGCCGGGATGTTATTGGCATTCTTGGCGAGGATTGAAGCCCGCCGACGACCATGCGGACTTGTTTTTCCGCTCACAGACTGTCGGCCCAGTCGATCACGCGGTGATGCTCGACGACGACCATGGTGTTGGCGGCCGCGATCGTGCGCAGGGCGACGAGGCGGCGGTGCTCCTCCTGATCGATCCAGGTGGCAATGGCCTCGGCGACGATCTCGTCGCGCGGCAACCCCAGGGCGAATGCCAGGGCATCCAGCCTTTCTGCAAGCGGAAGCGGAACATGCACATCGAGCATTTTCGTTTCCATGGAAGTGGTCTCCGGTAAAGCGCGATCGTAACGTCAGATTGTGACCGGTTCGGGGGCATTCAATGGGTATGCCGCCGATGTTACCGATAATTACCAAAATATAACATTCTGTCCGCTTTTCATTCCCTTTGCCGGTCCGGCTAATCCGCCTATATCGCTTCTATGTTGCTGAACCCCATCCTCCGCCGGTTCGAAACCTGGATCGATCCGTTCCGCCCACGCGCCAATCTGCAGCCGCCGCGTTCGACGCTCGGATTCATCTGGTTCTATATCGGCCAGGCGAGGATGCCGTTCATCGCCATGCTAGTTCTCGGCGGCACGTCGGCGGCGATCGAGGCAGCGCTCTTCTGGTTTGTCGGGCGGCTCGTCGATATCCTCGGCAGCATCACGCCGGGTGCCGGCTGGAGCGGTCTTCTCGCAGCCCATGGCGGCGAATTGTTCGTGATGCTCGCCCTCATCGGGCTGGTGCGCTTCGTCGTCGCCTTCCTGATCGCGCTCGTCGATCAGCAGGTGATCACGCCCGGCTTCTACAATCTCGCACGCTGGCAATCCTATCTCCACGTCTCCAGGCAATCCTTGTCGTTTTTCCAGAGCGATTTTTCCGGACGCATCGTCACCAAGGTCTGGTCGGCCGGGCAGGCCACCGGCGATCTCGTCACCTCGCTGATGGAAAGCGTCTGGTTCGTCGGCATCTATGCGGTCACGACGCTCGTGCTCGTCGCTCGGCTGGACTTTTCCCTTGCCGCCGTCGTGCTGTTCTGGCTTGGCGCCTTCAGCCTGCTTGCCCGCCACTTCGTCCCGCGGATCCGCCATCATTCCCGAGAAACGGCGGAAGCCGGATCGATGCTAAACGGCAGGATGGTCGATTCCTACAGCAACATGCAGACGCTGAAGCTGTTTGCACGCGACGAGGAGAGCGACCGCTACATGCGGCAGGGCTTCGATATCTATCAGGATACGGTGCTGCGCTTTACGCGGTTCATCACCGGCGTCAGGGCCTCGATGGCGTTGCTTTCCGGCCTGATGATCGTGACGATGGCGGGCCTGAGCGTCGATCTCTGGCTGCGCGGCCTCATCAGCTCGGGTGCCGTGGCATTCTCGCTGGCGCTGGTGCTCAGGCTGAATTTCCTGCTCGGACGGTTGATGACGCAATTCAACGGCATCATGCGCAACCTCGGCACCATCCAGAACGCCGCCGAGCTGATCTCCCAGCCTCTGGGGCTCGTCGACCGGACCGATGCGAGGAGCTTGGTGATCCGGCAGCCCGGCATCCGTTTCGACAATGTTTCCTTCCGCTACGGCAAGGGCCACCAGCCGGTCGTCGAGAATTTCTCGCTAACCATCCGCCCGGGCGAAAAGGTCGGGATCGTCGGCCGTTCGGGCGCCGGGAAATCGACCCTGATGAACCTGCTATTGCGCCTCTACGATATTCAGGACGGCCGCATTCTCATCGACGGCCAGGATATATCAGCCGTGACGCAGGAATCCCTCAGGATGCAGATCGGCGTCGTCAGCCAGGACACCTCGCTGCTGCATCGTTCGGTGCGCGACAACATCCTGTTCGGACGGCCGGATGCCGGCGAGGAGGGGCTGGTCGAGGCGGCCAGGCGCGCCGAAGCCATCGACTTCATCGAACGCCTGCAGGATCAGCAGGGCCGCAGAGGTTTCGATGCGCATGTCGGAGAACGCGGCGTCAAACTGTCCGGCGGGCAGCGGCAGCGTATCGCCATTGCCCGCGTCATGCTGAAGGACGCGCCGATCCTCGTTCTCGACGAAGCGACGTCGGCGCTCGATTCGGAAGTGGAAGAAGCGATCCAGTCCAATCTCCACCGGATCATGGAAGGCAAGACGGTGCTTGCGATCGCCCATCGGCTGTCGACGATCGCCGCGCTCGATCGGCTGATCGTCGTCGATCTCGGACGGATCATCGAGGAAGGCAGCCATGACGCACTGCTTCGCCACGGCGGGCTCTATGCCGAACTTTGGGCGCGCCAGTCCGGCGGCTTCCTTGCTACGGATGAGGATGCAGGCTCAAGGGTCGACGACGAATTCCGCCATGAGGCCAAAATGATTTGATCCGAAGCCGTTCTCGATGCGGCGGACCGATTTCAGCCGCAGCGGCGCCCGGGTAAAGATATGATCGATCGGAATACCGAAGGCGCCGGCGCGGATCGGCCATGTTGCGGGCTCCAGCGATGCCGTGCCCAAGCCTTGAGTGCGCATGAGATGCTGCACGTCGGGCGCGAGAATCGATGTATTGAAATCACCGGCCAGAACGAGCGGTCCCGAAAGGGTAGGGATGACCTCCGCGAGATCCCAGATCTCCAAACCGTGGAACTCGTCGTAATAAGGTTTGGTCAGGTGCGCGGCGAGGAAATTGACCTTCTGGCCATCGAAATCGACCGTCGAGATCGTCAGCCGGTTGCGCCAGAGCAGGCCGAGATTGCGGATGCGGGGTTCGATCAGCGGACGCTTTGACAGCACCAGCGTATCGCATTGCTCCATGCCGACACCGCAGCCGATATAATAGGGATAGATCTTCAACAACCGCGGCAGTTCCGACAGCAGCGGCTCGGCCTCCAGGATGTTGACGACATCGGCGCCTGAGGCGATGACCATGTCGGCGATGTCAGGGCCGTTTGCGAAATTATCGTTCTCGATATTGAAGGACATCAGCCTGAACAGGGCCGGGCGGCTCTCCTCGACTGATGGTTCGACGAATTCGCGCATCATCACGATGCCATGGACTGCAAGAACCACCGATACCGCGAGGGTCAGCAGGCCATACCAGTGCCGCTTGACGAGAAGGGCTGCGACCGCGGCCACCGCGCCGGCCGTAGCCAGATGAACCTGGAAGCTGTAAAAGAAGGACAGCAAATAGAAATCGGTGACGTATCGCAGGGAGACGATGGCGAGAACAAGCGTCGTAAGAACGCTGAATACGCAAAAAATCGTGTCTCTCATCCGCTCCGGTCCGGCTCACTGGCATGGCTCGGACTGCGCCTATCACGAGGGCATTTTTGTTGCAATGCAACATAATGGCAAGCGCGTGTTTGCCTTAAAAAATTCATCCGAAATTTCCCGCGACATTGTGCCCTCATCCCCTTGCCAAGGCTGGACATAATTTGCGATCAAGCATAGAACGCGCCGGATTGCTGGGGAATCTATGGCCGAATTGTGTCTGGAGAGATTCGCCGGCAGAGGGGTAGGGCGGAATTCCGCGAAAATTGCGCAGAGGATGTTAGCCGTGAGCGAACACGAAACGACAAGCGAGGGCACGGGCGAACCCACTCGCCGTGATTTCCTTTATCTCACCACTGGTATGGCGGGCGCCGTCGGCGCCGTCGCGGTCGCTTGGCCGTTCATCGATCAGATGCGTCCTGACGCTTCGACGCTCGCTCTCGCCTCCATCGAAGTCGACGTTGCCAGCCTTGAGCCCGGCATGTCGCTGACGGTCAAATGGCGCGGCAAACCGATCTTCATCCGCAATCGCACCCCGGAAGAAGTGACGGCCGCAGCCGATGTTCCGCTATCGGATCTCAAGGACCCGATCGCGCGCAATGCAAACCTTCCCGCCGACGCTCAGGCAACGGGTGTTGACCGTTCGGGCGGCAAGGATAAGGAAAACTGGATCGTCATGGTCGGCACCTGCACGCATCTCGGCTGCGTACCGCTCGGCCAGGCCGGCGAATACAATGGTTGGTTCTGTCCCTGCCATGGCTCGGTCTACGACACGGCCGGCCGCATTCGCAAAGGTCCTGCGCCCGAGAACCTGGCGATACCGACCTTTTCATTTGTGTCCGATACCAAAATCAAGATCGGTTGAGGGGAGACTGATATATGAGTGGCCATTCCAGCTACGAGCCATCAACCGGCCTCGAGAAATGGGTCGATGCGCGCCTTCCGCTGCCGCGCATGGTCTATGATAGTTTCGTCGCCTATCCGGTTCCGCGTAACCTGAACTATGCCTATACTTTTGGCGCAATGCTCTCGGTCATGCTGATCCTGCAGATATTGACGGGTGTGGTTCTCGCCATGCACTATGCCGCCGAGACGACGATTGCCTTCAACTCCGTTGAAAAGATCATGCGCGACGTCAATCATGGCTGGCTGCTGCGCTACATGCATGCCAATGGCGCGTCTTTCTTCTTCGTCGCGGTCTACCTGCATATTGCCCGTGGCCTCTACTACGGCTCCTACAAGGCGCCGCGCGAAATTCTCTGGATTCTCGGCGTGGTCATTTATCTCCTGATGATGGCGACCGGCTTCATGGGTTACGTTCTGCCCTGGGGCCAGATGTCCTTCTGGGGTGCGACCGTCATCACCGGCTTCTTCTCGGCCTTTCCCCTGATTGGCGAATGGTTGCAGCAGTTCCTACTCGGCGGCTTTGCCGTCGAACAGCCGACGCTGAACCGCTTCTTCTCGCTGCACTACCTGCTGCCCTTCATGATCGCCGGCGTCGTCGTCCTGCACATCTGGGCGCTGCACGTCACCGGCCAGACGAACCCGACGGGCGTCGAGGTCAAGACGAAGACGGACACGGTGCGCTTCACGCCCTATGCGACCATGAAGGATGCTCTCGGCGTATCGGTCTTCCTGCTGGTCTATGCCTATTTCGTCTTCTACATGCCGAACTTCCTCGGTCATGCCGACAACTACATCCCGGCTGACCCGTTGAAGACGCCGGCCCACATCGTTCCGGAATGGTACTTCCTGCCGTTCTACGCGATGCTGCGTTCGATCACCTTCAACGTCGGCCCGATCGATTCCAAGCTCGGCGGCGTGCTGGTGATGTTCGGTGCGATCATCGTGCTGTTCTTCCTGCCCTGGCTCGACACTTCCAAGGTTCGCTCCGCGGTCTACCGTCCCTGGTACAAGGTGTTCTACTGGCTGTTCGTGATCAACGCGATCATCCTCGGCTGGCTCGGATCGCAGCCGGCGGAAGGTGACTTCGTCTGGATCTCTCAGGTCTGCACGCTCCTCTACTTCGCATTCTTCCTGGTTGCCATGCCGGTGCTCGGCCTCCTCGAGACGCCGCGCCGCATCCCGAACTCGATCACTGAAGCGGTGCTCGAGAAGCGCAACAAAACAGCTGCCGCCAATGCAGCGGCCAATGCGTAAGCGCGCGACGGAAGGGAACAGGAACATGAAAACGCTTGTTGCAAGCATTCTTTCGTTCGCATTCGCCGCCGGTTTCGGCAGTGCCGTGCTGGCTCAGGAGGCGACGCCCGCCAACGGTGCAGCTCCGGCCCATCACGAGGAAAGCGAAACGCCGCACTATCCGCTGAAGCATCCGAAGGAGGAGGAATGGTCTTTCGCTGGTCCGTTCGGCCATTACGACAAGGGCCAGCTCCAGCGCGGCCTCAAGGTCTACACCGAAGTCTGTGCAGCCTGTCATTCGATGAAGCTCGTGCCTTTCCGCACGCTCGACGAGCTCGGCTATTCCGAGGCGCAGGTGAAGGCCTTCGCCGCGAACTACGAGGTCCAGGATGGTCCCGACGCCAGCGGCGAGATGTTTACCCGCAAGGCGGTTCCTTCCGATTACTTCCCGTCGCCTTTCCCCAATGCTGAAGCCGCGGCTGCTTCCAACAATGGCGCGGCTCCGCCTGATTTTTCGCTGATTGCCAAAGCCCGCTCAGTCGAGCGCGGCTTTCCGCAGTTCGTTTTCGACATTTTCACGCAATATCAGGAAAGCGGCCCGGACTATATCCACGCATTGCTGACCGGCTATGAAGAACCGCCGGCCGGTTTCCAGGTGCCGCAGGGGGGACATTATAACCCTTATTTCAATGCTGCCGCCGTCCTTGCCATGCCAAAGCCGCTCTCTGATGGCCAGGTGACCTATGACGACGGCGCGCCGGCGACGGTCGACCAGTATTCGAAGGACGTCACCGCCTTCCTGATGTGGGCAGCGGAGCCGCATCTCGAAGAGCGCAAGCGCACAGGCTTCATGGTCATGATCTTCCTGATCATCTTCACGGTGCTGATCTACCTGACGAAGCGCTCGATCTACGCCAACAAGGAACACTGAGCGGTTCCCGATCGACATCCAAAAGGCGGCTTCGGGCCGCCTTTTTTGTTGGTTCCGCCCTTTGCAATTGATAGGGTGCGGCCAGTTTCATACCCTCGCAGAATATGGACTTTCCATGGACAATACGACTTCGGAGCTCGCTGCCAGCATCCGCTCCATTCCCGACTACCCCAAGCCCGGCATCATCTTCCGCGACATCACCACGCTGCTCGGCAACCCCCGGGCTTTTCGCCGGGCGGTCGACGAGCTTGTGCAGCACTATGCGGGCACGAAGGTCGACAAGATCGCCGGCATGGAGGCGCGCGGTTTCATTCTCGGCGGCGCTTTGGCCCATCAGCTTTCCTCGGGCTTCGTGCCGATCCGCAAGAAGGGCAAGCTGCCGCACGAGACCGTGCGCATCGCCTACAGCCTGGAATATGGCGTCGACGAGATGGAGATGCATCGCGATGCGGTGCAGCCCGGCGAGAAGGTGATCCTGGTCGACGACCTGATCGCCACCGGTGGCACGGCAGTGGGTGCTACGAAGCTTTTGCGCCAGATCGGCGCGGAAGTGGTCGGTGCGTGCTTCGTCATCGATTTGCCGGATCTTGGCGGCCGCAGGAAGCTGGAAGAGCTCGGCGTCGACGTGCACACGCTAGTCGAATTCTCCGGGCACTGATCGGGCGCCATTGTCAGTCGAATTCGAGGACGCTGCTTTCGAACCGGATGACCGGCTCGCCATTCTGATTGACGCCCTCGCAGAGGATGGTGTTGAGGTGCCACCCCGGCCGCGACGCAAGCGCCCGGCTGGAGAGGAAGGCGACGGAATAGGTCACGACGTCGCCGACGAAGACCGGCCGCAGCCATTGCAGTTTCTGGAAGCCGGGTGAGGGGCCGAGGTTCGGCGACGTCAGACCCTTTTGCGCGAGTGCAGCACTCTGCCTTTCCCAGAAGGCGAGGAAGGTCCGCATCCAGGCCGCCGTAGTGTGCCAGCCTGAGGCGCAGAGATCGCCGAAGAGGGTGTCCTTGGCGGCTTCTTTGTCGATGTGGAAACGCTGCGGATCGTAGCGCGTCGCGAAACGGATGATGTTTTCCTCGGTAAAAGTATAGCTGCCGATCTCGGCCTTCTCGCCAACCGCGTAAAGCTCGGACATTCTCATGCTGACGCCTCCGGGCTCATGCTGACGCCTCCGGGCTCATGCTGATGTCTCCGGGCTTATCGATATCGGCTGGCCGGGAGCGCATGCCGAACATGACCGAATTCTCCGAGACGCAGACGAGTTCGCCGCGTTGGTTTTCCACCTCATGACGGAATTTGACGATGCCCATGCCGGGGCGCGAGCGCATCGGCCGGGCTTCGAGCACGGTCGAATGGCCCGACAGCGTGTCACCGGCAAGCACCGGCTTTCGCCATTCCATCAGATCGACGCCCGGCGCACCCTCGCAGAGCGAATGCAGCACGTAGCTGTCAGCCATCATGCGCATGAACATCGAAGAGGTGTGCCAGCCGGAGGCGGCAAGTCCGCCGAGAATGCTGGCGCGGCCGGCAGCCTCATCAAGATGCATCGGCTGCGGGTCGAACTCGCTTGCGAACTCAATGATTTCCCCGGCGGCCACCGGCTTCGGGCCAAGCGCAAAGCGGCGGCCGGGCTGGAAATCCTCGAAGGAAAGCTTTTCTGCCGACATTCGCTTCTCCCGCCATATGCAGCGCACAATGCTTACAATAGCATCCGCGCGGGCTCAATGATTCCGGGGAGATAAACCGGCATGACTGAACTAAGGTCGATACTCGACGAGGCCGTGCGCCAGGAGCTGATTTCGCCGGAGGCGGGTGGGCGACTTTTGCCATTTCTCATTGAGCGCGGGGTGGCGGTGGCCGAAGAGCAGCCGGCAATGGCGGACGCGGGGCAGGCCTGGTCGGATACGGAGACGCCGCGTTTCGTGCGAGGCTTTCATGACGTGCTCATTACCGTCGGCGTCATCGTTGCGCTCGTCGGCCTCTGGGGCCTTGCTCCGCTTTACGCCGTGCCGGCTGCCATCATCGTGCTTTCGGAAATCCTGGTGCGGCGTCAGCGGCTCGCCTTGCCAGCCGTCAGCCTGACGATCGCGCTGTTCTGCTGGACATGCCTGTTGATGTCCCATTTCTTCCCGCCGTGGATGCCGGCTTCCCAATCTTTCGGAGCGGAGGCGACGCAGCTCGTCGCCGGCTTCCCAATCATCCTCGGCGCCTATTATGTCCGCTACGGCGTGCCGCTGTCGCTGGCGCTCTGCATCATGTCCGTGCTTGCCTTCGTCCTCACGCTGCTTTTGCGCCTGGTGCAGTGGGCAAGCGGTAATCCGGCGTTTTTCCTCGATCATCCCGTCGTGCTGGCGCTGGTTGCCCTCATCTGCGCGCTGGGACTGCTTGGGACGGCGCTTTATTTCGATCTCGGCGACCGTTTGCGGCGGACAACGCGTTCGGATATTGCTTTCTGGCTGCATCTCGGCGCCGCGCCGGCGTTGCTCTACAGCACCGTTTCCCTCCTGTCTCTGGGGGAAGGCGTCCGTATCTTTGACGTAGGGAACATGTCAGCCGGCACGCCTGTGGTCGTCGCGACCGTCGCGGCGTTGATGCTGATCGGCCTCATCATCGACCGGCGCGCCTTCGTTACCTCCGGGCTGCTATCGCTCGGCGTTGCGATCTTCGGTGTCGTGCGGAAGGGAAACGCGACTGTCGATACCTATATCTTTACGACGTTGATCGTTGTCGGCACGATCGTGCTCATTATCGGAACGGGCTGGATGCCGCTTCGGCGGCTGGTGCTCAGGGCACTGCCTCCGGCAATCGCAAACAGGCTGCCGCCCGGCTAGAGCCTTTCCGGGTTAGATTGAAGCATTCTGTTGGCTCAAACGGAGTCGGATCGTCGACCGGCCGGCGCGTCGTAGCCAAGCTCTACGGCCAAGCCGGCCGGTCGATCAGCCGGCCCGTTTCAGCCAACCTTCCCGCAGATTTGCCTGGCAAATCTGCAAGACTTAGAAGTACCGGACGCCCCTATTGCTTCGCCATGGCGAAGCAGTGCGGCCGGTGGGCCGGGCATCTTTCCGCCAGGACAGAGGCGATCGGCTCGGACGTACCAAGAGGTATGCCCTTCGCCAATCGCCTCTGCCCTGACGAAAACCTGCTCCGGCAGAATGCTTCAATCTGACCAGGAAAGGCTCTAGGCGGCAGCGATTTCATCAGGTGTTGAAGCGGAAATGGATGACGTCGCCGTCCTGGACGACGTATTCCTTGCCTTCGTCGCGTGCCTTGCCGGCGTCCTTGGCGCCGACTTCGCCGTTGTATTTGATGTAGTCGTCATAGGCGATGGTGTTGGCGCGGATGAAGCCGCGCTCGAAATCCGAATGGATGACGCCGGCGGCCTGCGGCGCCTTGGTGCCGCGCTCGATCGTCCAGGCGCGCGTTTCCTTCGGGCCAACGGTGAAATAGGTGATGAGGTGGAGCAGCTTGTAGCCGGCGCGGATCAGCCGGTCGAGGCCCGCCTCGTCAAGGTCGAGGGCGGAGAGGAATTCCTTGGCTTCCTCCTCGGGAAGCTGGGCGACCTCCGCTTCGATCGCCGCCGAGATGACGACGGTTTCGGCACCCTGTTCCTTCGCCATGACGGCGACGGCCTCGGTGAATTCGTTGCCGGTCGAGGCATCGCCTTCGGCGACGTTGCAGACGTAGAGCACCGGATGCGAGGTCAGAAGATTGAGGCTCTTGAGGATGACGATTTCTTCCGCATCGAGCGTCGACAGCAGCGTGCGCACCGGCTTGCCTTCGTTGAGCAGCTTCAGCGAGGCTTCCATGATCGGCAGCATCGCCACCGAATCCTTGTCCTTGCCGGTGGCGCGCTTGCGCGTCTGCTCGGTGCGGCGCTCCAGGCTTTCGAGGTCGGCAAGCATCAGCTCGGTCTCGATCGTCTCGGCATCGGCGACCGGGTTGATGCGGCCCTCGACATGAGTGATGTCGCTGTCTTCGAAGCAGCGGAGCACATGGACGATGGCATCGACCTCGCGGATATTGGCGAGGAACTGGTTGCCGAGGCCTTCGCCCTTCGAGGCGCCGCGCACCAGGCCGGCGATATCGACGAAGGAGATGCGGGTCGGGATCAGTTCCTTCGACTTGGCGATGTCGGCAAGCTTGCGCATTCGCGGATCGGGAACGGCGACTTCGCCGGTGTTCGGCTCGATGGTGCAGAAGGGGTAGTTCGCCGCCTGTGCCGCCGCCGTCTTGGTGAGCGCGTTGAAGAGGGTCGATTTGCCGACATTCGGCAGCCCGACGATACCGCATTTGAAGCCCATGGCTTGATCCATATCTATTGGTAACTTTGCCCTGCCTATGCGGGAATGGCCGCCCTGGGTCAAGGGTTCGCAACATGAATTGAAGGTCGCCGGCTCTCCGGATGACAGGAAGGCTGCGGCGATTCTCGAAAAACGTGGCCGGAATTGCCTCCTGCTCTCCGCGGAATAACACTCCGTCATTGAACTGCCGTGCTTACGGTGCAATATATTGATGGCGGACGTTTTCTCCGCCTTTTCCATGTCATCAACGGGTGGATTTTTCCGATGAGTGACAATGACATTGCCCTGAAACCGAAGGCCAAAGTGAAGCTCAAGCTGGACAAGCCGAAGCTCTACAAGGTCATTCTCATCAATGACGATTATACGCCGCGCGAATTCGTTATCATGATCCTGAAGGCCGTCTTCCGCATGAGCGAGGAGACCGGCTACCGGGTGATGATGACGGCGCACAAGCTGGGTTCCTGCGTGGTCGTGGTCTGCGTCAGGGACATCGCCGAGACCAAGGCCAAGGAAGGCATCGAGCTTGCCAAGGGCATGGGCTTTCCGCTGATGTTCACCACCGAACCGGAGGAATAGGCGCTTTCCGCGGGCCGCCCCGAATATGGAGTCAGGGCCGGCGGATCTGATAGCCGGTCTTGTCCTGCACGAAGCCGCAATTCTCGTAGAAGCGCAACGTTGCCGGATTCTTGGAGCCGGTAAGCAGCATCACCTTGTAGCATCCGATGTTCCACGCCTCGGCGACCGCGTGGCCGATGACGGTGCGGGCATAACCGCGCTTGCGATGATCGGCATGGGTGACGACGTTTTCGATGAGCGCATAGGGCGCGCCGTTCCGTGTCAGGTTCGGCACGACGACGCTTGTGACGGTGGCGACGGCGACCTCACCCGCAAAACCGATGAAGACGGTCATGCCGGGCTGGGCCAGGATGGCGGAAAAGCGTTCTTCGGCAATGGCCTCGTCAAGAACCGGATCCGTGGGGTTCAGGTGACGGTAAAGCGTCATGAGACCGGCGAGATCGCCGCGGGCAGCCGGGCGGATGATGACGTCTTGATCGGGCATCGTTCTCAATCGCCCTTTTTGCCAAACATCTTTTTCAGCATGTCGGCCATCGGGCCGGTGGCCGGCAACTTCGGCTGATTGTGGTTGCGGGCCTGATGGATATGCGACTGGCCGGCCGGCTTCTTCTCGACGTCCTTCTTTTCTTTCGCCGGTTTCTCCTCCTCGGCCTTTCCGCCGAGCGCCAGCGCAATCTTGTTCATCAGCTGCGAATCTTCGTTTCGCACCAGCATGTCGGCATTGTCGGCGAGCGTGTCGAGAAGCGGCTCCAGCCAGGCCTTGTCGGCCTTGGCGAAATCGCCGAGCACATGGTTCTGCACCATTTCCTTGATGCCGGGATGGCCGATACCGAGGCGTAGCCGCCGGTATTCCCTGCCGCAATGGGCGTCGAGCGACTTGATGCCGTTGTGGCCGTTGTGGCCGCCGCCAGTCTTCAGCCGCGCCTTGCCCTGGGGAAGGTCGAGCTCGTCATAGATGGCCACGAGATCGGCCGGCTGGAGCTTGTAGAAACGCATCGCCTCGCCGACGGACTCGCCGGAAAGGTTCATGAAGGTCTGCGGCTTCATCAGCAGCACTTTCTCACCGCTGACCTCGCCCTCGGCGATCTCGGCCCTGAACTTCTTCGACCAGGGCGAAAAGCTGTGGCGCCGATGGATGGCGTCGACGGCCATGAAGCCGATATTGTGGCGGTTGCCGACGTATTTGCCGCCGGGATTGCCGAGACCCGCGATGATCAGCATGGCCTGTCTTTCCTCGCTAAAGCATGTCGCGCAAAAGTGTGCAGCGGTTTTGCGACAATCACATGCGTAAAAACAAAGACCTAAAGTGCGAGGAACAAATCTGAAAGATCGCGACGCGCTTTAGAACTTCCCGCCGTTCACCAACGCGAAATGAAAGCAAAGTCAAGCGGAAAGGGCAGATATCTTCGGAGTCAGTCCGACAGGTTCATGCCGTATTTCAGGAAGATCTGCTTTTGGTCGCCATCGGCGATCAGCTTGTCGAGGGCAGCCTGCATCCTGGCGAGCAGATCGTCCGGAAAGTTCTTCTCGCAGGCGATGCCCATTGGCTGGGCGGAGAGCACGGTCACCAATTCCACCGGCTGGTCTGCCTTCAGCTTTTCGAAATAGAGTTCGGAGATCGGCATCATGTCGATGCGCCCGCCAAGCAGCTTGCGCAGCGTCGCGTTGAAGTCGCTGGCGACATCGAGCTTGGTGAAGCCCTTTTCCTTCAGGATCGTCTCGGTGTAATCCTCGCGCTGGGTACCGATCGTATATTTCTTCGCTTCGTCCAGATTGCCGGCGGTGACGCCCGAGCCCTTTCGCGTGATCAGGATATTGCGGTCGATGAGCAGCGGTTCGACCCATTTGAACAGGGGGTCGCGTGCGCCGTTGTGGGCGGTCGCAAAGACACAAGTCATCGGCGCCGTGCGGGCAAGGCTGAAAGCACGGGCCCAGGGCATGATCTCGATCGTGTAGTCGACGCTGATCGCGGCCATTACCTTTTCGACCTGCTCGACGGTCGCACCCTTGATCTCCTTGCCTTCGCGATAGTTGAAGGGTGCATAGTCCTCGGTCGTGAACGTCACCGTTTGCGCATGGGCGGTGCAGGGCAGCGCCAGGCATGCGAGAAGCAGGAGCATTTTCATCCGCATCATCTCCTTGGTTCTTCGTTCACGAGGCGCGTGCGACGGCCGATTGCGAGGCCGTCAGGTCCTCGATCAGCGTGGCTGGGTGCTGCGGACGATGGAAGAGATAGCCCTGGCCGTAGTCAAGCCCCATCTGATGGAGCGTGCGGCATTCCTCTTCGGTCTCGATACCCTCGGCAATGACGGTGCAGTTCATTTTGTGGGATAGCGTGGTGATGCCTTCGATCAGCATGCGGCTCTTCTGGCGTACGTCATCGTCGCCGTCGTTGATCGCGCGGGTGAAGGATTGGTCGATCTTGATGATGTCGACAGGGAAGCGGTTGAGATAGCTCAGCGACGAATAGCCAGTGCCGAAATCGTCGAGCGCGATGCGGCAGCCGAAGCGACGAAGCTCTGTGACGATCATACGAATCTGCGGGTTGTCGTGCATCAGCACGGCTTCGGTGATCTCGACGACGATGCGCTCGGGACGGATGCCGTGCCGACCGACGATGGCGGCAAGACGGGCCGGCAGCGCCGGCTCGAACTGCAACGGCGAGAAGTTGATGGCGAGATAGGTATCCTGCATGCCTGGTATGCGGGAAATCTTGGCGAGGTTGGCGACCGCCTTTTCCATGATGACGTTGCCGACGCGGACGATCTTTGCCGTCTCCTCGGCGACGCTGATAATCTCGGCCGGCGGCATCAAGCCCTTCTGCGGATGGTTGAGGCGCATCAGCGCCTCGAAACCGGCAATGCCGCGGCCGTTAAGGGTGACGATCGGCTGCAGGAAAGCCTCGAACCAGTTGTCGACCAGACCGGCTTCGATATTGGCCTCGATCTCGGCGCGGCTGCGGGCACGGTCGAGCATGGCATTGTCGAAGAGCTGTGCGCCGTTCTTGCCGTCGCGTTTCTTGGCATACATTGCCATGTCGGATTTTTGCAGCAGCTCGGCCGCGGTTGCGGCATGGTGCGGATAGATGGCGATGCCGACGGAAGCGCTCAGATGCATGTCGGGAGCGAATGGCGTTTCGAAGATCGAGGCGATCTGCTCGCACATCACCTTGGCGCGGCTTTCGGCGTCCTTGGCCGGCAGCAGGATGGCAAATTCGTCGCCGCCGAGACGGGCCGCCTCGTCGGAGGGGGCAAGGTGGGTCTTCAGGCGCTCGACGAGCTCGACCAGCGCCATGTCACCGGCGGCATGGCCCATATTGTCGTTGATCCACTTGAAACGGTCGAGATCGACGAAGAGACAGGCGAGTTCCTGGCCGGCGGCATCGGCGGCGGCGATCTTGTTGTCGAGGACGGCTTCGAAGCCCTGGCGGTTGAGAAGCCCGGTCAGGTGATCGGTGATTGCCTGGCGGTGGTTGCGGTCCTCGGACGCCTTGAGTTCGGTCACATCGGTCATGACGGATAGCGAGAGGCGGTCTTGAGCGCCAGCTCCCGCCTCCGATTCCATGATGAGGACGTCCATGGTGCGGCCATCCAGGCAAACGAACTTGACGGTGACGGTCATGCCGCTTTCGGCTTGGCGGCGCTTGACGAATTTGTCGCGGGTCGCGGGGGTGACGAGATTGGCGAAGTTGCGGCCGATGACGGCGGCGCGGTTATAACCTGTGGCAAGCAGCCAATAATCGCTGACGGCGGTGATGCGGTCTTCCTCGTCGAGCGAGAAGAGCATGGCGGGGGTCAGATTGTAGATATCGGTGGCGCGGCGGTGGGCAATCTTCAGCTCCTTTTCCTCGCTTTCGAGCTTGGTCTGCATCTCGTTGAAGCTATGGGCAAGCCGTCCCATCTCGTCGTTCGACTGCCAGTCGACATGATGGCGGGAGCCCAACTGGCGGGTGGCCTCGATTGCCGCCGTCAGCCGCATCAGCGGCTGGATGACGAAGAAGCGGTTGCCGATCAGCGCCGTGCCGAAAACGGTCAGCACCGCGAAGATGAAGATCGAGATGAAGACGACCTCTTCCTGCTTCAGGCCGGAAAACAGGCCGAGTGCCGGATAATAGACGCTGATGCTGCCGAGGTTCTTCGGACCGTCGATGGTGTTGTAGATGATGGCGCGCGACACCTGCACCAGCTTGCCGTCGAAGGAGCGCGGAATGGTGGACTGGCTGACGTCGAGCTGGCCTGACTGGTCACGCACTTCGACCCTGACGATGGCGCCCTGGGAAACGACCGTCGCGCTGATCTGGGTGACGCTGTCCTCATCGAGGTCCCACAGCGGTTTGGCCAGCGCCTGGGCATTGGCGACAAGAAGAACGGAGATATGGTCGCGTATTTCCTTGTCGGCCCGTTCCGAGGAAAGAAAAAGGAAGAGAACAAAGAGGGGAGCGACAAAAACAAGCAGCGCTCCGCAAACTATCGCAAAAAATCTGTTCTCAACGGAATTGTTCATGGTTCCGTCTACTCCCCGGGCCGGCCGTATTTGCTGTCGCGCGTTGAGGCGGGCTTCTTCGCAGCTGACGGAGCATGCTTTCACGAATTTGTTAAATGTTGCTGAAACGGGGCGTTTCCGGGCAATGAAAAGCCCGCTTTCCAGGGGAAAGCGGGCCATATGCTTTACAAATTGGTCGAAGCGATCAGGCTTCGGCTTCGCCTTCCGCGGCGCTCTCGTCGATGCCGGCAGCCGGAGCGATGATCGTCGCGATCGTGAAGTCGCGGTCGATGACCGGGGTGACACCCTTCGGCAGGGTGACTTCCGCGATATGGATGCTGTCGCCGATCTTCTTGCCGCTGAGGTCAATGTTGAAGAATTCAGGGATCGCATCGGCCGGGCAGTGAACTTCGACTTCATGGCGAACGATGTTCAGAACGCCGCCGACCTTCAGGCCCGGGGACTTCTCTTCGTTGATGAAGTGCACGGGGATTTCGACGGTCACCTGGGTGTTGCCGGAGACGCGCAGGAAATCGACATGCATCGTGAAGTCACGGACCGGATCGAGCTGGTAGTCCTTCGGCAGAACCTTGTGCTTCTTGCCGTCGACGTCGATCGTCGCCACGGTGGTCATGAAACCACCGGCGTGAATGCGCTTCGTCACCTCATTGGTGTTGAGAGCGATGGCAATGGGGGCCTGCTTGTCACCATAGATGACAGCGGGAATCAAACCGTTGCGGCGAAGTTCACGGGCGGACCCCTTACCAACCCGTTCGCGCGCCTCGGCCTTGAGCTCGTAAGTTTCCTGGCTCATGGCTATTCCTTTCGAGGTTATTTGGAGAGTTCGGCGGCGGGCAAAGCCTTGTTCCGACGAACCGGAGGCGGTATGACCCGACCTCATCCGCGTTGCCTCCAAGGGTGTCTACACGGACCGGTGGCCTATATTATAAGTCGATCGGAAACGCAAGTTGCGGATTCAGGCCATTTTCCGGCTATACAAGCGCTCCGGCAAGCCGAAAGCGCAGTCGGAATCGAGGCGCTTCTATCTCACGGCTCCGCAAGCAACAAGATTCAGCAATTCCCGCTCCGGTCGAGGTTGACATCGGCGCGCTTCCCCTTTTTGGATGCCGCATTCAAAAAGCGGCTGAGGAGAAATCGGACTATGCGTCTCAAACTTGTCACGGCAACGAGCTTGCTGGCACTTTGCCTTGTCACCACGGCCCAGAGCGCCGAGATCAACCAGGACGGCGCCAATGCGGTCAAGGACACTCTGACGAAGCTGCTTCCCGAGGATATGGCAAAGAGCGGCTTCATCAGCGTCAATCCGGCCGGCACGCGCTACGAGATCATCTATGATCTGGCGAAGCTGCTGACCAAGGTCGATCCGGCGAAATTCGCGATCAGTGGGCTGACGCCGTTCTCGACGTTCGCCACGCCCCTCGACAGCGGGCTCTGGAATATCGAGGGTGACAACAAGCTCAACGTCTCTGGCCATTTTAAAGACCCGGATCAGAAAACAACGAATTTCACCTATTCCATCGCTTCGATCGTCTACAGCGGTGTTTTCGACCCAGCAATCAGCTATCTGCGCTCAGGCACCTTCGCGATCAAGGACGTCAAGGTCGCCAGCAAGTCTGAGATTGCAGAAGTCAGCGCCAGAATCGCCAGCATGGACCACAAGCTGAGTTCGACGGACAGTTCAGGCGGCAACGGACGTATCGATTTTGTCGGCAGCGCCTCGATGTCTGGTTTTGTCGAGCAGGTTTCCAGTCTGCAAATGCCGCCCATCGAACTTCGTGCCGGCTCAATCCATGTCGATGCCAAGGTGAACGGCCTGCCGGCGAAGCAGATTCGCGAGATGGTCTTCTTCGCGCTCGAGCATCTCGATGAGAAGGAATTGAGCGCGGAAAATACCGACAAGATAAAGGCAATAGTGAAGGAAGCTTTTCCGCTTCTGACCTCGTTCAGCGAGACGATCGGGGTCAACGACCTGGCCGTCATAAACGAGATGGGCAAGGGCGGTGCCAAGGCATTCGGCTACAACCTCGCCATCGAAGGGCCAAGCGACGCCATGCGTTTCGGCTTCGGCATGAACGCCCAGGAGATCAGCCTCGACACGCCGCTAATGCCGGCAAATTATGCGCCATTCATGCCGACCAATTTCGATTTTCAGCTCGCTGTTCCGAACCTGGATTTCGCAAGCTTCGGCGACGCCCTCATGGCGGTGGATTTCAATGACAAGGCACCCGAGAAGACCGGCGAGGAGATGGCGAAGAAACTCTTCCGCGACGGCCTGCTTATGGTGGAGTTTCCGAAGGTCAGTGCCAAGTCTGAGGTCTACGACCTCGACATGACGGGCAAGATCGAGGGGCGGATCGACACAGAGAAGGACTATTCGATGGAGGCGACGATCCTTGCCCGCGATCTCGACAAAACGATTGCCGCGGTTCAGGAGCTTGCCAAGACGGATCCTGATCTCAACCAGGTCTCCTTCGGCATCATGATGGTGAAAGGTTTCGCCAAGACCGATGCAGATGGCCGCTCGCGCTGGGACATCAGTGTCAGCCGGGATGGTGCAGTCGTCGTCAACGGCCAGCAGATCAAGGGGCCGGATGGTCCGGATCAGGATCAGGGGCTGGAGACTGAGCAGGAACCGGATCAGGGGCAGGATACGGTACCTGCGCCACCGCAGCAGCCTTGAGCATTATCACTTGGTATCCGAAATGAAAGGAAGCCGGCCTTGTGCCGGCTTTTGCGCCTTACGTCACAAGCTTCGCCGAAACCAACTATCGGGCGGCCGCTTGCGAACGCGGCTCCGCCACAATCAACGGCCAGCAATTCATGCGGCTCGGAGGGCATGCCCAATAATAGCTTGGTCCATCTAATGCAGAAATTGAAAGCCGGTCGAATGCCGGCTCTCTTTAATCGAACAGGCTGGAGACGGACTCTTCCTGAGCTGTTCGGCTGATGGCTTCGCCGATCAGAGGGGCCGTGGTCACGATGCGGATATTGTGCGCCGAGAGAACCGCCGTGGTCGGCTGGATCGAATCCGTGATGACGAGTTCGCGAAGCTTCGAGGAAGTGACGCGGGTGACTGCGCCGCCCGAGAGAACGCCGTGGGTGATATAGGCGGTGACGCTGGATGCGCCCTTGGCCAGCATCGCGTCGGCCGCATTGCAGAGCGTGCCGCCGGAATCGACGATATCGTCGATCAGCAGGCAGTCCTTGCCGGCTATGTCGCCGATGATGTTCATGACTTCGGATTCACCCGGCCGATCGCGACGCTTGTCGACGATGGCCAGAAGACAGTCCAGCCGCTTGGCAAGCGCGCGGGCGCGAACCACACCACCGACGTCAGGCGAGACGACCACGACGTTGCTGAGGTCATAATGGCTCTTGATGTCGCGCGTCAGCACGGGCATGGCGAAGAGATTATCGGTCGGAATATCGAAGAAGCCTTGGATCTGCCCGGCATGGAGATCGAGCGTCATGACACGGTCGGCGCCGGCTTCTGTAATGAGGTTCGCGACCAGCTTGGCGGAGATCGGCGTGCGGCCTGAAGCACGGCGGTCCTGACGCGCATAGCCGAAATAGGGAAGGACGGCGGTGATGCGGCGGGCTGACGAACGACGCATGGCGTCGATCATGATCAGCAGTTCCATCAGGTGGTCGTTTGCGGGAAAAGCGGTCGGCTGCACGAGGAAAACGTCCTCGCCGCGCACATTTTCCTGGATTTCCACGAAGATTTCCTGATCGGCAAACCTTCGAACACTGGCTTTCCCCAAGGGAACATTGAGATAGTTGCAGATCGCTTCGGCGAGTTGCCGGTTCGAATTGCCCGCGAAAACCTTCATTTTGGTCCGCCTGTTACGCGCTGATAGCCGCGCTTTTTAGTCAGCTTCCCCGTGAATGCAAGGGCAAAGGCGCCACAGGCTTCCATATTTGCAAAAAGTTTGTGACTAACCGCCCTGGGCCTGCCGCCAGGAAGAGAATCCCGCGATGGTTTTCGAGGCGATCTGCTGCATCACCGAGGCCGGAACGCCCGCCCATGGATCGGCCGCGGCCGTCGGCACGCTTTCCTGGCCCTGGATGCGGTGCAGGCGGCCCCCGCCGCTGTCGAGAATGTCCCAGACATAGACCACGGTGACCTTGCCGTCGTCGCTGAAGGCGGAGAGGTAGCCCTTGAGGATGTAGTCGCTGCTCGCGTCGTTCGAACTCTTGATGGAAAGGCCGTGCGCGCGCGCCTCGGCACCGAGCTGGCGCGAGAGCGGTGTCACGGCCTGCACCGGCGCGCCGATGATCGGTAGGAAGCGCACGGTATTGCCGCGGGCGGAGGAGGAACTGGGGGGGAGGGCGGCGGTCTGCTGCGGCTGTTGTGCCTCGGCCGGCGGAGCCGGCTGTGCGGCAAGTTCACCACTGGCCGCCGGTGGGGGCAGCGATTGTCCGTCGATCGGGGCAGAGGCGGCCGGTGAGGAGCCGCTTCTCGACAGGGCGTCTGCCTGTTCCTGCATCGTCGTCGGCGCCGCGCCGGTGCCGGGTCGATAGGCCCGCTGCGACTGATCATAGGCTGGATGGTAGCCGCCCTGCTGCGAGCTTCCCGAGAAACGCGGCTGGCGGGTGCCTGCCAAGCGCTCGGCTTCGCTCTGCGTCACCGGGCTCGACGGGGCGCCCCCGGAGGAATTGCCGATGTCGACCTGCGGCGTCAGCGCATCGGTCGTGTTGCAGGCTGTCATTAGAGCCATGACGAACAGGAGCGTGGGCACAATCGCAGCTCGCGTCATCCCTTGGTCCGTCCTTCCCGCAATCGCAATCAGCCCCACCCGAATTTATGCGGGTGGGGACGGTCGTCTGTCAATTCCGGATTCTCACCGGTCAGAGCCCGATGAAATCGAGCGGATGGCGGGATAGCGCGCGCGGCGCATCCGCAGTCGTCAGATAGGTCTGGCCGAGCGTCATCGCCGTGCCGGTATCGGAATCGGCGATGATCATGTGCACGAAGAGCGACATGTTCGGCTCGATCGGCTGCGGATTGCCGACATGGAACATCTGATGCTCCATCCAGGAGGGCGAGAAGCGGGCGCCGAGCGAATAACCGCAGGCATTCAGCCGGTGGCGGGCCAGGCCGCGCTCGTCGATGATCCTGGCATGCATGTCGAAGACATCGCCGAAGGTCTGGCCGGGCTTGAGCACGGTCTCGATCGCCTCGATGGTTTCGCGGCAGGCGTTGTAAAGCTCGCGGTGGCGATGCGTCGGTTCGCCGATGACGATCGTGCGCATCATCGCGGCATGGTAATGCGCATAGGCGCCGGCCCATTCGAGCGTCAGCTGGTCGTTGGCGTCGAGCTTACGGCGGCCGGCCTTGTAGCGGCAAAGCAGGGCGTCGGCGCCGGAGCCGATGATGAACTCGTTGGCGGGGTAGTCGCCGCCGCCGGAAAAGATCGCGCCCTGCATGGCGGCGAGGATATCGGCCTCGTCGGCGCCGGGTTTTGTCAGCCGGATCGCGGCATCGAGCGCATCGTCGGCGAGCACGGCGGCGCGCTCGACATAGGCGACCTCCGTCGGGCTCTTGATCAGGCGCAGGCGGCTGACGAGGTAGGAAGCGTCGACGATCTGGCCGAAGGTGGTCAATTGCGCGTCGAGCAGCCGGGCGACGCGGCCGGTCATGCCGTGCGTATCATATTCGATGCCGATGCGGGCGCCGAGCAGGTCCATTTCGACCAGCAGGTTCTTCAGGTCGAGCGTCGGGTCGGCATTGACCCGGTCGACCCAGATATGGATGTCCTCAAGGATCGAGGTATGCCTAGCCTGGCGAAGATCGGCCGAGCGGGTGATCAGCGCCATGGTGCCGTCGCTCTTGACGACCAGCGTCTGGAAGAAGCAGTAGCCGAAGGTGTCGTAGCCCGTCAGCCAGTACATGCTTTCCTGGGCGAAGAGCAGCAAGGCGTCGAGCTTTTCTTCCTTCATCTTCTCGGTGAGGCGCGCAAGCCGGCTTGCGAATTCGGCTTTTTCGAAGTGCAGTGCCATTCTGCTCAAGTCTCCCTGATTGATATCGCGGAAATCTGGCGGCCGTAATCCGGCTCCTTGCGATGTGTCGTCCTGCGGTAGGAAAAGAAGCGCTCGTTGTCCACATAGGTGCAGAGGCCGAGGCTTTCGGCACGCACGCCGGCTTTCGTCAGCCGGTCGACCGTCAGCGCCGGCAGGTCGAACATGGCGTGGCCGGGTGTTGCGGAAGGCACGAAAAAGCACTCGTCCTCCGGGTTTTCGACGACGAAACGCTCGACGAACTCAGGACCGACCTCATAGCTCGCCTGGCTGATCGAGGGGCCGAGGCAGGCGACGATACGAGCGCGGTCCGCACCGAGCGCCTCCATGGCGGTGATGGTATTTTCGAGCACGCCCGTCAGCACGCCCTTCCAGCCGGCGTGGGCAGCGCCGATGACGCGATTGCCGGGGTCGGCAAACAGGATCGGTCCGCAATCGGCGGCGAGCACGCCAAGCGCAATGCCAGGGGTGCGCGTTACCATCGCATCCGCGTCGGGGCGGGCGCCGTCGTAATCGGCGCCCATCGTCACGACGTCGGCGGAATGGACCTGATGCACGGTTGCCAGCCGCTCGACCGGCAAGCCGAACCAGGCGGCGACACGACGGCGGTTTTCCAGGACCTTGTCGCGTTCGTCGCTGGAGCCGAGGCCGACATTGAGGCCGCGATACAGCCCTTCGGAAACCCCGCCCGCCCGAGTGAAATAACCGTGCCGGATCGTGCTGCCGGCCGCTTCGTTCAGTAGCGCGCTTTCGATCGGTGCGGGAGAGGCCGCGTCCTGCATCTGTGATTCCGGGGTTTTCGAGGGGTTTGTTATTATCCCAAGCGCATCGCATATGCGGCGCGCTTCAAGTTCTTGTTTCGGGCGGATGTTGAACCAGCCGCGTGCGCCCTGTCAATCCACCGGACGAAAGGGCATGAGATCGAGGGCGGGATAGGAGACCGCCATCACCTTGAACAGTTCGCCCATCCGGCCTTCACCGGCGCCGGCGAGCCTTTCGACCGCCGCCTGGATGACCTGCTGGGTTTGCGGTTCCCGATCGCGGCCGAGCGCGGTTGCGCGCTCGAGGATGCCGAGGCCGGTCAGGAAATCACCCTGATGCAGGGCGCCGTTCAGATGGAGGCCGGCCGCAAGTGCCGTTTCGGCGAGCTGCTGGAAGTCGACATGGCTCGTCAGATCGGCTTCGCCGGGATGGGCGAGCGGCGGGTCGAATTCATGCATGCGCACGGCCTGCAGCGTATCTCCGAAACCGGTGACGAGATGGCCGTAGTCGATCGTAAGCGCCGTGCCGCCGAAGGCGCGCAGCCGCTCGCAGATCGCCATCATCACCGCCTGGCGAGCAGGCGAGATCTCGAAGAGCGTGCCGACCGGCACGTTCTGCACCGGTTCGGGCAGCAAGGTGGGATCGAGGCCGGCGACGCCGGCGGCGAAAGTCAGCTCGCCATCGGCGTCGATACCGACCATGCGCTCACGGAACCCCGTTGGCATGCGGACGAACTGGCGGATCGGGATGGCGTCGAAGAGTTCGTTGGCGGCAATCAGCGTGAAGCCGGGCGGTACTTCGTCGAAGCCATCGTGCCAGGTGATCTTGTCGCCGTGGGGTTCGAGCGTCTGGCTCTGAACGTCGCGCAGGCGCTCGCTGGTTTCGACGAGATGCACGGTCATCGCGTCGAAAAGCGGTGGAGCGATGCGGGAGATGACGCGCAGCATGTCGGCCATCATGGTGCCGCGGCCGGGGCCGATCTCGACGAGGCGGACGTCTGTCGGTGTGCCATGGCGCTGCCACGCATGGACGATGAAGACGCCGATCATCTCGCCGAAGATCTGGCTGACTTCGGGCGCGGTGACGAAATCACCGGAACGGCCGAAGGGCTCGCGGGTGCGGTAATAGCCGTGTTCGGGGTCTGCGAGGCAGAGCGAGAAATAATCGGTGACGCTGATCGGGCCGTTGGCCTGGATAATCGCCTTGATCTTTTCGCCTAGAGCGGTGGTCATGTCGCGCGTCCTGCCGTTTCAGAGCTGCAGCGCAGCCTGGCGGCGGGCCCGCAGCACCGCCCAGAGGCCAAGCAGGATCATCGGGAAGGAGAGCACCATGCCCATGGTCAGCCAGTTCGTGCCGAGCAGGTAACCGAGCTGGGCATCAGGCTCGCGGAAGAATTCGACGAAGATGCGCGACAGCGCATAACCGCAGACGAAGACGCCTGTAATGAAGCCGGGGCTTTTCAGCGCGCGCATGCCATAGACGAAGGCGGCCAGCACCAGGAGCAGAACGATGCCTTCGAGACCGGCTTCGTAAAGCTGGCTCGGATGGCGGGCGAAGGGACCGCCGGTCGGGAAGACAACGGCCCAGGGCACGTCGGTCAACCGGCCCCACAGCTCGCCATTGATGAAATTGGCGATGCGGCCGAAGAACAGACCGAAGGGAACGACGGCGGCGACAATGTCGAACAGGCTCCAGACCGGGATGGCGTTACGGCGGGCAAAGAGGATCATGGCGATCGTCGTGCCGGTCAGACCGCCGTGGAAGGACATGCCGCCGTTCCAGATCTCGAGCGCACGGACGGGAGTGCGCAGGACGGCGGGGAGATCATAGAAGAAAATATAGCCGAGACGACCGCCGAGGACGACGCCAAGCGCTGCCCAGACGATGAAATCATCGAGCTGCGTCTTTGATATCGGCGAGACGTTGCCGGGCCAGAGACTGTCATTGGCGGCGATGCGACGCGCATAGGCCCAGCCGAGCAGGATGCCGGCGACATAGGCGAGACCGTACCAATGAATCGCCAGCGGGCCGATCGAAAAGGCGATCGGATCGATATCCGGGAAAGGCATGATGGCAAGGAGATTGGCTGCTGTCGGCAAGGTTTTCCACCTGTTGAGTTGCGCGGAACATGCCGCTGCGATCCCGGACGGTCAAGTCCATTGTTCGTGATGGCCCGTTCCCGGCCGGTTCCGGCAAGCTTATCCCGTGTAAAGCGCTTGCATCGTCGATGGCGAAGCCCTACCTCAATCCTCGAGGCCCCGAAGGGCTGAATTCACCTCATGCGAAGGGAGAGAAACGCCATGACGACCGGAACGAACCGCATCATGGACGAATTCGCCAAGCTGATGACCGATGCGGCCGGTGCCGCCCAAGGCGTCCGCAAGGAGATCGAAACCGCCTTCAACGCCCAGGCCGAGCGTTGGCTGAACAGCATGGACATCGTCAAGCGCGAAGAGTTCGAGGCCGTGCGCGAGATGGCGATCAAGGCACGCGACGAGAACGAGGCGCTTGCCGCCCGCATCGCAGCACTCGAGGCGAAGCTTGCCGGCGAGGGCGCTTAAGTCCCGATACGACACAGATGCGGCGTTGCCTTCATGCCACACGCCGCATCTTCCTTAAAAAAACCAGGTGAGTTTTCCACCTGTGGACACTGCCAAAAAAGCCAATTCGCAGAGTCGCTTATTCTCCCTTCTGAATTGAATTTCGAAGAGCCTTTCCACAGTGGTCGGTCCTATTTTCCCTTCAGGGGGCTGGCAGGGGGCAAGGGGCGCTATACACTGATTTTAAATGATGATTCGAAGCGACTTGGTAAGCTCCGGGCAGGTTATCTGCGTTAAGTCTGGCAGCGGTTCAACGATCATCCGAGTGGTGGTTCCGGTATTTTGCGTGTGTCTTTCTTGTGTTCGTACACCAAGTTAGGTCGCATTCGTTCCGGTCAAGAAGGTGCTGCATGAACCTGATGGAATTGGAAGTCGAGCGTCAGTCGAACCCGGTCGATATGATCGAGTACGTTGCCTCCAACAATGACTGGTCGTTCGAACGGTCCGGCGAGGACGAGATCGCGATGACGGTCGAGGGGCGCTGGACGGACTACCACGTCTCCTTCTCCTGGATGGAGGAGTTCGAGGCGCTGCATCTTGGCTGCGCCTTCGATATCAAAGTTCCCGACATCAGGGTCAACGAGGTGGTCAAGCTGCTCTCGGCGATCAACGGGCAGGTGCTGATGGGTCATTTCGACCTCTGGCGCCAGGAAGATGTCGTCATATTCCGCCAATCGCTGTTGCTTGCCGGCGGCGCGGAGCCCACCAATCGCCAGGTGGAGGTGCTGCTTTCCAGCGCGCTCGACACCTGCGAAGCCTATTTCCAGGCGTTCCAGTTCGTCGTCTGGTCCGGCATGGAAGCGACGAAGGCGATGGAAGCCGTGCTGTTTGAAACGGTCGGCGAGGCATAAGATGCCGACGATCCCTTTCTCCTCGACACATCCAGTCGTTCTGATCGGTGCCGGAAACATGGGCGGGGCGATGCTCTCCGGCTGGCTGAAAAGCGGCGTTCCAGGCTCGGCCGTCATCGTTGTCGATCCCGGCCCGTCGCCGGCGATGCTTTCGACGATCAGCGAGGCTGGCGCGACCCATCTGACCGCGCTTCCTACGGATTTGAAGGCAAGCGTGCTGTTCCTCGCGATCAAGCCGCAGGTGATGGAGACGGTGCTGCCGGCGGTGAAGAGTGCCGTCGGGCCGGAGACGGTCGTCGTCTCGGTCGCGGCCGGCAAGACGCTCGGTTTTCTCGAGAGGCATCTCGGCAAGGCCGCCATGGTGCGGGCCATGCCGAACACGCCAGCCATGATTGGGCGCGGCGTCACCGGCGCTTTTGCGAATTCACGGGTCAGCGATCCGCAGCGTGAACGCGTCCATTCCCTTCTGCGCGTCTCAGGGCCGGTCGAATGGGTGCCGGCGGAAGCCGATATCGATGCCGTGACGGCGCTTTCGGGCAGCGGTCCGGCTTATGTCTTCTATCTCGCCGAATGTATGGCGGAGGCAGGCCGTAAACTCGGCCTGCAGGCGGACCTCGCCATGCGTCTTGCGCGGGAAACAGTCGCGGGGGCTGGTGAACTCATGCACCAGTCCCCCGACGACGCTTCGCGGCTGCGGGAGAATGTGACCTCTCCTGGCGGCACCACGGCGGCGGCGCTTGCCGTGCTGATGGCCGAAGACGGCATGCAGCCCTTGTTCGACGCAGCCCTTGCTGCGGCGCGCAAGCGGGCCGAGGAACTGGCTGGCTGACGGAGACCATATGGCAGAAGAGATCACCTATGCCGATTTCGAGCGTGTGGATATCCGCGTCGGCACGATCATCGAAGCCAGTCCTTTTCCGGAGGCGCGCAAGCCGGCGTTCAAACTCCTGATCGATTTTGGTCCTGATATCGGCATCAAAAAATCCTCAGCGCAGATCACCGTGCATTATACGCCGGAAAGCCTGATCGGCCGGCAGGTGCTCGGCGTCGTCAATTTCCCGCCGCGCCAGATCGGGCCGTTCCGCTCGGAAGTGCTGACGCTGGGTTTCGAGGATGAGAACGGCGCGATCGTGCTTGCTGCAGTCGAACAGCCGGTGCCGAACGGTCGAAAGATGATGTAAACTATCGCAGCGATTGTCAGTTGCTAGTGTCGCGCTTCCCGGATAAGTAGTGAAAACTACTTTGGGGGAACTGATGTCTGCTGTTCAAGGGCTCACTACTGAATCTGAAATTTCTGAAGCCGTACTGAAAATATTGGCGGGCTTGCCAAGCGGAAAAGCGACGTTCCGTCATCTTATTCGTGAAATTCCAAACTTTGTTAAGCTTACTCCTGCTGACCATGCGGTATCCGAGACTCGCCCTAATGAACACGTCTGGGAACAGCGAGTTCGTAATATATCCTCACATAGAAAAAGCGAGAAGAATTACATAGCTGCGGGTTATCTTGTTAAGGTCAACGGTGGGCTTCAGATCACGGAACTTGGAAGGCAACACGCGAAAAAAATATGAAAGCTAAAAAGACAGGCTTTTGTAGCCTGGTTTAAACCACTTTATCTCAGTTCTATCCGAGGCGCTTTTGTCCCATACGAACCAAGCGTAGGCAGTGGTTCCGCTTCCCTTTACGGTAGCGCCCGCGGGGTAAAAGGTAATCCTTTCGCTGAATATCCAAACGCGACTCGGCGGAGTTGTCGAAAAAATTGTATTTGCTCGATTGACGCCTTCAAGGAACGCTAGTCTTAACAAAAGCGCAAATTTTTTCCCTGCTAGTCTCGTCCCATTTTTTACGAAAGCTTCTGCACTATTATACGGCGGATTTGTAATGATATTATCATATTTCCTGTTCTGAGTTATGAAATCGATACCACTTTGCCCATAGCCTCTATCAAAAAGGTCTGAGCTAAAAACGCTGTTACCACGCTTTTCGAGGACATGGGACATAGCCCCGTTCCCGCATGCGCATTCCCAAATGTCGCCGGAAAAAGCTTCATTGTCGATAAGCGCGTAAGTTGCCCATGGTGGAGTTGGAAAGAAATCTGGCCCATCTAGGTCTGCAAATCTCTTTGTCGTAGGTTTGAAGCCACCATTCAGATGGTAAGTGTCATCCATAGATTCCTCCAATCTGAAAGCTTCAACGCTGGAAACTGCGCTCATTGGCTTGCGTCAAGCTGAATACCCCTAAGTGCCTCGTCGCAATCAATTGTCGAGCGGATACTTGTACTCGGGAGAATAGATTTGCTCGAACCTTTGCTATGCTTCCCGCAGGAATGGATTGCTTCGTCGCTCGTCGCCGATGCGGCTGCCGGGGCCGTGGCCGCAGATGAAGCCGACGTCGTCGCCGAGCGGCAATACCTTGTCGCGGATTGAATCGAGAAGCTGTTGGTGATTGCCGCCGGGCAGGTCGGTGCGGCCGATCGAGCCGTTGAAAAGCACGTCGCCGAGATGAGCGAAATTCTGCGCACGGTTGAAATAGATGACATGGCCGGGGGCGTGGCCGGGCGTGTGATAGACCTCGAATTCGTGGGTGCCGAAAGAGATCTTGTCGCCGTCCTTCAGCCAGCGGTCGGGCACGACGTCGCGCAATCCTGATATGCCATATTTTTCAGCCTGCGTTTCGATCCGTTGCAGCAGCGGCAGATCGTCCTGATGCGGGCCGACCACGTCGATGCCGAGGGCCTCCTTCAATTCACTGGCGCCGCCGGCATGGTCGAGATGGCCGTGTGTCAGCCAGATTTCTTTGATGGTCAGGCCGTTCTGGGCAATCGCCTGCAGGATCAGCGGCACGTCGCCGCCGGGATCGACGACGACGCCTTCCTTGGTATCGGGATCGAAGAAGATCGTGCAGTTCTGCTGGAAGGGTGTCACCGGAATGATGCCGGCCTGGAGCATGCCCATATCTGCCTCGCTTGGTGTCTCTGCTGCTTCGGGTATAGTCCGAAACCACGGCAAGGACAGCCGGAATCTTCCGTCATTGCGGCCTGCCTCACGGCAAAAAGTCGGACTGCAACAAGAGTTTATGCCTCTCTTCGCCATTGCCCTAGAGCGGAAAAATCGAATTTTCTTCAATTCTTCAAGGACTTGGATGAAATCTCCCACAAGCGGCGTTTCGCTGGGCAGAGTGCCGGGGAACATCGTGGAACCCCGCGCGTTGTCAGCCCATCGAAACCAAGGAGACGCTCATATGACCTTGAAGAGAAACATTCTGTTGGCTGGAGCCGTGCTCCTGGCGAGCGGCGGTCTTGCGCAGGCGGAGATGATGGCGACGACGGTCAATGATCTCAACGTTCGCGCCGGTCCGGGTCCGCAATATCCCTCGGTCGGTCTTGCCACCCGCGGCTCGACCGCGGTGCTCGACGGTTGCATCGAAGGCAGCCGCTGGTGCCGTGTCGACGTCAACGGCATGCGCGGCTGGGTCTATGCCGACTATCTGCAGGTCGATCACGGCGGCAGCTCTGTCATCGTCGAGCAGCACCGCGACGAGATCGGCGTTCCCAGCGTGACTTACGAGTCGACCGCGAGCGTCGTTCCGGTCGATCCGCAGCCGGCGCCGGGCGACGAGTTGCTCGGTCCGGTCGGCGCTGTCGAGACGATCACTCCGCCTGAGACGGTCCGCACCTATATCGAGACCAATCCGGGTGAGACGGTGCAGCTTGGCGGCGATGTCGTCGTCGGCGCGGAAGTGCCTGCAGATGTCACCTTCCAGACGATTCCCGACTACGAGTACCGCTATACCAGGATCAACGATCGGCCGGTGCTGGTCGATCCCGGTACACGCCGGATCGTCTACGTCTATCAATGACGTGATCGACAGAAACTGAGACGAGGCGGACGTCGGACCGCCTCGTTCCGGGGCGCTGCTCCCTGCCTTAATCCCGCATCGGTTGATTTTTCTTAACGCTTTCCTCCAAAATATGATAATATACTAATATGCCGAAGGTTCGGCATGGGTCGGCGGTCGGGGAGATCGCCAGAGGAGGAAATCATGGAAGCGCTACTTCCGCTCATCACACAATTGATTGCCGGTGCAATCGGCGGCAACGCCGCGAGCGCCGCTTTGAAGCAGCAGGCGATCAATGTCGTCGCCCGTACGATCGCGGGTGCGATCGGCGGCGTTGCCGGCGGTATGCTGCTCAGCATGGTCGGTGGGGAAGCGGCTATGACCGGCCTGATTGCCGACGGCATCGGCGGCTTGATCGGCGGCGGCATTCTCTCGACGCTCGCCGGACTGGTCATGGCACGGGCGCATAGATAAAAGGCCCGACGGTTTGGTATCTACGGCGCCGCGTCTTTTCAGACGCGCAGAGGATGCTGTGGCACTTTGAACTGCTGCAACCTTAAATCGATTCCGATTTAAGGAATTATGCGGTAGCCGGACCGATTGCGTGAGGGTCTTATTCGGCGGCGACCGCCGCCGGATAGACTTCCTTCATGTGGTCGTTCATCCGTGTTTCGAGATCGTCGACGGCGTGAAGCGATACGGGCCGATTTCGGAAACCGGGTTGATGACGTCTGGCGGGTGATACCGTTCAGGAAGCAATCCGAGGTCGGCGTGTGAATGACGCCATCCTTGATGAATAAGATGTTGGCGCCGGTCGCCTCAGTGACCTGACCGAGATAATCGAGCATCATCTCCCCAAACTCCTCCGGCGCTTCAAACGCTATGCCTGTTGATTGTTGTCCCCATTACGTTTTATCCACAGACGCAAGGGGAAATCGCGTATTGCGTCGGAGTGCCGGACGCCCAGGGAAATGAGGGACCGTACGGGGCTCCCGCAGAGTTCGCGGAAGCTAATAGCGACGCAAATTTATGTCAATGAGGCTGACATATCTTCGCGAAAGCTTCCGGCAGCGCGCGGAAAAAGAAAGGAAATGCCGAGTGTCACGACAGACCGGCCCGAAAGCAGGCAAGCCGGAGCCGCTAGCCACGCCGATGGAAGATACTGACATCATCGATTTCGAGATCATTGAGCTGTTCTTCTTCGCCTATCGCGACTTCGTTTCCGATCCTGACGCTATCCTCGAAAAGAGCGGCTTCGGCCGGGCGCATCACCGCGTCGTGCATTTCGTCAACCGCAATCCCGGCATGACGGTAGCCGATCTTCTCGAAACGCTGAAGATCACCAAGCAGAGCCTTGCAAGGGTGCTGAAACAGCTGATCGACTCAGGCTATATTCGCCAGGTGGCAGGTCCTGAAGACCGGCGGCAGCGCAAGCTCTATCCGACGAAATCGGGACGAGAACTGGCGCTTGCCCTTGCCGAGCCGCAATCGCGCCGCATTGAGCGGGCATTCGAAGGGGCTTCTGCGGAGGTGCGGGAGGGCGTAAAAGGTTTCCTCAGCGGCATGCGGGACAGACAGAAGGCGGATTGAATGGCGGTCAAGACAGATATTTCCGATGATGCGGCGCACTTGCTGGTGGTCGATGACGACTCCCGCATCCGTGCGCTGCTCAATCGTTATCTCGCCGAGAACGGCTTCCGCGTCACCGTCGCCGCCGACGGCGCCGAGGCGCAGCGCAAGCTCGCCGGTCTCGACTTCGACCTGATCATCATGGATGTGATGATGCCCGGCGAATCCGGCATCGAGGTTACCCGCGGGCTTCGCGCCATCAAGAACGTCCCGATCATCATGCTGACGGCGCTGGCAGAATCGGGCAACCGCATCGAAGGCCTCGAGGCGGGCGCCGACGACTATCTTTCCAAGCCATTCGACCCGCGCGAACTGGTGCTGCGCATCAACAACATCCTGCGCCGCAACGCCGGCGGCGAGGGACCGAAGATCGAACAGGTGATGTTCGGCCCCTACACTTTCTCGCTGACCCGCAAGGAGCTGAAGAAAGCCAGCGAGGTGATCCGGCTCACCGACCGCGAGCAGGAGATCATGCTGCTCTTTGCGCGCCGCGCCGGCGACACGATTCCCCGCCATGAACTGATCGGCAACGATACCGAAGTCGGCGAGCGGACGATCGACGTGCAGATCAACCGGCTGAGGCGTAAGATCGAGGACGATCCGGCCAATCCCGTCTGGCTGCAGACCGTGCGCGGCATCGGATACAGGCTGAGCATCGACTAAACTCAAGGTTCGGGACCGGCGCTAATGGTGACGATCGACAGCTTGCGGCGGGAAGACCGCACTTCTGCGCCGGGCTGGCGCTCGATCGTCCGCTGGCTGCGCCGGCGGCTGCCGACCGGACTTTACGCGCGCTCGCTGCTGATCATCATCATTCCGATGGTGCTCCTGCAATCCGTCGTCGCCGCCGTTTTCATGGAGCGCCACTGGCAAATGGTAACGGAGCGGCTGTCGCTTGCGGTTACCCGTGACATCGCCGCGATCATCGAGATCATCGAGACCTATCCGCAGAATTCGGACTATAGCGAGATCATCCGCATCGCCCG
The DNA here is from genome assembly GCF_037002925.1 of Rhizobium aouanii. Lineage (NCBI taxonomy): Bacteria > Pseudomonadati > Pseudomonadota > Alphaproteobacteria > Hyphomicrobiales > Rhizobiaceae > Rhizobium > Rhizobium aouanii. Next base: position 503,606 of record NZ_JBAMYD010000001.1, read on the forward strand.
CGACCAGCTCAGCCTGCAGATCTCGATCGAGCCGGACGGCGACCTGCCGCCACCGCGCGTCAAGCCGTTCTTCTCGATCCTCGACGGCATCCTCAGCGACGAGATCACCGACGAGATCCATCGGCCTTTCTGGATCGACACGGTCGGCAACTCGAACCTCGTCGAGATCCGCATCAAACTCGACAACAAGATCCTGCGGGTGCTGACCAAGCGCAGCCAGACCTATGCCTCGAACACGCATATCTTCATCGTTTGGATGGTCGGCACCTCGCTGGTGCTGATCGGCATCTCGATCCTCTTCCTGCGCGGGCAGATCCGGCCGATCCTGACCTTGGCGCGCGCGGCCGAAAGCTTCGGCAAGGGGCAGAAGCCCGATAATTTCTATCCGCGCGGCGCCGACGAGGTCAGGCGCGCCGGCCTTGCCTTCATCCTGATGCGCGAGCGAATCGAACGGCAGATCGAGCAGCGCACCGCGATGCTCTCCGGCGTGAGCCATGATCTGCGCACCATCCTCACCCGCTTCAAGCTGCAGCTGGCGCTGGCCGGAGACAATCCCGACCTGCATGGCCTCAACGATGACGTCAACGACATGCAGACCATGCTGGAGGCCTACATGGCCTTCGCACGCGGCGAGGTCGAAGAGGATGTCGGCGAGCTGAAACTCAGTGAGATCTTCGCAAAGCTGGAATCCGATTTTGCCCTGCACGGTAAAAAATTCAGCTATTCCATCGAGGGCGATGACGATATCTCCGTTAGGCCGAACGCCTTCATGCGTCTCGTCACCAACCTTGCCTCGAATGCGCGCCGGTATGCCGATAGGCTCGACATCGAGGCCAAGCACAATGCCAAATGGCTGACCGTCATCTTCGACGATGACGGGCCTGGCATTCCCGAAAAGAACCGTGAGGACGTGTTCAAGCCGTTCTTCCGGCTGGATACGGCGCGCAACCTCGATGCGTCAGGCACCGGGCTCGGCCTGGCGATTGCCCGCGACATTGCCCGCAGCCACGGCGGCAACGTCACGCTCAGTGACAGCCCGCTCGGTGGGTTGAGGGCAACGATCCGCATTCCGGCTTAAGCGTTGGCGGTAGCCGTCAGCTTCACGGCTTTGCGCGCATCGAAATCGTCCAGGCGTTGGACGATCCAGCGCCATAGCGAGGCGACCTGCATGAGGAGGTCGCGTCCGAGCGGCGTCAACTCGTATTCGACGCGCGGCGGCACTTGGGGATAAAGCGTGCGGATGACGAGGCCATCCCTTTCGAGGGTGCGCAGCGTCTGCGTCAGCACTTTCTGGCTGATGCCCTCGACCCTCTCCATAAGGCGCGAGAAGCGCAGGGGCGCGCCGGCATCGGAGAGCACATGCAGGATGCGCAGCGGCCATTTCGCTGCCGCCCGCTCGATCAGTTCGCGGGCCCGCGCATCCTGTTCGTCCGTCATGCTGCTGCAGAAATCGAACATGTCGCTACTCACGTCAGTTACCTCAAGGTGTGTATAGATCGTCTGGGTACCTTCTTTCGATCGGATACAATAGAGCATACATGAGCCGGGAACCAAAGAAGGAGGGTTTCCGATGTCCAGGGTCTGGTTGATAACAGGGAGTTCGCGCGGTCTCGGCCGGGCGCTGGCGGAGGCGGTATTGACCGCCGGCGACAATCTGGTGGCGACAGCGCGCGATCCCGGCCAGCTTGCCGATCTTTCCGAAGGGTATGGCGATCAGGTCCTGACGCTGGCGCTTGACGTGACCGACGAGGCGGCGGCAGCGGCGGCAGTCAAGGCTGGTGTGAAGAGGTTCGGGCGCATCGACGTGCTTGTCAACAATGCCGGCTACGGCAATGTCGGCTCGATCGAAGATAGCAGTCTTGCCGATTTCCGAGCCCAGATCGAGACCAACCTCTTCGGCACCGTTATCATGACCAAGGCGGTCATCGCCCTGATGCGCGGGCAGGAGGCGGGACACATCATCCAATTCTCTTCCGTCGGCGGCCGCATCGGCCCTGCCGGACGCGGTGCTTATTCGGCGGCGAAATTCGGTGTCGAAGGTTTTTCCGAGGTGCTGGCGAAGGAGGTCGCGCCATTCGGCATCAAGGTGACGGTGATCGAGCCTGGCGGCTTCAGGACGGATTTCGCCGGCACTTCCACGGTGCTTGCCGAGGGGCGGGCGGAATATGCGGAGACGGTCGGCGCTACGGTGCGCTTCCAGCGCGAATACGACGGCCGCCAGCCCGGCGATCCGGCCAAAGCGGCTGCGGTCGTCATCCACATTGCCGGTCTCGAAGAGCCGCCGTTCCGGCTGCTGCTCGGCAGCGATGCGGTCCACAATGTCGAAAAGGCGGATGCGGCGCGTATCGAAGCCGATCGGATGTGGCGCACCGTCAGCGTCTCGACCGATTTCGATGCCGAAGCCGACTCCGTGCCCCAGATCAGGACGATTCTAGGCCGATCGGCCTAAAATCTGAATCCTGATCTAAATCAAATAGAGCATGATGTCGTCCGAAAACCGCGCACACTTTTCGGCATCATGCTCTAAAGCGCGTCGCGATCTTTCAAATTCGCGTGCCGTGCTTTAGGTCTTTGTTTTTCCGCATGTCTTTGCCGCAAAACCGCTGCACACTTTTGCGAGACATGCTCTAGGAAAAGAAGGCCGGCTGACGCAGGCAAAACAAAAGCGCCGCTGAGAAGCGGCGCTTGGCGTTGAGGATAATCGTGGGATCAGCCGGCGGTGCAGAAGTGGCTGCGGCCGTCATAGCCGATATAGGTGCCGCTGCGCGGATCGAAGGAGCGGTAACGGTAGGAGCAGTAGCGCTGCCATTGCGGCGACCAGGGCTCAACCGCTGTGCGAACCGGCGCGTAATATTGCGGCTGATCGACATAGACGCGGCGCGGGGCGCGATACACCGGAGCGGGCTCGTAGTAGTCCGGCTCGTAGGCCGGGTCAATGTAGCGGCGCTCTTCGTAAACCGGACCGTTATTGGCATTGGCGATGGCAGAGCCGACGATCAGGCCGGTCGCAAGGCCGACGGCGCCGCCGACCCACGCATCGTTGTTACCGTGATTTCCATGGCGCCAGTGGCGGTCGCGGGCCGACGCTTCACCGATAGCGGAAAGCGTGAGTGCGGCAGCGGTTGCCGTCAGCAGAAGGGTCTTGGCGAGCCTGTTCATAAGCATAAATCCTAATCCCGGGAACCGAACGCCGGTCCCTTTCTCGATGGTCACAGTCGTACAGATTTGTAGCTGAACGAAGGCTGAACAACAAACCCGGCATCGCTGCCGGGCTTCAACTCGAATTCGCCAGCCTTGTTAAGGGTTCAGCCCGCAATCTGCAGATTGACGGCTTTAGGGCCCTTGCCGCGGCGATCCGGCTCCGTGTCGAAGCTTACCTTCTGGTTTTCCGTCAGACCGGCCAGGCCGGAGGCCTGAACGGCAGAAATGTGAACGAAGATATCGGCGCCGCCCCGGTCCGGCTTGATGAAGCCGAAGCCTTTGTCGGTATTGAAGAATTTTACAGTGCCAGTCTCTGCCATGCCTCAGGTCCTTTTCTCTCTGCCCGCCATCCACACGGGCAGCATCATAGCATTGCCTCCTTGCGGGAGGTGTTGGCAGGCAATTCTTGAAATTTGAGAAAAAGGTCCCCTCTACCTCGGCCTGTCCCAGGCAGGACTTTCGCCCGCCATTTTTGGAACCGGCTGACCGGAATATTAGCGTTCCCGGCGCGCAAATACTTAAGGACTTCCCATGCTCGCAAAATGCCCGAACGCGCTGAGAGTGCTGCGTTTAAAGGATTTTGGCAAGCAAAAGTTTTTTAACGTGTCGTTCGGGGCACACCCCTGCCGACATCCAATTTGCGCAAAAACGCAAAATTTCCTTCGCCGATAGGGAATGATTAACGTTTTATATCGTCTGCAATATAAGTTCCGAGCAGATTTTCCCAAAAATGCAACGTGAACGCGTCTCCCGCATCCGATGAATTTTTTTTCCGATGGGTGACTCACCCATATTTGGACGCGTGTTCACGTGGCTGGCAGGCGTCGGCGGGTCAATCCCGGCACAAGTTCGACCACAAGCATAGCGATAAACATTAGCGCGCAACCTGCATAACCTGTTACCGGCATCGTTTCGCCGAGCAGCAGGGCTGCAAGCGAGGCGCCGAAGAGCGCTTCGGAAGAGAGAAAGATCGCGGCCTGCGAGGGCGTCGTGTAGCGCTGGCCGATCGCCTGCAGCACGAAAGCCACGCCCGAGGAGAAGATGCCGACATAAAGGATCTCCGGCGCCGCGGCCTGTATCGCCGAAAGGCTGATAGGTTCCACGGCTGCGGCAACGGCCAGCGCACAGACTGCGGTGACGGCAAATTGCGTGGCGGAGAGCGCGAGCGGCCTCCCGGTCTCGGAAACGGTCGTGCCGGCAAGGGTGATCTGGATCGCCCAGAAGACGGCACAGACGACGGTCAGCAGATCGCCAGGTGTCAGCGCCGAGAGATGGCCGCCGGACAGGAGATAGATGCCGGTAACCGCCATCAGCGCGCCCGGCCAGATGATCCAATGCGGGGCACGGCGCAGAAAGAACACGGCGATCAGCGGTACGAAGACGACGTAGAGGCCTGTGATGAAGCTGGAATTCGTCACTGTCGTCGTCTGAAGGCCGACCTGTTGCGTGGCTGCTCCGCCGAAAAGGGCAAGGCCGATCAGGATATAGAGTTTCGCATGGCGTGCGCTGGTTTTCTCCTTTGCCTTGCGCGCTTCAAAAAGGACGAAGGGCAGCACGGCCAGCGTGGCGACGGCAAACCGCAGACCGATGAACCAGAAAGGGCCGATCGCCTTCATCGCCGTCGACTGCGCGACGAAGCCGCCGCCCCAGATGGCAGCTGCAAGCAATAGGAGGAGGTTCGCCTGAACGCGCGTCATGTCGTCCTCGATGGGAAGGAGATGTGCCCGAGCGGTTAGCAGTTGCGTTTGCTTTCGGCAAGGGTGAAGACTTCGTGTCGGTAGACGGAGGTGAGGACATGCGACGCGAGGAACGGAAGCCGGCCGGCGATGCGGCGGTAGCTGGGACAGCAGGCTATTCCGGCACGCCGCTCGTCAGGAAACTCGGCCTCGCACAGGGGCAGGCAGCGGCTCTTCTCGGCATTCCCGAATCGATCGGCGACATCAATGGTTTCGCTGGTTTTGCTTCGGTCGTCCATGCGCTTCCCGAGACGCCTCAGCGTGCATTCGACTACGTGCATCTGTTTACGACAGAACGTGCAGCGCTGGAGGCCATCGCGCCCGCGCTTTTTTGTGTCCTGAGACCGGACGGTATAGTCTGGATCTCCTGGCCGAAGAAGAGTTCACGGGTTTCGACCGATATCACCGAGGACGTGCTGCGGGATGTTCTGCTCCCAACCGGTCTGGTCGACGTCAAGGTCTGCGCCGTCGACGAGATCTGGTCCGGTCTGAAGTTCGTCATCCGCAAGGAACTGCGCGGCGCGTTGTGACGTCTTAGCCGTTGCGGGCTTGGGCTCTCGATATCCTGAGCAGCGCGCCGTTATTCTCGTCCGTCACCATCAGCAACGCACCGTCGGGTGCGACGACGACGTCGCGGATGCGGCCGTATTCGCCCTTGAACATACGCTCTTCGGCAACGAAGGCACCGCTCTCGTCACGCTGCATGCGCGAGAGCAGCTGGAACTTCAGCGCCGCGACCAGGAAGTCGCCGTCCCATTCCGGGAACATGGCGCCGCGATAGACGGCGAGCGCGCCAGGCGCGATCGAAGGGTCCCAATACTGCAGCGGCTGTTCCAGCCCTTCCTTGGCGGTGCCTTCGCCGATCTCGGCGCCCGAATAGTCTCGGCCATAGGTGATGATCGGCCAGCCGTAATTCTTACCGGCCTCGGGCTGATTGATCTCGTCGCCGCCGCGCGCACCGTGTTCGACGGTGTAAAGCTTGCCGTCCTTGGCATCGAAGGCAATGCCCTGGGGGTTGCGGTGGCCTTTCGACCAGATCTCCGGCAGACCCCTCCCGCCGTCCTTGAAGGGATTGTCGGCGGGGATGCTGCCGTCGGGATTGATGTGGATGATCGAGCCGGCGTTGTCCTGCCAATCCTGCGAGCGCTTGCGGTCGCCGCGGTCGCCGACGCTGATGAACAGTGAACCATCACCTGATATCGCAATGCGCGAGCCATAGTGGATGTTGCTTGAAGTGAAGCGTCGCATGGTGAAGATGGGCGTCACGGTCTCGAGCGTCTTTTCGTCTTTGGAAAGCGTCGCGCTGAAGGCTTTGGTGCCGGAGCCCTGCCGGTCGGCCATGGCGGCAGTGAAATAGAGCTTTCTGCTCGTGGCAAAGTCCGGAGCGAGCGCCAGGTCCATGAGGCCGCCCTGGCCGCGGGCGCTGACCTTGGGCACATTTCCGATTGGATCGGATAGTTTGCCATTGCGGATAATACGCAGGCGGCCTGGCCGCTCCGTGACGAGATAGGCGCCGTCGGGCAATGCCTCGACGGCCCAGGGATGTTCGAGGCCATCGGCCAGTTTTTCAACACGGACGGCTGGGCCTTGCGTGTTCACGGTACCTGCCGCATCGGCCGACACTGCGCCCGCGAAGATCAGCGCTGCCGCGAAATGGAAGGCGGATATTCTCTTCATTTGCTTCCCCGTCGTCTCATCATGCTGAACGTGGAGCGGCAGGGAAGGGCTTCAACCTCATTGGGCCTGCAATAACGGCTTTGTGTTTGCCGGTTGAACGGAGCCCGTCGCCTGGCTATCGACCAGTTCTGCCTCGACGATGTAGCGCAACGGTCCGCGCTCGGTGGCGTCGAAGGGCCAGCAGGTGGTCAGCGCGAGACGGCGGCCATTGGAAGAGGGATCGATGCCGCTTGCATCCCATTGGGCGATGCGGCCCTCGCCGGCCTTGAAGGTCAGCACCTTGCCGTCACGGCGGGTGACCTCGATCGTATCGCCAGGCCTTACATATTGCAGCCAGCGGAAATGCGTGTCGCGATGGGCGGCGATGACGGAGGTGCCTTCCTCGCCGGGCTGCGGCGTGTTGACGAGCCAGGCCGGACCGAAGGCCAGAGCCTCGCCGGAGGCGCCGGAGAGCACGATCGCCTCCTTGCCGAGGCGCGGGGCGCGCACCTTGGCCTCCGTGGTGAAATCCGCCCAGGGCCAGGGTTTTGTCTCTTCGCCTCGCAATTCGGCGGCGAATGCGCGTTTCAGCAGGATCTGGGAGAGCTCCGCTTTCGCCTTGAGCAGAAAGCCGTCGCCGATCAGCGCCAAGCCATAGAAGGCAAGGCCGGCGATGGCAAAGGCGATCGCCTTTTCGATCGAGGAAAGACGCCAGAGGAAGAAACCCTTCTTCTGACGCGGTTTCGGCATGTCGTGGGCCATGGCGGCGGCCATGGCGAGTTCCAGATAGGTCGGAAGCGGCTCGAATTCGGCCGCTTCGCCGTTCTGGTTTGCAGAGAGCCTAGAGACCATTTCGCTTGGCTCCGACTGCGATAATGCCCTTGAGGCGTCGCCGCCAGACGGCCAGCCCGCTTGCCGCCGTCAGTGCCACGAGCAGCATGGTAAGCCCGCGGATGATCTGCTCGTCGGCGCGTGTCGCCGTCTGCGGCAGGTTCACGGTAGAGCTCTTCTGCGCGATCATGGTGGCGGCCTTGGCGGTCGGGGCTGCGGCCATCATGTTTGCAATCTTAGGCGATGCGGCCAATTCCGGTGTTTCGGCCGCAGCCAGCTCCGGTCCGACGTTTCCTGTCGGCGCAGCCGAGCCATGGCGTTCTGCGCCGCCAGGCGGGACAGCGTTTTCGCCGAAGACCCTCTTGAAGTCCCAACCTTCAGGCAGGTTGAGCGGCAGCTTGGCCGAGCCGAGCGGCTGATCGGCCGGGCGCGACGGGGTGACATCGACGGCGACCAGGCTGGTGACGCGGGAGACGAGGTGGTGGGCGAGCGCCACGGTCTCGATATCCTTGTCGAGCGCGGCCGGATCCTGACGCTCATAGGCGCGGGCCTCGAAATCGTCGATCTTGCGGCGCGCCCAGAGCTTGGAAATGCCGGTGCCGTCGGCGGCATTGGCGATATCCATCTCGACGCGCCAGGGCTGGTCGCCTGTCTTGCCGATGATCTGCAGCTTGCCGGCGGGCTTCGCCTCAGGCAGCTCTGCGGTCAGCACGACTGGTTCGCCGCTGTAGAGGTCCGGCATCGGATTCGGCGTGATATTCTCGGCTTCGATGCCTTCGAATGTCGCGGCGATATCGGTCATGGCTGGGTTCTGCAGCTTGGCGAAAAGCTCGCCCATGCGGCTTGCCACCTGGTCGGTCGAGCCGATCGCCGTGAATGTGCCGCGGCCGATCTCGGCAGCCTTGGTCATGAAATAGGTGTTCGGCGCCGAGCCGATGCCGACGGTGAAGACGCGGGCATCGCCGCGATTTGCGGTGATTTCCTGGAAGAGCTGCCGTTCGTTGCCGATCGCGCCATCCGTCAGGAACACGACCTGACGCAGCGCTCCGCTTGCGACTGGTCCCTGGTTTCGCAACGCATCCTCAAGAGCAGGCAGCATTTCCGTGCCGCCGTCGGCAGTCAGGCCTCTGACATAGGCGATCGCCTTTTCGCGATTGTCAGGCGTCGCAGCAACGAGACCCTTGAAATAGTCCGTCATCGTATCGTCGAAACGGATGACGTTGAAGCGGTCTTCGGGGTTCAGTTTGGAGATGGCAAGCGCCAGGCTCTGCCTCGCCTGCTCGATCGACGGGCCGGACATGGAACCGGAATTGTCGATGACGAAGACCACCTCGCGTTTTGCCGGCGGCGTTGCCGTATCCGGGGCCGTGGGCGGGGTGACGAAGGCGAGCAGATAGGTCTTACCAGCAATCACTTCGCGGAAGAGGCCGGCGCTCGGCATCTTGCCGGGAGCGGCCTTCCAGGTGAGTTCGAAATCCTTATCGGCGGGAACGGTGTCCGCCTTCAGGCTGATCGTCCTCGCCTGGTCGCCATCCTGGCTGATATCGACCGCGTGGAAGGACGATTTGACATCGCCGAGCGGGAAACCGGCCCGGAGGTCGACGGTCAGCGAAACCGGATTGATCCTGGCATTCTCACGCGGATCGAGCACGGGGGCTTCGATCTTATCGCGGTTTTCCACCGGGTCGCGCGGCGTGGCGAAACCGGCGCCGTTGTTGAACTCGACAGTCTGAACGATCGGCGCCGGATTGTAGCGCGGAGCGACGACCATCGGGAAGCGCAGCGAGAACTCGCCGCCCGACTGGTGGATGGTCTGCTGGTATTCGATCTGGACGACGATGGTTTCGCCGGGACCGATATTGGCGACCTGGTTGGTGAAGATGTTCGGCCGCTGCTGCTCGAGCAACGCCGTCTTCTTGCCCTCGGCCTTGGCCTGCTCGTAGATCTCGCGGGCTTCCTGGCGCGGTTTGATCTGGCCTTCGATGAAGCGTTCGCCGATCTGCATTTTCAGCGCGTCGACGGCGGAATTGTCCGGCAGCGGGAAGACATAGGTGCCTTCGACCCAACCCTGGCTCGGATTCTGGAAGCGCTGCGTCACCTTCACCCTGGCGATCGGGCCGGAGACATCGATGGCGACGTCGGTTTTCAGCCGCGGCGCTTCGACATAGAAGCCCGGCTCCTTCGACGGAAAGAGCAGCGAGCCGCTATTGACGTCGTTCGGCCGGACAAGCGCCGCAAGCTGGGCGGATGCCGGCGGCGTCTCGGCAGCGCGGGCGGCGGAGGCAAGCCCCAGTATCGCTGCGATGCAGGCGGCAAAGGCGGTGATGGCAACAAGGACTGAAACGGAAAATCGGCGCGCACGCATGCGCCCTATGATAAACTCATCTTCCAGAAACATTGGCATACCCTCAATAACCAATTTCGGATGCCGGATGATGCGGCTTCGATCTCGGCGCGTTCGCGACGGAATTGCGGCGTGGCGCGGCATTTGTTGCGGCTTATTCGTGGCGACGGCGAAATCCGGCCATCTCTCTGAATTCAAAAGACGAAAAACATGATCGTCAGCACCGCGAAAGTAATGCGCTGGAGGCCTTACCCTGTTTAAGTCCGCGGCCTCAGATTGTCGCGATGTTCAAGGACGGGTGATTCTGTAGACCAGCAAATCGTCCGAATCCACAAGCTTGGTTGCGGTCTTGTCCAGATAGTCGATGACGCCAACATGATGCTCGACGAACCGCAAGTCCTGATGGTCGGTGGCGTTCTTGGTTACGCCGAACAGATCCGCGCCTTGCGCCCGCAGTTCATCGAGCTGGGCGATCGCCGTGGCATCATCCGCAACGAATTTCGACCAGTCCGCATCGCCTCCTCCAGGCGGGAACACCCAGCCGCGCACCCTGCTGTAGTAGACTGCGACGGGGTCGCCGACGTCGGGCGCGGTAGCGACAACGAGATCGCCAGGTTTCGCCAGCCGGGCCAGTTCCTCGCCAAGCAGCTTGCCGTTCATGGCGATTGGCTTCTTCATCGTCCTGACGAGGGGCAAGGTCGACCAGGCAAGCGCGATGGCCACGATGCAGATCGCGCGAAGCACGACCGCGGGGGTCAGAACCGTTCGCGATGCAAGCGTTGCCAGAAGAAGTGCGCCGCGGCCGCAGAACATCGCGACCGGCACATGGAAGATGTGGAAGTTCCACACATTGCTGGTGATCTCGCCTGCCGCCGCCAGATAGAGGATCGTGGCCGCGGCCGCCCATACATAGGGAATGGCCGAAAGAGTGCGTTGCTTCGGGTCTTCGGCGGGGCTGCGCGGCATCCACAAGCCGACCGCCAGCAGCACCAGGAACGGATAGCCGTAGAACCACCAGACCGACGTGTTCCACGCCGATTTGAAGTAGAACCTGTCCTTGACGTATGCCCAGAAGCCGTCATCCCAGATATAGCCGCCGCCGGCGATATGAAAGGGCGGATAGCTGCGGCCGAGATAAATCGCCCAGATGTAATAAGCGGCGATGATAGCCAGGCTCAGAAGCCCCGACAGGAAGACCGCGGTCGCCTGCTTTCGTTTCTTCTCCCGAATCCAGTAGACCATCAGGTAGAAGATGACGGCGCCGGCAGCGATGCCTGGCAGCTTTGACAGCACGCCGAGCGAGAAGCTGAGCGTGGCGAGCGGCAAGAGCCAGCCGCCGCCGCCGGCCCAGTATTTGACGAACAGCCAGACACCAAGAGTGACCAAGGCCAGCATCGCGGGATCGGGAAGAAAGGAGCTGTCGATCATGATCGCCGCCGGCATCAGCGCATAGGCGAGTGCCGCCGCGTGGGCGTGCATCTTGTCCCAGCATAGTGCCGTCAGCCTGTGTAGCGAAAACACCGTCACCAGACCGAAGAAGGCCGCAACCGTGCGGCCGAACCAGTCGTGCCAGCCGAAGAGTTGGTAGAGCAAGGCCGTGAGATAGCTGACGATCTGGAACTCGCGGCCCTGATAGCTTGGCCCGGGCCCGGTCCAGCTGACCTCAGGAAAGAAGATGTTCCAGCTGCGCTGCTGGAAATTGTCGGCCATCATTGCGGTGCTTATCTCGCGCCAGCTGAAGCCGTCGACCAGCGGCAAGGTGATCTTATGAAACCTGAAGACGATGGCAATAAACAGGATGCCCAGCAAGATCGCCGTGTCGAGGCTCGGGTATTTGCGAGCAGCCATGTTCCGGCCGATGGTCTGCTGCTGACATTGCTGACCTTGGGCACGATCCAATTTCGGGTCGTCGCTCATCTAAACCGTGTCCTTCCCACTGACGCCCGACACCGCACGATACGCGCCGGCATCGGATCGAGAGGAAGATTAGGCTGGACGGAATCTCGCCGCAAGCGCGGTCGGCTGGCCGCAGCCGATCGGCGTGATGTCGAAGGTCAGGTCATTCGGATGTTGGCGATGATCTTTAAGCTCCTCTCGGAGCGTTTCACCTGCGGGTCGCAAACCCTTTCGGAAAGAGACGGGGGGCGGTTCGCCGGTGCGGCGAAGCGATCAATAAGAATCATTGCCCCCATCACGCCTTTGCGCTTGAAATGCCGTCATACATTGGACATAGAGCTAACCGCAGAACTCCGGTCCCGGCTTTCTGCCCGTTTCAACCAATAGGACCGATATCATGGCCTTCCTTGCCGATGCTCTTTCCCGTGTGAAGCCTTCAGCCACCATCGCCGTCTCCCAGAAAGCGCGCGAGCTGAAAGCAAAAGGACGTGACGTCATCGGCCTTGGCGCGGGTGAACCGGATTTTGATACGCCCGATAATATCAAGACGGCCGCCATCGACGCGATCAACCGCGGCGAGACGAAGTACACGCCGGTTTCCGGTATCCCGGAATTGCGCAAGGCGATCGCCGCCAAGTTCAAGCGCGAGAACGGCCTCGATTATTCCTGGGAGCAGACGATCGTCGGCACCGGCGGCAAGCAGATCCTTTTCAACGCCTTCATGGCAACGCTGAATCCCGGCGACGAAGTCGTCATCCCGGCGCCCTACTGGGTTTCCTATCCTGAGATGGTGGCGCTGTGCGGCGGCACGCCGGTTTTCGTTTCGGCCACCCAGGAGCACAACTTCAAGCTCCAGGCCGCCGATCTCGAAAAGGCGATCACGCCGAAGACCAAGTGGTTCATCTTCAACTCGCCGTCCAACCCGACGGGGGCGGCCTATACGCAGGACGAGCTGAAGGCGCTGACGGATGTCCTGATGAAGCATCCGCAGGTCTGGGTGCTGACCGACGACATGTACGAGCACCTGACCTATGGCGACTTCAAGTTCGTCACGCCTGTGGAAGTCGAACCGAAGCTTTACGACCGCACGCTGACGATGAACGGCGTCTCCAAGGCCTATGCGATGACCGGCTGGCGTATCGGCTATGCGGCCGGTCCGATCCAGCTCATCAAGGCCATGGACATGATCCAGGGTCAGCAGACCTCGGGTGCGACGTCGATCGCCCAGTGGGCGGCTGTCGAAGCGCTGAACGGCACGCAGGACTTCATCCCTGCGAACAAGAAGATCTTCGAAGGTCGTCGCGATCTCGTCGTTTCGATGCTGAACCAGGCCAAGGGCATTGTCTGCCCGGTGCCAGAAGGCGCCTTCTATGTCTATCCGTCCTGCGCCGGCCTGATCGGCAAGACGGCTCCGTCGGGCAAGGTGATCGAGACGGACGAGGATTTCGTTTCCGAGCTTCTGGAAACGGAAGGCGTCGCCGTCGTTCACGGTTCGGCCTTCGGTCTCGGCCCGAACTTCCGCATCTCCTACGCGACTTCGGAAGAGCTGCTCGAGGAAGCTTGCCGCCGCATCCAGCGCTTCTGCGGCGCCTGCAAGTAAGCGGTTCTCAAAGACATCAATCGAAGGCCTACTGGCGACGGCGGGCCTTTTTCTTTGCGGCGACGTTGACGATGTAGCTGCATGTAGCTACATTTACCTGCATGAAGACCGTTTCGATCCGTGATGCGAAGAACCGCCTGACCGAACTCGCCCGTGAGGTCGAGGAAGGTGAAACCATTGTCGTGACACGCAACGGCCGGCCGGTGTTCGATCTCGTGCCGCATCAAAAACGCGGCGGTTTGAACGTGGAAGCCGGCGAAGCCTATCTTCGTTCCAAGGGTATCACGCGCACGGAGATGTATATCGCCGACGACTTCGACGATCCTTTGCCGGAAGATTTTCTTCTCAAGCCGCTGCCGTGATCATGCGTCTGCTGCTTGACACGCACATGGTGATTGCAATTGCCCAGAAGAAACTGGCGGAGCGTTTTCCGCGTGTCGAGCAGGTGCTTTCGGACGGTGCCGCCATCGGTTTCGTCAGCGTCGCCAGCCTCTGGGAAATTGCCATCAAGACAAGGCTTGGAAAATTGCAGCCCGGATTGCCCCTCGAGACCATTCCCGTTTATCTAGGAGAGACCGGGCTGACGATCCTGCCCATCGATATCGCGCACGTCATCACCGCCGCCGACCCCGAGCCGGAGACGCGCGATCCCTTTGATCGCTTGCTACTCGCTCAGTGCAAGGTCGAGGGACTGCAGCTTACAACAGTCGACCGGCTGCTCGTCGATCATCCATTGGCGCTGCGGCTCTAAGTTCACGTTCCGATTCAATATGCTCCTCATCTGAATCCGCTTTGCCTCGCAAGTCGTTGAAATCCGATTCAAAACGTGACGCGGAGCGACGATCAGGCGGGTGATCTGCGGTTGCGGGTTGGCATCAAACCAACTAGATATCCGGCATCAAGTTTAAGTTGCCGCTTCGGGAGGCCGGGATTTTGCAGCAGAGTGCCGTGATCGTCTGTTCGGATGTCAACATGCTGCCGGCCGCCTGCTGCACCCTGCTTTCCGTCAAGCGCAATCTCTCAAGTTCCACTGTGGAGTTCCTGCTTCTCGGCATCGACCTCAAGCCGAACGAGATCGCCGAGGTCGGAAATTTCGCGCGGCTGCACGGCATGGCAATCAAGGTGCTGCCCTACCATACGCCGGATACGGCGCTGCAGGCGCGGGGCCGCTGGTCGGGTGCGACGCTGGCGCGGCTCTACATGGATCTGCACATTCCCGATCATGTCGAGCGGCTGCTTTATCTCGATGCCGATGTGCTTGCGGTTGCGCCGGTCGACGACCTCTTCACCATGAATTTGCAGGGCAGGGCGCTTGCCGCCATAGACGATTATGTCATGGCCTTTCCCGAGAAGGCCGGCGCACGGCAGCGGAAGATCGGCATGCGCGAGGGCGGGCGCTATTTCAATGCCGGCGTGCTGCTGTTCGACTGGTCTGCCTGCCGGTCGAGGGGGCTTTTTGCCAGGACACGGGAGATTTTCGAGGAGCGGTCGCATCTCTTTGAGAATAACGACCAGGATGCGCTAAACGTCACTTTCGATGGCGACTGGCTGGTGCTCGATCCGCGCTGGAACACGCAGACCGGTCTCCTGCCTTTCGTCGGCCGGCCGGTGATCATCCATTTTACCGGCCGGAAAAAGCCGTGGCAGGCGACTGTGCCTTGGGTGCATCGCCGGATGGCCAAGCGTTATGCCGAGGATCTCGCCAATACGCCATGGGCTTCCTTCTGCAGGCAGCCGTCGATGACGGGCCGGATCGCGGCGTTCCTTTCGCATTTGGGAAAGCGGATCGGCGGGCTGGCGCGGCTGGCACGGACACGCGCTTATTTCAGCAACAGCTAGTCGGACGGCAAAGCGCATCGTCCTTGGAAAGTGCATGTGAGCCGATATGGAAGCAATCCCCAGCGACACGCAGACCATGGCTACCCCGGATAGCGGCTTCAATTTTCTGACGCCGGATGCGTGGAAGGCGCTGTTGTCGCACTATTCCCACGTCGTGCTGGTGGCAAACAGCGAAGCCGTCGATTTCACACGGCTGCGAAGCGAGTTGCCGGAGACGGCGCTCTACGTCTTCTTCAACAATGTCTATAAGGTGCTCGACGAGCCCTTCGCCGGCCATGCGGTGCTGTTTGCCCGCAGCGGCGTAATGGGCGCCAATATCGTCCACCGGCGCGAGGCGGCGGATGTCCTGCGCTTCTTTGCTGGCGACGATTTTTTGGGTGTCGTCAACATTCGCGTCTCCCCGGAGGAAAACTTCAGCGAGGAGGGCCGCTTCGAAGGCGCTGAAACCCGCCACCTTGATCTGACGAAAATGCTCGTCGACCTCTATCCGGTGGGCAAGATCGCGACGAGTGGTTTTGCAGTAGCGCTGTGGCTCGCCGAGCTGCAACTGCCGGGCAAGATCCTGCTTGCCGGTTTTTCGGCGAAGAGGAGCGAGAAGTGGAAGGTCTTCGACGTGCACGACTGGACGTTCGAGCAGATCTTCCTGCGTCTCTTTGCACGGATGGGCACGATCTCGATGATGGGCGGCGTGGATACCAGCCCCTATGCGGCAATTGCCAGACGGTTTCCACAGGTGCCGCCGATCGAGATCGCGATTACGGCGGCCGAAGTCCTGTCGGAACGGCTCCACAACGCAAATAGCCAGATCGACAGGCTCATGTCCGTCACCAAATCCATCCGCGCCATCGAGGGTTTCTTCCGGCGCTTCAAGCCGAAAACCCGCAAGCAGCGTTTCCTCGAAAAGTCGAAGGAATGACTGTCGAAAGCTCTCCTCAAAAGGTGGGCTGTCAGGCTGCTCTCTGAGTTGACGTTACGCGTGCGGATCACTGCTATCCGTTCCCCTGTCGGGAAGACGAAGCCTTCAAAGCCCCAGCGCCGTCAGCATGATGAAGGTGGCGAAGAGGATGAAATGTGTCATGCCCTCGATGGCGTTGGTCTCGCCGTCGTTGAGGTTGATTGCCGCGGCAATCAACGTGATCGCCACCATCACCGTCTGTACCGGGGTCATCGCCATGAGGAAGGGCTGGCCGGTATAGAGCGCGATCGCCTCCATGACGGGCACAGTCAGGATGACCGTCGACAGCGAGGCGCCCATGGCGATGTTGACCGTCGCCTGCATGCGGTTCCTGAGCGCTGCCCTCAACGCGGTCAGGATCTCGGGGGCGGCCGAAATCGCTGCGACGACGACGGCGGTCACGGCGATCGGGGCACCGCTGTCGCGCAGGCCTTCGGCCATGAAGGCAGCCATGAACTCCGCGAGCAGGCCGATAATGACGACGCCGACGAGAATGGTGGCAATCGAGATCGCGGCCGCCTCGTCGTGGTCATGCTCATGCGGACTTTCCTTTTTCCGTTCGGAGCGCGGATAGCTGTAGCTGAAGAAATAGCTGTGCTGGCCAACCTGCATGCGCAGGAAGAGGCCATAAAGCGCGATCATCGCGACGATGGTGAATGCGGAATAATAGTGCCATTTGTCGCTCGGCACGAATTCCGGCACAATCATCGAGATGCCCATGGCGGTGAGGATCATCACGCCGTAGGTCTTGCCGGAATTGTCGTTGTAGGGCTGTTCGCCGTGCTTGAGGCCGCCGAGCAGGGCGGCCAGGCCGAGAATCCCATTGATATCGAGCATCAGCGCCGAATAAATCGTGTCGCGCACCAGCGTCGGCGAGCTCTCGCTGCTCATCATGATGGCGAGGATAATGACCTCGACGGCGACGGCCGAAAGCGTCAGGATCATCGTGCCATAGGGATCGCCGACCTTGACGGCGAGCAGCTCGGCATGATGGGCAACGCGGATCGATGCGAGCACGATGGTGCCGACCAGGCCAGCGGCGGCAATCAGCGCGAGGCCGCGCCCCATTTCGATCACCGCGTGTTCGAAGAAATAGGCGATCGCTGCAACGACAAGTGCGGCGACAAGAAACTTTTCCTCTTTAAAGCGTGACGCGATCCCCAAGCCTCAGCTCCTGTCCCGATTCATGCCTTCTATCTAAGTCACTGATTTCGCATATCAAGCGAGCCTCGATCGAGCGCCATTTGCAGTCTTCGGCGTTTAATGGAATACTGAACGTCATCGGGGCCGGAAAGCAGATCGCGGCGTCCTCGAATTCTCGTCAAGCGGCCGCGATTATCCGGATCTTTTCCGGAAGCGTGCGAATGCGCAACAAGAAGATGAGGAGACGGATGCATGATCAAGGTGGTCTACGAAGTCGTGCCGCATGACGGCGGCTGGGCCTACAGGCTGGGAGGTGTCTATTCAGAGGCATTCCCGACCCATGCCGAGGCGCTCGAAGCTGCGCGCATCGTCGCGGCCGAACAGCAGGTCGGCGGCGATTCCGCCGAGATCAGTTGGCAGGACGAGAACGGCAAGTGGCATGAGGAATATGCCGAGGGCGGCGACCGGCCGGAAACCGAGGTGGTGGACGGCCTGTGGAAGGATCGCACCGCCGGGGCCTCGCAAGGCATCTGAAATTAGCGATCGTCCATCGACGAATTCGCGCTTATGCGCGGTATAACCGTCGCCGTCCATCCGGAATTCGGCCGCCAGCCTGCGTTTCAGTGCGGCATAATCGGCCGCTGCATGTGGATGCGCGATGAGATAATCCCGGAAAGCCAGCCTGTTTCGATGCGTGCCGTTGCCTGCCGGGCAAAGGTAGACCCGTTCCGCCGGCACTGAATCTCTCGATAAAAACGCCTGCTGCATAATTCCTTAATCGGAATCGATTTAAGGGTAAAATTATGCAGCCATTCAAAGTGCTACAGCGTCCATTGCGCGTCTGAAAAGACGCGCGGCGCTGTAGACTTCGTCGTCATAGCGGTTGCCGCGCGGCTCATAGCCTTCGGCCAGAAGCCTGCGTGTGGCGTCCTCGATGTGCTCGAGGCCGGGAAGAGCGATGTCGATATCGATAAGCGGTTTGGCGATCATGCCTGGTACGGACGTGCTGCCGATATGATCGATGGGCAACCTGCGGCAGCAAAGCCAGAAGCCTGCCGCGGATGCGCTGGAAGGCTTGCGGCCATTGCAGATCATAGGGCACGAGCTCAACCGGATTGTGCGTTGCCATCTCGTTCCCGCCAGGTCGAATATCGATGATAGTCCTGCAGCCCCTTGACCAGCGCGTCGAAAGTGGTCCGGCAGCGCGGCGAAGACTTCAGGTTCTCATGCATCGCCACCCAGGTGCCGAGCGGAATGGTGAAGGCATCGGGCAGGACGTGGACAAGGTCAGGGTCCTCGCGGGCAAGTCCGATCTGGCAGATGCCAATGCCGACGCCAGCTCGGATTGCGGAAAGCTGGGCAAGATTGCTGTCGGTCCTGTAGGAGAATTTGATGCCGGGCATCGCATAACGTTTCATCACCATTCGGACATAGGCCGTCTGCCGGTCGAAGCCGATAAGCCGGTGGTTTGCGAGGTCAGCCAGGGTTTGCGGAATGCCGTGTCGTTCGAGATAGCGGCAATGGGCATGAAAGCCGAGCGGGATATCGCCGATGCGGCGCACGACGAGTGCATGCTGCTGCGGCTCGGCCATGCGCACGGCGATATCGGCCTCGCGGTTCACCAGGTCCTCGATCATATCGGATGCCGAGAGCTCGATCTGCAGTTCGGGATAGGTCTCCTGCAGCGGTCCGAGAATCGCCGGCAGCACTTCGACGGCGATAACTTCGCTGGCGCTGACCCTGACCGTTCCCGCCACACGCTCTCGCTGACCGGATGCGGTGCGCAAAAGGGCGGCGGTGGTTGCCGCCAGCGTTTCGGCGTAGGGCTTTAGCGCCAATGCGGCGTCGGTCGGCAGCAGCCCGTTCGGTGAGCGGGTGAAGAGTTCGGCGCCGATCGCCAGTTCCAGTGCATCGACATGGCGGCCTATGGTCGGCTGCGTCAGCCCCAGTTCACGGGCGGCGGCCGAAAGCGACCCCTGCTGAAGCACGGTCAGAAAACTGCGGTAGAAATCCCAACTTGGCTCCACACTCATATATTTTTGTATAGCAGATGTATTTCTTTCGTCAATTTCGTTGATGTCATTCTGATGGCATGATCCTCTCATCCGATCGAAGGAGATGATTGTCATGAGCAGCGAAATGAAGATGACGGCCCTTATTCTCGGTGCGACAGGCGGTATCGGCGGCGCGGTTGCCCGCAAGCTGCTTGCGCGCGGCTGGCGCGTCCGGGCGCTGAACCGTGACGCCGCCAGGGCGTCGAGGAGCGAGCCGGCTTTCCAATGGGTGCAGGGCGATGCGATGAATGCGGGCGACGTCCTGAGGGCGGCCGAAGCGGTCGGCCTGATCGTCCATGCCGTCAATCCGCCCGGCTATCGCGACTGGGAAAGGCTGGTGCTGCCGATGCTCGACAATACCATCGCCGCTGCTCGCGCTGTCGGCGTGCGCATCGTGCTGCCGGGCAACGTCTATAATTTCGGTCCCGATGCCTTGCCGGCACTGACGGAAGAAAGCCCGCAAAATCCAGCGACGAAGAAAGGGGCGATCCGCGTCGAAATGGAGAAGCGGCTGAAGGTCGCGTCGGAGTCCGGCACCGGCGTCATCATCGTCAGGGCAGGGGATTTCTTCGGCCCAGGCACGACGGCCAATAGCTGGTTTTCGTCTGGTCTCGTGACTCCAGGCAAGCCGGTCGGCACGATCAGGAACCCGGGTCGGCGCGGCGTCGGTCATCAATGGGCCTACCTGCCAGACATGGCTGAAACTATCGCCCAGCTCATCGAGCGGGCCGATCGGTTGCCGGCCTTCGCCGTCTATCACATGGAGGGCTTCTGGGATGCTGATGGCATGCAGATGGCTGAAGCGATCAAGCGCGTTGCCGGCGGCAAGGCGAAGATCGGTGGCTTTCCCTGGTGGATCGTGCCGCTGGCGGCGCCCTTCGTTCCTGTGATGCGGGAAATCAAGGAGATGCGCTATCTCTGGAAGGTGCCGGTGCGGATGCGGAACCCCAGGCTTACGGCTGAGCTCGGCAGGGAACCGCAGACATCGATCGACGAGGCGGTCAGGGCTTCGCTCGTGGCGCTCGGCTGCCTGCCCGAACCGCATCGTGGCACGGCGGCCGCCCTTATCGGGCACCCGTCGCAGAACGCTGGTTAGCTCTCGAGTTCGGCCAGCGCGATCCGGGCGACCGTCAGGGCCGTTTCTGCCTGCTGAATATTCGGATCACCGAGGAACCAGACGGCGGAAAGACCGGAATAGGCGGCGATCCATTGCAGCAGCCGCTTCGGCTCCAGCTTCGCCTCCGCTGAGACGATGGCGAGCTGGCGGCGGAAACGGGCGGGATCGGTGATGACAGGCAGTTCTTCGTTGGCGAAGATATTGGCGAAATCGAAGCCGCGCTCACCATGGAGCCGCTTCGGATCGATCGCCAGCCAGCCGCGTGCCTCGAAATCGAGGATATTGTCGTGGTGGATGTCGCCGTGGAGGATGGTGACATCACGCTGATCGGCAAGGAGGACGTTGGCGATCGCAGAGCAATCGGCAAGCGTGCCGCCATACTTGCCTGCTGCCGGCTCCAGATCGCGGAACCAGCGGGTAAGGGGGATGGGATCGGGAAGCGGTTTTTCGCGCGGGGCATGCAGCCGTGCTGCCGTCCCGCAGAGGATGCGGCTTGCCTCATCGTCTTGGCCGTTCATCGCCATGGCAAGCAGCGAGCGTTTTCCCGTCGCCCTTTCGAGCAGCACGGCATCGCCCTCATGGGCATAGACATAGGCTGCGCCGTCACCGTCCCACCACTGCATCAGAAGCGCGCCGTATCGTTCGTCGATATCGGCCGCCACTTTCAGCATGGCAGGCTTATCCTGCCAGAGGACCGGCAGGAGGCGGCTGGAGTGGGTGATGATGGGCTCGCCGTCTGATATCAGCGACCAGCGATCAAGGTAGGAAGCGAACATGACGGCACCCTACAAAAACGCGTTGAAGATGGAAATCCCGCCTTTCAGCGGGATTCGCGTTCGCGTGTGAAAGGTTCAGGCGACCTTTTCGAGAATGGGATAGTCGATATAGCCCTTGCCGGTGCCGCCATAGAAGGTCGACTGGTCGGGCGTGTTGAGCGGCAGGTTGTGTTCCAGGCGCTCGACGAGATCGGGATTGGCGATGAAGGGTTTGCCGAAGGCGACGAGATCGGCGCGGCCGCTTGCGACGGCGTCGATCGCCAGATCGCGATCGTAGCCATTGTTGACCATCCAGTCGGCCTTGCCGCCGGCTCTTTCATACGCTTGGCACAGCGCCTTGTAATCGAAGGGGGGATTGTCGCCCTGCTTGTAGTCGCGGTCGCCGCCGGTCTGGCCCTCGATGACATGGATATAGGCGAGCTCGTATCTGGCCAGCCCTTCGACGACATGGGTGAAGGTCGCCTGCGGATTGGAATCGTAGCTTTCGCCTGATGGCGTTACCGGCGAGATGCGGATCGCGGTGCGGCCGGCGCCGATTTCCTTGACCACGGCATCGACGACTTCGAAGGTCAGACGGGTGCGGTTTTCGATCGAGCCGCCATATTGGTCGGTGCGGTCGTTGATACCGTCGCGGATGAACTGGTCGAGCAGGTAGCCGTTGGCGCCGTGGATCTCGACACCGTCGAAGCCGGCGTCGATCGCCGCACGGGCAGCCTTGCGGTAATCCTCAATGATGCCGGGGATTTCGGCGGTTTCGAGCGCGCGCGGTTCGGAGGTATCGGCAAAGCTGCCGGTGCCGTCGGCATTGACCAGATAAGTCTTGGCCTTGGCGATGCGGCTGGTCGATGAAACCGGCTTGCCGTCGTTCGGCTGCAGCGTCGTGTGCGAGATACGGCCGACATGCCACATCTGGACGACGATCTTGCCACCGGCTGCGTGAACGGCGTCAGTGACGCGCTTCCAGCCGTCGATAGCCTCTTTGCTGTAGAGGCCCGGCACGTTGGCATAACCCTGGCCCTGATGGGTGATCGCCGTTGCTTCGGTGATGATGAGGCCAGCGGTAGCGCGCTGACGGTAGTATTCGACGTTGAGGTCGTTGGGGATTGCGCCCGGCGAGCGATTGCGGGTGAGCGGCGCCATGACGATGCGGTTCTTGACGGATATGTCGCCGACTTTCGTGGGGTCGAAAAGCTTGGCCATGATGGTCCTTTCTTTTGCGGGAGGATCACTCGGCAGGGGCGAGGGCGGCCCGGCCCCTGGCGGAGAGATAGGTGAGTGCCGTGGCCCCGAGGCCGATCAGGGCCATCAAGGCCGCGGCGAGCGGAACGCGGGTGAGATCGAAGCCGGCGTCGATGACTAGGCCGCCCACCCAGGCGCCGAGCGCATTGCCGGTATTGAAGGCGCCGATGTTGATCGTCGAGACCAGGTTTGGTGCGTCCTTGCCGAAGCCGACGACGCCGACCTGAAGCGCCGGCACGGCGGCAAAGCTTGCCATTGCCCAAAGGAAGAGGGTGATTTCGGCCGGGATGAAGAAGCGGCTCGTATAGCTGAAGGTGATCGAGGTGATGGCGATCGCGGCGAAGACGCCGGCAAGCGTTGCGCCGAGCCGCCAGTCGGCGAGTTTGCCGCCGACGAGGTTGCCGATGGTCAGCCCGAGGCCGATCAGGAACAGCGTCCAGGTGACACCCTCCGGCGAAACGCCGGTGACGTCGCGCAGCAGCGGCGCGATATAGGTGAAGAGGGCGAACATCGAGGCGGCGAAGAAGACGGTGGTGGAGAGTGCCAGCCACAGGCCGCCATTCCTGAGTGCCGCGATCTCGCGCAGGATGCTGCCGTTTTGTTGCTGCTTGTCCCTGGGCAGGATGGCGATCAGGCCGAGAATGGTGGCGATACCGATGACAGTGACGACGCCGAAGGTGGCACGCCAGCCATAGGCCTGGCCGATCGCAGTGCCAAGCGGCACGCCGAGGACATTGGCAAGTGTCAGGCCGGTAAACATCAGTGCGACGGCGCGAGCCTTGCGGTCTTCGGCAACGAGGCCGGCTGCGACCACCGAGCCGATGCCGAAGAAGGCGCCGTGGCAGAGTGCTGTCACGACGCGGGCGATCATCAGCACCCAGTAGTCGCTCGCCAGAGCGCAAAGCAGGTTGCCTGCGATGAAGAAGGCCATCAGCGCAATCAGGGCGGTGCGGCGCTTCAGCTTCGCAGTCGAAATCGCCATCACAGGTGCGCCGACCGCGACCGCCAGGGCATAACCGGTCACCAGCCATCCGGCCTGCGGAATGCTGACCGAGAGATCGGCGGCGACCTCCGGCAACAGACCCATGATGACGAATTCCGTGGTGCCTATCGCAAACGAGCTCAAGGCAAGAACGAGGAGGGCGAGGGGCATTCTAAAGGTCCTGCGTCAGTTGCTTGAGGAAGGCGGCGATGGTTTCTTCGTTGCGCTTGTAAAAGATCCACTGGCCGACGCGTTTGGTGGTGACGAGACCGGCACGATGCAGCGTGCCGAGATGGGCCGAGACCGTCGACTGCGACAGGCCGCAGCGCTCGAACTGGCTGGCGCAAACGCCCATTTCGAAAGGATGCTCCTGCGAGGGGAAATGCTTCTCGGGATTTTTCAGCCAGTTCAGAATGTCCATCCGGGTGGGATGGGCGAGCGCCTTGATAATTTCGTCTTTGTCCATCGTGGTTTGCCGAACTATAAATCGTGTCTGACCGATATATCGATCGTCAAGCCTCGATATGCAAATCACGGAGGCGTGAGGCGGTGGATTTTATTGAATGAGCAAATTTTGGGCAAAAAAAGAGGGCCACCGGAAAACCAGGGCCCTTATAATTGTGAAGGTCAAAAAACCTCCAGAGGGGAACAGCTAATGCGGTGGTACTGGGAGAGAAACCACAAGATGCATCAGCTGAGAGGGATATGGTGCTTCCTTGAGCAGGTTTCAATGCTTTTTTGTGCATGTCTGCTATGCGTCGCACAATTTTTTTGCGATGCGGCATTTCGCTGAGGAAGAAAGGCAAAAAAAGAGGGCCACTGGAAAACCAGGGCCCTTATAAGTGTGAAGGTCAAAAACCTCCAGAGGGGAACAGCTAATGCGGTGGAACTGGGAGGAAAAGCCACCATGTGCATCAGCTATGTGCGATATGGTGGTTTATTGGGCAAACGGCAACCCTCATTTGTGCATGCCAGTCATGCGTGTTCTGCATAGTCGGCAATTCATCAATAAAACCAGCTCAAAAGTTCCAGTTTCTGGCTTTGCTGACGATGAAATCGCGGAAGGCTTTCAGCTTGGCGGCGTTCTTGATCTCGTCGGGATAGCAGAAATAGGTGTCGAAGGAGGGGACGTCGGCGTTGATCGCCAGCTGAATCAGGCCTGGGTCGCGGCCGACGATGTAATCCGGCAGGCAGGCGACGCCGATGCCGAGAAGGGCGGCGCGCTTGATCGAGGTCTGGCTGTTGATCTGCAGATGCGGAATACGCTTGTTGTCGGATGAGCGGCCGGCGACCTCAAGCCAGTTGACATCGAGCAGATAACTCGGTGCCGGCTCGCCGAAGGTGATGATGCGGTGATTGTCGAGATCCTCGACCTTCTGCGGCTCGCCGTGACGGTTGATGTAGGAGGGGGCCGCATAGACGTGCATGTGCACGGTGAAGAGCTTGCGCTGGATGAGGTCGGATTGTTGCGGCTGGCGCAGGCGAATCGCGCAGTCGGCATGACGCATGTTCACATCCACTTCCTCATTGTCGAGGATCAGCTGGATCTGCACATCGGGATAAAGCTGCAGGAATTCCTGGATCTTATCGGTCAGCCAGCCCTGGCCGAGGCCGACCGTCGTCGTGACGCGCAGCTTGCCGGATGGCGTCTCGGTCGTCTCGGTGAGCTGCATCTTAACGGTTTCGAGCTTCAGCAGCACGTCATGGGCGGTGCGGTAAAGCAGCTCGCCCTGTTCCGTCAGAATCAGGCCGCGCGCATGGCGGTGAAACAGCTTGGTGCCGACATCCTGCTCCAGCGCGCTGACCTGGCGGCTGATGGCGGATTGGGACAGATGCAGTTTATCCGCCGCATGCGTGAACGAACCCGCCTCGGCAGCTGCGTGAAAAATACGCAGCTTGTCCCAATCCAATGGCATTCCCCCACCCCTCATGCCGATCTTACTCCGCGGCCACGGCGACGGGCATGTGGCCCGTCAGATATCGCTCGGCTTCAAGTGCTGCCATGCACCCCAGGCCGGCGGCAGTGATCGCCTGGCGGAACGTATCATCCGTCACGTCGCCCGCGGCATAGACGCCGTCCAGGCTGGTCGCAGTCGAATCCGGCGCGGTCCAGAGATAACCATTGTCCTTCAGCTTCAGCTTGTCCTTGAACAGCTCGGTTGCCGGCGCATGGCCGATGGCGACGAATACGCCGTCGATCGCCACCTCGGTGATCGCGCCGGTTCTGACGTCGCGCAGGCGCGCGCCGGATACGGATTGCGGCATCGGCGGCTTGGCCGGCGTGCCGGTAATCTCAGCCACTTCGGTATTCCACAGAACCTTGACATTGTCCTTGGAGAACAGGCGTTCCTGCAGGATCTTCTCGGCTCGGAAGAAGTCGCGACGGTGCACTAATGTGACCGACTTGGCGATGTTGGAGAGATAGAGCGCCTCCTCGACGGCGCTGTTGCCGCCGCCAACCACGATCACATCCTTGTTGCGATAGAAGAAACCGTCGCAGGTGGCGCATGCCGAAACGCCGAAGCCCTGGAAATGCTGTTCGCTCTCGATGCCGAGCCACTTGGCCTTGGCGCCGGTGGCGATGATCAGCGTATCGGCGGTCCAGATCTGGCCGCTGTCGGTGCGGGCGACGAAGGGGCGCTGGTTCATGTCGACTTCGGTCACGAGGTCGTTGACGATCTCGGCGCCGACATGTTTTGCCTGCTGCAGCATCTGTTCCATCAACCAGGGACCCTGGATCGGATCGGCAAAGCCCGGATAGTTCTCGACATCGGTGGTGATCATCAGCTGGCCGCCCTGTTCGAGACCGGCGATCAAAACCGGTTTCAGCATGGCGCGCGCGGCATAGACCGCGGCGGTATAGCCTGCGGGTCCGGAACCGATGATGAGCACCTTCGTGTGGCGGGCAGGCATGTCATTTCCTTTCGACTGGCAGGAGGGCGGCGGCTAGATAGCGATTGCGGCCGTTTCGCGCCCATGCGCCATTTATGAACTTCCAATGCTTTTATTCAAGGGCAGCCTTGCGTTACCAACAAGGCAAATCACCCGGATGTGCAAGAATCCGTCATCGGCGTGAAACTTTCTTGCGTATTCCGCGGCTTTATATAGAAGCTCCCCGCGGAGAATTAAAGAAAGGCAATGATGTGGGTCGTGCGGAACTCGATGTCATCGACATAAAGATACTTCGGGAGCTGCAGGCCGATGGCCGCATGACCAATGTGGAGCTCGCCGATCGCGTCGGCATCTCGGCGCCGCCTTGCCTGCGTCGGGTGCGCAAGCTCGAGGAAGCCGGCATCATCGAGGGCTATCACGCGATGCTGAACAGCCCGAAGCTCGGCTTCGACCTCGTCGCTTTCTGCATGGTCGGCCTCAAGCATCAGTCGGAAGGCAATCTCAAGGCCTTCGCCGCCGCCACCGCCGAATGGCCGCTGGTACGCCAGGCCTGGATGGTCTCCGGCGACAGCGATTTCCTGCTGCATTGCGTGGCGGAGAACCTCACCGGCTTCCAGGATTTCGTCATCGAGGTGCTGACGGCGAACGAACACGTCGATACCGTGCGCACCATGCTGACGATCCGGCAGGTGAAGAAGCTGGGGCTGGTGGAAGTCTAACACCACCTCGGCAGGCCAAACATCATCGCCAACTACTTGCGCGAGATATAGCCGCCTCGATTGATGCCGTGGCGCTGGAGTTTGTCGTAGAACGTCTTTCTCGGAATGCCGAGCGCCTCGATGGTGCGGCGCACGTCGCCGTCATTGGCCGACAGCGCGTCGCGAATGATCTCCGCCTCGTATCGTTCCAGCCGTTCGGGAAGTGTCCCGCCTGTGGGCTGCGGAGAGACCGCCGCCGTTGCCCCACCTTCCACGCCAAGCACTACGCGTTCGGCATAATGCGAGAGCTCGCGGACATTGCCCGGCCATGTGTGCGAGGCGAGATGCCGCCGCACATCCGGTGAAAGCGGCGGGACATCGCGACGGAAGCGCTCGGCGGCGCGAGCGGCGAAGTGGGAAAACAGCAGCGGAATATCATCGCGACGTTCTCTCAGCGGCGGAATGGAGATCGTCACGACATTCAGCCTGTAATAGAGATCCTCGCGAAAATTGCCGCGCACCGAGGGATCCCCGAGGTCGATCTTGGCAGCCGCGATGACGCGAAGATCGACCGGGCGCACCTCGTTGGTGCCGAGCGGCGTGATCTCGCGCATCTCCAGCACCCTCAGCATCTTGACCTGCGTGGCGGCCGGCATGCTTTCGATCTCGTCGAGGAAAAGCGTGCCGCCGCTTGCATGTTCGATGCGGCCCGTGCGGCGCTTTTGGGCGCCGGTAAAGGCGCCGGCCTCGTGGCCAAACAGTTCGCTTTCGATGACGGTTTCGGGCAGGGCGCCACAGTTCAGCGCCACGAAATTGCCCTTCCTGCGGTGGCTCCACTGATGCAGGATCTGGGCAACCACTTCCTTGCCGCTGCCCGTTTCGCCGGCGACGAGCACGTCCACATCGGTATCGGCGATGTGGCGAAGAATGTTTCTGAGGTTTTCCATGACAGGCGTCTGGCCGATCAGCGGCAAATTCTCCTGCGCATCTTCGGCTGCCTTCCGCAGCATGCGGTTCTCCAGAACAAGCCGCCGCTTCTCGCTTGCGCGACGCACGCTCTGGACCAGCCGATCGGCTGCGAAGGGCTTGGCGATGAAATCATAGGCGCCGTCCTGGATCGCCTGAACGGCCATGGGAATATCGCCGTGGCCGGTCATCAGGATCACCGGCAGGTCGACATCCATGCCCTGCAGCGTGGCGAAGAGCTGCAGTCCATCGATCTCCGGCATGCGGATATCGGTGACGACGGGGCCGGCAAAGTCCGCCGGCAGATCCGCCAGTGCGGCTTTCGCACCGTCATAGGCGAAAACGGAAAATCCGGCGAGTTCGAGCGTCTGGGCGGTGGCGCGGCGCAGATCCTTGTCGTCGTCGATCAGCGCAACAGGGGTCGGCGTTTCCATGATCTCAGGCCTTCCTTAGCTGAACGATAAACCGGGTTCCGCTGCTGTCGCTTAAAACCTCCATCCGGCCGCCATAGTCGCCGATGATGTCCTTGGAGATCACCAGGCCGAGGCCGAGGCCGCTTTCCTTCGAAGTATTGAACGGCGTGAACAAGCCCTTGCGGATCTCCGGCGGGATGCCGGGACCGTTGTCGGCAACCGTCACCGTTACCATCCCTGCATCGGTGGATGTTCTGACCTCGACGCGACCCTCTCCGGCCCTCGGCGCCACCGCCTCCAGGGCGTTCTGAAGCAGATTGATCAGCACCTGCTCGAGACGGATCCGGTTTCCCATCACCTGCAGCTCGGCGGGTGGCAGGTCGATGTCGAGCGTATCCATGCGGCCGGCAAACCGGCTGCGCAACAGCATCACCGCGCCCTCGATGACGTCCTTCAACCCGGTTGGTTCGGCGCTGCCGCGGCCTTTGCGGGCAAAGGTCTTCAGCTCCTCGGTGATCGAACCTATGCGCTCCGTCAACGCCGCAATGCTTTCGAGATTTTCGCCGGCAGGCGCCGTCTGGCCGCGATCGAGGAAGGTGCGGGCGTTATCCGCATAGGCACGAATGGTTGCCACCGGCTGGTTGATCTCATGGGCGACGCCGGCTGCCACCTGACCTAGAATGGCTAGCCGGTTGGCCTGCACCAGATCCTGTTGCACGGCCTGCAATTTCTGTTCCGTGCTCTTGTGGCCGACGATTTCAGCCTGCAGCCGGTCCCGCGCCTGGCTGAGATCCAGCGTCCGCTCGGCAACGCGCCGTTCCAGTTCCTCCCGCGCCCGCTGTTCGCTGGAGATTCGCAGGCTGATCACATGGCGGCGGCGCAACAGGAAGGCTGCTCCGGCCAGCAGCGGCAGGAGTATCAGCAATGCCAGCATGCGGGCTTCACGAATCCCCGCATCGACTGACGGCTCGAGCGCCACGAGATGCTGCAAATGCCATCCGGTCGCCGGCACCGACGTTGCGACATCGAGAAACCTGGTTTTTCCGGCATCGCCGGGCATGACGATCTCGATGACATCGAGCCCGTCGCCGAGGTTTCGGACCATGTCGAGAGGCAGCGGTTGAAGCGGCGCATCGCCGAATTGAAGGCTCTCGCGGATCGCCGTCAGCCGATCCTCGGCGATCCGGCCGATCGTCATGAACCGCCATGATGGAAGACTGGTGATGAGGACAATGCCGCGCTCGTCAACGACGTAGGACGGGGTGCCCGAGGCATTCCAATCCGCCTCGATGTCGTCGAATTCGACCTTGACCACGACGACGCCCAGCAGGCCATTGGCGCCCGAGATCCGCTGGGAGATATAGAGGCCCGGTTTCTTGCTGACCGTGCCGAGCGCGAAGTGCTCGGCCTGTCCTCGCTCCACCGCCCCCTGAAAATACTCCCGGAAACGATAGTCATTGCCGACGAAGCTCGTCGGTTCGCGCCAGTTGCTGGCCGAAACCGCCATGCCGTCCTTGTTGATGACATAGATGACGGCGGCCTTGGTGCCCACTGCCAGCATTTCCAGCTTCTGACTGAGTCGGTCGAACGTGCCGACATCGCTGCCTGCCAGTGCCGCGGCGATTGCGGTATCTTGCGACAGCACGAAGGGAAGCGCCCGGTATTTTTCGAGAACCGTGCGCAGCAAAGCCGCATTCAGCCTCGCATCCATGCGGGCCTGTTCCTCGATGGCGGCCTCCGCCCGGTGCCGACCGATCTCGCCGCTGGCCCACAGGCTTGCCACGACAGCGAGGAGGGCGAGCACGGCATAGGCCCACCACATCCGGCGGATGCGGTGTTGCAGGGGCAGGGAAGGCCACAATTTCTGCGACACGGACATGGCGGATTTGTGCATCTTTCTGCACGAAACGCAAACGCATTTGTGCGGATTTCCGCATTGCTGAATTAGTCATCAGCGGTCCTGTAAATTTTCTTTAATAAAATCAATTTGTTGGTGGGCTTCGTAAAACTGGCACGCCGATTGCGAAGGAGGTGGCAACAACGGCTGAGCTGTTGGACTTGAAGCGAACGGCTCGGGAGGCCGGAGTTCGTTCCGGACGAGCCATTAGGAGGACATCATGATCGCAGCACCACTCGATGCAGTCGCAGACGGCAAGGGCAGGAAGCCCTTTTATACCCATCTTTACGTCCAGGTTCTCGCGGCCATCGCCGCGGGTATCCTTCTCGGCCATTTCTATCCCGAATTCGGCACCCAGCTGAAGCCGCTCGGCGATGCCTTCATCAAGCTCGTCAAGATGATCATCGCCCCCGTCATCTTCCTGACGGTTGCGACCGGCATTGCCGGCATGAGCGACCTGCAGAAGGTCGGCCGCGTCGCCGGTAAGGCGATGCTCTACTTCCTGACATTCTCGACATTGGCGCTCATCATTGGCCTGATCGTCGCCAATGTCGTCCAGCCCGGCGCCGGCATGAACATCGATCCTGCCTCGCTGGATCCGGCTGCCGTCGCCGGCTACGCCGCAAAGGCGCATGAACAGAGCATCGTCGGTTTCCTGACCAACATCATCCCGACGACGATCGTCGGCGCTTTTGCCGATGGCGACATTCTGCAGGTACTGTTCTTCTCGGTGCTCTTCGGCATCGCGCTCGCCATGGTCGGCGAAAAGAGCGAACCGGTCGTCAACTTCCTCAATGCCCTGACAGCGCCCGTATTCAAGCTCGTCGCCATTCTCATGAAGGCTGCTCCGATCGGCGCCTTCGGCGCCATGGCATTCACCATCGGCAAGTACGGCGTCGGTTCGATCGCCAATCTCGCCATGCTGATCGGCACCTTCTACGTCACCTCCCTGCTCTTCGTCCTCGTCGTTCTCGGCGCCGTCGCCCGCTACAACGGCTTCTCGATCGTGGCGTTGCTGCGCTACATCAAGGAAGAACTGCTGCTGGTCCTCGGCACCTCGTCTTCGGAGGCCGCCCTTCCGGGACTGATGAACAAGATGGAAAAGGCCGGCTGCAAGCGCTCGGTCGTCGGCCTCGTCATTCCGACAGGCTATTCCTTCAACCTCGACGGCACCAACATCTACATGACGCTGGCGGCGCTGTTCATTGCCCAGGCAACCGGCATTCAGCTGTCCTGGGGTGATCAGATCCTGCTGCTCTTGGTGGCGATGCTGAGCTCCAAGGGTGCCGCAGGCATCACCGGCGCCGGTTTCATCACGCTTGCCGCAACGCTCTCCGTCGTCCCATCCGTACCCGTCGCCGGCATGGCGCTCATCCTCGGCATCGACCGCTTCATGTCCGAATGCCGGGCACTGACCAACCTCGTCGGCAATGCGGTTGCGACGATCGTCGTCGCGCGTTGGGAAAATGAGCTTGATACGGCGCAGCTCGCTGCGGCACTGGGCGGCCAGACCGGAGAGGATATTTCGGCTGCCGGGCTCCAGCCGGCCGAATAGTCAGCCGCTATTCCTTATCCTTAGAATCCCTGCAGCGGCCCGTTATCCAACGGGCCGTTTCTCTGTTCTGCTTCAGCCGCGATTGTCACCGAGAAGGCGATCGTAAATCGCGCCGATCGCGCTTGCTTCCTTCTCCAGCGCAAAATTCGTCCGGACATGCCGTAGCGCATTCTCGCCATGGGCGACCGCCAGAGCGGGATCGGCGATATAGGGCGCGATTGCCCGCGTCAGCGCCTCGCCATCGCCGGCGGCGACGACCGAGCCCGTCTCGCCCGTGACGATGAGCTCGGCATAGGCGCCGGCGTCCGATGCCACCACCGCAGTGCGCGAGGCCATGGCTTCGAGCGGCGTCAGGCCGAAGCCCTCATTGCGGGAGGGGGCGACGTAAAGCGTCAGGCGTCGATACCAGACCTTGATGTCAGGCACTTCGCCGAGGAAGAGGATACGGTCGCTGAGCCCGGCGGCCGCGACATCCGCCTTCAGTTTGTCGCCAAATGCCGTGTGTTCGACCGTCACCCGGCCGGAGACGACCGCCGTCCAGTCGGGATGCTGTGGCAGCAGTTCGATCATCGCCCTGACGAAAAGATCAGTGCCCTTCTGGTGGCGTACGCGGCCGAAGCAGCCGATGAGATGGCGGCCCGGCAGGCCGGTGGCGGCGATGCCGTCCTCCGCAGTTTCCGGTGGATGGAACAAGGCAAGATCGACGCCGTGCTGGATCACCGTGTGCGGCACATCGAGGAACGAGCCGGATCGATCGCTGGTCGCGATGACGGCGTCCATGCGGCGGATCAGCCATTTGGTATAGGCGGTGTGCCGGCGTTGCGCGGCCGAGGTGAAGAGAAGCTTCAGCCGCATGCGCAACAGATGGCGCAGCAGGATGCCGACAGCCATCTCGTTGTTGCGGCGAGCGTGCCAGACACGCCGGCGCCGGCGCGCCGGCGGGCGCCAGAGGCCGAGGAGCTGCCGCCCCTTAAGTTTCGGCAGGTCCTCCGGCAGGCCGGGGCCGAGTGTCGCGATCTTCATGCCGAGCCGGATCTGGCACGGGATGAGCTGGACGATGGTCGACGTGACGCCGGAGAGCCGGCGCTTGAAATTGGGCGAGATGATCTCGACGTCACGAATATCCGGCAAGGGAGGGGTCTCGCGGCTGGCGGGCGATCAGCCCCAGGAAACCTGGAGGATTTCGTAGGCCTTGGAGCCGCCCGGCGCATTGACCTCGATGGAATCGCCGACTTCCTTGCCGATCAGCGCGCGGGCGATCGGCGAGGAGATGGAGATGCGGCCGGCCTTGACGTCGGCTTCCTGGTCGCCGACGATCTGGTAGGTCTTTTCTTCCTCGGTGTCCTCGTCGATGAGCTTCACCTTGGCGCCGAACTTGATCTTGTCGCCCGACATCTTGGTGAGGTCGATGACCTCGGCGCGCGCCGTCAGGTCTTCCAGCTCGCTGATGCGGCCTTCATTATGGCTCTGAGCTTCCTTGGCGGCGTGGTATTCGGCGTTTTCGGAAAGGTCGCCATGGGCACGGGCTTCAGCGATCGCCTCGATAATTCGAGGGCGCTCCTCCTGCTGACGCCAGCGCAGCTCTTCCTGCAGCTTGACGAAACCGCCCGGTGTCATCGGTACCTTTTCAACCATTTTTCTGTCCTTCAATCCTCGTATCCGCACAATCAGCGGCGAACACAAAAGAAAACAGGTCCCGAAGGGGAGCTTCGGAACCGTGCCACAATCTTAGTCGGACGCTTATAGCAGATCGCCAAGACCGATTTCCAGAAAATTCGCATAAAAGAAGCGCGGCTCGCCGTAACCTCGGGTGTCGCGCCTCAAAATTGTGCAGGAGGCGGATGGTCCGGCCCATCCTTGGCCGGCGGGCGGTTCGACCATGGCTCTATCGTGAAGCTTCCCTGCCGCGGGAGGTTCGAGGACAGATTTCCGCGATCGATCACCGACTGGTGGATGACCGCACCGTCAGGAATGAAACGGCGATCCTGGAGCGGCAGGTAGATCCCTTCCGTGTTGCCGCGCTTGCGCCAGGAGGTTTCGGGCACGCGGCGGGGAACATATTCGAGAAGCCGCCATCCGGCGGTCATCGAATGGTGAGGATTGGCTTGCGCGTTCGGGGCCACGTAGTTCTGGATCGGCCTGCTGTTGTTCCCGAGCACGACTGCCTTGACCGTCCGGTCGATATAGTCGAGGCCGGTCTGCCTGGTTTCACTGATCATCCATTCGAGCGGGATCTTGATGATGCCGCTTTCCTTTTCCGGGTAGCCGCCGCCGATGTCGCCGTGGACGCCGGCAAACCAGACTTCCTTGACGTTCTGTGGCACCGGCTCCTTCGGCCGGAATGGCCCACCCCAATATTCCTGCCCCGGCGTCCACGGCATCGGGTTGAACATCGTCCGCCGCTCGTCGATCGCCATGGCATGGCGCACCCATTCGACGCTCGGATTCTTCCTGGTGAAGGGCAGGGTCCTTAGCTGCGGCACCCATTTGCCCATCTCGATCACCGAGGCTACGGTATCGAAAAGCCCGAGCAGCTTGATCTTCGGCCGGTAGGTCTTCAGCGTCCTTTCATAGAGCCGCATGCTGGAGAAGGCAGATGGAGCATCATCGTCGGTCGCGCCGACGAAGCCGCCGGCCTTCGCTTCGTTGTCGGAGATGCCCTTGTAGGTCCTGTAGGCATAATCGATGAGATTGACATGGTGCCGGCTGACGATGCCGAGCGCATGGATGAAGCCGGCGAGAACCCGGGCGCTATAGGCGCCGCGGCTGAAGCCGAAGATATGGATGCGGTCGCTATCCTCACCGCTGCTGCGTGGCGCGTGCTCATAATTGTCGACGATGAAGCGGTAGGCTTCCTTGACGTTCTGGTCGAGACCCCACCCGGTCGCCAGGCCCCAGACTTCGATGCTCTTGCGATAGGCCCTGGACCAGGCATTGGCCGCGCCAAATGTGCCCACACCGGGATCGTAGTAGACGATTTGCTTCGACGAACGTTTCAGAACGCCGAAAAGCCTGAGGATATTGGTGCGGTCCGCCGCAATCTCGTTCGACGTGCCATCGAAGAGAATGACGATATTCTTGCTCATGCTCGCCCCCCGTTTGCGGGAATGCTAACATGATCGCGGAAGATGTGCATTGGACGAAGCGCGAAGGCCGCGCCTTGTTTCTCATTCGAATTCGGGACAGGAGCAGGCGCGCGCGCTGCGCCCGCCTGTGGACCGATCTCAGGCGAAGTAGCTTTGCAGCGGCCGTACTTCCAGATTGCCGGCCTTCAGCGCCTTGATCGCCTGGGCGGCGGCCTCTGCGCCTGCCATCGTCGTGTAGTAGGGCACCTTCTGCATCAGCGTCGCACGGCGCAGCGACTTGGAGTCCGAGATCGCCTTGTTGCCATCGGTGGTGTTGATGACGAGCTGGACCTGGCGGTTGCGGATCGCGTCCTCGATGTGCGGACGGCCTTCGAGCACCTTGTTGATCTTGGTGGCGGTGATGCCGTTTTCGCCGAGGAAGCGGGCGGTGCCGCCGGTTGCCAGCACTTTGAAGCCCTGCTCGACGAGGATGCGGATCGCCGGCAGCACGCGCGGCTTGTCGGCGTCGCGGACGGAGACGAAGACCGTCCCGTCACGCGGCAGCTCGACGCCGGCGCCGAGCTGCGACTTGGCGAAGGCCAGCGCAAAATCGGTATCGAGGCCGATGACTTCACCCGTCGAGCGCATTTCCGGGCCGAGCAGGGTGTCGACGCCGGGGAAGCGGGCGAAGGGGAAGACGGCTTCCTTGACGGCGATGTGCTTGAGCTTGCGCGGATCGGGCTTTTCGCCGTAGGCGGCGAAGGTCGCATCGAGCTTCTCGCCAGCCATGACGCGGGCGGCGATCTTGGCGATCGGCGCGCCGATGGTCTTTGCGACGAAGGGCACGGTGCGTGAGGCGCGCGGATTGACTTCGAGAACGTAGACGGTGCCGTCCTTGATGGCGAACTGGACGTTCATCAAGCCGCCGACATTGAGCGCCTTGGCCATGGCCTTGGCCTGGCGCTCCAGCTCGTCGAGCATCTCGTTGGAGAGCGTGCGCGGCGGCAGCGAGCAGGCGCTATCGCCGGAATGGATGCCGGCTTCCTCGATATGCTCCATGATGCCGGCGACATAGACGTCGGTGCCGTCGGAGAGGCAGTCGACGTCGACTTCGATGGCGTGGCTAAGATAGCTGTCGAAGAGCAGCGGGTTCTTGCCGAGCAGGGTGTTGATCTGGCCGGTCTTGTCGTTGGGATAACGCTGCTTGATATCCTCCGGCACCAGTTCCGGCACGGTATCGAGCAGGTAGCTCTGCAGCTGGCCTTCCGAATGCAGGATCTGCATGGCGCGGCCGCCAAGCACGTAAGAGGGGCGAACGACCAGCGGGAAGCCGATTTCGGTGGCGACCATGCGGGCTTGCTCAACCGAATAGGCGATGCCGTTGTTCGGCTGGTTGAGGTCGAGCTTCATCAACAGCTTCTGGAAGCGGTCGCGGTCCTCGGCAAGGTCGATCATGTCAGGCGCGGTGCCGAGGATCGGGATGCCGTTCTTTTCCAGCGCCTCGGCAAGCTTCAACGGCGTCTGGCCGCCGAACTGGACGATGACGCCGACGACTTCGCCCTTTTCCTGTTCTGCCCGCAGGATCTCGATCACGTCCTCGGCGGTCAGCGGCTCGAAATATAGGCGGTCCGACGTATCGTAGTCAGTCGAGACGGTTTCCGGGTTGCAGTTGATCATGATCGCTTCATAACCCGCATCCTTCAGCGCGAAGGCGGCGTGGCAGCAGCAATAGTCGAACTCGATGCCCTGGCCGATGCGGTTCGGGCCGCCGCCGAGGATGACGACCTTCTTGCGGTCCGACACTTCAGCCTCCGAGCGGGCGGCGCCGACAAAAGGCGTCTCATAGGTCGAATACATATAGGCGGTCGGCGAGGCGAACTCGGCCGCACAGGTATCGATGCGCTTGAAGACAGGGCGGACGTTCAGGCTGTTGCGGAATTCGGCGACTTCCTTCGGGCGCTTGCCGGTCAGCGTCGCCAGGCGCGCGTCGGAAAAGCCCATGGCCTTCAGCATGCGCAGATTGGCGGCATCATCCGGCAGGCCGTGCTCGCGGATGCGGGCCTCCATCTCGACGATCGCCTTCAGTTCGGCGATGAACCAGGGGTCGATCTTGCAGCCTTCGTGGACTTCGGCCTCGCTCATGCCCTGGCGCAGCGCCTGGGCGACCATGCGCAGGCGATCGGGCGTCGGTGTGCCGATTGCAGCGCGGATGGCGTTCTGGCTGGATTCGCCCTCTTCAAAGCCGGGGATCTCGATCTCGTCGAGGCCGGTCAGGCCGGTTTCCAAGCCGCGCAGCGCCTTCTGCAGCGATTCGGCGAAGGTGCGGCCGATCGCCATGACTTCGCCGACCGATTTCATGGCGGTCGTCAGCACCGGTGAGGCGCCGGGGAATTTCTCGAAGGCGAAACGCGGGATCTTGGTGACGACGTAGTCGATCGACGGTTCGAAGGAGGCAGGCGTTGCGCCGCCGGTGATGTCGTTATCCAGTTCGTCAAGCGTATAGCCGATCGCGAGCTTGGCGGCGATCTTGGCGATCGGGAAGCCGGTGGCCTTCGAGGCGAGGGCCGACGATCTCGAGACGCGCGGGTTCATTTCGATGACGACGAGGCGGCCGTCTTTCGGATTGACGGCGAACTGGACGTTCGAGCCGCCGGTCTCGACCCCGATCTCGCGCAGCACCGCGATCGAGGCGTTGCGCATGATCTGGTATTCCTTGTCGGTCAGCGTCAGCGCCGGCGCGACGGTGATCGAATCTCCGGTGTGGACGCCCATCGGGTCGATGTTTTCGATCGAGCAGATGATGATGCAGTTGTCCGCCTTGTCGCGGACGACCTCCATTTCATATTCCTTCCAGCCGAGCACCGATTCTTCGACGAGCACCTCGGTGGTCGGTGAGGCGTCGAGGCCGCCGCCGACGATCTCGAAAAATTCCGAGCGGTTGTAGGCGATGCCGCCGCCGGTGCCGCCGAGCGTGAAGGATGGACGGATGATGGCGGGCAGGCCGACATGGTCGATCGCCTGGGCGGCAATCGCCATGGCATGGCTCATGTAACGCTGCTTGCGATCGCTCTCACCGAGGTTCCACTGGTTTTCCAGCTCGTCCAGCGCCTTGTCGAGGTCGGATCCCGAGAGGCTTTCGCGCAGCTTGATGCGCTCGGCCTCGTGCGTCTTGCGGTCGAGGTCCTTGATGTCGGTGGCGTTCGCCAGCATCGAGCGCGGCGTTTCCAGCCCGATACGGGCCATTGCTTCGCGAAACAGCGCGCGGTCCTCGGCCATGTCGATGGCGGCGGGCTTGGCGCCGATCATCTCGACATTGTAGCGGTCGAGCACGCCCATGCGCTTCAGCGAAAGCGCGGTGTTCAGCGCCGTCTGGCCGCCCATGGTCGGCAGCAGTGCATCCGGGCGTTCCTTGGCGATGATCTTGGCGACGACCTCGGGGGTGATCGGCTCGACATAGGTGGCGTCGGCAAGGCCCGGATCGGTCATGATCGTCGCCGGGTTGGAGTTGACGAGGATGACGCGGTAGCCTTCCTCCTTCAGCGCCTTGCAGGCCTGGGTACCGGAATAATCGAACTCGCAAGCCTGGCCGATGACAATCGGTCCCGCGCCGATGATAAGGATCGATTTGATATCTTGGCGCTTCGGCATGGGTGCTTCCGTTTTCTGGCTGCGCAGAAAGCCGGCCAGGGTGGGAGATCACCGGGTCGGGTCGCGCATGCTGGGTCTTTTCAGGCTAGAAGCGGCTTATAGGCAAATGTATTTGCAAACGGAACCCCATAAATCGCGGAATCGACAGGAATCCAACAGGGCGCGAAAGGCTATTTCTCCCCAGGCACGACCAGCGCCCGGATTTCGCCGCGACGCGCCGGGTTGGTGATGGCTTCCGGCGCTTCCTTAAGTCCGATCCGGCTGGATATCGGCGGCTCAAACATGATCCTGTCACAGGCGACGAGATCCGGCGACGCGGCCGTGGGTGAAGGGTTCACACATGCGGGTCCGCCCGTTCATTTACGGGAACAATATCGTGCCCCTGAAAGTTCGCGGTCGAGAAACTGGAGGCTGTGATGGTAGATCCTAAAGACAAAGACCCGGCAGAAGGCTCGCGGGAGACCGTGGATAAAGAGTTGGCGCGTCAAGAGGAGGGAAAGTCGCAAGGCACCGTCCCGAACAACGCCGGACAGAAAGGGCCAGCGCAACCACGCTCCACGAACAAGTGACGCCGCCCAGGCGTTTGTTTTCGGTGTGAATGAAGTCGCTGGAATTCCGGCAGCCGACGGATATATAGACTCCTTGAGTGCAAGCACAGGCATTGCCGGGGAGAACGAAAATGGAATGGAGAGGCCGGCGTCAGTCAGACAATGTCGAGGATCGCCGCGGCGGTCCGACCGGCGGCGGTTTCGGCCGCGGCGGTGGCTTCAATTTTCCCTCCGGCGGCGGCGTTCGCCGCGCCGGCGGGGGCTTGAGCATCGGCACGATCATCTTCCTCGTCGTCATCTATTTCATCTTCAAGGCGATGGGCATCGACCTGATGCAGGTGCTGGATACCGGCGGCACGACGAGCGGTCCCGGCTACGAGCAGAGCCAGTCCGGCGGAACACGCACACCCGCCAATGACGAGATGACCGCCTTCATGCGCACCGTTCTTGCCGAGACCGAGGATACCTGGCAGGGCATCTTCCAGGCGCAGGGCCAAAATTACGAAGAGCCGCGTCTCGTGCTGTTCTCGGGCTCGACGGCATCGGCCTGCGGCTCCGCATCATCTGCAACAGGTCCGTTCTACTGCCCGAGCGACCGTAAGGTCTATCTCGACACCGAATTCTTCCAGGAGCTTTCCGACCGCTTCGGCGCGTCAGGTGATTTTGCCGAGGCCTATGTCGTTGCCCACGAAGTCGGCCATCACGTGCAGAACCTGCTCGGCATCCTGCCGAAGTTCAACCAGGCCCGTCAGCGCATGAGCGAGGCCGACGCCAACAAGATGTCGGTGCGCGTCGAGCTACAGGCCGATTGCTTTGCGGGCATCTGGGGCAAATATACCCAGCAGAAGGGCCTGCTCGAGTCAGGCGATCTGGAGGAAGCGCTGAACGCCGCCCAGCAGATCGGCGACGATTCGCTGCAGAAGCGGTCACAGGGCTACGTCGTCCCGGAAAGCTTCAACCACGGTACCTCGGAGCAGCGGGCCAGATGGTTCAAGCGTGGCTTCGACAGCGGCCAGCTGTCGGCCTGCGATACGTTCTCGGGACCGGTTTGAGGGCTCGTGTTGCGGAGTGATTGCCCTTCGCTTGCGCTGAGCGCATTCGCTCCTGTCGTCGCTCACCCCCTTGCATTTTCAACCTGCATCCATTGAAGATGGGTGCAGGTTGAACATGCAAGGGGGCCGCGCGGCACGACGCTCATAGCCCTGCGACCCACTCTACAGTTACTTCTCGCTGTCCATGTGCTGCAGCATATGCTCGGGATAACGCCCACCCGCGGCGGCGTCTTTCGGCACGGCGCGTTCGATGGCGGCGAAATCTTCCGGTGACAGGTCGACGGCGCGGGAGCCAAGCGCCTCGGTCAGCCGATCGCGGCGGCGGGCGCCGATGATCGGGACGATGTCCTTGCCCTTGGCGGCGACCCAGGCGATGGCGATCTGGGCGACCGAGACGCTCTTTACCTCGGCAATCTCGCGCAGCTTCTCCACCAGAGCGAGGTTCTGCTCGATATTGCCTTCCTGGAAGCGCGGGCTGTAGGCGCGGAAATCGCCGGGCGTTCCGCCCTGGCCCTTCTGCCAGTGGCCGCTGATCAGGCCGCGCGAGAGCACGCCGTAAGCGGTGATCGAGATGCCGAGTTCGCGTGTCGTCGGCAGGATCTTCTCCTCGATGCCGCGCGAGATCAGCGAATATTCGATCTGCAGGTCGACGATCGGGGCGACAGCGGCGGCGCGGCGGATGGTGTCGGCGCCGACTTCCGACAGGCCGATATGCCTGACATAACCCGCCTTGACCATGTCGGCGATGGCGCCGACCGTGTCCTCGATCGGTACGTTCGGATCGAGGCGGGCGGGACGGTAGATGTCGATATAGTCGACGCCGAGGCGCTGCAGCGTATAGCTGAGGAAGTTCTTCACCGCGACCGGGCGGGCGTCGATGCCGTTCCAGCCGCCGACTGGATCGCGCAGGCCGCCGAACTTGACGCTGATGACGGCGTCCTCGCGCCTGCGGCCCTTCAATGCCTCGCCGATCAGCATTTCGTTATGGCCCATGCCGTAGAAATCGCCGGTGTCGAGCAGGTTGATGCCGGCATCGA
Organism: Rhizobium aouanii; assembly: GCF_037002925.1. Classification (NCBI taxonomy): domain Bacteria; kingdom Pseudomonadati; phylum Pseudomonadota; class Alphaproteobacteria; order Hyphomicrobiales; family Rhizobiaceae; genus Rhizobium; species Rhizobium aouanii. The sequence continues at coordinate 544,746 of NZ_JBAMYD010000001.1, forward strand.
GCGCGGCATGGATCGTCGCGATGCTTTCTGCGCGATCTGAGGGGCCGTACATGCCCGACATGCCCATGCAGCCGAGGCCGATGGCGGAGACATCGGGTCCGGTCTTTCCCAAACGATAGGTCAGCATTGTCGTCTCCTTCTTCTGCTCCGCACGGTGCGATCGAGCATCCGCGCCGGGCGGCGTTTTACCGCTTTTGCATCCGGGCGATAATCGGACGGCGTCGAACAGGCTGTGCGGGGAAATGCACAATGTCCGGTCTTCTCTTGTGATCTGGATGCCGTCGCGGCGATTGCAAGGGAACGCATCGCCCGGCGATCTCCTGGGCGGCTCTCGATTTTCTGAAGCTGGAACGACAGCGCGCGCCCTGCGGTTGAGGTATCTCATAAGTTTCCCGCTGAGCATTATCAAAAACTTTGAAATGTTCACGGATTGTTTCGGTTTCTTTTCTGAGCTATGTCACTTTCTCGGCGACGAGATCGTCTTTTCAGAACCAACCGCTGTAGAGATGCCTCATGCTAGACCCGAAATTCGTTCGCCGCGGCCTGTTCCTGGTCTTCATCATCCTTTTCCTCGACATTATCGGCATCGCCATCATCATGCCGGTGCTGCCTGCCTATCTGGAGCAACTGACTGGCGGCAGCGTCAGCGAGGCGGCGATCGACGGCGGCTGGCTGATGCTCGTCTATGCCGGCATGCAATTCCTGTTCGCGCCGCTGCTCGGAAACCTGTCCGACCGTTTCGGCCGCCGGCCGATCCTTTTGCTTTCGGTGCTGACCTTCGCGATCGATAACTTCATCTGCGGCATCGCCACCAGCTTCTGGATGCTGTTCGTCGGCCGCTTGCTTGCCGGCATAAGCGGCGGCAGCTTCGCCACCTGCTCGGCCTATATCGCTGATATCAGCACGGAGGAAAACCGGGCGAAAAATTTTGGGCTGATCGGCATCGCCTTCGGCGTCGGATTCACTATCGGCCCCGTCATCGGCGGCATCCTCGGGGAATTCGGCCCGCGCGTGCCCTTCCTCGGCGCGGCCGCGCTGTCGCTTGTCAATTTCATCGCCGCCTGCTTCCTGCTGCCGGAGACGCTGGAGGCGAAGAACCGCCGCCGGTTCGAGTGGAAACGCGCCAATCCGCTCGGCGCGTTGCGCCAGATGCGCCATTACCCCGGCATCGGCTGGGTCAGCCTCGTCATGTTCCTGTTCTTCCTTGCGCATGCCGTCTATCCCTCGGTCTGGTCGTTCGTCTCGACCTATCGCTACGGTTGGAGCGAGGGACAGATCGGTCTGTCGCTCGGCATTTATGGCATCGGCGCTGCGCTCGTCATGGGGCTGGTCCTGCCGCGCGTCGTGCCTCTGCTCGGCGAATGGAAAACGGCGCTTCTCGGCCTCTGCTTTTCAGCTGCAGGACTGACCGGCTATGCCTTCGCCTGGGAGGGCTGGGTGGTCTATGTCGTCATCGTCGCGACCGTCATCGAAAACGTCGCCGACCCGCCGCTGCGCAGCATCGCCGCCGGCATGGTGCCGCCTTCGGCGCAGGGTGAGCTGCAGGGCGCGCTGACCAGCCTCAGCAGCATCACCACCATTGTCGGGCCGCTGATCTTCACGCAGATGTTTTCCTATTTCACGCGGCCTGAGGCGCCTGTCACTTTTGCCGGCGCGCCGTATCTCACGGCCGCCGTGCTCATCCTTCTGGCCGCCGGGGTATTCCTCACAAGGGTTCGGGTGAGGGAGCCGGCCGAGGCGCTGGAAGCCACGGGCTGATCGATCAGAAATGGTGATGCGATGATGAATTTTTCATCATCTGCCTTATCTGGGGTAGTTCTTTGTGGGGCTTTGCTCTAAGTCCGGATGTTATTTCGCCGCAAGCTGTGGCGACGCATATTTCAATCACAGGACTGGTGTCATGGACACGCCGATCGACGCGCGCAGGCTTGCGCCGACAAACGATAATCGTTGGGGCGCACATTTCCGTGCGACGCTGGCGCTCGGCATTCCGCTGATCGGCGCGCAGCTTGCCCAGCTCGGTATCCACACCACCGATGTGATGATCGTCGGACGTCTCGGCGCCGAGCAGCTGGCGGCGATGGTGCTGTCGGCGCAGTTCCTGTTCACGATCCTGATCTTCGGTTCGGGTTTTGCCATCGCCGTCATTCCGATGGTGGCGCAGGCCTATGGCCGCGGCGACGTCGTCTCGGTGCGCCGATCGCTGCGCATGGGTCTCTGGGTGGTGATCGGATTTTGGATCATCATGCAGCCGGCCTTCTTCAATGCGGAACAGATCCTGCTCTTTGCGCAGCAGAAGCCCGAGGTGGCCAAGCTCGCCCATGGTTATATCATGATCGGCCAGTTCGGCGTGCTGCCGGGCCTGCTCTTCAACGTCATGCGCTCGCTCGTCAGCGCCATCGGCAAGGCAGGCATCATCCTCAACGTCACCATCGCCACGCTGGTGATGAACGCGATCTTCGCCTATATGCTCGTGCTCGGCCATTTCGGTTTTCCGGCGATGGGGCTTGAGGGCGCGGCGATCGTTTCGGTCGTCGTGCAGACGGCCGGCTTCCTCTTCATCCTTGCTTTCGTGCAGCGCCGGGAAGAGACGCGGCGTTACGAGATCTTCGTGCGGTTCTGGAAACCCGACTGGCACGCGCTGCTGGAGGTCATCCGGCTCGGTTTCCCGATCAGCGTTACCCTCCTTGCCGAGGTCAGCCTGTTCACGGTAGCCTCACTGCTGATGGGCTATATCGGTACGATCGAGCTTGCCGCCCACGGCATTGCCCTGCAATGGGCCTCGATCGCCTTCATGATCCCGCTAGGCCTCAGCCAGGCGGCGACGGTGCGCGTCGGTGTCGCGCACGGGCAGGGCGATTATCAGGGGCTGGTGCGCGCTTCGATCATGGTTGTTGTCATCGCCTGCGCCATCTCGGCAGTCGGCTCGGTGCTCTTTGCCACCATGCCGCAATTCCTCGGCAGCTGGTTCCTCGACGTCAACTCGCCCGAGGCGTCCGAAGTGCTTGCCTATGCCGGGCCGCTGATCGTCGTTGCCGGGCTTTTCCAACTCGTCGACGGGCTGCAGGTGGTTGCCAATGGATTGCTGCGTGGCCTCAAGGACGCCCGCGTGCCGATGATCATGGCGTTGATCGCCTACTGGCCGATCGGCTTCTTTCTCGCCTGGGCCTTTGCCTTCCCGCTCGGTTTCGGCGGCATCGGCATCTGGTTTGGCTTCCTCGTCGGGCTGGCCGCCGCCGCCGTCATGCTCTGCGCGCGCTTCTACCTTCTCCTTCGCCGGGAGGGCGCAATGGCCGGCGCCTGAGCCGGCCGGCGCTGCGATCAGGCCGCGACAGGCTTGTAGCCGGCGATGTCGGCGCGGATGCCGAGACGCGCAAACATTTCCTGCGGATCGAAATTCGCACCCTTATGGGCGGCCGCCACGGCTGCCCGCGCGCGCTCGACGACTTCGGTATTTTCCCATTCGGCAATGGTGACGAAATTGAATTCGCCTGGACCAGCGACCTGCTCCAGCACCCTGTGATCGATGAAACCGTCCTGCACCTCCAACACCTTGTGGGTCATCATCACTTTGACGAGAAATTCCTCGCGTGCCGCCGCCGGCACGATGAACTTGTCGACTCGAAAGAAAGCTCCGCTCATCCAGTTTTCTCCTGCATCAGATGTCTGCAGGCAGATCTGTAATTCCTCAAGTTAAGCTGAGGTCAATAGGCGGATAAAGAAAAAGGCCCGCCTGAGCGAACCTTTGGGCTACCGACAAAGCGGGCCAACTCCTCTTTCGTCATGCTCGGGCTTGTCCCGAGCATCTGCCTTCGGTCGATATGTGGCAGATCCTCGGCACAGGGCCGAGGATGACGAAGAGTGAGGTTTGTCAACAAGTTAAAGGCCGACCATGGCGGTCGGAAATCGCTATGGCTTGAAATCAGCGTTCGGCGAGCGCCGGTTCGCCCTTCTTCTCGCGCACCATGTTGATGAAGCGGCGGAAGAGATAATGGCTGTCCTGCGGGCCGGGAGAGGCTTCCGGATGGTGCTGGACCGAGAAGACCTGCTTGCCGAGGACGCGCAGGCCGCAATTGGTGCCGTCGAAAAGCGAAATATGAGTCTCTTCAACGCCATCCGGCAGCGACTTCGAGTCGACCGCGAAGCCGTGGTTCATCGAGACGATCTCGACCTTGCCTGTGGTATGATCCTTGACAGGATGGTTGGCGCCGTGATGGCCCTGATGCATCTTCTCGGTCTTTGCGCCGAGTGCCAGGCCCAGCATCTGATGGCCGAGGCAGATGCCGAAGACCGGGATATCGGTCTTGATCAATGTCTTGATCACAGGCACGGCATAGTCGCCGGTTGCCGCCGGATCGCCCGGGCCGTTCGACAGGAAGATGCCGTCCGGCTGCATGGCGAGCACGTCTTCGGCGCTCGTTGCGGCCGGCACGACGGTCACCTTGCAGTCGAGGCCGGCAAACAGGCGCAGGATGTTGCGCTTGACGCCGTAATCGAGGCAGACGACGTGGTATTTCGCGTCCGCCGCCTTGAGTTCACCATAGCCTTCATTCCACACCCACGGCGTTTCGGTCCATTGCGAGGACTGGCCCGACGAGGCGATCTTGGCGAGGTCGAGACCTTCGAGGCCGCTCCAGGCTTTGGCTTCGGCCTTCAGCGTCTCGATGTCGAAGACGCCGTTCGGATCGTGGGCGATCACCGCGTTCGGAGCGCCGTTCTCGCGGATCCACGCGGTCAGCGCGCGCGTGTCGATGCCGCAGAGACCGATGACACCGCGGGCCTTCAGCCATTGGTCGAGGTGCTTGGCGGCACGGTAGTTCGAGGGCTCAGTGATGTCGGCCTTGAAGATGACGCCGACGGCGCCGTGGCGGGCGGCAGGCGTCAGATCCTCGATGTCTTCATCGTTGGTGCCGATATTGCCGATGTGCGGGAAGGTGAAGGTGACGATCTGCCCGAGATAGGAGGGGTCCGTCAGGATCTCCTCATAGCCGGTGAGCGCGGTGTTGAAGACCACTTCGGCCGGCACCTTGCCGGTGGCGCCGATGCCCTTGCCTTCGATGACCGTGCCGTCGGCAAGAACGAGCAGGGCGGTCGGCTTTTCGATTGTCCAGGGTGCTGTCGCGGTCATCTTCATCCCGTTTCCGGCAGGTGGGCGCGTTGCCGCGCTCGTCGCCATTTGATCTCGCAGGCGTGTGGACACGGCAATGCCGCGCGCTTCAGGCCTGATCACGAATTTTGGTGCAGGTGGCGGTAAATAGCCACGCAATCGCTTAGCGTCAATCTTTGTAGCCGAGATCGGGACCGTTTTCCTGCGCTTTATCGCACTGACCGCGCAATTTATTTGATCCGCCGCATCGGCGTGGTTTATGAAGCGGCATCAAAACAGGAGTGAAGACCATGCTGCGCGATCAACTCGCCACCCAGCTGAAAGAGGCGATGAAGGCCAAGAATGCGGAGCGGCTTTCCACCGTCCGGCTGATTCAGGCTGCGGTCAAGGATCGCGATATCGCCAACCGCGGCATTGGCAAGGAGCAGGCGAGCGACGACGAGATCCTGCAAATCCTCGCCAAGATGGTGAAGCAGCGCGACGAATCGGCCAAGATCTACGAGGAGAATTCCCGGCCGGAGCTTGCCGCCAAGGAGCGCGCCGAAATCACCGTCATCCAGGATTTCATGCCGAAGCAGCTTTCGGACAGCGAAGTGCGCGCCAACATCTCGGCGATTATCGCCGAGACGGGTGCCGCAGGCGCCAAGGACATGGGCAAGGTGATGGCGGCGCTGAAGGAGCGTTATGCCGGCCAGATGGATTTCGCCAAGGCGTCGGCGACCGTCAAGGAACTATTGAACGGATAAGTCTCAGATAGCTTGCCTTGCCGGCGGTTCGTCACGGACCGCAGGCCCGAGCGCTGCTTCGGCGGCGGCATCGATGATGGCGAATTTCGCCGCCTGATAATTCCAGTATTCGCGGATGAAATGGGCCGACAGCCAGAAGTCGCCCTTGCGGGAGGGTTCGGTCCAACCGACGCTCTCCATGGTCGCTGCCTGCGTCAGAAGCCGCTTCAGATGGGTGTTGGAGATCATGAACCGTTCGCGGATTTCTCTGAGCGACAGAGGGCCGAGAACGACGCGTTCGGCCGTTCTGGGAAATTCGGGAAGGCGCGAGATCAGGTAGTCCATCACCAGACCGCCGGAATTCGCCCAGTTGAAAAGGTTGAATGTGGCGCCCGGATTGCGCACCGCTTCGCTTCCGATGATCGCCTTTGCGATCAGCGGCTGGATCGCCGCCATCATCGCCGGAGGATCGGCGGTGATCTTTTCGGCGCGCCCACCGCCGTCGAGGCTGTCGAGGATCATCATATGGGTGACGAGCCATCGGGTGAAATGCTGCTCGGCGATTTCGGTGGGTTTCAGGTAACGTGTGCGCTTGTCAGGGCCGGGAACCGGCCGCAGGAAGCGATAGGCCAGCATTTCCTGCATGAAGGCCGCGGCTGTGTTGCGGCTGGCGATGTTGTTCCTGACCGCAAAATCGATGAAGCGGCCGGAATAGAGACCGCCGCTCTTCCCGTCGTCGGAATAACCGTAGTGAAGCGCGAAGCCGGCATGGGCCATCAGCCAGCGCTGCTGCGCGGCGAAGATCGAGGCGATGCGCGGGCTCTCGCGATAGATGGCGAGCATCTGATCGGCGCAATGCAGGATGGCAGCGAGAAAGCGATCGTCTGCTGCAAGATTATCCGCGGTAAAAGCCATTTGGAGAGGTCCAGGGAGTTCGGCGCATACATCTTTCATGCAGGCGCTGCCTGTCAACGGCTTTGTCAATAAGCGGTTAATTCAAAGGGAGAGTTGTCGCAAGGAGAGCCAAAATTTAAGAAGGCAGGAGCTGGGGGCGCTCCTGCCTTCTTGCTCTTTGCTTCCACCGGCACGCAAGGCCGAAGCCCAAGCCGGAGGGTATTTGCAAAGGCACCCTTGCGAAGCGGCGCCGGGGGTAGGGATGGTGCTTCGCTCGGGGATCGCTTTGTTGAGATCGAACCTATTGCGGGTTGGCTGCTTATTCAAATTACAAAAAAATAATAATTGCCGGAATCGGCGGTTTGGGAGGCGCCGAGGCGGACTTTCGGGAGGTGGCGCGAGGGATGATGAGGCGCAATCATATGATGGGATAATCAATTGTTTCCAAAAGATTTTTCTAATTCTGTTAAGCGCCGCTGCTCCTGCTCAAGCTTTTCCGACGGCGGAATTCCAGCTCCGAAGGGACAATAATGTCGCACCCTGTCGCAGGGGGCGATAACGCGTTGTTGATTGGATAACCGGCGCCGCCGATGACCGCGCGCATAGCCTGTGAATAGCGGGTTTTCATGACAAGTTTCGTGGCGTGGAGCGGCAAAGCAGCTTATATGGAGAGTGGCCAAGAGGTATAAATGCGCTTTTCCAACACCTTTCTCGATGATATTCGCGACCGCGTTCCGATTTCGAACGTGATTGCGCGCCGCGTGAGCTGGGACAAACGCAAGACCAATGTGTCGCGCGGCGATTACTGGGCCTGCTGCCCGTTCCACGGCGAGAAATCGCCGAGCTTTCACTGTGAGGACCGCAAGGGCCGTTATCATTGCTTCGGCTGCGGCGTCACCGGTGACCATTTCCGCTTTCTCACCGAGTTGGAGGGCCTGAGTTTCCCGGAGGCCGTGCAGCAGATAGCCGATATGGCAGGCGTGCCGATGCCGCTTGCCGATCCTGTGATGGAGAAGCGCGAGAAGGAGCGCGGCTCGCTGATCGACGTCATGGAAATGGCGACACAATTTTTCCAGGATCAGTTGCAGACGGCGAATGGGGCGAGGGCGCGCGCCTATCTGCGCGACCGCGGATTGACGGGGCGCACCATCGAGACCTTCCGTCTCGGCTATGCGCCCGACAGCCGCAATGCGCTCAAGGAATTCCTCGCCGGCAAGGGTGTCTCCAAGGAGCAGATCGAGGCCTGCGGTCTGGTCGTCCATGAAAACGTGCCGGTTTCCTACGATCGTTTCCGCGACCGCATTATGTTCCCGATCCTTTCGTCGCGGGAAAAGGTGATCGCTTTCGGCGCACGCGCCATGTCGGCCGACGCGCCGGCGAAATATCTGAACTCCAACGAGACTGAACTCTTCCACAAGGGCAATGTTCTTTACAATTTTGCCCGTGCGCGGCGGGCGATCCAGGGACCTGGCCGCGGTGATTCTCAGGACGACAATGCGACCGGCACCATTATTGCCGTCGAAGGCTATATGGACGTGATCGCGCTCTATCAGGCGGGCATCGAGAATGCGGTCGCGCCGCTCGGCACGGCGCTCACCGAAAACCAGCTCGAGCTGCTGTGGAAGATGGTGCCGCAGCCGGTGCTCTGCTTCGACGGCGACGGCGCCGGCATCCGCGCGGCCAATCGCGCCGCCGAACTGGCGCTGCCGCATCTGAAGCCCGGCTATTCTGTCCGCTTTGCGCTTCTGCCCGATGGCAAGGATCCCGACGATCTGGTGCGCGATGACGGGCGGGCGCCTTTCGACAAGGTGATGAGCCAGGCAAAGCCGCTCTCCGAGATGCTGTGGAGCCGGGAGGTCAACACCGGCAAGTTTGACACGCCCGAGGCACGCGCCGAACTCGAGGCGCGGCTGAAGCAACTGGTCGCCGTCATCGCCGACGAGAACGTCCGCCGTCACTACCAGCAGGATATTCGCGATCGGCTGAACGTCTTCTTCCAGCCGCAGTTCCAGAACCGCAACAATGGCGATCGCCGCGGCGGCTTCAACGGCAACGGCAATTACCGGACGGGCCGCGACAATGCGGGCAAGGCCGGGCCGAAAAGTCCCAGCGTCATTTCCGAAAGGCTCGCCCGCTCAGGCCCCGTGCGCGGCCATCAGAACAATACGGCTCTGCGCGAAAGCGTGCTGGCGCTGACCGTCGTCAATCATCCCTCGCTGATGATCGACGATTATGACGAGATCGCCGCGATCGAATATGACAGCCGCGAGCTGCAGCGGCTCTGGTCGGCGATGCTGGGAGCAGCTGCGGCCGTCGCCGGCCCGCATCTGACGCGCGAATATCTGACCGAAAGGCTGGAATTCGAAGGCTTCGGCCCGCTCATCAAGAGCCTCGACCAGCAGGTGCGCAATGCCCGGCTATGGATCGCGACCGAGGAGGCTGCGATGGAGGATGCGCGTGAGGGATACCGGCAGGCACTGGCCTCCCACAAGCGGGCAAAGGCGCTGCGCCGGCAGAAGATCGAACTCGAGCGCGAGATCGCGCTGGCAACCGAAGCCGGCGACGGCGAGGCGATCGTTCAGCTGATGCGAGCACAGCAGGAAGTGCATTTCGAAGGGGTGCGCCTTGAGAACCAGGAGGCCATCATCGATGGCTTCGGCGTGCTTTCCGGCCGCGTCAAAGGGGCGGCGAACCACTGATGTCGCTGACCGAACGAAACGAACCGGGCTTTTCCGCTTCCGGCGCGCTGTTTTCTTCCGGCCGCTCGCCGCTCGATATCCTCAAGCAGGTCTACGGCTATTCCTCCTTCCGCGGCAAGCAGCAGCAGGTGGTCTACCATGTGGTTTCCGGCGGCGATGCGGTCGTGCTCTTTCCTACAGGTGCGGGCAAATCGCTGTGCTTCCAGATCCCGGCGCTCTGCCGCGACGGTGTCGGCATCGTGGTTTCGCCATTGATTGCGCTGATGCGCGATCAGGTGGAGGCGATGAAGCAGCTCGGCATCCGGGCGGCCGCGCTCAATTCGTCGCTGTCGCGCGAGGAGTTCGTCGAGGTTCGCCGCGCGCTTTCGGCGGGCCAACTCGACCTTCTCTACGTCACGCCCGAGCGTATTCTGACCGATGGTTTCCGCGAGCTGATCGCCAACGAGACGATCGCGCTGTTTGCGATTGACGAGGCCCATTGCGTCTCGCAATGGGGCCATGATTTCCGGCCGGAATATCGCGAACTCGGCCGGCTCGGCGAGCAATATCCCGGTGTGCCCAGAGTGGCACTGACGGCGACGGCCGATCCGCATACGCGCGACGACATGATCGAGCGGCTGGGGCTCGATACTGCCGAGATCTTTACCACCAGTTTCGACCGGCCGAATATTGCCTATGAGATCGTCGAGCGCGACCAGCCGCGCCAGCAGCTGTTGCGGTTCCTGTCCGGCCACAAGGGCGACAGCGGCATCGTCTATTGCCTGTCTCGCGCCAAGGTCGAAGATACGGCCGAATGGCTGAACGGGCAGGGCATTCGTGCCCGTGCCTATCACGCCGGCATGGACAGGGCGGTTCGCGACGCCAATCAGGATGCCTTCCTGAAGGAAGAAAACCTTTGCCTGGTCGCCACCGTCGCCTTCGGCATGGGCATCGACAAACCGAACGTGCGTTATGTCGCCCATCTCGACCTGCCGGGTTCGGTAGAAGCCTATTATCAGGAAACTGGGCGTGCCGGCCGCGACGGCCTGCCGTCCGAGGTCTGGATGGCCTATGGCATGGCCGACGTCATCCAGCGCGGCCGTATGATCGACGAGGGCAATGCCGCCGCGGAGATCAAACGGGTCGAACGTGCCAAGCTCAATGCGTTGCTGGCGATCTGCGAGACCGCCTCCTGCCGCCGCCAGGCAATCCTTGCCCATTTCGGCGAGGCGCATGCCGGTCATTGCGGCAATTGCGACACCTGCCTGAAGCCGGTCGAGACCTGGGAGGGCACGGAGGCGGCGATCAAGGCGCTGGCCGCCATCTACCGCACCGGCGAGCGTTTCGGCGCTGGCCATGTCATCGATGTGCTCCTCGGCAATGTCAACGAAAAGACCGAACGTTTCGGCCACACCGAAATGCCGGTCTTCGGGGCCGGCAAGGACATTCCGGCGCGCGTCTGGCAGTCGGTCTTCCGCCAGCTGCTCGCCATGGGGCTGATCCGTGTCGACCACGAGGCCTTCGGGGCGCTGAAGCTCGAGCCGGAGGCGCGCGCCGTCTTCAAGCACGAGCGGCAGGTGTTCTTCCGCAAGGACCGCCCGGCCTCGGAACGGCGCACGAAGAAGGCGGAGCGCAGCGAGCGCAAATCGGGACTATCAGGCGCAGACGGCAATCTCTTCGAGGCACTGCGGGCCGAGCGCATGGCGATTGCGAAATCGCTCGGCGTGCCGCCCTATGTCGTCTTTCCCGATACGACGCTGATCGCCTTCGCCACGGAGCGGCCTCGCAGCCGCAAGGAATTGCTCGCCATATCAGGCGTTGGGCAGGCGAAGCTCGAGCGTTACGGCGATGCCTTCCTGGAGATCATCCTGGCGCAGGACAACGGGTGAGCGGACCCGTCTGATCCTTGAGATCCGGCGAGGGGGCATGGTAGTGCTGCCTCTAAAGGAGGAGCGCCGATGGCCCAGAATATCTACGACCGACCGGAATTCTTCGCCGGATATAGCGGCATGAGACGATCCGTTCACGGGCTCGACGGAGCATCGGAGTGGCCGGCGGTGCGCGCGTTGCTGCCCGATCTTGCCGGCAAGCGCGTCGTCGATCTCGGCTGCGGCTTCGGCTGGTTTTCGCGTTTTGCCGTGAGCAAGGGTGCTGCAAGCGTGCTTGCGCTCGACATCTCGGAAAAGATGATCGCCAGAGCGAGGGCCGATACGGCGGATGCCGCGATCACCTACGAGATCGCCGATCTCGAGCATCTCACGCTTGCTCAAGCCTCGTTCGATTTCGCCTATAGCTCGCTGGCGCTGCATTATATCGAGGATTTCGCCGGTCTCGTCGCGACCGTCTATCGCGCGCTCTTGCCGGGATCGCAATTCGTCTTCACCATCGAGCATCCGATCTTCATGGCGCCGACCAATCCCGCCTGGGCAACCGATGCCGAGGGGCGGCGCGTCTGGCCGCTCGACCGCTATTCCGTCGAAGGTCCGCGCATCACCGACTGGCTCGCCAAGGGTGTGGTCAAGCAGCACCGCAAGCTCGGCACGACGCTCAACACCTTGATCGCGGCCGGTTTTGCCATTCGCCATGTCGAGGAGTGGAGCCCGAGCGACGATGAGCTCCACGCCAATCCAGATTGGGCGGAGGAGATGGACCGGCCGATGTTCCTGCTGATTGCGGTCCAGCGCTGAGAAGACAAGCCGGCGGCAATATGCTAACCCGGCGGGCAAACGAAATCTCTGGGAAAGGCCGTCCATGACCTCGCAATTTCTCTCCCATCTCCGCAACGAGATCTCAGCGCTGAAGGATGCCGGCCTCTACAAATCCGAGCGCGTCATCAGCTCCAAGCAGGCGGGCGAGATCGCGATTTCCACCGGCGAGCGGGTGCTGAACTTCTGCGCCAACAATTATCTCGGCCTTGCCGACAACGAAGAGCTGGCCGAGGCCGGCAAGCAGGCGCTCGACCGATACGGCTACGGCATGGCTTCGGTGCGCTTCATCTGCGGCACGCAGGAAGAGCATAAGCAGCTCGAAGCGCGCATCTCCTCTTTCCTCGGCATGGAAGACACGATCCTCTATTCCTCCTGCTTCGACGCCAATGGCGGCCTGTTCGAAACGCTGCTGTCGGAAGAGGACGCGATCATCTCGGACGCGCTGAACCATGCCTCGATCATCGACGGTGTGAGGCTCTCGAAGGCCAAGCGCTTCCGCTACGCCAACAACGATATGGCAGCGCTCGAGGAGGAACTGAAGAAGGCCGAAGGCAGCCGCTTCAAGCTGGTCGCCACCGACGGTGTCTTCTCGATGGACGGGATCATCGCCAATTTGGGCGGCGTCTGCGACCTCGCCGACAAATACGGCGCGATGGTCATGGTCGATGACAGCCATGCCGTCGGCTTCGTCGGTAAGAATGGCCGCGGTTCGCCGGAATATTGCGGCGTCGAGGGCCGGATCGACATCATCACCGGTACGCTCGGCAAGGCGCTTGGCGGCGCCTCCGGCGGCTATACCTCCGCCAAGGCAGAGGTCGTCGAATGGCTGCGGCAGCGCTCGCGGCCCTATCTGTTTTCGAACACGCTGGCGCCCGTTATCGCCGCCGCCTCGCTCAAAGTGTTCGACCTCATCGAAAACGGCGATGCCTTGCGCAAGCGCCTTTCCGACAATGCCGATCTGTTCCGCACTGAAATGACCAAGCTCGGCTTCACGCTTGCCGGCGAAGGCCATCCGATCATTCCCGTCATGCTGGGCGACGCCAAACTCGCCCAGGATATGGCAAGCCTGATGCTGAAGAAGGGGATCTATGTGATCGGCTTCTCCTTCCCCGTCGTGCCAAAAGGCCAGGCCCGCATCCGCACGCAAATGTCGGCGGCGCATTCGCGGGCGGATGTGGAGCGGGCAATCGCGGCCTTTGCCGAGGCAGGGCGGGAATTGGGTGTGATTTGAGTGGGGTTTGAGAATAGGGTTTGCCCCTCACCCTAACCCTCTCCCCGCCAGCGGGGAGAGGGGACCTGCCAAACGCAGCGTTGAGGGGAAGGAAGCCGGTGCGGCATATCCCCCTTCGCCCCGTGTGCGGGGAGAAGGTGCCGGCAGGCGGATGAGGGGCTGCGACAGATACGGAGCCAAGGAATACAGATATGTCGAACATGATGAAGGCGCTGGTCAAAGCAAAACCGGAGGTCGGGCTCTGGATGGAGAATGTGCCGGTGCCCGAGGTCGGCCCGAACGATGTGCTGATCCGGGTGAAGAAATCGGCGATCTGCGGCACCGACGTGCATATCTGGAACTGGGATCAGTGGGCGCAGAAGACCATTCCGGTGCCGATGGTGGTCGGCCATGAATTCTCCGGCGAGATCGCCGAGATCGGCTCGGCGGTCACCCGCTATCATGTCGGCGAGCGGGTCTCCGGCGAAGGGCATATCGTCTGCGGCAAGTGCCGCAACTGCCGGGCGGGCAGGGGGCATCTCTGCCGAAATACGCTCGGCGTCGGCGTCAACCGGCCGGGTTCGTTCGGCGAGTTCGTCTGCATTCCCGAAAGCAATGTCGTGCCGATCCCGGATGATATTTCCGACGAGATCGCCGCCATCTTCGATCCGTTCGGCAATGCCGTGCACACGGCGCTCTCCTTCGACCTAGTCGGCGAGGATGTGCTCGTCACCGGCGCCGGGCCGATCGGTATCATGGGTGCGCTCGTCGCCAAGCGATCCGGCGCCCGCAAGGTCGTCATCACCGATATCAATCCGCACCGGCTGGAGCTGGCGGGCAAGCTCGGCATCGACCACGTCGTCGATGCCTCCAAGGAAAACCTCGCCGACGTGATGAAGGCAATCGGTATGACGGAAGGATTCGACGTCGGGCTCGAAATGTCGGGGGCCGCGCCCGCCTTCCGCGACATGATCGACAAGATGAACAATGGCGGCAAGATCGCCATCCTCGGCATCGCGCCGGCCGGCTTCGAGATCGACTGGAACAAGGTGATCTTCAAGATGCTCAATCTCAAAGGCATCTACGGCCGCGAGATGTTCGAGACCTGGTACAAGATGATCGCTTTCGTCCAGGGAGGCCTCGACCTTGCGCCCATCATCACGCACCGGATCGGCATCGACGATTTTCGCGACGGCTTCGAGGCGATGCGGTCGGGCAACTCCGGCAAGGTCGTCATGGACTGGATGTGAGGGGTCGAACGGTTTGTGCCGCCGGCACAACAGCAAAACCGGCAGAAAATCCTGCGTATAAGACCGCGCGGCGGGGCAAAATATTTGCTGCCCTTGTCTTTTGTTCGCCGCATCTTAAATAAGGTTCGCAATCGCTGCCGCGGTTCAAAGCCTGTGGATAAGGCTTTTTCCGAGTTTTCGTGAGCTTTTTTTCTGGAAAAGCTTGACGAGAACAAAAAATGTGGGAATCACCGTTCGACTTGTTGAATGGTGAACTGGGTCAAGGCGGATCGCGCAACCATGGCCGGAAATCCAAAAGCAAGAAAGCTTTGCTGTCCGGTGCCGGTAATCGTGGTTAATCAGGCTTTAAATGTCATCCCGTTAGGTGGGCAAGGTGATTCGAGGGCGGCGCGTGCGGCGCGTCAGGCCCTGAGACAGCCCGTTCACCGTAGCGAGATTGGATAGCGTCAGGAAGGCGACGATATAAATGGCAACCAAGGTCAAAGAGAACGAAGACGCGGAAGTCGAACGCGACAGCGCAAGCGACGGCCCTCTTCTCGATCTTTCCGACGACGCGGTCAAGAAGATGATCAAGGCCGCCAAGAAGCGCGGCTATGTGACGATGGACGAGCTCAATGCCGTCCTGCCGTCAGAAGAAGTGACGTCCGAGCAGATCGAAGACACGATGTCGATGCTGTCCGACATGGGCATCAACGTCATCGAAGACGAGGAAGCCGAGGAAGCCGGTGCTTCCGGCGGCAGCGATGACGACGACGCCGGCGGCGACGAGGAGAGCGAAGGCGGCGAACTCGCGCCTTCGAGCGGCACGGCGTTGGCGACCGCCAAGAAGAAAGAGCCGACCGACCGTACCGACGATCCGGTTCGCATGTACCTGCGCGAGATGGGCTCGGTGGAGCTTCTTTCCCGCGAGGGCGAAATCGCGATCGCCAAGCGTATCGAAGCCGGCCGCGAGACGATGATCGCGGGTCTCTGTGAGAGCCCGCTGACCTTCCAGGCGCTGATCATCTGGCGCGACGAGCTCAACGAAGGCACGACGCTGCTGCGCGAGATCATCGATCTCGAAACCACCTATTCCGGTCCTGAAGCCAAGGCTGCGCCGCAGTTCCAGAGCCCGGAGAAGATCGAAGCCGATCGCAAGCTGGCAGAAGAGAAGGAAAAGACCCGTCGCGCCCGCTCCGGCGACGACGACATCACCGATGTCGGCGGCGAAGGCCTGCCTCCCGAAGAGGAGGAAGAGGACGAGGACGAATCTAACCTTTCGCTGGCGGCGATGGAAGCCGAGCTTCGCCCGCAGGTGATGGAGACGCTGGATACGATCGCCGAGACCTACAAGAAGCTGCGCAAGCTGCAGGACCAGCAGGTCGAGCAGCGGCTGTCGGCTTCCGGCACGCTGTCCACCGCCCAGGAGCGCCGCTACAAGGAACTCAAAGATGAGCTCATCAAGGCCGTCAAATCTCTGTCCTTGAACCAGAACCGCATCGACGCCCTCGTCGAGCAGCTCTACGACATCAACAAGCGCCTCGTTTCCAACGAGGGTCGCCTGCTGCGTCTGGCCGAATCCTATGGCGTCAAGCGCGACTCCTTCCTGGAACAGTACCAGGGCGCCGAGCTCGACCCGAACTGGATGAAGTCGATCGGCAATCTGGCCGCCCGCGGCTGGAAGGAATTCGCCAGGGGCGAAAACACGACGATCCGCGACATTCGTCAGGAAATCCAGAATCTGGCGACCGAAACTGGTATCTCGATCTCGGAATTCCGCCGCATCGTGCATATGGTGCAGAAGGGCGAGCGCGAAGCGCGTATCGCCAAGAAGGAAATGGTCGAAGCGAACCTTCGCCTCGTCATCTCCATCGCCAAAAAGTATACGAACCGCGGCCTGCAGTTCCTCGACCTCATTCAGGAAGGCAATATCGGCCTGATGAAAGCGGTCGACAAGTTCGAATACCGCCGCGGCTACAAGTTCTCGACCTATGCGACATGGTGGATCCGTCAGGCGATCACCCGCTCGATCGCCGACCAGGCCCGCACGATCCGCATTCCGGTGCACATGATCGAGACGATCAACAAGATCGTCCGCACATCGCGCCAGATGCTGCACGAGATCGGCCGCGAGCCGACGCCGGAAGAACTGGCCGAAAAGCTGGCCATGCCGCTCGAAAAGGTCCGCAAGGTCCTGAAGATCGCCAAGGAGCCGATCTCGCTCGAAACCCCTGTCGGTGACGAAGAGGATTCGCATCTCGGCGATTTCATCGAGGACAAGAATGCGCTGCTGCCGATCGACGCCGCCATCCAGGCGAACCTGCGCGAGACGACGACCCGCGTTCTCGCCTCGCTGACGCCGCGCGAAGAACGTGTTCTGCGCATGCGCTTCGGCATCGGCATGAACACCGACCACACGCTCGAAGAAGTCGGCCAGCAGTTCTCGGTCACCCGCGAACGTATCCGCCAGATCGAGGCGAAGGCGCTGCGCAAGCTGAAGCATCCGAGCCGCTCCAGAAAGCTGAGAAGCTTCCTCGACAGCTAAGACTTCGACGACACCGTTCTCATTGGAAAAGCCGGGCTTCATGCCCGGCTTTTGCTGTTCGTGATTAATACCAATGATCCCGGTGCCTTTCTTGTCCCTCCGTGGTGACAAGCCTATAATCCGGCCACGGGAAGGGATCGATCGCCGCGAGCGAGCGAGAGCTGACGTGTGCCTAGGTGAATCAATCCTCCGTTAGATCCGGATGATTCAGACCTGACGGGCCTGAAATCTGAATCCGGATCCACATCAAAGAAATAGAGCATGACGCTGTCCGAAAACCGCTGACACTTTTCGGCACCATGCTCTGGGAGGTGCGACATGACCACTTACATTCTTTTGATCAATTGGACGGATCAGGGCATCCGCAATGTCCGCGACTCGGCAAAACGGCTCGACGCCGCGAAGAAATTGCTCACCGGCGTCGGCGGCTCCTTCAACCAGTTCTATCTGACGATGGGCGGGCACGATATGGTCGCCGTCTGCGAGGCACCCGATGACGCCGTCATGGCGCATTTTACCCTCTCGCTGGCGATGGGCGGCAATGTCCGCACGGAGACGCTGAAAGCATTCCCGGAGGCTGCCTATCGGGATCTCATCGGCTCGCTCGGGTAGCCGGAGCCGGAAATCGTCGATCTTGAAGGTTGCGGAGCGTTAGCGGCGCTGGCAGGTGGCCGACGATGGCGCGGCCGACCAATAACTTTCATCGCTGCTCGATCACGCGGTTTTTTTCTTTTGTGGCTTGATGCTGCCGGCTTTAGAGGCCACATCGCTGCTGTGACAGAAGAAGACGTGGAACCGGCGGAAACGCAGCACGAAACGGGAAAACAGCGGCCTGAAATCCGCTGGAGCGTCGTCGCGTCCGTTGCTGCCCATATTCCTATCGTTGCTCTTCTCATTTTCGGGCTGCCGAAAATCGAGCCGAAGCCTGCCGAAGACGAGAGCGTGAAGGTGGAACTCGTCCCGCCGCCGGAGGAGAAAAAGCCGGAGCCCAAGCCCGAGGAAAAGCCACCGGAGCCGAAGCCGCCGGAAGAGGCCAAGAAGGAACCGCCTCCGCCTCCGCCGCCACCACCGCCACCGCCAGCGCCAGCGCCGGAAGCTGCAAAGCCACAGGCAGAACCTCCAAGGTCGTCGCGTACCTTTCGTCCGGTGCTTGAATTTGCCGATAAGGGTTCTGCGCCGAAAGAAACGGAACAGGGAGAGCCGCAGCAGGCAGAAGCACCAAAGCCACCAATTGCTGATGTAAAACCGGAGGAGGTACCAGTCGAGCCGCCGCAGCCCGAAAAGCCTCAAGTTTCGGAGACAATGCCTGCTGCAAATCCGGTGCCTCAGGATATTGAACTTCCACAGGTGGAGACTGTTGAGTCCAATCCCGAAAAGAACGGGCCGGCTGCCACAGGGCAGGACGAGGCAAAGACGAATTTCGAGCAGCCGAAGCCAACCAAGGACACAACGGTGCAGGCGCCTTCGACACCGCCAAAAGCCGAGGCCAAGGAGGCAGACAAAATGATTAAGGCGAAGACGCTGTTTTCCGAAAGGGCCATCGCCAGTCCGATGATCAAGACCGCAATCAGCAATCTGCCGCGAGGCGAGCGTATCAACCAGCTTTGCCAGACCGAACTCAGGCAGCAACTAATCCATTCGGCCGCGCAATATCAACCGCATTGGCTACCTTCCTACTCGCTTTTGAGCGGAAGTGTACTTGATGCACGCCGCGGTGCCTTCAAGAGCCGCAATGAATGGTTTGAGGTCAGATTCAGATGCGAAGTGGATAATGATGCGACGAAGATCATATCCTTCGAGTATGATGTCGGAAAATCGGTTCCGCGCAGCGAATGGAAAAGCCGTCGTTTTCCTGAAGATTAACGATCAGGAGGGAGTTCGGCCAATGCAACAGCCACGCGCAAGCAACCCTACCTAGCTTCTTCCCATGGCCGTGATGATCCGGTGAAGAAGAGGACAATGATATGTCGAACGAGATCGAGCGTTTTTTTGAGCATCAGGACGAAGCCGTCAGTGCGCTGTTCCTGGAAAACAAGGGCGACGAGCTGACCGATATTCTGGTGGCTGCTCTGGAAGAGGCTTTCGAAATCCTTCTCGAAGCCGCGCCCGCCGAAACTGTTCATTGAGGTCGCAGGGGGCTCGCTCGAGCGATCGCGCCGCTTGCGCTGTCCCGCCTTGTCGGGATAATGCGCCAGCACCAATGGCCTAGATATCATGTCGATTTTCCAAGAGGATCAACCGCCGTCGGCGGGCGCGCTCGATGCCCGTCTGGCCGGTTACCGGTTCGAACGCGATGCGCTCGGCCGCTCCGCCGCAAGTGTCTTCCGGCTGGAAGCTCTCCGATTGCCGACGCTTTATCTGAAGGTCGAAGAGGTCGGTCCTTTTGGCGAACTCGCCGACGAGGCGGCCAGGCTTTGCTGGCTCAAGGCTTCCGGTCTGCCCTGTCCCGATGTTATAGCAGAGGACAGCGACGGTGTGCACAACCGGTTGCTGATCAGCGCGCTTCCCGGGAGTGATCTCGCCAGTACGTCAGTGCTGACGCCGCTTGCGCGGGTTGAACTGCTGGCAGTGGCGCTTCTTGACCTGCATCGCCTGCCGATCGCGTCCTGCCCCTTCGACAATCGGCTGGAGATGCGTGTTGCTGTAGCGAAAGCGCGGATGCAGGCCGGTATCATCGACGAGACCGATTTCGATGAGACGCGACTTGGAAAGAGTGCCGAAGCCCTGTTTGCCGAACTCGAAAGCGGGAGGCCTGGCCGCGAGGATCTCGTCGTCACCCATGGTGATGCCTGTCTGCCGAATTTCATCGCGCCGGAAAAGGGATTTTCGGGTTATATCGACTGCAGCCGGCTTGGCGTCGCCGACCGCTATCAGGATATCGCGCTCGCCTGCCGCAGCATCGCCTCCAATTTCGGCGAGACGCTGGTGCAGCCCTTCCTTGATCGCTACGGCATGCCGGCCGCGGATCCGGCGAGACTCGATTATTATCAGCTGCTCGACGAGTTCTTCTAGGCAGCCAGTCTGGCCGGAATGATTGCGTCATCTCGCTGTGGCTGGCAGAGTGGCCGGCGATCGGACCTGC
The DNA here is from genome assembly GCF_037002925.1 of Rhizobium aouanii. Classification (NCBI taxonomy): domain Bacteria; kingdom Pseudomonadati; phylum Pseudomonadota; class Alphaproteobacteria; order Hyphomicrobiales; family Rhizobiaceae; genus Rhizobium; species Rhizobium aouanii. The sequence continues at coordinate 564,924 of NZ_JBAMYD010000001.1, forward strand.
GGACAGAGAATGGCGAAAAACCAGTTCAGGATGTTGCGCTCGGCGCTATCAGGCGTCGAAGCGGTAGAGGCGGAAACGCATCACAGCTTTGCGCGCCATACGCATGAGCAGTTCGGCATCGGTTTGATGTCCGCCGGGGCGCAGTCGTCGCTCAGCGGCCGCGGCATGGTGGAGTCTGAGGCCGGCGACATCATCACGGTCAATCCGAACGAAGTGCATGATGGCGCGCCGATCGGCGAGGGCCGGTCGTGGCGCATCCTCTATTTCGATCCCGCCATCGTCAGCGGTCTGTCACGAGAGATCAGCGAAAGCGGGGTAGGGCGGTCGGAAATCCCGCATCCCGTCATCCGCAATGCGGCGACCGCCGCCCGCTTCGAAATGCTGTTTGGCGCGGTGACCGGCGGCAGGGCGGCGGAGGATCTGCTCCGCGAGGAACTGCTTCTGCAACTCGTCGCCGACGTCATGCGGGAGCGCTCTTGTACCGAAGAGCGGCCAATGGTGCCGGCGTCGATCCGCGCGGCTCGAGATCTGATCGACGACGATCCGCTTGCCGCCGTCTCGCTTGCCGATCTCTCCAGGGAAAGCGGGCTCAGTCGCTTCCAGGTGCTGCGCGGTTTTGCCAAGGCGACCGGCCTGACGCCGCATGCCTATCTCGTCCAGGCCCGCATCCATATCGCCCGCCGGCTGATCGCTCAGGGCATGCCGCTTGCGGAGGCGGCCTTTGCCAGCGGCTTTGCCGACCAGAGCCACATGACGCGGGTCTTCGTGCGCAAATACGGCCTGTCGCCGCGCCTCTATGCCGGCGCCTTTCTCTGAGCGGTGCTGGCATGTCGAGCCTCGTCACCGGCACGGCGATGCTGGCGGAAGGCGGAGTTTCGATCAGCAGGACGTAGGGTCGGTGATGGAGAGATCAGTCCTCCGTGCCTGAGGTGCAGCCACCCGCCCTCGTCCTTCGAGGCTCCGGCCTTTGGCCTGCGCGCCTCAGGATGAGGGCTAGTCGGTGCGCCGTGCCGCTTCACTTCCCGTTGAACCAGGCCGCAACCTCTCTCCAGCCTCATCCTGAGGTGCCCCGTAAGGGGCCTCGAAGGACGGGGCTGGCCGCGCGCTTTAGTTCTTTGTTTTATGCCTGCAATTTCGTTCAAGACCCTGATCCATCCCTGCTGTTTTGTCGGCGCATCCAAGAGGAGACGCCGAATGTCGAGACAGGTTCAAGGTTATGTCTATCTGGCGCTGGCCATGCTGACCGTGGGGAGCACCGTCATTGCAAGCAAGCTCATCGCGTCGGGCCTGCCGCCGTTCAGCGCCACCGCATTGCGCTTCGCCATCGCCTTTCCAGTCCTTCTCGTGCTGATGCGGGCGACCGGCGCGCGGCTGCCGAAACTCTCCAGGCAAGATCGCTTCACCCTTTTCATTCAGGCCGGGGCCGGCAGTGTCGGTTATACGACGCTGCTGATCTCCGGCCTCAGCCTGACCTCGGCCGCCGATGCCGGCGTCATCATCGGCACGCTGCCGGTGGTCTCGGCCGCAATCTCCATCCTGCTGCTCCGGGAACGGCCGCAGCCGGCTCTGCTTCTTGCCGTGGCGCTTGCAACGGCGGGCGTGCTGTCGATCGCCTTCACGCCGGATGCCGCCGGAGGATCGCTCTCCGGCAATGCACTGATCTTCGTGGCAGTCGTCTGCGAGGGGCTGTTCATCCTGCTGAACAAAAGACTGAAGACGGAGGTTGCACCGCTTGCCCTGTCGACGCTGATGGCCGGCATCGGCTTTATCGTTGCCGCCATCCCGGCTGTTTTTGAAGCGCCTTTCCCAGATGGTATTTCGGCAAGCGCTGTCGCCGCCGTCGTCTATTATGCGCTGGTGCCGACCGTCGGCGGATTTCTGCTGTGGTATGCGGGGGCAGAAAGGGTGAGCGGCACGGAGGCCGCGCTCTTCACCGCGCTGGCGCCGGTTTCCGCCGTCATGCTTGCCTTCGTCATCCTTGGCGAGCCGGTCGGGCTCAGCCAGATCGCCGGCATCGCCTGCGTGCTTGCGGCCGTGCTCGGGCTTGCCTTTGCCGGGCGCCAGACAGTGAAACTTGCCGGAGGGAGATAGATCATGCAGTTCAGCCATTCCGATGCCATGTGGCAGGCCTTTCCGGAGCTTCGCGCCGCCGCGCTCCATGCCGACGGCATCCATGCGGATGCCGATGTCGAGGCGGTGATCGCAGATTTCAACGCAATCGCCGAGGCCCGGCTGACGCAAGCGCAGGAAGGCGAATTCCCCGAAATCCGGGCCTGGCGGCGCGGCTTTTCCCGCATGGGGCTGAAGCCGACGCAGTATCGCTGCGCGTCCGAGGCGCTGCTGCGCCGCTTCCGCCAGGAACACGCGCTGCCGCGTCTGCATCCGCTCATCGATCTCTGCAATGCGATTTCGCTCGCCTTCGCCATTCCGATCGCCGTCTTCGACACCGAAAAGATCGCGGGCGATCTCGAAGTCCGGCGAGCCAAAGGTGACGAGACCTATCTGACCTTCGGCGGCGACGTCGAACATCCGGAGCCGAACGAGGTGATCTTCGCAGACGGTAAGGAGAGGGCGCATGCGCGGCGCTGGACGAACCGGCAGAGCGGGCTTTCGGCAGTGCAGGCGACGACGCGCTCGGTGCTGATCGTTGCGGAGGCCTTGCACGCCTCCGCCGGCGACGACATCGCCAGGCTGATCGAAACAGTTGCGGATGCGCTTGTACGGCACTGGCCGGCGACGCCGAAGATGGCGATGCTGAGCCTGGCATCGCCACGTTTCGAATTCCGTGGATTTGAGGCTCACGACGCTTGATGGCTTGGGCCGGCGACATGTCCGCCCTATCTCAGTGGGATCGATACCTCCTGGAGACGAATCCCCATGTCAGAAAAGATGTCAGATAAGTCGATCAAGATTCCGGGGCCGGATCATCCGATCAGCGTCGAGCATAATCCCTCCCGCGTCGTCGTCACGCTCGGCGGCAAGACGATTGCCGATACCCGCAATGCGCTGACGCTGCGCGAGGCTTCCTATCCGCCGGTGCAGTATATTCCGCGTCGGGATGTGGACATGTCGCTGCTTCAGCGCACCGACCACGCCACCCATTGCCCCTATAAGGGCGACGCCTCCTATTACAGCATCATTCCGGGCGGCGAGCGTTCGAAGAATGCCGTCTGGACTTACGAGGCGCCGAATGCCGCAGTCAGCAGCATCAAGGACCATCTCGCCTTCTATCCCGACCGCGTCGACGGCATCGAGGAAATGGCCTCTCCGGAAGCCGGCGCCTTCTGACGCTGCGCATGACATCGAAGCCTTTCCGGCGGAACATGTTCGCCACGGGACCGTTAGGGTGATCTAGCGGGGGATAAGTCGTGCCGAAATTCTACTTTCAGCTTTTCGATCGGGATGGCGTCGGGGCGACCGAGACGGGATATGATTTCGACTCTGTCGAGGCTGCGAAAGCGGAGGCGCGGCGCGTTCTCGCGGAAATGGCCGCCGAAGGCTTGCCGGCTGCACCTTTGAATATGCTGTCGGTGGAACTCTTCGATGAAAGCCGGCGGCCGCTGGCAGAAATCCGGCTGATTCTCGAAGAAATTTCGAAATAGCCGCGACCGGCGCGCCTGCCTTGAATAGCCCGATCGAGCCGAAGCAATCAAAAGACTATGTCAAATTTAATTGCCGGCCATGAGGGCGGGTCTTAGCGTCGCATGACAATCGACCGAGTCGGATTGATGCGTATGTGTGACCGGCGGCAGCCCTTAAACGGCGGCCGCTATCGTAAGACGTCGAGCCATTCATTGCTGAAGACGAGACTGGCAACCGTGACCGGATCGCCCTTCTCGTTGCGAACGGTGACGGCGATCGTCATGCGATCGCCCGCGGGCAGTTCGTCACGGGCCACATCCAGCAGGATGCGGGTCACCTCTTTCGGAATGTCTTCACGAGATCTGAGCTCGGTGCCGTGCTCGTCGCGCGTGGGACCTTCGCCGTTGTGTAGATCGAAATAGTAGCGAGCCATGTTTTTTCCTGCGCGTCACAGGGAGAAATCACAGATGAAGACAATTGTTCCCGAGGCTAGGCATTGATTCTTATGCAAAATACAGGTCGCATCGAAATGGTCCGGAGCTTTTGCGATATCGGCGGACAAACCCGTGATTGAATCTCTGCTGCTGAACCTTGGAAGCCGCGATGTGCTGTCGGCCGAGGAGGAAAGCCATCTCAGAGCGATCATCGTCAAAGACAGGCACTTCGTTGCCGGAGAGGATCTCGTCTCCGAGGGAAGCAGACCGGCTTACAGCACGCTGCTGCTCGATGGTTTTGCGGCGCGCTACAGGGTGATGGCCGATGGCAGCCGCCAGATCACCGCGCTGCATGTCGCCGGCGATTTCGTCGATCTGCATGCTTTCCCGATCAAGAAGATGGATCACGGCATTGTTGCGATGTCGTCCTGTCACGTCGCTTTCGCCGATCATGCCGATCTCAAGGCGATCACCGAAGGCATGCCGCATCTGACCCGGATGCTCTGGCTTGATACGTTGGTCGACGGCGCCATCCACCGCGAGTGGATCGTTGCCATGGGCCGGCGTTCCAAGCGCGCCCATATTGCTCACCTCGTCTGCGAACTCTTCGTGCGGCTGCAGGTGGTGAAGCGAACGCGGGGCGCTAGCTTCCACTTTCCGTTGACGCAGATCGAGATGGCCGACGTGCTCGGCCTTTCCGTCGTTCATCTGAACAAGACGCTGCAGGCGCTCAAGCGCGAGGGCGTGTTCACCTGGGAGAACCGGACGATCACCATCGTTGACTGGGAACGTCTACAGGAAATCGCCGAATTCGATCCCAGCTATCTCAGCATCTCCAGGGAGCCGCGATAACCGGTTGTTTGTGAACGGGTGTTTGTGAGTGCTGCGCTCGGGCGCACACTTGCGGGACCCTGCCGGAGCGCTACGGCAAGTGGAGACGGTCCCAGCACCATCGTGCGTGCCCATCAACAGGCAGCGAGGGAAAAAGGGGGCCAAGGATCAGGCGCTGGGGCGTTCCAGAGGTGGACTGACGACCAATATCCATATGCTGGCCGATGCACTCGGGCGTCCTTTGCGCTTGCCCGCCGGCCGCTCGAAAGCAATGCATATGCATGACGCGTTGAAAGCGGCGACCGCTCCCGTTAGGTTCGGCCCGAAACATCATTCGGCGGAGCCGTGCGTGACGACAAATTTTCTATCCTGTGTGCTGGCGGCGGGTTTCATGTCGGTGCCGGCCGTGGCGCTGGCCGAGTGGCAGGCAGTTGAAGAGGTGCGGCCCTATTCGATATCAGGCACGTCGGGGGCCGGGCTCTATGCATCGATCGGCGAGCGTGGCCCGAAGGCGGGCGGCTTCGGCCGGGCAATCGCGCATACGACGTTCAAGCTGACCTGGACCAGGAAATACGAACCGCAGGGTAATGCCTGCGTTATCGTGACCAACCGGCCGAAGCTCATCATCAGCTATACGCTGCCGAAACCATCTGCCGAGCTGCCGACCGCCGTGAAGAGCAGCTGGGAGGCCTTCATATCAGGTGTGCAGGCGCATGAGCGGGTGCATGGCGAGACCATCAAGGAGATGGTCAGGGAGATCGAGGTGATGAGCATCGGCCTCACCGTTGCCGACGATCCTGATTGCAAGAAGATCAGGATCGAGCTGACCCGCCGGCTCGGTGAGATCTCCCAAAGACAGCGCCAGCGCGGCCGCGACTTCGACAAGATCGAAATGGGTGACGGCGGCAATATCCAGCAGCTCATCCTCAAGCTGGTGAATGGCCCCTGAGGGGGCCGAAGCGGATAACGGGCGACCTTCTCAGGGCGGGCCTAGCAAGCCAAATGCATGGGGCTCACCTTAGGAGCGCGCGCTTCGTCGCCATCAAGCCTCGGTGAGTGCGTTCAGATCGCGGACAAGGGCTATCAGCTGCGGCAGCAACTCTATTTGATACCGCGGCGAGGGCAGCGAAGTGGGCCAGGCGTTTTTCGGGCCGAAATAGACGGCATGCATGCCTGCGTTGTCTGCTCCAACAATATCGGCCTCGGGATTGTCACCGACGAAGAGACAGTTGTCGACGGGCAGGTCGAGACGGCCAGCAGCCAGCTCGAAAATTTCCCGTGCCGGTTTACGAAGGCTGATATCTCCTGAAATGACCACCAGGTCGAGCCCTTCGTTCAGTCCAGCCGCCTCGATTTTCGGTCGCTGAACATTGGCTTCGCCATTGCTGACGACGCCGACTAGAACGCCGTATTGCTTCAGCGCCGAAATGGTCTGTTTTGCCCCTGACATGGGAACAGCCATGGTGGGATACACTGTCTCGAAGTCATGGAAGAGGGCTGCAGCAAGGTCGCCTGGAAGACCGAATGTCTCCGTCAGGCGCGGATAAAGATCGCGCTTTCTAACCAGGCCGGCCTTCTCCAGCCGCAGGAATTCAGCAATGTAGCGCTGTTCCTCGACACCGTGCTCGCCAAGACGAAATCCCTGGTATTGGAGCGGCAGGAAGGTGAGGACGGCAGCGGTCTTGTCGATGAGTGTCTCGTCAAGATCAAAAAGGACCGCTCTAATCATGGTGTCCTGCCGATGCTCACTCGAAGGATTGTTCTGCAAAGCCGGTAAAGCGGAAAACCGGATCGGGGTCAAACCTCATAAATCGAGTGAACGATCGACAGCGGCGCAAATCCGAGATGAAAGGGCGGTTGAGCGCTTCGTCCCTGGACCTGCCTGGCCGCCGTCCTATCTCCTCCGCGATAACAAGGCGCAGACACGCAGAGGAGGAGTACAATGTCCTATGTCGATGGTTTCATCGTGGCGGTTCCGAAGGGGAATATCGAGGCCTACAAGGAATTCTCGACCTTCGCCGGCTCGATCTGGAAGGAATATGGCGCGCTCGAATATGTCGAATGTATCGGCGACGACGTGCCCTACGGCGAGTTGACCTCCTTTCCCCGCGCCGTGCAGGCCAAGGACGACGAGGTGGTGGTGTTTTCCTGGATCGTCTACGGCTCGCGCCAGGAGCGCGACGATATCAATGCCAAGGTGATGGCTGATCCCAGGCTCAAGGGCGACCAGTGGCAGATGCCCTTCGACGGCAAGCGGATGATCTACGGCGGCTTCGAGACGCTGCTCAGGCTCTGATCGCCCGCGCAAGCTTGACTTTGCGCACGCAACCATCGACTTGCCCGGGCAAGCTTGACTTTGCCCCGTGAGCTTGACTTGCACGCGCAAGCTTGACTTGCGGCAAGCAGCGCGCCAACTCGCGAGAGATGAAATCTCGAAGCGGGAGAGCGCCTTGCCCCAGACGATCCTCACCTTGCCCACACGCGGACAGGGTCTTTATGAGTTCACCCACCAGGCGGAGGCCTTCATCAGCGCGTCGGGGCGGGAGGAGGGGCTTCTCACGGTCTTCGTGCGCCACACATCCTGTTCGCTGCTGATCCAGGAAAATGCCGATCCCGATGTGCGCACCGATCTTCTCTCCTTCTTCCGCCGCCTCGTGCCGCCGGCCTCGGATCCCGACATGGGCTGGGTCGTGCACAGAGCCGAGGGGCCGGACGACATGCCGGCGCATATCAAGGCGGCGCTGACGCAGGTCTCGATCGGCATTCCCGTCGCCGATGGGCGGCTGATGCTCGGCACTTGGCAGGGCATCTATCTCTACGAACATCGCGACCGGCCGCACCGGCGCGAGGTCGTGCTGCATCTCAGCCCGTGAAGAGAGTTAATCCCAGATCCGGATGATCCCTCCGGATCTCAATCGAAGAAGGAGTGCATGATGTCGTCCGAAAACCGCTTACACTTTTCGGCATCATGCTCTTGTGAATGCAAACTGAATGCCCGGTTCGAACGCCATTCAGTTTGCTGCGTTTACTGTCGAGACAATCCCTGAAGGGAGAGCTTCCAATCGACGGAGACACCCCATGACGCATTTCCTGACCAAGGCTTCGCTTGCCGCATTGCTCGCACTCTGCACTATTCCGGCCACCGTTTCCACGGCGGCCGCCGCCGGACCGCAGACGAACTTCGTCGTCGAGGCGCAATATCATCGTCCAATCCGCGGCTGCTCGCCGATGCATGCGGTGCGCAAGGCGCGTGATTTCGGCCTGCGGAGAGCCCATATCACCCGCATGTCGCCGCGGGTCGTCGTCGTTGCAGGACGCGACCGCCGCGGCTGGGACAGGATCACTTTCGCGAATGTCCGAGGCTGCCCGCTGATCCGGCGCTGAGGACTGCGACGGCAAGCGCCCGATGCGGCGCTTGCCGTCCGCTTTGGCCTTGACGCTGACACTTTCAGCCGTCTCTTCTCTGACCTGTATAAGTGATTCCAAAACGACGCTTCGGCGTAATGCGGATTAATGGGAGGGCGGCTTGACCGGCCCGACTTTCAAACGAAAGGTTTTTCGATGATGCAGTTTCTGGCAAAGGCGGGTCTTGCCGTCATGCTGACAGCCGGCACCCTGGCCGGTACGGTGGCCCCGGCCGCCGCCCAGTTGAATATCATTATTGGCGAGCCGGACCGTGGTCCGCCGCAGGATTACCGCCGTCCGCCTCCGGGCCCGGGCTACGGCCGGCCGTCGCGCGGCTGCAATCCGCAGCTCGCCGAAAACCTCGCCCGGGATTACGGCTTCCGCCGCGCCCGGGTTGTCGACATCACGCCACGCCGCGTGATCGTCCAGGGCTGGACGCGTCGCGGCCAAGATGAAATGAGCTTCGGCAATGTGCGCGGTTGCCCCGCCCTGCGCCGCCGCTAATCAATGGAAGAAAACGCCGCCTCGCTCCCCGATGCGGCGGCACTGCATAATTCCCTAAATCGGAATCGATTTAGGGTTAAAATTATGCAGCAATTCAAAGTGTTACAGCGTCCTTTGCGCGTCTGAAAAGACGCGCGGCGCTGTAAAAACCGCCTTTGCCAGTCTCCCCGGATCGGCAAGGGCGGTTTTCTTTTTGCGCTCAGTCTGACTGCGCTCTTTCCTCCGGCATCATCGCGGGTCCTGTGCCACGGCTGTCCGGTTGGCGCCAATGGCTGCCCCTCACCCTAACCCTCTCCCCGTTCTGACGGGGAGAGGGGACGTGCCCTGCGAGAGCGAGCGGGGAACGGAGAGGGCGCGGCATGGTTCCTTCGCCCCGTTTACGGGGAGAAGGTGGCGGCAGCCGGATGAGGGGCCGGCATCGGCGTTCTCTTGGGCCGAGGAGCAGAAGATGACATTGAACCGAGCCCCGCGCGTCTGAAATGACGCGCGGGGCTGCAATGTTTACTGCTCGATCGCGAAGGTCACGGTGACGCTGACATTGTAATTGTTCTCGCCGCCCTGGACGGGAACGGCAGCGTCGGAGGCCTCCTTCATCATCGTGGCGCGATAGACCGGCTGCGGCATTGCGCGCGGCACATTCTCGTTGATCTCGAGGATGCGGCCGAGCTTGACGCCGGCGGCTTCGCTCAGCGTCTTTGCCCTCTTGACGGCATCGGCGACCGCGGCCTTGCGTGCCTCTTCGATCGCGGCGTCCGGCTTGTCGTTGGTGAACTGGATTTCGCCGCCCTGGTTGATGCCGAGGGTGACGGACTGGTCAATCACCGCGCCGAGCTTGGCGAGATCGCGCAGCCTGACGGTGACCGAATTGATGGTCTGGTAGCCGATTAGTTGCGGCTGCTGCTGCTGGCCGTCGACCGGCTGCGGATAATTGTACTGCGGCTGGATGGAAAAGCCGGAGGTCTGCAGGTCGCGCTCGGCAATACCGCCGCTCTTCAGCGCGGCAAGTACGTCGTTCATCGCCTTGTTATTCTCGTCGAGCGCTTCGCGGGCGGTTTTCGCCTGCTTGACGACGGCGAGATTGACGACAGCCATATCGGGAGCGACGGACGATTCGCCATCGCCGGTCACCGAAATCACCGGCTCTCGCGGCTTTGCCTCCTGCGCGAAGGCGGGCGCTGCGGCGGCGAGCGGCAGCGCCAGAAGGGCGGTCATCAGGACAGTTCTGGTATAGATCGGCGCCATGTTTTCATTCCTTGGTTGTCGTTTCCCGGAACAGCTTTCTGTCGGTTGATTGTGAAGCTATTACGGCGGAAAAGACAGGCGCATGCGTAGCGAGAAAAAAATCTAAGGGGCGCCTGCGTTGGAGCTTGAAACCGGAGGACGTCGGCCGACCTTAAAAGCCGAAACGGCTGGAACGGAACCGACGGCTTACTATTATCTGGCGACCATCAACGATGAGGAAGCAATGTTCGAAACGCTCGATCCCGTCCCCTCCGAGATCGCCACCGCGATTTCCGATGGCCTGAACGCCTTCAACGAAAGCGCTGAGATCAGACGCGAGGCCTTCGCCATCGTCTGGCGGGAAAACGAAAGGCTTATCGCCGGAATAACGGCGTCCGTTTCCTTCTCGGTTCTTTTCATCGGCAATCTGTGGGTCGAAAAATCGCTGCGGCTCAGCGGCATCGGCCGGAAGCTGATGGCGGCGGCGGAAGAGGAAGGGCGCCGCCGCGGCGCCGTCATGGCCTGTGTCGACACGCTGTCGACCCAAGCGCCGGACTTTTACCCGAAGCTCGGATATGTCGAGTTCGGCAGGGTAAGCGGGCATGCCGGAGGCCGGCCCGTCGACCGCATATGGTTCCGGAAGGAGTTGTCCGCCGCGGCCTGATCAGGAGCCGCTGACGGTTTCCACGTCCGATGTCATTGCAGGGATATGTGAGGTCGCTATCGCGCGGGACGCGGGTCAGGTTGCCGGCGCCAATCGTCCGGCTAGGCGCCGAAATCGTCCATGAAGGACGGATGGATGGCTGGCTTCCGCTCCTCGCGTGCGTTTCGAATACGTTGGGGAACAGCACCGAGACCGGCGACAAAACGGGTGAGGAGATTGCGGTTGAAAAGTTTCTGTATGGCACTCATGGCAGTTTACTCATTCTTTTTTTTGTTAGCCGGCAGCATATATTTTGCCCAGGCTGCCATAACAATGGGCAATTTTGCATGACAGTTATGTGACGGTGCATGGCTGGAGAGGAGCTGGCCTAAAAGGTGATCACATTGGCGTTAGAACGGGCCGCCGAGGGCGGTCAGTCACGATAAATCCTCGTCTGTGGTCGCCGTGGCGTGGTAGATTGCCGCTTGGGGTAAAACCATGCCCTCCGAAGGAGAAGCTCAGATGAACCGATTTTTCGCATTTTTCGCGACCGGAACGCTGATCAGCCTTGCCACGATCATTTCGGGCTGCACATCGTCCGGGAGCGTCGACCAGACGTCGTCGATCGGCGGCGGTTATTATGAGCGTCAGCCGCTTAATCCCGCGTGTGGGGGTGGGTTTAGACCTAGCGACGGGCGGTCTTGCAGTTATTAGATGGCGCGATACTTGTCACGACCACTTTGGCGCATATGTTCTCTAATCGTATAGTTCTGCGAGTGTGCCTTTAGCGTTACAGCTATTTGTTGAGTTGGGCTGTATCCTCTGGCGTGTTGTAAGACATGGGGTAAACGAAAATGAAGCTAACGATCGCCACCGCTTTTCTAGCACTTGTCGCAACGACCGCGTTTGCGGCGGATGCCGTACAGGACATCCCGCCCGCTCCTGTTGCGGCTGCGCCGGCTTTCACCTGGTCAGGTCCTTATCTCGGTATCGATGGCGGCGCCAGTTGGCTAAACGGTGACTTCAGCGTCGGCGGGGCCAGCGATTCTCAGGATTTCAACGGCGGCGTCTTCGGTGGATTTGTGGGTTACAATTTCCAGTTCGACAACAACTTCGTTGTCGGTATCGAGGGCAACCTCGAACACAACTGGAACGAAGAGGAAGCGCTGGGAGCGGACGTTGGGACCGATTGGGCCGGCGCTGTTCGTGGTCGTGTCGGCTACGCCTTCGACAGAGCGCTGCTTTACGGCGCAGCTGGTTGGACCGCCACGCGCGGATATGTGGACCTGCCGGGACTCGACAAGGAAACGGAGACCTTCAACGGTTACACCGTCGGCGCTGGCGTCGACTTTGCCATCACCAACAACATCTTCGGCCGCGGCGAGTATCGGTTTAATGACTTCGGCGAGAAAGACATTCTCGGCGTTGATGTCGACCTCGACCAGCACGAACTCAAGTTCGGAATCGGCGTGAAGTTCTAAGAACTGTCTGTCGGATCAGCAGGAGGAAAGCCCCGCCGGAAAAAAGCGGGGCTTTGTGCGTTTCATGACAATGCCAGGAAAGTCCTTCAATTAAGCCTGACTGCAAGAGTCGGTTGAAAAACGCTCGGTCAAAGGTCTAAGCTCCAGAACAACCGTTCGATCTCAATAATGTCCTTGCCGGGCTTGCCGACCGGAATATTTATTTCAGACATCCGACTGGCGGGGGCGACGAGTTTGCTCACGGTTCGCCCGGCAGCCCGGATTCTCGGGATCGAGCGCCGCTACCCAATGTAAGGGATATCTTCATTCCCTTATGCCGAATTCGGCATAACGGGATTTATCCCGAGCCCGATACTATGCCGAGTAAGTTCCCTAAGGCCCGAGATTTCCGGTAGTCCAGGATCGAAAGCTCGGCATAGTTTGAACGCGTTGGAAGACGGGTTTCGCCCAAAGCAGTTATCGCCGTATCGCGTCTCCGCTAAGTTAAGATGCGGGTCGCACGAGTTCTCGCAGCCGCGTAACAGACTTCGAGGGAAATTCTCCTTCGCCCCACAGCTTCGCATAGCCCACGAGACCATGTGCATCGAGGACCCGGTCGGCAGCCCGAAGAACAGCAGCTCCAAAAGCGCCAATCTCACAGATTTCGTCGATTACGACCTTTGCTGCCTCAGTCGGTTTACTGGACCAGAGTTCATCGAACTCAAATATGCGAACTCTGATTCCGTCCCCAACCTTGTCGACAACCTACCGATACTCCCCAGGCTCTTCCCAGAAATGCGCCTCCGATTGAGTTTCCCCGGACATGACACGACATGCTGCATCGACAAGCTCTTCGAGAGCATGCCCCAAGTAGGAGGCCGTAATCGTGACAGAGGAAGACCCAATGGCCACATCGCATGACGCCCATCCGATTGTGTTGGCTCTAAGCTGGTAATTGATGTGTACGACGGGTACCTGCGGTAATGTCGAATCTGCCATTGGAATTTGGTACACCATGAGGGTGTGGGACGACAAACGAGGTTTACAGGATGGGCAGATTCCAGCCCGAAGCCGCCCGTCCCACCGCTACCGATTTATTGCGGCTGGCACTACCGTGAGAAGGTTTGGGCCTAAATTTATAAAACGGTGTTCGCGATAAAAGATATAAAGTCGTCAGCCTCCGGCTCGAATGTGGGACCACCCATGTCGAGACAGAAGACCCCCTCGCCGAGAGAGGGGCAAAGGCAGTACCTCCACGAGGCACCGGTGTCCGCAATGGAGAAATCGTTGGCACGTGGGTAATGGACGAGAACGAGCATTCGTCGTTTATCCCGGACGGCGCATCGGAGCCATTGTTTTTCGATGTCTTTCTCGGTTCGCTCTGTCGGCGAATTGAGGATTGGTTGCAGAACAACACCGGCAGTGTTGCCGGGTGACGGGAGCGCTGGATGGTGGACGGAAGTGGGAGGTGTTGCGGGCACGGCCTCGTTGCAGGCGTTTGGCATAGGCCCAAGACAGCAACTTGTTGATCGGCCGAACTTGGCCTTCCTCTTGTAGATGCTGGCAAGTAGGGCCGATGAGGCGTCCCGATAACTGACGTTGTCGATCAAGGTTTTGTTATTTGCTGAAAGCCCTTCGCCAGCGCTCGCTGCCACGATCAAGGTTGCCTCGGCCACACCTACAGATGTCCTTTGGGCAACGGCGATATAGGGAGCCGCAACCTGTCGAAGGGGTCCCATTCACCCGATTGACTGCAGATCTGGAGTAGTTGGAGGCTCGGTGCGGTCATGAATCCAGAGCGAAGGTTAAGCCCGGTCGGCGAACATCCGCCATCTCGCCAGCAGCTTGTATTGGCAGAAGGCGCCTTGAGGCGCGGATGCCATATCCGGCGCGCACCGGGTCAGGTCGCATTGAAACGCTTGGGTTCCACGGCAAAAGAATAGCAAGCGGCAACGACCAGGGCTTTGGAAAACAAGGCAGAAGTCCTGTCGCAAGTCCTTCCAACCAGTAGAGAACTTAAGTTTATAGGGAGAACAACCTGCGACAGGGAAATTCGGCTTCTGTCCCGGGACTATGTGAAGGGACTTTTCGGGCACGGCCGGTGTCATTGGATATGCGGACGCCTACGGCTACGGTCTCGATCAAGGCGCTCTTGAACGGTACTTCGGCTCGATTGGCTTGGCGACGTCGGAGGGCTTTTCCTATAGCAAGGTGAGCATCGAGCGTGCGTCAGCGGAAAAACCGTCGCAGTTTGAATGCACCCTTCCAAGGCTATAGCGAAGTCGCTTGGGGTGCTGAAGCCATAGACTTGCCTTCCGCCGATTCAAGCCCCTTTGAGGCTGCTTCAAGTACCCTTCGAAGGACGCCAAGGAGTTGATAAAGCATAGCCATGGTCGAAAAAGTAGCCGTCCCAAAGTTGCAGGATCTATATGTCGGCCGACTTGCTATGAGAGGCGATTGGGTAGTGGCTTGTGTTCGCTCTCAAATGGCTTGGCCGATTGTAACGACAGAAGTGTTGTTCCGGAAGCGCACAATCTTCCTCATACCTTGGGCCGATGCTGGAGGATCAGCCGGGATAATGTATCCCGCCGCCGCTGTCTCTTTACAGCCTGACGAAGACCGGGATTCGGGGCAGCTGCTGATAAGCCATTTTCTCAGTTCACTGGCCTGGGCACATGGGCAGTCTATCGAGATCGAACAGTGGAGTGGAGGAAATTTGCCGCGATCCATGGGCGGGTTCAATGGGCCATATGTTGCCACCCCTGATTTTCTTCACCCTTACGTGCCTGATCCTGCAGACGCTAAGGCCCGTCTGGCACTTGCCCTCTATCGGGAGGGGCTTGGTCTGAATAATCCTGCCTACGCGTGCTTGAGCTTCTTCAAAATTCTCAACATCTTTAGGGATAAAGGTCCAGATCAAATTGCTTGGATTGACGATACGATTCCTAAGATCAAAGACAGTCGGAGAGCGCGAAATCGCATCTCCTCCCTCCAGAATTCGAACGAGACACCAGGCAAGTACCTTTACGGGTCCAACCGCTGCGCTGTGGCCCACGCCTTTGGCACTACTGCAAACCCTGAGGATCCGGCTGATATGCGGCGGATGCGACAAGATTTGCCTGTTGCTCAGGTGTTGGCGGAATACGCCATCGAGCACCACTTCGGTGTGAAGAGCAGCCAAACGATTTGGGAAGAGCACCTTTACGAACTCAAGGGCTTCTACGAAATATTCGGCGAAGGTGCCGTGGCGACCATAAAGGCAGGCGCCTCGCCGGAGCGAAATCTTTGGCCGCTGCTTCCTAGGCTTACAGTGTCGTTGGCACGCAGTGAAGGGTTCGCGGCGCTAACCAACCTTCGTTCTGAGGTAATAGCGATTGCGGATGGCTGTGCGACTGTCATGTGCACCTCTGATGACAACCTTACAGAGATGGTGCTGTGGCTGAATTTCGCAGAGGAACGACTACAGATAAATGTGAAGGATGGGCTGAGGACGGCCGACGACGGATCGGAGGGGGCGGCCAGAAGCTACGCAAGCGTCATGCGATTTGTTCGCGACTATATACTCAACGGTGTCCTTGAAGTGTGGGATTGGGATCAGCGGAGACTGCTTGGTAAATGCGATGCCTTCATTCCGTTGAATGTCGATCTCGAGGCAACCAAAAGAGCTTATGATTCAATCATTAGAAATTACGAAAATCTAGCCGAGGTACGTTCGAAATCGGGGAACTTTGGTGGAGACTAGGTCCGCAGCTCCCACCATCATCGAATGACGCGCCATCAAACCCCGCCCTCAAGCATGCTTCAAAAGATCTCGAAAATTCCGGAATCTAGTGTCAAAATTCCGGTTTCGCGTCCGGCTACAGCGACCGGCGAGATACAGCATCTTGAAATGTTGGTGGGCCCGGAGGGACTCGAACCCCCAACCAAGCGGTTATGAGCCGCCGGCTCTAACCATTGAGCTACAGGCCCTTGGCGCCGTGTCCGGCGCTTGGGTGCCGGGGCAATGGTTCCCGCAGCACGGTTTCCGCTCTAACGCAAATCCGGGGGAGCCACAAGCGGTGAGCGCAAGCATCTGTGGACGATGCATATTTCGTGGGCAGCCACTGGAACCTTCCCGCGTGGGCCACACTTATCCAAGTCACATTCCGCATGAAGAGGGCGATCGCAGATGGTGGCTTCGAACAGTGCCGTGGTGCTCATCGTGGAGGATGAGCCGCTGATCCGGTTCAATATCCTCGATGTGCTGGAGGAGGTCGGTCATGTGACGCTGGAGGCGGCGAATGCCGACGAGGCTCTGGTGGTGCTGAAGGGCAGGCAGGATGTCGATATCCTGTTCACCGACGTCAACATGGCCGGTTCGATGGACGGTCTCCAGCTTGCCAATCGGGTGCGGGCGATGCGGCCGAACATCGGCATCATCATCACCTCGGGCATGGTGCGGCTCGATCCGATGGCGCTGCCCGCCAATACCGCCTTCCTGCCGAAGCCCTACATGCACGACACGCTGATTTCGACGATCAATTCCCTGATGACGTAACGGCAATACCCTGATGACTGGACAGGGGCGCGCAGCCGCAAAACGGGGACTGTTTTTGCGGCTGCGCGCGAGGCGCCGGGAGACATGCTCGTCTTCAGGCGGGGCGGAGGGGAACCACACCCTCAGCTGAAGCTGCTCTTCAGCGCCTCGTTCTCGTGATGGGCCTTCTTCTCGTAGATCGTGAACAGCGCCATCGAAAGGAGATAGGAGAGGAAGGGATCCCCTATCTGCGTGGCGATGTCGCGGGATGCGAGAACATGGCGCTCGAGAGCGCCGATATCCTTCTGTATTGCGGTCTGCGTGGTGGTTTCAGCGAGGCGATTCATGCTGCCATCTCCAGGAATTGGGTCACGACCGAGCGGGCCGGCACGTGCCTGACATAAAGGGGTAGGGTGAGGCCGAGGGCGGCGCGCATCTTGCGCAGCACCCGGTCCGATACTTCGAAGGCGCCGCAGCAGACGGGGTATTTGCCGTAGCCGTCTGCACGGCCGAGTTCTTCCACTTCGGCGCCGGCGCGCTTGTAGACGCGCTTGAGGTAGGGCTCATAGTTGGAAATCATCGTATGGATGCCGTGATCGAGCGCGCATTCGCAAAGCGCAAGCAGCATCATGGAGAAGGCGCGACCGGCATCGACATGGGGGAAATCCTTGGCGATCGCCTCTTCGTCGATGCACATGCGCGTGCCTTCCCAGATGCCGGGGGCGATAAGATTGGCGGCGTCAGGAAACGTCTCGCGGAAGACGTCGTAGAGAAGGGTCGGGCCTGTCGTCGGCATCAGGCGCATGCCGCCATAAAGGCGGGTGCGGCTGTCGTTGCACCAGACGAGATAGGCAGGGGCGAGCGAATCGTAGCTGTCGCGTTCGTAAGGGCCGATGACGGGAACGTCCCAGCCGAGCGTATCGGCGAAGACCTTCTTGCGCAGGCGAAACATCTGGTCGAGTACGGCAGCGTATTTCTGATACTCATGTGCCTGAATGATAACGAACATTTTGCCCTCCAGCGTTTTCAAGTTCGTGGAGAGCACAATGGTTCATGCGGGCCGGTTCGGAAATTCCCTCAGATGGGCCCCCTCAGATGAGGGGGGCGCATGTCGCGCAAAAGTGTGCAGCGGTTTTGCGACAACGACATGCGCTAGGGATTGATGATGCGCAATTGCACGGCCCGCGAGGCGGCGGCCGAGATCGTGGCGCAGCCGAGCTTGAAGCGGGCAGTCTTTAGATAGTCGCGCGTGGTGTGCTCTGAAATGCCGAGGATGACCGAAATATCTTTGTAATCCTTGCCCAGCGCCGTCCAGTGTAGACACTCGATCTCGCGCGGCGACAATGCCGGCACCGGATCGTTTTCGCCATGCAGCTCGTAGACGGCCTTGCGGTGGATGAGATGGGCGATCTCGATCCATTCGTTGCGGCTGCGGCGGACGAGTTCGGCCCATTCTTCCGCCGGTATGCGGGCATTCAGCGACAAGAGCGCGCGGCGCTGCGCCTTGTCGGCAACGGGAATGGAGTAGCCGTTGCCGCCGATACCGTGCTTCTGGGCATCGACCAGCATGGCATAGGCCTCCGGCGTCGGCTCGACCTCGCTCCAGTCGAAGGGCAGCTGACGTTCAAAACCCTGTTTGACGATCGGATCGACCTTCACATAGCTGTTCAGGAGGTAGCGGGAGACCCAGGCATCCGGGTAGGTGGTGCGCACGAAGGGCGAATCGATCTTGCTCGCGATCGTCTGGGCGAGATGGTAGGTGACGAAATCGAGACCATATTCCGCCTGGAGAATGCGGATGGCTGCATCCACATTGGCCGCAGCCTTGATCTGTTCGAAAGCGGACTCGAACTTTTCGCTGTAGGTATTCTCGATCATTTCCACTGCCCCAATTCCCTCAATCCTACCGTGAGGACCGTCACAAATACAAGGCATCCCCACATATGCGGGGAATGACAGTTTGGCCCCCATCTGCTAGCGCCTGTCATGAGGAGGCCTCATATGGACAGCAAGAGACCGTTCGAGATTGCCGAATGCCAGCAGGCGGCCAAGGGGCTCAAATCCAGCTGGCAGGATATGGCAGGCTCTGAAGCGCTGATCCGCGCGCTCGTTGCCGAACGCAACGGCGACACGCCGCTGGCGCTGTTCTGGACCGAGGTCCACCGGGCGATCTGCGAGGAAAGCAAAGCTTTCTGACGATTGGCTTCCGGAAGAACGGCTCAGGCTTTTCTCCGCAATTTAGGCCGGGCAGCCAGGCTGGTCGGCGGGGGTGCCCTACCGCTTTTCTCCAACGCTGCCGGTGAACACGTCTTCATTCTTGTCGCGATTCGATTTGATGGCGAAAGGATCGGACGTTTGATTCTGGATCTATGGTTAAGAAAACCGCATAATTTCAGCAGTTTGTGCCAAAATGGCTTGACGGAGCATTTGCGGCCGGAGCAATGGTGTCTGTGGAAACGGTTACACTCCGCTCACCTGTGCAGCGCTGGCTGCAGAGCGTTCGGATGTCATCACTGATGCGGCATCCGTTTCAAACTGTACAACGATAAGTGGGGAACCAATTTCCCGAGTGGTGGCAGGGAGATTTTCAGGCCCGCTTCCGGCTCAGCCTGGGCTGAGCCGGCACGAGGGAAGGGTCAGCCTGCCTTCGTCGAAGGATTGACCCAGTCCTGACGCGGCATTTCGGGCCGCTGCGGTTTCGGACGAAACTTCACCAGCACCTCGCGGCCATCGACGGAGGCCTGCGTGCGTTCAAGCGCATCGCGTTCGGCAACCGCTTGGCGCCAATGTTCGTCGTCGCGGCCATCGGGGCGGCCCTGTTCCTCCCAGATCGCGTAAGCTCTTTTGCTAATCCATTCGTGGCGTCTGTCGCTCATCTATCCGTTCCGTTCGAAAGTGTTATTCGGCAATTCTGTCCTGCAGAATCGGTGGCCGGCGTTTGGCGGCCATCAGCAGGTCGAGCTCGATCGAGGAGGGCCCGAAACGGGTGAACAGACTTTCGGCCTGCTCGTTTCGCAGGCCGTATTTGGAGGCGAATTCATCAAGGCTATAGGGACGGCCGCGCAGGATTCTGCTTCGGCGCTCCGGTTCACGGATTTGCGTCATTGGTGGTAACCCCAGTCGGTTTGGCGAATGTGAGAACAAAACAGATTACAGCGCCAAAAGTTCCGTGATTCCGCAGCGATTTCTGCCCTTTGTGCCATTCCGGACCGATCTCAGGCGGGCGGCAAAATATTTGGCGAATGGCGGGTCCCGAGAAAATTTCCACTAAAACATGCAAGAATATCAGGGCGTTATGGAATTGGCTTCCATGCGCGCATATAAATGGGCTTTACCCCGGCGCGTTACTCTATAGAATCAATAGTGTTATTCGGTTCGCAGGGGCAGCAAAACGTTCCGTTCCCCGCGTTTGGCGCGACCGATACCGGAGGATTTGGCCTCAACCCATCAAGAGGAGACAGACATGATGAATGCACTGCCGCCACTTCATGACGGCCATGCGCCGTTCGACCTCCAGCAGCTATTTCGCGAAGCACTCTATGCCTTCGAGGAATGGGACAGTGAATTGACCGAACCGATCGTGACCTACGAAGGACGGGTCATGCCCATCAGCTTCGTTTTCGAAGCCATGCGCGAATGCACCGACATCGTGCCGATGAACATCGTCGGCGCCGTCACCGAACGGCTGACCAAGCCATGGGAGGGCGAAGGCCCGCTCGACCAGATGACCTTCTCGACGGCGGCGCGCGTCATGCGCGTCCTGGTGCGCAAGCGCCTTCACGTCACTGGGGCTGCGGATCTCGTCGCCGTTTCGGCCCACGCGTCCGAAGACCAGGGCCGCGACTGACAAAGTGAGGATCGCGGCCATGGCTGCGATCCTTTTCCGCTTTTTGGCGGAACCTCGCTTATTCCCAGCCGTTTAATCCGGCAGGCACGGCCACATCAAGTAATGGCCTGGGAATGAGCACCATGCTGAAATCCATCGTTCATGAAATCATCGGCACGCCCCGGCGTGAGCCTGAGCTTCCGCAATCGCTCGAACAGTTTCGCGACAGGAAACGGGTGCTGATCATCTTTGCCGATGCGCAAGACGATCGCGCGCTCATCCAGGACGAATGGCTGCGCAAGGCGCATATGCGCCTCATCGAAGAAGACGTCGAGGTGTTCAGCATTGCCGGCGGCGGCGCATTTGCGCTGTTCGACGATGACTGGGACCTCGATGCCGACGATATTCGCGATCGGCTGCAGGGACCGCCGTCCGGCGAGTTCGGGCTGATCCTGATCGGCCGCGACGGAACCGTTAAGCTGCGCTCGAGTGAGCCGATGAGCGCCGAGGATATCTTCGCAGCCTTCGAGATGTTGCCGAAGAAGACGCCCTGGTAGGGTTTCAAGAGTTCGTTTAAAGCGGGGCGCGGTGGATCATCCGCGTCGCGCGTCTTTTTGCATGTTCAGAGTTCGAAGGCTTCCTTGAGGCCCAGGCTCTTGCGCTCGCGCAGGTCGAGATCAGCCTCGATATGGGTGATGTGGTGCAGCATCAGCTGGCAGGCGCGGTCGAGTTCGTCGGCTTCGATCGCCGAGATGATGTCACCATGTTCGGAATGACCGCAGCTCGAGGCGGTCGACTGGCCGTAGAGCGCAATCACCAGGGATGAGCGGGCGACGAGCTCCTCCATGAAGCGCTGCATGATCGAATTGCCTGATATTGCCGCCAGCGTCAGATGAAAATCGCCGGATGCCTTGATTTCAGCGCGGCGCGCCGTCTGGCCACGCTCGCTCATCAGGCGGCCTTCTTCCAGCAGAAGCTGTCTCAGATGTGTAATATCATCAGGCGTGATCCGCGCTGCGGCCTCGCGCAATATGCCTGGTTCGACCAGGCGGCGGGCGGAAAAGATCTGGCGAGCCTCTTCGGGCGAGGGATAGGCGACGAAGGCGCCGCGGTTCTTCTCGACGCTGACAAGGCCTTCATAGGAGAGCGCCTGGAGAGCGGCGCGCGCAAGCGTGCGGCTGACGTTGAAGAGATTGCCGACATCGCTTTCCGAAAGCTTTGTGCCGGGAGAGAGCCTGCGCTCGACAATCGCTTCGCGAATGGCATCGCGGATCTGTTGCGCGCCTGTTTCGGCGGAGTCTTCGGCCTGCTGAGCCTTGGCGGCGGATTTCATGAAATTTATTTCCTGATGGTCGGCAAACCATACCCGGCTTCCCGGCAAAAGTTAAACAGAATTTGTGCCCGAAATGGCCGCAAAATTGTATACGATGTTTTGCACAAATTGCGCACGATAGCCTAAATCATGTGCAAATGGTGTTGCGCCCCTAATTTGCTCTCTCAATAGCGGTTTTGATAAAACCGTTATTTCACAATGACTTCCTGTGAGCAACGGAGTCTGGCACGGCAGATGCATCGTCTTTTCCAAACAGGGGAAGGCATGATGTCGAAAGCGGCAGAGATCGATATAGTATCCGTTTCGAAGGTCTATGGCGCGACGACGGCGGTCCATGCGATCAGCCTGAAAATTCCGGCCGGCTCCTATTGCTGCTTCCTCGGCCCATCGGGCTGCGGCAAGACTTCAACGCTGCGCATGATCGCCGGCCATGAGAGCATCTCGTCGGGCGACATCAGGCTCGGCAATGCCGTCGTCACCGATTTTCCGCCGGCCAGGCGCGGCACGGCGATGATGTTCCAGTCCTACGCGCTCTTCCCTCATCTCGACTTGATCGACAATGTCGCCTTCAGCCTGAAGATGAAGGGTGTCGACAAGCAGGAGCGGCGGGCCAAGGCGCTCGAGATGCTGAAGCTGATGCAGATGGAGGCCTATGCCGCCAGGCGTCCGGCCCAGCTTTCCGGCGGCCAGCAGCAGCGCGTGGCGCTGGCGCGCGCGCTGATCACCGATCCGGAAGCGCTGCTGCTCGACGAGCCGCTGTCGGCGCTCGATCCGTTCCTGAAGATCCGCATGCGCGCCGAACTCAAGAAACTCCAGAAGTCGCTCGGTATCACCTTCGTGCACGTCACCCACAGCCAGGAAGAGGCAATGGCGCTTGCCGACGTCATCGTCATCATGAATGACGGCCGGATCGAGCAGGCGGCAGCCCCGCGCGAGGTCTTCGAGCGGCCGGCGACGGCCTTCGTCGCGCGGTTCATGGGCGACCACAACGTGCTCTCCGGCCGGGTGACGTCGAGCGAGAACGGTGTGCTCGTCATGACCGTGCCGGAAGGTCAGAGCTTTTCCGTGCGCGGGACGGGCAGGGAGGTCGGCGAGCCCGTCGATATCGGCATCCGCACCGACCGCGTGCGCCTGCAGGTGGCGACCGAATGGACGCTCGGCTTCGACGGCATCGTCTCCAACATCGAATATCGCGGCTCTTCCGTGAAAATCACCGTCCTCGGCGCCGGCAGCGACGACTTCACCGTCATTGCCGACGACGGCGACTATTTCGCCCGGCCGGTCGCCGTTGGCGACACAGTCTCGCTCAGCTGGGCGCTCGAGGATGCCGTGCTTCTCGGCCGCTCTTCCACATGAGCCATCACCATCAAGAACACTGAACCTTCCGCATCCAAGAAAAGGGGAACTGACATGACGACTGAATCGACATCGACCAAGGCGGAGAAAGGCCTTTCCCGCCGCGCGCTGCTGAAGACGGGTGCTGCCGCCGTCGGCGCCATCGCCGGCTCCGGCGCCATCACCGGCTTTCCAACCATCTGGGCGCAGACGAACATCACGCTTCGCCAGTTCGGCACCGGCGTTTCGAACATCAATGCCATCGCCGAGAAGTGCAAGGCCGATCTCGGCATCACGCTGGAGATGACGGCAACCGATTCCGACGCCGCCGCCCAGCGCGCCGTCACCCAGCCTGACAGCTACGACATTGCCGACATCGAATACTGGATCGCCAAAAAGGTGTTCCCGACCGGCGTGATGCAGCCGATGGACGTCAAGAAGCTGAAATATTACGACAAGATCGTGCCGCTGTTCATCAACGGCAAACTGAAGGCAGACAGCGTCATCGCCCAGGGCACGGCGCCGCACACGGTCGGCTTCGTCGAAGCGCAGGATTCCAAGAAATTCGCCAAGGAAGCGACGCAGTGGATGACGATGGTTCCGACCATCTACAATGCCGACACGCTCGGTATCCGCCCCGATCTCGTCGGCCGCGACATCACCAGCTGGGCCGACATCATGGATCCGAAGTTCAAGGGCAAGACCTCGATCCTCAATATTCCGTCGATCGGCATCATGGATGCGGCGATGATCATGGAAGCCATGGGCAACATCAAATATGCCGACAAGGGCAATATGACCAAGGAAGAGATCGACAAGACGATCGAATTCCTGATCAAGGCCAAGGGCGAGGGCCAGTTCCGCGCCTTCTGGAAGAGCTTCGACGAATCGGTAAACCTGATGGCGTCGGGCGAAGTCGTCATCCAGTCGATGTGGTCGCCGGCCGTCGCCGCCGTCCGCTCCAAGGGCATCGCCTGCAAGTATCAGCCGCTCAAGGAAGGCTATCGCGCATGGGGCGGCGGCCTCGGCCTTGCCTCTCATCTCAAGGGGGCGCAGCTCGACGCCGCCTATGAATACATCAACTGGTACACGTCGGGCTGGGTCGGCGGCTACCTCAACCGCCAGGGCTATTATTCCGCCTGCATGGACACCGCCAAGGAGTTCATGTCGGCCGACGAATGGGGCTACTGGATCGAGGGCAAGGCTGCAACCGGCGACATCATGTCGCCCGAGGGCAAGGTCATGGAGAAGGCAGGTGCAGTGCGCGACGGCGGCTCGTTCGAAGCCCGCATGGGTGCTGTCGCCTGCTGGAACTCCGTCATGGACGAAGACCGCTACATGGTCCGCCGCTGGAACGAGTTCATCGCGGCCTAAGCGACCGTCGTTTTTCCCCTCCCCAACCCTCCCCACAAGGAGGAGGGAGCCCGGAGGCGGTGCGGCAAAGATACTCCCTCCCCCTTGTGGGGAGGGTTGGGGAGGGGTCTTCTCGAGCCCTCTTCTTAACGACCAGACGAATGACGAGCTTCCGAAAGGGTAAGGGATGGCGACCATCGCAGCGGAAACGGAGGAGGATGGCCAGGGTGCGCGCGGCGGGCGCGGACTGAAGCTTTCCCCATCGGCGATCTCCTATCTCCAGGCGACGCCGCTGTTTGTCATTCTCGGCTTGTTCTTCCTGCTGCCGATCGCGATGATCGCGGTCGTCAGCTTCTGGGACTACGACTTTGCCGGTCTCTATCCCGATTTCCTGACGATGAACTACACCGACACGCTCGGTTCGTGGGTGACGTGGAAGATCTATCTCAACACGCTGAAATTCACTGCGATCGTCTGGGCGCTGACGCTCGTCATCGGTTTCTGGGTCGCCTATTTCCTGGCCTTCCACATCCGCAAGACCTCGACGCAGATGATCCTCTTCCTCGTCTGCACCGTGCCGTTCATGACGTCGAACATCATCCGCATGATTTCGTGGATCCCGGTGCTCGGGCGCAACGGCCTCGTCAATTCGACGCTGATCAAGATGGGCATCATCCCGCAGCCGATCGAATGGCTGCTCTATTCCGATTTCGCCGTCGTGCTTGCCATGGTGCATCTCTATACGCTGTTCATGGTGACGCCGATCTTCAATACGCTGATGCGCATCGACCGGTCGCTGTTCGAGGCGGCGCGCGATGCCGGCGCCTCCGGCTGGCAGGTGTTGTGGAACGTCGTCATCCCGCTCGCCAAACCCGGCATGGCGATCGGCACGATCTTCGTCGTCACGCTCGTCATGGCTGACTTTTCGACGGTGCAGGTGATGTCCGGCGGTCAGAGCGCTTCGGTGGCGCTGATGATGAAGAACCAGATGTCGCTGCTGCAATATCCGGCGGCTGCCGCCAATGCCGTGGTGCTGCTCGCCGTCGTGCTGTTGATGGTCGCGGCCATCCTGCGCGTCGTCGATATCCGCAAGGAGCTTTGAGATGAGCCACGAAAAACGCGGCCTGGAATTCTACCTGCTGGCGCTCTTCTTCATTATCTTCGTGCTGTTCCTCTACGGGCCGCTTTCGGCAATCCTGATCCTCTCCTTCCAGGGACCGGACGGCGGCCTGACCTTCCCGATGAACGGGATGTCGACGCACTGGTTCTTCAACCTGTTCGAACAGCAGGCGGTAGGCGATTTCGGCGCCTCGTTCCGCCGCTCCTTCACCCTCGGGCTGATGGTGATGGTGGTGACCGTCGTGGTCTCGCTGCTCGCCGGCCTTGCCTTCCGACGCCGTTTCGCAGGCTCGACCGCGCTGTTCTACGCCACGGTCGCAAGCCTCGTGGTGCCGTCGATCATCATCTCGCTCGGCATCGGCGTCGTTTTCCAGGAGGGAGGGCTGAAACCCGCTTGGTATTCGTCGGCCTTCGGCGCCCATCTGACCTGGACGCTGCCCTTCGGCGTGCTGATCATGTTTGCCGTGTTCAACCGCTTTTCGCCGGCCTATGAAGAGGCGGCGCGCGACCTCGGCGCCAGCTCCTGGCAGACGTTCCGCCATGTCGTGCTGCCGATGATCGCCCCAAGCCTGATCGGCGTCGGCCTGTTCGGCTTCACGCTCTCCTATGATGAATTCGCCCGCACGCTGATGACATCAGGCACCTACAACACGCTGCCGCTCGAAATCTACGGCATGACGACCAACGTCACGACGCCGGTGCTCTATGCACTCGGCACGGTGACGACGCTGTTTTCCTTCACCATCATTCTCCTCGCGCTCGGCATCATGACGATGCTCAGCCGGCGGCAGGCAAAGATAGACTGACATGCGCATCCTCATCGTCAATCCGAACACCACGGCCTCCATGACAGAGAAGGCCGCCACCGCCGCGCGGGTGGTGGCGGCCTCCGGCACGGAGATCATCGCGGCCACCTCGCGCATGGGGCCGGTTTCCATCGAGGGGCATTACGACGGGGCCTTAGCGATCCCCGGCCTGCTCGCCGAACTCAAGGAACGACAGGGGGTGGGCTACGACGCGGCTGTTATCGCCTGTTTCGACGATACCGGGCTCGAAGCGGCGCGAACCTTTGCCGATGTGCCGATCCTCGGGCTTTGCGAATCCGCCGTGGTGACGGCGGGCTTCCTGGCGCAACGCTTCACCGTGGTGACGACGCTGGAGCGCTCGCGGGTGCTGATCGACAATCTGGTGCGCCGCTACGGCATGGGCGACCGCGCCAAGGTGCGCGCCTCCGACATCCCGGTGCTGGAGCTGGAAGATGCGGCCTCGGGCGCGATCGGCAAGCTCAGAGACGAGATCGAGGGGGCGCTTTCGGAAGACGGCGCCGAGGCGATCGTGCTCGGCTGCGCCGGCATGACCGATCTGGCGCGCGAGCTGCAGGAGATCTACGGCGTGCCGGTCGTCGATGGTGTCGCCGCCGCCGTCAAGCAGGCCGAAGCGCTGGTATCGCTCGGACTTTCCACCAGCAAGCGCGGCTCCTACGCCTCGCCACTGCCGAAATCTTTTACCGGGGCGATGAGCGGTTTCTCGCCGGTCCTGAAGGTCGGCTGAACCGATGGCCATTTCCTTCGATTTCAAACAGCTCACCGAGCGCGAACGCTACAAGCTGATGATCGGCACGATCATTCCGCGGCCGATCGCGCTGGTGACGACGGTCGACGAGAACGGCCGGGTCAATGCGGCGCCCTTCAGCTTCTTCAACTGCCTTTCGGCCGATCCGCCGATCCTTGCGATCGGGGTCGAGAACAATGTCGACATGTCGTTCAAGGACACCAGCCACAATATCCGCATGACCGAGGTGTTCACGGTCAATATCGTCTCCTTCGCGATTGCCGAGGCGATGCATGTCTGCGGGGCCAAATATCCGCGCGGCGTCGACGAGCTGAAGCAAGCGGGCCTGACGGCGATGCCGGGCGAGAAGGTGGCCTCGCCCTTCATCGCCGAGTCGCCGGCCGCCTTCGAATGCAAGCGGCATGTGACGCTGGAGCTCGGCCGCTCACGGCAGATCGTCATGGGCGAGATCGTCTTTGCACATTATCGCGACGGGGTCGTCGATCTTGAACGGCTGCATGTCGATCCGGCCGCGGTCGATGCCATTGCGAGGCTCGGCGGCGATACCTGCGCCACCATCCGCGACCGTTTCGAGATGCTGACGCCAAAGCTTTGACATAGGGCATTTCCGTTTCTTCGAGTCACGAAAATGCTCCACCTCTTTGTCTTCGCGCAATTCCGGACGCTGGAATTGCTCCAGGGGTAGGCTCAAGTTTTTGCTTTACTTTTTCGGCTCCCGCGAGAATGGTCTGCACGGATTATCGCGGCAGAGGAGCGCTTACCCATGACAATCGAGAACGATCTCAGCCGGATCGCGGAGCAGGAGAAAGTGCTGAGCTTCGACGCCTTCGACCTGACGACGGCATGGCAGCTCGGCAAGCTCCTGCAGGAACTCGCCACCGAGCGCGGCCTCGGCATCGCGATTGACGTGACCCTGCATTCGATGCCCGTTTTCTATGCGGCACTCCCGGGTGTGACGCCCGATAACGTCAACTGGGTCCGCCGCAAGCGCAACATGGTGCTGCGTTATTTCCGCAGCAGCTATGCCTCCGGTCTGAAGCTGCAGAAGGATGGCAAGACGGTCGAGGATAACGGGCTTTCCGGCGCCGACTATGCGCCGCATGGCGGCAGTTTCCCGATCAACGTCAAGGGCAGCGGCTGCATCGGCGCCGTCACCGTCTCGGGACTGCCGCAGCGTGACGACCATAATCTCGCGGTCGAGGCGCTGGCGCTGATGCTCGCCAAGGATCTGGATACGCTGCGGCTCGCCCCGCCGCTTTGATGCGGCTTCTTTCGCCGTAATTTTGACAGAAAAAAGCCATGAAAACTGCAAATTCGCGTCGCTGCTCCGGTGACGCGGGCTTATCCTGCGGCTAAGCTGCGGCATCGCACTCCTCATTTAGCCCCCGGGACGCCATGATCCGCTTGTTCCTTGCGCTTGCCGCTGCCATCGGCTCCGGCCTTTTGCTTGCCTCCTGCAACACGCTGTCCAAGGAGGAATGCGTTGCTGCCGACTGGCGGGTGATCGGCGAGAGCGACGGCGCGGCGGGCCACGAGCCGCAACAGCGCTTCGCCGCGCATGCGAAATCCTGCGAGCGGGTCAAGATCGTGCCCGATCAGACGATCTGGTTTCAGGGGTATCAGGCCGGTCTCGTGCGCTATTGCACGCCGCTTAGCGGGCTTGCGCGCGGCCAGGCAGGTAGCGGCTACGCCAATGTCTGCCCGCTCGAGACCGCGCCCGGTTTCCTGCGCGGCTTCGGCCTCGGCAGCAAGCAGCATGACCTGCAGGCGCGTCTCAGCTCGATGCAGAACGACTATAGCTTCAAAGAGACAAGCATCGATGAGCTTTCCGACAAGCTCAGGGATGCAAAAGATGATGAAAGGTCGGAGATGCGCCGGCGGATCGAGGATCTGGAGGACGACCTGCACGACATCCGCCGCGACCAGCGCGACGTGCAGGACGAACTGGAGCGCGTCAACGAGGATGTCGAGTGGTTCCAGCGAAACCCGAACGCCGAACTGCCGGCGCCGGGTTACTGATCTCCGGCTCAGATCCTGCCGCCGGCCTCAGTGATGCCCTTTGTCAGGCTGCCCGTGGCCGGGAAGAGCGGGATGAGGCAGGCCTGCAGGGCGTGATAGATATCGCCCTTGCCGGGGAACAGCGAGTGCGAGGGGACGAGATTTTCCGTCAGTTCCTCGTGCCAGCCGCCGTTCTTATGGTCGATGAAGGCGCGCTCGATCACGTTCCAGATCTTGCGATAGCTCTCTTCATGGAAATCGCTCGGCAGGTGCTCATTGAGAAAATGTGCGGCGGCCGCACCTTCGCAAGCCGGCCACCAGAGCTTGTTGCGCTTGGCGGGCTTGTCGTCCCAGTCGAGCGTGTAGAAGAAGCCGCCCTTGTCGTTGTCCCAGCCGAGCGCCATCGATTGGGCAAAGAGGGCCTTGGCCGCATCCGGCATCCATTCGATGCGTTTGCCGCCGAGTGCCCAGAGCTGCAGGATGAGGCGAGCCCATTCCAGCCAGTGGCCGGGCGTCGTGCCGGCCGGGCGGAACATTTCGTTCGGATGATAGTAAGTCTTGTCGAGGTTCCATTCGGCGTCGAAATGCTCGGCGACGCGCCAGTCGACCGAACCGGCCGCGCGGCGGATGACGAGATCGGCGATGCTTTCGGCCTCGGTGAGGTACTGCCTGTCGCCGGTGGCTTCAAAGGCCGCCATCAGCGCTTCGGTCAGATGCATATTGGAGTTCTGGCCGCGATAGGCGCCGCCATCGAGCGGTTGCCAGTCGGCCGTGAACTCCTCGGCAATCGCGCCGTGTTTCGCTTCCCAGAACTTCGTGTTCAGGATCTCGGTGATATCGGCGAGCATGCCGTCGGCAAGCGGATGACCGATCGTCTTTGCCGATGAGGCAGCGAGCAGCACGAAAGCATGGCCATAGCCCTGCTTGTTGGAATCAACGGGACCGTCATTGTTGAGCGACCAGAAATAGCCGCCGTTTTTCCGGTCGCGGTGGTGATTCCAGATGTAATCCATGCCGTGGTCGACGACGTCGGCCGCACCGGGGCGGCCGAGCAGGGTGCCGATCGAGAAACAATGCACGGCGCGCGCGGCGATATGGATGCCGCGGACCTGGCCCTCGGCGTCGAGAGGCCTGCCGGTTTCGTCGAGATCGTAGAAGCCGCCCTTGGGATTGACCGAATTGTGCTGGAAGAAATCGAAGAGACCATTCGCTTGGCTCAGCAGCCAGCCGCGGTGATAGGCGCGGGTCGTCCAGTTTCCAAGCACGGCGTTGCCGGTTGCGGGTGCCATGATGCTCCTCCGATTTCGTGCACAAAGCGTTGTAAACGCCTATATAGGCGTCGTGCGAGTCTGTCATCCGGCGAGATTTGCAAAGGACGAAATCGACAGGCATATATTGACATAAAGATATCTTTATGTGATTTGGAAGTCTGGTCTTACGACGTCAAGGAGCCTTCCCGTGTTTGACAATCTCTTTGGCCCCACAGGGGGCAAACGTGACGGCAGTGAAGTTTTCGCAGCTTTGAAACAAGCCGCGAGCGAGCGCATCCTTGTTCTCGACGGCGCCATGGGCACGCAGATCCAGGGGCTCGGCTATGACGAAGACCAGTTCCGCGGAACGCGCTTCATCGGCTGCGCCTGTCACCAGAAGGGCAATAATGACCTTCTGATCCTGACCCAGCCGGACGCGATCGAAGAGATCCATTACAGATACGCCAAGGCCGGCGCCGATATTCTCGAGACCAACACCTTCTCCTCGACCCGCATCGCGCAGGCCGATTACGAGATGGAAGGTGCCGTCTACGACCTCAACAAGGAAGGTGCAGAGATCGTGCGCCGGGCAGCACAGCGCGCCGAGCGCGAAGATGGCCGCCGCCGCTTCGTCGCCGGCGCCATCGGGCCGACCAACCGCACCGCTTCGATTTCGCCCGACGTCAACAATCCGGGCTTTCGCGCCGTCACCTTCGACGATCTGCGTTCGGCCTATGGCGAACAGATCGACGGGCTGATCGATGGCGGCGCAGATATCATCCTCATCGAGACGATCTTCGACACACTGAACGCCAAGGCTGCGATCTTTGCCTGCGAGGAGCGCTTCGAGGCCAAGGGTGTGCGCCTGCCGGTGATGATCTCGGGCACGATCACCGACCTTTCCGGCCGCACGCTTTCGGGCCAGACGCCATCTGCCTTCTGGAATTCGGTGCGCCATGCCAATCCCTTCACGATCGGGCTCAACTGCGCGCTCGGCGCCAATGCGATGCGCCCGCATCTGCAGGAGCTTTCAGGCGTCGCCGACACCTTCATCTGCGCCTATCCGAATGCCGGCCTGCCGAATGAGTTCGGCCAGTATGACGAAACGCCGGAGCTGATGGCGGCGCAGATCGACGGCTTCGCGCGTGAAGGCCTCGTCAATATCGTCGGCGGCTGCTGCGGCTCGACGCCCGAGCATATCAAGGCGATCGCCGAGACCGTTGCCAAGTACAAGCCGCGTGCCATTCCCGAGCATCGCCCGTTCATGTCGCTGTCGGGCCTCGAGCCTTTCGAGCTGACCAAGGACATTCCTTTCGTCAATGTCGGCGAGCGCACCAACGTCACCGGCTCGGCCCGCTTCCGCAAACTGATCACCAACGGCGATTTCACCGCAGCGCTCGATGTCGCCCGCGACCAGGTCGAAAACGGCGCGCAGGTGATCGACATCAACATGGACGAAGGCCTGATCGATTCCGAAAAGGCGATGGTCGAGTTTCTCAACCTGATCGCCGCCGAGCCTGACATCGCCCGTGTGCCCGTGATGATCGACTCGTCGAAGTTCTCGATCATCGAATCCGGCCTGAAGCGCGTCCAGGGCAAACCGATCGTCAATTCGATCTCGCTGAAGGAAGGCGAGGAGAATTTCCTCGCCCAGGCGCGGCTGCTGCACAATTACGGCGCTGCCGTCGTCGTCATGGCCTTCGACGAGACGGGGCAGGCGGACAGCTACGACCGCAAGGTGGAAATCTGCACGCGCGCCTACAAGCTGCTGACCGAAAAGATCGGCTACCCGCCTGAAGATATCATTTTCGACCCGAACATCTTCGCGGTCGCGACCGGCATCGAAGAGCACAATAATTACGGCGTCGACTTCATCGAGGCGACGCGGACGATCCGTGAGCGCATGCCGCTGGTGCATATTTCGGGCGGCGTCTCCAACCTGTCCTTCTCGTTCCGCGGCAATGAGCCGGTGCGTGAGGCGATGCACGCCGTGTTCCTCTACCACGCCATCCAGGCGGGCATGGACATGGGCATCGTCAATGCCGGCCAGCTTGCCGTCTACGACAATATCGATCCGGAGCTGCGCGAGGCCTGCGAGGACGTGGTGCTGAACCGCCGACCTGACGGCACCGAACGGCTGCTCGAAGTGGCGGAGAAATTCCGTGGCGCAGGCGCCAGGGAAGGCCGCGTCCAGGATCTCTCCTGGCGCGAATGGAGCGTCGCAAAGCGTCTCGAACACGCGCTGGTCAACGGCATCACCGAATATATCGAGGCCGATACCGAGGAGGCGCGCCAGCAGGCCGCCCGGCCGCTGCATGTCATCGAAGGGCCGCTGATGGCCGGCATGAACGTTGTCGGCGATCTCTTCGGCTCGGGCAAGATGTTCCTGCCGCAGGTGGTGAAGTCGGCGCGCGTGATGAAGCAGGCGGTCGCCGTGCTGCTGCCGTACATGGAAGAGGAAAAGCGCCTTAACGGCGGCGACCAGCGTCGGTCTGCCGGCAAGATCCTGATGGCGACGGTCAAGGGCGACGTGCACGATATCGGCAAGAACATCGTCGGCGTCGTGCTTGCCTGCAACAATTACGAGATCGTCGACCTCGGCGTCATGGTGCCGGCGACGAAGATTCTCGAGACGGCCATTGCCGAGAAGGTCGACGTCATCGGCCTCTCCGGCCTGATCACGCCGTCGCTCGACGAGATGGTGCATGTTGCCGCCGAAATGGAGCGCCAGGGCTTCGAGATCCCGCTGTTGATCGGCGGGGCGACGACCAGCCGCGTGCATACGGCCGTGAAGATCCATCCGGGCTACAACAAGGGGCAGACCGTCTACGTCACCGATGCGAGCCGCGCCGTCGGCGTCGTCTCGGCGCTGCTGTCGCCGGAAACGCGCCAGAGCTACGTCGATGATGTAAGAGCCGAATATGCCAAGGTGGCGGCCGCCCATGCGCGCAGCGAGGCCGAGAAGGTGCGCTTGCCGTTGCCCCGGGCTCGCGAGAATGCTCACAAGATCAACTGGTCCGCCCACCAGCCGACCAAGCCGCAATTCTTCGGCACGCGGGTGTTCGAGGATTACGATCTGGCCGAGCTTGCCAAATATATCGACTGGACGCCGTTCTTCCAGACCTGGGAGTTGCGCGGCCGTTATCCAGCCATTCTCGAGGATGAGAAGCAGGGCGAGGCGGCGCGTGCGCTCTGGACAGATGCGCAGGCGATGCTGAAGAAGATCATCGACGAGAAGTGGTTCCGCCCGCGCGCCGTCATCGGCTTCTGGCCGGCCGGCGCCGTCGGCGACGATATCCGGCTGTTCACGGACGAGAACCGCAGCCAAGAGCTTGCCACCTTCTACACGCTGCGTCAGCAGCTTTCCAAGCGGGACGGGCGGCCGAACGTGGCGCTCTCCGATTTTGTGGCGCCGGTTTCAAGCGGCGTTGAGGATTATGTCGGCGGCTTCGTGGTGACGGCCGGCATTGAGGAAATCGCCATCGCCGAGCGTTTCGAGCGGGCGAACGACGATTATTCCTCGATCCTCGTCAAGGCGCTGGCCGACCGCTTCGCCGAAGCTTTTGCCGAGCGTATGCATGAGCAGGTGCGGCGCGAATACTGGGGCTATGCCAAGGACGAGACGCTCACCAAGGAAGATCTCATCACCGAAGCCTATGCCGGCATCCGCCCGGCGCCCGGTTATCCCGCCCAGCCTGACCACACCGAAAAGGCAACGCTGTTCAAGCTGCTCGACGCGGAAAGGGCGGCTGGCGTGAAGCTGACGGAAAGCTATGCGATGTGGCCCGGTTCGTCGGTTTCCGGCCTCTATATCGGCCATCCCGACTCCTATTATTTCGGTGTCGCCAAGGTGGAGCGCGATCAGGTGGAAGACTATGCGGCCCGCAAGGGCATGCAGGTTTCCGAGGTCGAGCGCTGGCTCGGACCGGTGCTGAACTACGTGCCGCGCAAGACGGACGAGCAGATCGAAGACGCGGCCTGATTGCCGCGTCTTCACGGTCGCTTAGGGCGGCGTCCTCAGAGATTGATTCAATAAATGAAAAGCCGGAAGGGATTCACCTTCCGGCTTTATGATTTTGATGCGGCTCAATAATTGCCCGCATTCAGGCTGGTTGAATTTGATAGCGGAATTGACGATGAGGCGGTATACTTAGTCAAGTTAGCTAATGAGGGCGACGATGCAAGTTACCATCCATGCCGCAAAGACCAATCTGTCGAAATTGATCGACGCCGCCCTTTCCGGTGAGGAAGTGGTGATCGCCAAGGGGCGCAAGCCTGTTGTGAAGATCATTCCGATTGTGCAGTCTTCCTTCAAGATCGGCCTGCTCAAGGGGCAAGTTGTCGGAAATGGGCCCGACTTTTTTGAGCCCCTGGATCAGGGCGAGCTTGCGGCTTGGGAAGGGAGCGAGTGAACTCGCTGTTGCTCGACACCCATGCCTGGGCATGGTCGCTGACCGGCGACGAGCGGCTCTCGGCCAAGGCGATCGCTCTGATCGAAAAGGCGGAGACGATTTTCGTCAGCCCAATATCCCTATTTGAAATCGGGCAGAAGGTTCGTCTCGGCAAGTGGCCGGAGATGGAGCCTTTCATCGGCCGGTTGCCGGAACTGCTGCATGAACAGGGTGGCATTGCCGCTGCATTGACACCGGAAATCTGTCTGACCGCAGCCATGATGGACTGGATACATCGCGATCCGTTCGACCGGTTTCTTGCTGCGACCGCCATGCAGAATGGGATACCGCTTATCTCCGCCGATGCGATCTTCGATGATCTTGTCGGAAATCAGCTTTGGATCGCCCGCTTCTGGTAGGGCTTACGTCACCGCGATCGTCAGTTCTGCAACAAAGTCATAGGCGTCGCCGCGATAGAGCGAGCGGGTGAATTCCACGGCGCGGCCGGAGCCCAGATAGGAGATACGCTCGATCGACAGGCCGGCCGCACCTGCGGAGACGCCGAGAAGCTGGGCGTCGGCTTCCTTCATATTGGTGGCGGAGATGCGCTGCACGGCGCGCACCGGGCGGACCTGGAGGCGTTCGAGTTCGGCATAGAGCGAATTGGTGACGGCCGAGGGATCGGGCAGGAATTCGCCGGAGACGCTGGCATTCTCGATCGCCAGCGGCTGATCGTCGGCGATGCGCAGGCGGGAAAGGCGCGAAACCTTGACGTCGGTACCGAGGCCAAGGATCATCATCTCGTCGGGCGAGGGTGTGTGGACGCCTTTGTGCAGCCATTCGGAGCGGGAAGACATGCCGCGGCGCGCCATGTCCTCGGTGAAGGAGGTAAGCTGCGACAGGCGCTGCTCGACCTTGGAGACCGGCTTGGCGACAAAGGTGCCGGAACCGTGACGGCGCACCAACAGGCCGTCGGCGACGAGTTCATCGATCGCCCTGCGAACGGTGACGCGACTGACGGCGGCTAATTCGGCGATGTCGCGTTCCGGCGGCAACGCATCGCCGTGCCCGAGCGTGCCGGTGCGCACAGCTCCTTCGAGCGTGCGGCGCAGCTTGACGTAGAGCGGGCCTGTGCCGGCTGCCTGCAGGCGCTCCAGGGAAAAGAGGGTGGCGAGGTCGTCGGTCATGCCGCACCTCTCTGCCTGTTGTTCAAGAGCTTGACCGCAAGGTCCACCGCGCCCTGCAGAGCATCGCCTTTCGGCTTGGCAAGCATGGACTTGTAGCGTTCGGAAAGCCAGGATTCGTAGGCTTCGGCAAGACCGCCGAGCAGGCAGATCGATGGGCATTCGGGCCAGAGCAGCGCTTCGAGACTTTCGCCGATCGCCGTTGCCGCATCCGTGACGATGCCGACTGCCACGGCATCGCCCTTGGCCGCATGTTCGAAGACGGTGGGGGCGTAACGGGCAAAATCCTTCGGCCTTGCCGAATGGGCGAATTCGACGATGCGTTCGGGATCATTGCCGTATTCGGTCATGACCGCGTTAGTGATCGGCGATGCCGGACGCACCCCATCATGGGCAAGCAGCGATCGTTCCAGGAGGTCGCGGCCGAGGCGGGCACCGCTTGCCTGGTCGCCGACAACGAAACCCCAGCCGCCGATGCCGTTCAGCAGACCGTCCTTGCGGGCATTATAGACCGAGCCTGTTCCGAAGGCGCCGACGATGCCGTCGGCATCGCCGAGCGCACCCTGCAGGGCGATCAGCGCATCGGTGACGACGCGGCCCTCGGCAAAGGGCAGGGCCTTTTCGATTCGCCTGCCGTAATCGCCGACATTCGCCCCGGCGACGCCGACGACGGCTGCGACAGAGGAAAGGGTTTCAACAGCAAGCCCGGCATCGCCTAGTGCCTGCCGGGCGGATTCGACGATGTTGAGAAGAGAATTTTCCAGATCCGACAGGATGTTGGCAGGGCCTGATTTGCCGCGGCCGATGACATTGCCGTTCCTGTCCGCGACTGCGGCCCGGCAGCTCGTTCCGCCGCCGTCTATGCCGATTGCAAGCTCCGTCATCGGGCCTCCGAATATGC
The DNA here is from genome assembly GCF_037002925.1 of Rhizobium aouanii. NCBI lineage: Bacteria > Pseudomonadati > Pseudomonadota > Alphaproteobacteria > Hyphomicrobiales > Rhizobiaceae > Rhizobium > Rhizobium aouanii. Next base: position 601,782 of record NZ_JBAMYD010000001.1, read on the forward strand.
CGTTCCCCATCGTTTTGAATACAATACCAAAAAAATACCATTTACCAAGTGGGAATAACCGAGAAAATCCATCTTTTTATCACATTGATTTTGTTTAATAAAATTATTTAGTCAATTTAATCTGGCCAAAAAGTTAAATTCGGCTGGACAATTGGTATTTTTTTGGCCTTAATTCGGTAAAAGGGAACAGCACTTCGAGGCCCACGAAAACCGGCAGTTAAACCAAGCCGGACCGCTCCGAGGATGATCGAGATGACGACCCGCCGGCCCATCAAGCTGGTGACGAAGGTCAGGCATCCATCGGCTTTCCCCGCCATTTCGCCACCCCGGCCGCCGGGAAGGCGCGCAGTTCGGCCGCAGGTGTCCGCCTTCGTGTCCGTCGAGCTTTCGGGACCGGCATTGCTGGCGGTCCTTCAAGGGGCGTTGGGTGTTTCCTCAGACACGCCAATTGCTTGTTTCAGATCAAAAACAGCGCCTCGCGGCGCTTTAAAACAGGAGAGGGAAATGAAAAACACTGCTCTGAAAAGCTTGCTGCTTGCCTCCAGTCTGCTGAGTTCAGCGGGCCTCGTCCACGCCGCCGACGTCACGCTGACGGTCGAAAGCTGGCGTAACGACGACCTGCAGATCTGGCAGGAAAAGATCATCCCGGCCTTCGAAGCGAAGAACCCGGGCATCAAGATCGTCTTCTCGCCGACCGCGCCGACCGAATACAACGCCTCGCTGAACGCCAAGCTCGATGCCGGCTCCGCAGGCGATATCATCACTTGCCGTCCGTTCGATGCCTCGCGCGAACTCTTCAACAAGAAGCAGCTTGCCGACATCACCAGCCTGCCTGGCATGGAGAACTTCTCGCCGGTCGCCAAGGCCGCCTGGAGCACCGACGACGGCAAGTCGACCTTCTGCGTGCCGATGGCTTCGGTCATCCACGGTTTCATCTACAACAAGGATGCCTTCGACAAGCTCGGCATCTCCGTGCCGAAGACGCAGGACGAATTCTACGCAGCGCTCGACAAGATCAAAGCCGACGGCACCTACATTCCGCTCGCCATGGGCACGAAGGACCTCTGGGAAGCCGCCACCATGGGCTACCAGAACATCGGCCCGAACTACTGGAAGGGTGAGGACGGCCGCGCCGCCCTGATCGCCGGCAAGCAAAAGCTGACGGATGCCGAGTGGGTCAAGCCTTTTGAAGAGCTTGCCAAGTGGAAGCCCTATCTCGGCGACGGCTTCGAAGCCCAGACCTACTCCGACAGCCAGAACCTCTTCACGCTCGGTCGTGCAGCGATCTATCCGGCCGGTTCGTGGGAAATCTCGATATTCAACAGCCAGGCTCAGTTCAAGATGGGCGCCTTCCCGCCGCCGGTTCCAAAGGCAGGCGACACGGGCTACATCTCCGACCATCCGGATATCGGCGTCGGTCTCAACGCAAAGAGCACCCATGCCGAGGAAGCCAAGAAGTTCCTCAGCTGGGTCGCTTCGCCCGAGTTCGCCGATATCTACGCCAACTCGCTGCCAGGCTTCTTCAGCCTGAACTCCACCCCGGTCAAGATGTCCGATCCGCTCGCTCAGGAATTCGTTTCCTGGCGCGGCCCGTACAAGTCGACGGTGCGCTCGACCTACCAGATCCTGTCGCGTGGCACGCCGAACCTCGAAAACGAGACCTGGGTCGAATCGGCCAACGTGATCAACGGCACGGATACGCCTGCGGTTGCCGCCAAGAAGCTGCAGGATGGCCTCGACAGCTGGTACAAGCCGGCCAAGTGATGTGATGAGGGGCGGCGTTTGCAGCCCCTCATCCGGCCTGCCGGCCACCTTCTCCCCGCTTGCGGGGAGAAGGAGACACGCAGCGACCTCTCAGCCCGATATGGCATCTCAGCAGGGCGCGTTCCCTCTCTTCCCAGGTGGCATAGAGTTAGGGTGAGGCGCAACGTTTTCCATCTGCGCTGCGCCTAGCGGCCAGTCGACAAGAACAGGCAAAAGCCATGAGCGAAACCGACAACGTGGCCGACATCGTCCCGATCAGGCGCCCGGTGCGCTGGCACATCTTCGTCTTCATGCTGCCGGCGCTGATCGTCTATTCCGCCGTCATGGTACTGCCGCTCATCGAAACGCTCCGGCTGTCGCTCTACAATACGGTCGATGGGCAGCCGGCCTTCGTCGGACTGGCAAATTTCAAGGTGCTGTTCGGCGACGCGCGCTGGGCGCGCGATTTCTGGAATGCGCTGGTCAACAACCTGATCTTCTTTGCCATCCACATGTGCGTGCAGAACCCGATCGGCGTGGCGCTTGCCGCCCTGCTTTCGGTGCCGAAGCTGCGCGGCGTCGCCTTCTACCGTACGGCGATGTTCCTGCCGACGCTCTTGTCCTTCGTCATCGTCGGCTTCATCTGGAAGCTCATCCTTTCGCCGATCTGGGGGGTGGCGCCCTGGATGCTCGATCTCATCGGCTTGAAGTTCCTGTTCGCCCCCTGGCTCGGCAAGTCCGGTTCGGCGCTGATCGCGGTATCGCTGATCTCGAACTGGCAATATATCGGCATTCCGATGATGCTGATCTATGCCGCACTGCTCAGCATCCCCGAAGAGGTGATCGAGGCGGCCGAATGCGACGGCATTACTGGTTGGGCCCAGTTCTGGAAAATCAAGTTGCCGCTCATCCTGCCGGCGATCGGCATCATCTCGATCCTGACCTTCGTCGGCAATTTCAACGCCTTCGACCTGATCTATACCGTGCAGGGGGCGCTCGCCGGGCCTGACATGTCGACCGACATTCTCGGCACGTTGCTTTACCGCACCTTCTTCGGTTTCCAGCTTCAGCTCGGCGACCGCTCGATGGGCGCGACGATCGCCACGGTGATGTTCCTCATCATCCTCGCCGGCGTCTCGCTTTATCTCTTCGTCATACAGCGGCGCATGCGTCGCTACCAGTTCTGAGGAGCGCGCATGTCCAAGGCACGCACATCTCCCATCCGCACCGGCCTCGTGCATCTGGCGCTGAGCGCCTATACGCTGGTCGCGCTGTTTCCGGTGTTTCTGACCATCGTCAACTCGTTCAAGGATCGTGCTTCGATCTTCCGCGAGCCGTTGATGATCCCGACGCCGTCGACCTTCAGCCTCGTCGGCTATCAGACGGTGCTCGGACAGGGCGATTTCGCCACCTATTTCCAGAACAGCTTCATCGTCACGATCGTCTCGATCCTGCTGGTGCTGCTCTTCGGCGCCATGGCGGCCTTTGCGCTTTCCGAATACCGTTTCCGCGGCAATATGCTGCTCGGGCTCTACATGGCGATCGGCATCATGATCCCGATCCGTCTCGGCACGGTGGCGATCCTGCAGGGCATGGTGGCGGCCGGCCTCGTCAATACGCTGACGGCGCTGATCCTCGTCTATACCGCGCAGGGCATACCGCTGGCGATCTTCATCCTGTCGGAATTCATGCGCACGGTTTCGGACGATCTGAAGAATGCCGGTCGCATCGACGGGCTTTCCGAATATGCGATCTTCTTCCGCCTGGTGCTGCCGCTGGTGCGCCCGGCCATGGCGACGGTTGCGGTCTTCACCATGATCCCGATCTGGAACGATCTCTGGTTCCCGCTGATCCTGGCGCCCTCCGAGGCGACCAAGACGGTCACGCTCGGCTCGCAGATCTTCATCGGCCAGTTCGTCACCAACTGGAATGCGGTGCTGGCGGCCCTGTCGCTGGCGATCCTGCCGATCCTCGTCCTCTATGTCATCTTCTCGCGGCAGCTGATCCGCGGCATCACGTCAGGAGCCGTCAAGTGACCGAAAAACCGATCCGCGTGCTCGTTGCCGGCCTCGGCAATATGGGCCGCAGCCATGCGCTCGCCTATCATAACAATCCAGGCTTCGAGATCGTCGGTCTCGTCAACCGCTCGACGCCGGAGCTGGCGGCCGAGCTGCAGGGCTATACGATCCATCCCGACTTCACGACGGCGCTCGCCGAGCTGAAGCCGGACCTCTGCTCGATCAACACCTATTCCGACAGCCATGCCGATTATGCTGTCGCCGCCTTCGAGGCCGGCTGCGATGTCTTCGTGGAAAAGCCGCTGGCGACCACCGTCGCCGACGCCGAGCGCGTCGTCGCGGCAGCCAGGAAGGCGGGGCGCAAGCTGGTGATCGGTTATATCCTTCGCCATCATCCCTCCTGGATGAAGCTGATCGAGGAGGCACGCAAGCTCGGCCCGCCTTACGTCTTCCGCATGAACCTCAACCAGCAGTCCAGCGGCCCTACCTGGGCGACGCACAAGTCGCTGATGCGCACGACCTCGCCGATCGTCGATTGCGGCGTGCATTATGTCGACGTCATGTGCCAGATCACCGACGCTAGAGCCGTCGAGGTACGCGGCATGGGGCTGCGCATGTCCGACGAGATCGCTGCCGACATGTATAATTACGGTCACCTGCAGGTGCTGTTCGAGGACGGTTCCGTCGGCTGGTACGAGGCCGGCTGGGGCCCGATGATCTCGGAAACAGCCTTCTTCGTGAAAGATGTGATGTCGCCGAAGGGTGCGGTGTCGATCGTCATGGATCCGAACGCCAGGTCCGACGATATCGACACGCACACCAAGACCTCGGTGATCCGTCTGCACACGGCCGAGACCGGCCCGGACGGCAAATTCATCCGGCCCGACCAGGACATGACGATGGAAGGAGAGCCCGGTCATCAGGCGCTCTGCGACCTGGAACAGGCCTTCATGCTGAGGGCGATCCGCGAGGATCTGGACCTCGACCGCCATATGGCGGATGCGGTGGCGTCGCTGCGCATCTGCCTTGCCGCCGACGAGAGCGTGCGCACCGGCCGGCCGGTCAGATTATAAGGAAAGACCCGTGGGATCGCTTCAACTCAAATCCATCCGCAAGACCTATGGCACGCATGAGGTGCTGAAAGGCATCGACCTCGAGGTCAAGGACGGCGAATTCGTCATCTTCGTCGGGCCGTCGGGCTGCGGGAAATCGACGCTGTTGCGCAGCATTGCAGGCCTTGAAGACGTCACATCAGGCGCCGTCGTCATCAATGGCCGCGATGAGACGTTGACGCCGCCGGCCAAGCGCGGCATCGCCATGGTGTTTCAGTCCTATGCGCTCTATCCGCATCTGACGGTCAAAGACAACATGGGGCTTGGTCTCAAGCAGGCCGGCACCGCCAAGGATGAGATCGATAGGCGTGTCGGCAAGGCGACCGGCATGCTGTCGCTGGAACCCTATCTGGCGCGCCGGCCGGCCGAGCTCTCCGGTGGCCAGCGCCAGCGCGTCGCCATCGGCCGCGCCATCGTGCGCGAACCGGAACTTTTCCTGTTCGACGAGCCGCTGTCGAACCTCGATGCGGCGTTACGCGTCCAGACCCGCCTCGAAATCGCCCGGCTGCACCGCAGCCTGAAGGCAACGATGATCTATGTCACCCACGACCAGGTCGAGGCGATGACGCTTGCCGACAAGATCGTGGTGCTGAATGCCGGCGCGATCGAGCAGATCGGTTCGCCGATGGAACTCTACAAACGACCGGCCAATGTCTTCGTCGCCGGCTTCATCGGCTCGCCGCAGATGAATTTCATCGCGGCGGAGAAGGTCGGCGACCACAGCGCCAAGACGATCGGCGTGCGTCCCGAACATCTGACGTTGTCGCGCGAACAAGGGACCTGGGCTGCAAAGGTCGTGCATGTCGAGCATCTCGGCGCCGACACGATCATCTATCTGGAATCCGACCAGTACGGCCTGCTGACCGCACGTCTGTTTGGCGAGCATCAGTACGAGCCGGACGAGATCGTCTATGCAACACCGGACCAGGCGCACGTGCATCGTTTCGATACCGACGACCAAGCGATCCGCTGAGCGCATGACTGAACGGAAAAGCCCAGCGGCGGGCTTTTCATTTACAGTCGGCGTGCGCAGGTTTGATCAGCCGAGCACGGGCCGCATGAAGCTGCGTTCATAGCTGACGATACTGCGGTTATGTTTGTCGAGTTCGAAAGCCGCCTGACATTCCGGATCGCTTGCGATGCGTGTCCGGTAGTCCTCGTAGGGGCAAGGCTCGGGAAGGAAAACAATGCAACGGCAATGTTGTTGGCGCCTTCGGACGGCAGGAAATAACCGTGATGGGTGCCGCCCATCCTGTTGACGATCGGAATCCAGAGCCGGGCATACTCCTCGAATTCGGCAAGCTTGTACGGATCGATGACATAGCGCAGGTGGCAGGTAATCATTGACATATCCCATTGCGTAGAACGCCGGGCGTAGGGCTACCCGGCTGGTTTGCTCAACTTCTGGCACCGACCCGGAGTGTTCAGTGCTTGGCGGTGATGGCTGCATTACGATTGCTGACAGGTCAAACGATCTAAAATGAAACAGGCGCCGTTTCGCGGCGCCATTTGTCTCAACAGTATTGGCGAAATCAGTCGCGGATGATCAGCAGGTCGGCCGCCATGAAACGCAGCGTCACTGTTTCTCCGGCCTTAGGCGGGGCGGTCCCGGGGCTGTTGAACATGTCGAAGGAGATGACGTTGCCACCGACATTCATGCGGGTGCGGATGACCGACCCCAGGAAGTGGGCCGAAACGACCTGGCCGGTGAGCGCCGTGTCGCTCCTGACCGTGTCGGAGAGCGAGCCTGCTTCCGGACGCAGGGCCAGCGAGATGGTTTCGCCAGCCTTGTGAGCTGCCACCGACTGCTTCAGCGTGATATTCTGATCGCCGATCTGGATGCTGTTGTTGTCGGGATCGACGACCGTGGCTTCGATCAGGTTCAGCGTGCCGACGAAGGAGGCGACGAAGCGCGTCGCCGGCGTGTTGTAGATCTCGAAGGGCGAACCGATCTGGTCGGCCTTGCCGGCATTCATGACGACGATGCGGTCGGAGATCGACAGGGCTTCTTCTTGGTCGTGGGTGACGAAGACCGTGGTGATGCCAAGCTGCTGCTGGATCTGGCGGATTTCCTCACGCAGCGAGACGCGGATCTTGGCGTCGAGCGCGGAGAGCGGCTCGTCGAGCAACAGCACCTGCGGCTTGACGGCAAGTGCGCGCGCAAGTGCGACACGCTGCTGCTGGCCGCCCGATAGTTGATAGGGAAAGCGGTCGGCCAGATGATCGAGCTTGATCAGGCCAAGCATCTCCTTGACGCGGGCGTCGATCTGAGGCTTCGGCGCGCCGGCGACCTTGAGGCCGAAGGCGACGTTGTCATGCACGGTCATATTGGGGAACAGCGCGTAGGCCTGGAAGACCATGCCGATATTGCGCTGGTTCGGCTTCAGCGAGCTCTGATCCTTGCCGTTGATGGTCAGCGTGCCGCCGGTTGGCGTTTCGAAGCCAGCGATCATGCGCAGGACGGTCGTCTTGCCGCAGCCCGACGGGCCGAGGAAGGAGATGAACTCGCCCTTCTCGATCGTCATGTTGAAGTTCTTGACGACCTGCACCGGGCCGAAGGATTTCTGAATGTTGGTCAGTGTGAGAAAGGACATGAGCCAGTTACCTTAAGCCTTTGCCGGGCGGGCTTTGCCGACGCGGGAAACGAGGTTGAGCAGGCCCATGCTGAGCCAGGTGATCGAGAAGGCGATGACAGCGAGCGCCGAAGGCTCATAGGCCTTGTTGGCGCCGACGAGCTGCAGGTAGGGACCGAAGGCCGGACGGTTGAGCAGTGCGGCGAAGGTGAATTCACCCATGACGATCGCGAGCGTGATAAAGGCGCCTGAAAGCACGCCGCTCATGACGTTCGGGAAAATGCACTTGAACATGATGGTCGTCCAGCTGGCGCCGAGACTTTCGGCTGCCTCCGTCAGCGTGCGGACGTCGATGGCGCGCATGGCGGTATCGACGGCGCGGTACATATAGGGCAGGGACAGGGTGATATAGGAAAAGACCAGCAGGATGTTGGTGCCGGTCGTCGAACCCGTCAGCGGCAGGTAGGACGACGAATTATACATCCTGAGGTAACCGAAGACGATGACGATTGCGGGAATCACAAGCGGCAGCAGCGTGATGAATTCGACGACGGGGCGCATCTGCGGCAACCGCAGCCGCACCCAATAGGCCGTTGGCACGACGAGCAGCATGCCGAAGACGATGGTGAGCAGCGCCATCAGCATGGAGTAACCGAAGGTCTCGCGAAACTGAATATCTGAGAAGACCGACTCATAAGCGTCGAGGCTGTATTCGCCGCGGCGCATGCGCAGCGAAAACTCGATGGTGCCGATCAACGGAATGACGAAATAGGATGCACCTAGAATAACTGCGATCCAGGCTCCAAGACGTTGAGCTTTCATTTCTGCCACCGTTCGGCGCGCATGCGCAGCAGGAGGTAAAGGACGTTGGAGACGCCGGTGATGACGATCATGCCGAGCGCGATGGCGTAACCGAGGTTGGCATTATGCAGAACGTCGCCGCGGATCTGCGCATAAAGCAGGATCGGCACGATGTTCAGCGAGCTGCCGGTCAGCGCAAAGGCTGTGGCGATGGCGCCGAAGGCATTGGCGAAGAGCAGCAGCGTCGTGCCGAGTAGGCTCGGCCAGAGGATCGGCAGCGCGACCATCGTCCAGTACTGGCGGTTGGTGGCGCCGAGAATCTGCGAGGCTTCGCGCCATTCCTTCTTCATGCCGTCGAGGGCCGGCGTCAGGATCAGCACCATCAGCGGGATCTGGAAATACATGTAGGTGATGGTGAGGCCGAAGAAGGACAGCAGATTGAAACCGGTGCCGTAGAGATTGAAGCCGAACCATTCGCGCAGGAAGATCGTCACAAGACCGGTGCGGCCGAGCGTTGCGAGGAAGGCGAAGGCGAGCGGCACGCCGGCGAAATTCGAGGCGACGCCGGAGAAGGTCAGCAGTGTCGAGCGCACGGAGGCGGGCAGACCGCCGAGCACGACGGCCCAGGCAAGGAAAAACCCGATCAACGCGCCGCCGAGGGCGGAGGCGACCGAGATGCGGATACTGATCCAGTAAGCGCTCATGATCGATGGCGTAAAAAGATCGCCGATATTCTTGAGCGTGACATCGCCCTCGGGCGTCAGGAACGCGCCCACCACGAGATAAAGCGTGGGGATGATCAGGAACAGCAGGGAGAAAATAATGAAGGGTGCGATGCCCAGCCAGTCGATCACGCGGTCTTTGTTGATCAAGGGGGCACTGCTCGCCATCGGCGTTGAAACGGTGCTCATGGAAAAGCTCATCCTGGGGCGTCGGAGTGAGAAAACCTCCCCGCCCTGCGGCGGGGAGGCAGGATCAAACTTTACTGAACGTTGGCGCCGACGACGGAATCCCAGTTCTTGGTAATGGTTTCCTTGGCGGCTGCCTGCTCTTCCAGCGTCGGGAAGACAGCCTTTTCATAGGCTGCTGCCGGCGGCAGCTTGTCGAGGAGCTCCTTTGGGATTTTGTTGTTTTTAGCAAGATCGTTGAAGCGGATCGGGTGGCAATAGCCCTTCAGCCAGCCGAGCTGACCTTCGTCGGAATAGAGATATTCCATCCAGAGCTTGGCAGCGTTCGGGTGCGGAGCGAAGGCTGAGATAGCCTGAACGTAGACACCGGCAACGACGCCGGTCTTCGGAACGACGACCTCGAAGGGAGGATTGCCCTTCAGGCCTTCGCCCCACGAGAGGGCGTTGTAGTCCCAGGCGATGACGATCGGCGTGGAGCCCTGCGCGAAGGGAGCAGCCTTGCCGACGACCGGCACGAAATTGCCGCTCTTGTTCAGTTCGGCGAAGAACTTCAGGCCTTCTTCGCCTGCCTTGGCCGCGTCGCCGCCGGATGCGGAAAGACCAGCGGCATAGACGCCCTGGACAGCCTGGTTGGCGCTGCGCGGATCGCCTGCGAGGGCGACGCTGTTTGCATAGTCGCTCTTTTTCAGGTCGGCCCAGTCAGTCGGCGATTCCTTGACGAGATCCTTGTTCACCAGGAGCGCGAGAACGCCGTAATAGTCGCCGTACCAGTAGCCTTCAGCATCCTTGGCGGTATCCGGAATGGAATCCCAGGTGGAGACTTTGTAAGGCTGGATCAGGCCGTCTTTCTTGGCAGACGGGCCGAAAGAGAGGCCGACGTCGATGACGTCAGGAGCCTGCGGGCCGGTGTTGCCCTTGTTGGCCTTGATGGCTTCGATTTCGTCGCCCGAACTTGCATCCGGGTTCAGTTCGTTGACCTCGATGCCGTACTTGGCCTTGAAGCCGGCAATGACGTCGCCATAGCCGCACCAGCTGTGCGGAAGAGCGATCGTCGTCAGTGTGCCTTCCTTCTTGGCGGCGGCGATAAGTTCAGCGCTCGGCTCGGCGGCGGCAATCGTGGTCGAGGCCACGATCAGCGCAGTAGAAAGCGACAGAAGTCGAGAAATGTTAGAGATCACTGTTGTTCTCCTTCGGGTTTTCAGTGTCTGGCGATGCTGTTAATGAGATTACATGAAGCTTGTGTGACAGTTGGATGACGTTAATTCTGCTGTGAATAGCGGGGGTTGTGACAAATGCTCCATTTGCGACAACGTCGTCTGTTTCCGCGAAAAATCCGTCATTGTTTTTCTTCTGTTTTAGTCTTGCCCTCCTAGCCCGGTTTGCGGAAAAGCCTGGTCTGTTCGAACAGGCCTTCCAGCGTCTTCATGCGCTCCTTCGTCTCGTCCCAGGTCGAATTCTGAACGGCCTCGATCAGCGCTTCGACGATGAAAAGGGTGACGACGGAGGAATCCCAGGCCGACGGCGCCTCGATCCGGACACGGAAGGCATGCCTGGCGAGCTTGGCGGCCGGCGAACCCCACTGGTCGGTGAAGACGATGATTTCGGCGCCGCGCTTGCGGGCGGCGGTCGCGAGGCTCACCATCTCCTGCTCGTAGCGACGGATGTCGAAGATGATCAGGATGTCGCCGGCATTCATGTTGAGGACATATTGCGGCCAGCTGCTGGAATTCGACGATAGCAGCGTCGTTGCCGGCCGGATGACCTGCATATGGGTGAAGAAATACTCGGCAAGCGCGCCGGTGATGCGACCGCCGACGAAATAAAGGCCGCGCTTGCGGTTGGAGAGCAACGCGGCGACGCTGTCGAAGGTCGCGGTGTCGAGATCGGTCAGCGTCTGGCGCAGATTGCCCATGATGGCATCGGCGAAACGGTTGAGAATATGGGTGCCCGGCGCGTTCTGCGCCCAGCGGTCGTGCTTGGCGATGGGGTTGGAGATCGTCGCCTCGACTTCCTGATGCAGATGCGCCTGAAAGTCCGGGTAACCCTTGAAGCCGAGTTTCTGCACCATCCGCACGACGGTCGGCGTCGAGACGCCGGCGTTCTCGGCGATCGTGGTGATGCTGCCGAGGCCGGAAACCGGGTAATTGTCGAGCAGGCTTTCGGCCAGCTGCTTCTCGGCACGCGTCAACACCCCCAAATGCGAGTGTATGACGTCCGAAACCGTCTTCGACGCAATTGTCACTTAGTTATGCTCCCCGGGATGGTCTGGCGCCACTTTCCCGCTCAAAGTTAACAACGCTGTCACAATCCATGTCAACCACTGTCATGAAAAGAAATTTTCAGTTCATGCTTGACACTGGCCGGAACCTGAAGAATTCTTTTCTTCATCAAGAATTTGTTAAGGGATAAGGAGTGGCGCCTTTGGTGCTGACCCGGCCGAAAATCCTCAGCGAAGCGGACGGCGACTGCGTTGGGATCGAACGCATCCACGGCCGGAGCCCGGTGCTTCTCATCTGCGAGCACGCTTCGAACGCGCTTCCAGCCGTTTTCGGCGATCTCGGCCTGCCCAGCGAAGCGCTCTCCAGTCACATCGCGTGGGACCCGGGCGCGCTGGCGGTCGCCCGTATCCTATCGGAAGCGCTTGACGCGACGCTCGCCTACCAGCGGTTCTCCCGGCTTATCTACGACTGCAACCGGCCGCCCAGTTCACCTGGCGCCATGCCGGAGACCAGCGAGATCTACGCCATTCCCGGCAACAGGAATTTGAGCCCGGAAGAGCGGCTTGCGCGCACCGACTCGCTTTACGTGCCTTTCCACGACGCCATTCGCGGGCTGATCCGTGATCGCCGGGCTAGGGGGCAGGACAGCATCATCGTGACGATGCACAGCTTCACGCCGGTCTATCACGGCCGCGAACGCGCAGTCGAACTCGGCATATTGCACGATGAGGATAGCCGGCTCGCCGACCTTATGCTGAGGGCAGCGGCCGAGGCGCCGCTTTACAGGACGGAACGCAACGAGCCCTATGGACCCGAGGACGGCGTGACCCACACGCTGATCCTGCACGGGCTTTCGAACGGCTTGCGCAATGTGATGATCGAGGTCCGCAACGACCTCATCGCAGACGATAGCGGCCAAGGGGTCATGGCTGACTATCTAAAAGGGCTGCTCCAGCAAAGTCTGGACGCCTGATAAAAAGAAGACCCGAGGGAGCAGTTTATCTGCGGACGTCCGCATGGCGAAAATGCCACGGACAATTGGCACTGAATCGGCCCGCAATCCCGCGGCCGACCGTGAACAGGGGGAAGTCATGTCGGATTATACCGAACTGGACAAGAAGCAGGATGTGCACATCCTGCATTCCATGGGCTACGCCCAGGAACTCGAACGGCGAATGAGTTCATTCTCGAATTTCGCCGTCTCATTCTCCATTATTTGCATCCTTTCCGGCGGCATCAATTCGCTGGCGCAAGCGACCTCCGGTGCCGGCGGTGCGGCAATCGGCATCGGCTGGCCACTCGGCTGCTTCATCTCGCTCGTCTTCGCCGTCGCCATGGCGCAGATCAGCTCGGCCTATCCGACAGCCGGCGGCCTCTATCACTGGGGCTCGATCCTCGGCAACCGCTTCACCGGCTGGCTGACCGCATGGTTCAACCTGCTCGGTCTCGTCACCGTGCTCGGCGCCATCAATGTCGGCACCTACTATTTCTTCATGGGTTCGTTCGGCACGAGCTATCTCGGGCTGACGGACACCATCACGGTGCGGATCATCTTCCTGGTCATCATCACCGGCGCGCAGGCACTGGTGAACCATATGGGCATCGGGCTGACCGCAAAGCTGACGGACTTCTCGGGTTACCTGATTTTCGCAACCGCCATCGCGCTTGCGGCGGTGTGTCTGTTGTCGGCCCCGTCCTATGAATTCGGCCGGCTCTTCACCTTCGCCAACTATTCCGGCGAAGCGGGCAGTAATGTCTGGCCGACGACGTCGGGCAGCTGGGTTTTCCTGCTCGGCCTGCTGCTGCCGATCTATACCATCACCGGCTACGACGCTTCGGCCCATACGTCGGAAGAAACCGTCAAGGCGGCGCACTCCGTTCCGCGCGGCATGGTTTCCTCCGTGCTCTGGTCGGCACTCTTCGGCTACATCATGCTGTGCTCCTTCGTGCTCATGCTGCCAAACATGGACGATGCTGCAAAGCAGGGCTGGAACGTATTCTTCTGGGCGATGGACACGCAGGTCAACGCGACCGTGAAGGACATCCTCTACCTCGCGATCCTCGTCAGCCAGTGGCTATGCGGCCTTGCGACCGTCACCTCGGTCTCGCGCATGATTTTTGCCTTCTCTCGTGACGGCGGTCTGCCGGCATCGAAGGCGCTCTCGAAGGTCAGCCCGAACTATAGAACGCCGGTCGCGGCCATCTGGACCGGATCGATCCTGTCGGTACTTTTCGTCTGGTTCACCTCGCTCGATTTCATGAAAATCGGTGAGACGCCGGTCTACACGATCGTCGTCTCCTGCACTGTCATCTTCCTCTTCTTCTCTTTCGCGATCCCGATTACCCTCGGCCTCTTCGCCTGGGGCACATCGAGATGGGACAAGATGGGTCCGTGGAACCTCGGCGAGGGCCTCTTCAAGCTCTTTGCGGTGCTATCGATCATCGCGATGATCCTGATCTTCATCCTCGGAATCCAACCGCCGAACGGCGCCGCGCTTTACGTTACCGTGGGCTTCCTCTTGCTGACGGCGATCGTCTGGTTCGGCTTCGAAAGCCGCCGCTTCAAGGGGCCGCCGATCGGTGCCGAAGTGGCAAAGCGCCAGGCCGAGATTGCGGCGGCCGAAGCAGCTGTCGGCGAAAGCGGTGAACGTTAAGCAGCAAGGCTTCCCTCTCAAATGGCGGGGCCGCATCCTGCGGCCCCATCACCGGTTCAACGAAAAGGCATCGGGCCGCAAAGTCCGGCCGAACGCATGCGATTTCGTTGCCCCGATTTTCAATCCCATTCAGGCGGATCAATCATGAGCAGCAGTTACACGATCGACGATCTCAGGAAGGATGTTGCCGAAGGGCGCATCGACACGGTTCTGGCCTGCCAGGTGGATATGCAGGGCCGGCTGATGGGCAAGCGTTTCCAGGCGGAATATTTCATCGAGAGCGCCTGGAAGGAAACGCACAGCTGCAACTACCTGATCGCCACCGACATGGAGATGGAGACCGTTTCCGGCTACAAGGCGACAAGCTGGGAGAAGGGTTACGGCGATTACACGATGAAGCCGGATCTGGCGACGCTGCGCCGCATTCCCTGGCTCGAAGGCACCGCGCTGGTGCTTTGCGACGTGCTCGACCATCACACGCACGAGGAGGTTGCCCACTCGCCGCGCGCGATCCTGAAGAAGCAGGTGAAGCGGCTCGAGGATATGGGCATGAAGGCCTATATGGCCTCCGAGCTCGAATTCTTCCTGTTCGACCAGAGCTACGAGGCAGCACAGGCTTCCGGCTACCGCAACCTCAAGCTCGCCAGCGCCTACAATGAGGACTACCACATCTTCCAGACCACCAAGGAGGAAGAGGTGATGCGGGCGATCCGCACCGGGCTGCAGGGCGCCGGTATTCCGGTTGAGAACTCCAAGGGTGAGGCATCGGCCGGCCAGGAGGAGATCAACGTGCGCTACGCCGATGCGCTCGCCATGGCCGACCGGCACGCGATCATCAAGAACGGCTGCAAGGAGATCGCCTGGTCGAAGGGCAAGGCCATCACCTTCCTGGCCAAGTGGAATTACAATGCCGCCGGCAGTTCCTCGCATATCCACCAGTCGCTCTGGAGCCTGGAGGAAAAGCCGCTGTTCTTCGACCATACCGGCAAATACGGCATGTCGCCGCTGATGCACAATTACGTCGCCGGACTTCTCGCCCATGCGAGCGAGATCACTTATTTCCTGGCGCCCTACATCAATTCCTACAAGCGCTTCATGGCCGGCACGTTTGCGCCGACGAAGGCGATCTGGAGCAAGGACAACCGCACGGCCGGTTACCGGCTCTGCGGTGAGGAGACCAAGGGAATTCGTATCGAGTGCCGCGTCGGCGGCTCCGATCTCAATCCCTATCTCGCCTTCGCCGCGCTGCTTGCCGCCGGCATTGACGGCATCGAAAACAAGCTCGAACTCGAAGCGCCCTTCGTCGGCGATGCCTATGGCGGCAAGGGCGTTCGCGAGATCCCGCGCACGCTGCGCGCCGCGGCGACTGAAATGACGGAGTCGGCAATGCTGCGCAAAGCCTTCGGCGACGACGTGATCGACCACTACACCCGCGCTGCCGAATGGGAACAGGAAGAATACGACCGCCGCATCACCGACTGGGAAGTGGCGCGCGGTTTCGAAAGAGCTTAATAGGCATTTGCGACTTGCAGCACCTCACCCTAACCTTGCCGGGGTCGAGCCACTGGTCTCGACCCGTCCTACGGACCCCCGTAAGGGACGTGCCAAACGCAGCGTCGATGTTGGGGAAAGGCGGTGCAGCATATCCCCTTCGCCCCATCTACGGGGAGAAGGTGCCGGCAGGCGGATGAGGGGCCACAGCCTCACTCAAATTTTGAAGAATAGAGGACAGGAAACAGATCATGGCAATGATCCAATGCATTTCACCGGTTGACGGGTCGGTCTATGCCGAGCGCGCAACCCTTTCTCTCGATGCCGCCAAGGATGTCGTGGCGCGCTCCCGCAAGGCGCAGAAGGCCTGGGCGAAACGGCCGCTCGAAGAGCGTGTACAACTGGTGCTGAAGGGTGCTGCGCGGCTGAACGAAATGTCCGACGTCGTCGTGCCGGAGCTCGCCTGGCAGATGGGCCGGCCGGTCAAGTATGGTGGCGAATACAAGGGCTTCAACGAGCGCTCGAACTATGTCGCTTCGATCGCGGCGGACGCGATGGCGCCTGTTGTCGTCGAGGAGAGCGATCGTTTCGAGCGGCGCATCGAGCGCGAAGCGCATGGTGTGGTCTTCGTCGTCGCACCATGGAACTATCCCTACATGACGGCGATCAACACGATCGCGCCGGCGCTGATGGCCGGCAACACGGTCGTGCTGAAGCATGCCTCGCAGACGCTGCTGGTCGGCGAGCGGCTGGTGCAGGCTTTCATTGAGGCCGGCGTTCCCGAAGACGTGTTCCAGAACGTCTTCCTCGATCATGAGACGACGTCGGCGCTGATTGCCGCCGGCAGCTTCAATTTTGTCAACTTCACCGGATCGGTTGAGGGCGGGCGGTCGATGGAGCGGGCGGCTGCCGGCACCTTCACCGGTCTCGGCCTCGAACTCGGTGGCAAGGATCCGGGTTATGTCATGGAGGACGCCGATCTCGAGGCGGCCGTCGACACGCTGATGGACGGCGCGACCTACAATTCCGGCCAGTGCTGCTGCGGCATCGAGCGCATCTATGTGCATGAATCGCTCTATGACGCCTTCGTCGAGAAGTCGGTTGCCTGGGTGTCGAACTACAAGCTCGGCAATCCGCTCGATCCCGAGACGTCGCTAGGGCCAATGGCGCATAAGCGCTTCGCCAAGGTGGTGCGCGAGCAGATCGCCGATGCGGTTTCCAAGGGCGCCAAGGCGCTTGTCGATCCCAAGCTTTTCCCGCAGGATGACGGCGGCGCCTATCTCGCACCGCAGATCCTCGTCGATGTCGACCACTCGATGGCCTTCATGCGCGAAGAGACATTTGGTCCGGCAGCCGGCATCATGAAGGTGAAGAGCGACGAGGAGGCACTCGCTCTGATGAACGACAGCCAGTACGGGCTGACGGCCTCGCTCTGGACCAGGGATGCCGAGCGGGCAGGGCGGCTCGGCCGCGAGATCGAAACCGGCACCGTTTTCATGAACCGCGCAGACTATCTCGACCCGGCGCTTTGCTGGACCGGCGTCAAGGAAACCGGCCGCGGCGGCTCGCTGTCGATCATCGGCTTCCACAATCTGACGCGTCCGAAATCCTTCCATCTGAAGAAAGTGACAGCATGAGCAGCAACATCACCGCAAACTGGAGCTATCCGACATCGGTCAAGCTCGGCCGGGGCCGCATCGCGGAACTGGCCGGCGCCTGCAAGAGCCTCGGCATCAAAAAGCCGCTGCTCGTCACCGACCGTGGCCTTGCCTCGATGGCGATCACCAAGACGGCCCTTGATATTCTCGAAGATGCCGGTCTCGGCCGGGCGATCTTTGCCGATGTCGATCCGAACCCGAACGAGAAGAACCTCGAAGCCGGCGTCAGGGCTTTCAAGGACGGCGGCCATGACGGCGTCGTCGCCTTCGGCGGCGGCTCCGGCCTCGATCTCGGCAAGTGCGTCGCCTTCATGGCCGGCCAGACGCGGCCGGTCTGGGACTTCGAAGATATCGGCGACTGGTGGACGCGTGCGAGCCTCGAGGGCATCGCCCCGATCGTCGCTGTGCCGACAACGGCAGGCACCGGTTCGGAAGTCGGACGCGCCAGCGTCATCACCAATTCCGAAACGCATGTGAAGAAGATCATCTTCCATCCGAAGTTCCTGCCTGGCGTTGTCATTTCAGATCCGGAACTGACGGTCGGCATGCCGAAGATCATCACGGCCGGCACCGGCATGGATGCCTTCGCCCATTGCCTGGAGGCCTATTCCTCGCCCTTCTATCACCCGATGTCAGCCGGCATCGCGCTCGAAGGCATGCGTCTCGTCAAGGAGTTCCTGCCGCGCGCCTATCGGGAAGGCACCGATCTCGAAGCCCGCGCCAACATGATGGCCGCTGCCGCCATGGGAGCGGTCGCCTTCCAGAAGGGGCTCGGCGCCATCCACGCGCTATCGCACCCGATCGGCGCCGTCTACAACACCCATCACGGCATGACCAACGCGGTGGTGATGCCGGCGGTGCTGCGCTTCAACCGCAAGGCGATCGAGGAGAAGATCGGCCGTGCTGCGGCCTATCTCGGCATTTCTGGCGGTTTCGACGGGTTCTACGATTATGTGCTGAAGCTCCGCTCCGAACTTGGCGTGCCGGAGACGCTTTCGGCGATGGGAATCGCTGACGACCGCATCGACGAATTGTCGGCCATGGCGATTGAAGATCCGAGCGCCGGCGGCAACCCGGTTGCAATGACACTCGAAAATACCAAGGCCCTTTTCAGGGATTGCTTCTGACAACATAAAAGCGGACCTACAGACTGGCCTGGAAAAACCTCGGTTTTCCAGGCTTTTTTCGTTTCGATGACATCCCTATTTTTAGGGATGTGAAAAATACCGGCTGCAATTCGCCGCGCGTGTTTCGAATTTGTTAACCATGATTAGAAAGGATGCATTAACCGCACGATGCTCCGACGGTGCGTAAAAGAGCGATTCCAGCTCGCACCATCCCTTCCGAGGACCGAACATGCCTGTCATCACATTCGCAAATACCAAGGGCGGCGCCGGCAAAACGACCGCTGTTCTGCTGCTCGCGACCGAACTTGCCCGCAAAGGTTATCGCGTCACCATCCTCGACGCCGACCCGCAGCACTGGATTTCGCGCTGGCACGAAATATCAGGTCATGTGGCCAATCTTTCGGTAATCGATTTCGTTACGACTGCGTCGCTGCCAGTGCATATCAGCGAGAACAAGCACAATACCGACTATTTCATCGTCGATCTGCCGGGTGCGCGCAATCCGCTGCTTGCCACCGCCGTCGGCCTTTCCGACCATGTGCTGATCCCCATTCAGGGCTGCGCGATGGATGCGCGCGGTGGCGCGCAGGTGCTCGAACTGCTGCAGTATCTGGATGAGAAGGCCGGTATTAAGATCGGCCATTCGGTGGTGCTCACCCGCGTCAACTCGATGGTGACGACGCGGGCGTTGCAAGTCGTCAAGTCGCTGCTCAGCGAGCGGCATGTGCCGGTGCTCGATACGGCTATCATCGAACGCTCCGCCTTCCGCGACATCTTCGACTGTGGCGGCACGCTGCACACGATCGATCCCACACGCGTCAGCAACCTCGACAAGGCACGGGAAAACGCCACCTGTTTTGCCGAAGAAATGATGCGTAAGCTGCCGGTGAGGCTGACGGCATCCGCCCACGTGATGAGCCCGATGGTCCGCTCGGCCGCCTGAATATATCCCCCACCTGATACGACGAGGCCGCCGGAGCGATCCGGCGGCCTCGTCGTTGTTATCGTCAGAATGATTTCAGTCGACGAATTCGACCGTCACTCCCGGCTTGACCATCTTGGCAAGCTCGGTGGCATCCCAGTTGGTCAGCCGGATGCAGCCGTGGCTCTGAGTGCGGCCGATCTTCGAGGGCTCGGGCGTGCCATGGATGCCGTAAGTCGGCCTGGAAAGCGCCATCCAGACGGTGCCGACGGGACCGTTCGGGCCGGGCGGAATGTTGAGGATCTTGTCATTGGCGCCCTGCTGGAAATTGATCTTCGGATTGTAGGTGTAGCCGGGATTGAATGCGACGCGCTCGACGTTGACCGTGCCTGACGGAGAGGGGGTATCAGTGGAGCCGATCGACGCCGGATAGGCGGCGAGGAGATTGCCGGAGCCGTCATAAGCAAAGACCTGCTTACGGCCCTTGTCGGCGATGACGCGGGCGACCGCACCGCTCTTTGGCTCGCCCGGATTGACGACCTTGATGATGGTGCCGGGAACGGTGAAGTCGGCGCCGGGGTTCATCTCCTTGAGGAAGGCCTCATCCATGTGGAAACGCTCGGCGAGCATTTCGGTGGTCGAGGTGTAAGCCAGCGACGGCAGCAGCGCCTTATGCGAATAGTCTTCCGGAATCTCGGCGACGAAGGGGCCGGCCGCATCGGCCGGCGTAATCGTATAGCTGACGACGGGCAGGCCGCCGGTCATGCGCAGCTCTTCCAGAATGGCGTCGGTGTTGTTCGGGTCGAGCTTCGAGCCGGTCATCTGATCGTAGGCTAAGATCGCCTTGGTGACGTTCGAACCCATATGGCCGTCGATGACGCCGGGGGAGACGCCGGCGCGGTCGAGGAAGACCTGCAATGCGACGATCTCCGGCTTCGATTTGTTGTTCAGCGTGATGACAGGTTCATCGGGTGCGGCCTTCGGCTGATTGGCGGGCGGGATCTGCTGGTCGGGATCGATCGAGGCATAATCGTCGCCGGGCTGCGGATTGCCGATGCTGTTATCCTCGGGATAGGGCTGGTCGCCGAGCGGCTGGCGCTCGATCGCGGCATCGCGCGGTATGCCGCCGGTGACGGCGCCGCGCTCGGAATAACGCGTATCGCCATAGGGATTGTTGTCGGAATAATAGGGGTCGTTGCCGTACTGGTCGTTATAGACCTCGCGCGGGCCGGGCCGCGGCGGATAGTAGCCGCGGGCGCGCATCTCGGTGGCGACGACGTTGCCATAGTCGTCGATCAAGACGCGATTGCCGCTACGGTCGCGGGCGTAGATATAGCCGGCTGGAACATAGTCGAGGATTTCGCCGCTCGGCGTCACAAGCACGATATCGCTCTGGCGGCGATCGCGGAACTGCTGCGCGCTTGCCTGCGGCGCTGTAGCCGCAAGAGCAGCCAGGACGGCCGCGAGACAAATTGCCGACTTCAAAAAGCGATCCACGTATCATACCTCGATCAGTGACTGGCAGACACACACCTGCGAATTTTGACGCTAGTGTGGAATTTATGAAAGCGTGCTGAACAAAATATGAAAATCACTAAGATTTCCTTTTACTCATAAACGTTTGCGTCCTTGTGTCAGTTCCGCAAAATTCACGGTTGCGGCAAAAACACAAGATGGGAGCCGCACCGATTGACGAAAGGCGGCGTGAAACCTAACGCTAGCGCATCGTCCTTTCCGAAAAGCGGAATCGAGTTACGGAATGCATGATGCGAGGATTCAAAGTGTTAGAGCGTCCTTTGTGCCTCCGGAAGGACGCACGGCGCTAAAGAGCCGATAGTCCCTGAGGAGACCGCGATGATCGAATTTACCGCCGCAAGCGGGCCACGCCTGATGCTGGATGAAACATCGGTGCTGGATATCGGCGGATGCATCGTCGAAGGCGTCGACATCGCCCCGAAACGCGCCATTCCCGACGACGGAGACCCGCGAATCGATCGCTCGCTCGAAGGCTTCCTGTTCACCTGCGGGCCGGACCATATCCGCCACCGCCAGCCGATCCCCGGCCGGGACGACGGCAAGGTCTATCCGCTGCACGGATCGGCCTCCGGTCATGCGGCAAAGGTGCTGTGGACGAAGTTCGAGAACGGCAATGCCGAATGCCGTGCCGATATCGACATTGTGACCGTCGAGGGACTGCCGCAGCGCATCGAGCGGCTGTGGCGGATCGATGGGGCGACCGGCGAGGTGCGGCTCGAGGACCGGGTCGTCAATACGAGCGACCGGACGGTGCCGACCTTCCTGATGTACCACATGAACACTGGCGGCAAATGGCTGGACGATGGCACACGGCTCGAAGGCCGGATGCTGGAAAATGGCGGTTTCCCCTGGGCCTTCGGCGAGGAGCCGGGCGGCATCTTCTGCGTCGCGGCGCCGGCGACGGAGGAGGGTTTCGCGGAAATCCGCCTCGGACCGATCGCCGCAATCGGCGGCAGGACGCTGCGCGTGCGCTTTCGCACCAATACGCTGCCCTATCTGCAGGTCTGGCGGAACCAGAAGGCGCCGGCCCATATCATCGGCATCGAGCCGGTTTCGCATCGCTGGATATCGCGCGACGAGCTTGAGGCAGCCGGTGAGTTCAATATGCTGGCGCCCGGCGAGGGCCGCCGCTATGCGCTGACCTTTGCCTTCCTGTGAGCGAAGTGTTGTTGACGCTGGCAGACCTCCGTCGTAGACCTTCAGCCCAAGATTTTTGAGGAGACAAGACGATGGATATTCGCCAGATCGACGATGAATATTCGGTTTCGGGCCAGATCACGCTTGAGGAGCTCGACGAGATCAAGGCGTTGGGCTTCAAATCGATCGTCTGCCACCGTCCCGACCACGAAAGTCCCGACCAGACGTCGTTCTCCGTCATCGAGGCGCGCGCGAGGGAGCTCGGTCTCGAAATTGCCCATGTGCCTGTTGGGCCGATGGGCGTGACCGAGGAAGCCGTGCAGGGCATGGTCGACGCGCTCGACGAATTCCCGCGGCCGATGCTCGGCTATTGCCGTTCCGGCGCACGCTCGACGGCGATCTACCAGAAGACCCACCACATCCGCAATTGAGCCCCGTTCCGGGTGCCAATTTTCCGGCGCTGAACCTCAGCGCCGCCACCTTCCAATCACTCAGGAGACTATTGATGAGCATCAAGCGTATCGACGTCGGCGCGCGCATGAGCGGCGCCGTCATCCACGGCAATACAGTCTATCTCGCGGGCCAGGTCGGCGAGGGCGAAAGCGTCACCGATCAGTGCAAGTCATCGCTTGCCGAAGTCGACCGCCTGCTTGCTGCATCTGGCAGCAGCAAGTCGAAGATCCTGCAGACGATCATCTACCTCGCCGACATCGCTGATTTCGCCGAGATGAACGCCGTCTGGGAAGGCTGGATCGATCCGGCCAATCCGCCGGCCCGCGCCACCAGCGAAGCCAAGCTCGCTGCGCCGAAATACAAAGTCGAGTTCATCGTCACGGCCGCACTCGATTAAGGTCGCTGCGTCCCTAAAGCGCGTCGCGATCTTTCAGATTCGCTCCTTGCGCTTTAAGTCTTTGTTTTTACGCATGTCGTTGTCGCAAAACCGCTGCACACTTTTGCGCGACATGCTTTATCCTTCAAGGCCGGTGAGTTTTCTCACCGGCTTTTTGTTTGCGCGATTTCGGAGAGCGTGCGCGTCGGCGTGATCGCTTCGGGATCGAGCTTGATTTCGATGATCGCGGGTTTGCCACTGGCGCGCGCCCGCTCGAAGGCCGGGGCGAAATCCTCGGTCTTTTCCACCGTCTCGCCATGGCCGCCATAGGCGCGGGCAAGGGCTGCGAAGTCGGGATTGGTCAGATCGGTGCTGCTGACGCGGCCGGGATACTCGCGCTCCTGATGCATGCGGATCGTGCCGTAGATGCCGTTGTTGACGACGATTGCGATGATCGGCAGGCTGTAGCGGATGGCGGTGGCGAATTCCTGGCCGTGCATCAGGAAGCAGCCGTCACCGGCAAAGCAGATGACCTCGCGCTCGGGAAAGAGCCGCTTGGCGGCCACCGCCGCCGGCAGGCCGTAACCCATCGAGCCGGAGGTGGGGGCGGCTTGGGTGCTGAAGCGGCGGAAACGATGGAAGCGGTGCACCCAGGTGGCGTAGTTGCCCGCACCATTGGTGAAGATCGTCTCCGGCCCGGTATTGGCCTCCAGCCATTCCATGATCGGCCCCATATGGACGGCGCCCGGACCTGTCGACGGCGGCTTCGACCAGGCGAGATAGGCCTGGTGCAGGCGGGTGGTGCGCTCGGTCCAGTGCGGTTCGGCCGGCGCTTCCAGATCGGCGAGGGCGGCCACGAAATCGGCAGGTGCTGCGCAGATGGCAAGATCCGGACGGTAGATGCGGCCGAGCTCCGAAGGGTCGGGATAAATATGCACGAGCGATTGCTGGGGGTAGGGAATATCGATCAGCGTATAGGATGAGGACGGCATTTCCGACATGCGGCTACCCAGCAGGATCAGCAGGTCGCTCTCCTTGATCTCCTTTGCCAGCACCGGATTGATGCCGATGCCGACATCGCCGGCATAGCAGGGATGGAGATGATCGAACAGCATCTGCCGGCGGAAGGAGCAGCCGACGGGGAGCTGGAAACGCTCGGCGAAGCTCTGAAAATCGGCGACGGCATCGGCATCCCAGCGTGTGCCGCCAAGGATCACCATCGGCCGCTCGGCCTTCAGCAGGCGGAGATAAAAATCGTCGATCTGGCGGCGGCCGGGATGAGCCTCGACGTTGGCATAATGCCTGGCGCGGGGTGCCTCGACCTCATCGCGCAGCATGTCCTCCGGCAGCGTCAGCACGACTGGGCCGGGCCGGCCGGAGGTTGCGACCGCAAAGGCGCGGGTGACGAACTCGGGAATACGGGCGGCATCGTCGATCTCGCCCACCCATTTGGCGAATTCGGTGAAGGCGCGGCGGAACTCGACCTCCTGGAAGGCCTCGCGCTCACGCGCTTCGCGCTGCACCTGGCCGATGAACAGGATCATCGGGATCGAGTCCTGCTTGGCGATATGCAGGCCGGCGGAGGCGTTGGTGGCGCCGGGGCCACGGGTTACCATGCAAATGCCGGGTTCGCCGGTCAGCCTGCCCCAGCAATCCGCCATCATCGCCGCTCCGCCCTCCTGGCGGCAGACGAGGACGTCGATATCGCTGTCGCGCAACGCGTCGAGGACTACGAGGAAGCTCTCGCCGGGCACGCAGGAGAGACGCTTGACGCCGTTCGCCTTCAGCGCCTCGACGATCAGTTCTCCGCCCGTCTTCTTCATGACAATGCCTTCTTCATGACGATGCCTTCCTCTCGCGCTCGGCGAGTTCCGCCAGAATTTCTGCCTGGTGTTCGCCGAGACGCGGGCTCGGCCTGATATAGCGTAGCGGCGTCTCCGACAGCACCACAGGCGTCCTAACGCCGGGGATCACGGTGCCGGCGGCATCCGCAAGGTCGATGCGCAGGCCGCGGGCCTGCACCTGCGGATGGGCGAACATTTCCTCGATCGTGTTGATTGCGCCTGATGGAACCGCATTCTCTTCGCAGGCCTTCAAGAGATCCGCCTTCTGCCATTTCAACGTTTCGGTGGAGACGAGGCGTCGCACTTCGCCGTGATTGCCGACACGGGCTTTGTTGGTGGCGAAACGCTCGTCGCCGACGATGGCCTCCAGGCCGAGGATGGTGCAGAGGCGGCGGAACTGGCCGTCGTTTCCAACCGCGAGAATGAGGTACCCGTCCGCCGTCGGCACGACCTCATAGGGCGAGATATTGGGGTGGGCGTTGCCGAGGCGGGTCGGCGTCTCGCCGGAGACCAGGTAATTCATGTTCTGATTGGCGAGCACGGCCGATTGCACGTCGAGCAGGGCCATGTCGACCAACTGGCCCTCGCCTGATTTCAAGGCGTGGATCAGGGCGGCTTCGATCGCCGAGACGGCATAGATGCCGGTGAAGATATCGGCAATGGCGACACCTGCCTTCATCGGCTGGCCGTCCGGCTCACCGGTGATCGACATGAAGCCGGACATGCCCTGGACGATATAATCGTAGCCGGCGAGGCTGGCATAAGGCCCGTTCTGGCCGAAGCCGGTGATCGAGCAATAGACGAGCTTCGGGTTGATCTTGCGCAGGCTGTCATAATCGAGCCCGTATTTGACGAGGCCGCCGAGCTTGAAATTCTCGATGACCACGTCGGCGGTGGAGACGAGGCGGCGGACGAGATCCTGGCCTTCGGCGCTCTTCAGGTCGGCTGTGACGGAGCGCTTGCCGCGATTGGCGGCGTGGTAATAGGCGGCCGAGAGATTTTCGCCGTCGACGCCTTCGACGAAGGGTGGCCCCCATTGGCGCGTATCGTCGCCGCCGTCGGGATTTTCGACCTTGATGACGTCGGCGCCGAGATCGGCGAGCATCTGTCCCGCCCAGGGGCCGGCGAGCACACGGGCAAGCTCGATCACCCGGATGCCGGCAAGCGGCGGTTTTTTCGTCACGGTCTCCGTCATGTTCCTCCGGGCTGTCATTCTTCGATCTAGGGCGCCAGCGTCGCCTCTGATGTACCGGATACCGGTTTCGATGCAAAGCGGCGCTCGCGCCAGACAATGTAGAAGCCCGACGCCATGATAATCATGATGCCGAGCCATTTGATCGCATCCGGGAAGTCGCCAAAGACCAGCCAGGCGAAGATCGTCGCCGAGACGATCTCGAAATATTGCAGCGGCGCCAGCGTCGAGGCTGGTGCTGCGCGATAGGCATAGACGCCGAGGATGCCGGATATCGCGGCCATGGCGCCAACGCCGGCGACATAGAACCAGGCGCGGCCATCCGGCATGACCGGATCGAAGAGATCGGAGCCGGTTCCCTGGCCCAGGAAAAGCAGGATGGCGCAGAAGAGCAGGCCCCAGATGCTCATCTGGAACTGCATCGCCCAAGGGTCTTCCCTATGCGAGAGGACGCGCGTCATCAGCACGAAGATGGCGATGCAGAGCGCGCTGACGACAGGCAGAAGCGCGATGTAGCCGACTTCTTCGAAACTCGGCTGAATGATCAGCATCGCCCCGAAGAAGCCGACGCCGCAGGCGCTATAGCGCCGCCAGCCGATCGTTTCCTTCAGGAAAATGCTGCCGAGGATCGTCAGAATGATCGGCTCGACGAAGAAGATCGCAATCGCGTCGGCGACCGCCATGTATTTCAGCGTGGTGACGAAGGAGATCATTGAGACGGTGATGATCGCGCCGCGGATGGCATGGAACAGGTTCTGGCGCCAGGAAAAATCGGCGAAGCTGCGCCGCCATATCACAATCGGCAGCATGCAGACCGCCTGCACGGCGAAGCGGCCGGCAGTGATCTCCGCAGACGGGACGGTGACGATGGCAAGCTTGGCGAAAATATCGATGAGCGGCGAGAACATCACCGAGACAAACATCAGCACAAGCCCCGTCGTCACGTCGGAGGCGGACGAAACGGGGCGGGCGGAGGTGCTGTTCATGATGAAATCCCTGTTATTCAGGATATTGGTCGCTCAGAATCTTGCGACGACCCTGTCGCACCAGTCCGCGAAAGCCGCGATTGCCGCATCCGCGCCGATCTCATTCAGCGTCTCGTGCCGCATATCCTGATATATCTCAGTGCTGATACGGGAGAAGCCTTGACCTTTCAAATGGTTTGACAGCCAGTGCACGGCTTTTCCACGCTCGGTCGCCGGGTCTTCTCCGCCGCCGACGAGATGGATCGGCATGTCTCGCGGCAGCCGGTCGAGGTGGATTTTCTGTGGCGCGCGAAAGGTCAGTTCGAAGAGATCGAGCCAGAGGGAGACCGAGGCATCGAAGCCGCAGAGCGGATCGGCGACATATTTGTCGACTTCATCAGGTCTGCGCGACAGCCAGTCGAACTCGGTGCGGCGGCCGGGAATGGATTTGCCCCAGGCGCCGAAGGTCAGCTTCGGCAGCAAGCCGCTCGGTACGTCGGAGCCCTTGAACATGCGCTCGGCAAGCAGGATCGCCTGGGCGGCGCGGCCGGCAAGACCGACGGCGAAATTCGAATTCCAGACGGCGACGGCATCGAAGTCGGCCGGAGCGGTGACGGCAGCGTTAAGCGCGATGAGGCCGCCCATCGAATGGCCGAAAAGGATCAGCGGCAGACCGGGATGGCGGGAGGCGGCATGGCCGCGCATGGCGACGACGTCGCCGATCACCCTTTCGACCCCGCCGCGCCGGGCGAAGCGGCCGACCGGTGCATCGGGTGCTGTCGTCTCGCCGTGGCCGCGGTGATCATGGGCGTAGACGTGATAACCGCGCGCCGCCATCGTCTCGGCAAAGACGGCGTATCGTTTCGAATGTTCGGCCAAGCCATGGGATATCAACAGGATGCCGCGTGGAGGGGTGATGGCCTCAGCATGGTGATAGGCCAGCAACGCCCCTGGCACGGCGAGCCTTTGCGTTTCAGAAAACATGTGGGTCCTCCCGGCGACAACAGACCAGATCGCCGGGTAATTGCAACATGGTCATTTGATTATCTGATAACAATTTGCGGCCTTGTTGCGATTCAGGGTTGCGGCCTTTCGATTTTGATGCTTATTTGTTCCTGTATTGTTCTTTTTTGGGGGTTGAAATGAGCAGCATGCAGTTGCGTACCTTGACGTTTGCCGTGTCGATGATTGTTGCCGGCGCCGCCGTGGCGCAGGAGGCTGGCGGGCGCACCCGCTTCATTCTTGCGGCAAGCTGGCAGCCGGCCTTTTGTCAGACGAACCAGAAGAAGGCCGAGTGTGCGAGCCAGACCGGCGAGCGCCCCGACGCGACGAACTTTTCGTTGCACGGACTTTGGCCGATGCGGCAGGATTATTGCGGCGTAAGCGCCGAGCAGAAGGCCGCCGACAAGGATGGCGACTGGAACAAGCTGCCGGAGGTCACGCTTGCGGCCGAGACGAAGACGGCGCTCGCAAAGGCGATGCCCGGCACGCAATCCGGCCTGGAACGGCATGAATGGGTGAAGCATGGCACCTGCACGAAGATGAGCGCCGACGACTATTTCGGCGTCGGCATGCATCTCGTGGGCGCACTCAACGCGTCGGCCGTGCGCGATCTCTTCGCTGCCAATATAGGCAAGCCGGTCAAGGCCGACGCGATCAAGGCGGCTTTCGACAAGAGCTTCGGGCCGGGTGCCGGCGACCGCGTCAAGATGAGCTGCCGGCGGGCCGGTAATGTCAGGATGATCAGCGAACTGACGATCGGGCTTTCGGAAGCCGCCGGGGCGGCATCGGCGAAAAGTGCCGGCCTCGCCGATCTGATCCAGGGTGCTGGAAAAACGTCGTTCGGTTGTGACGAGGGCGTCGTCGACGCTGCGGGCTTTTGACCGGAAATCCTGAGTAAACCGGGTTTCGGCGTTGCCCGCAGGCGCTGTTTCGCCTACATAGCGGCACAATCGAAGTTTCCCGCCCGGAGCAGCGCAGCATGGCACGTCAGTTTATCTATCATATGTCCGGCCTCAACAAGGCCTATGGCAACAAGAAGATCCTGGAGAATATCCACCTTTCGTTCTACCCGGATGCCAAGATCGGTATCCTTGGTCCGAACGGCGCGGGTAAATCCACCGTGCTGCGCATCATCGCAGGTCAGGACAAGGAGTATACCGGCGAAGCCTGGCTCGCCGAAGGTGCGACGGTCGGCTATCTGGAGCAGGAGCCGCATCTCGATCCCAACAAGACGGTGTTCGAGAATGTCATGGAAGGCGTTGCCTCGAAGACGGCCGTCCTCGATCGCTACAATGAATTGATGATGAACTATTCCGACGAGACGGCGGAAGAGGGCGCCAAGCTTCAGGACGTCATCGACAGCCAGAACCTCTGGGATCTGGAAAGCCAGGTCGAGATGGCGATGGAAGCCCTGCGCTGCCCGCCGCGCGACGCCGAAGTCACCAGCCTTTCCGGTGGTGAGCGCCGCCGTGTCGCGCTCTGCCGCCTGCTGCTTTCGCAGCCCGATCTGCTGCTGCTCGACGAACCGACCAACCACCTGGACGCCGAAACCATTGCCTGGCTCGAAAAACATCTGCGCGACTATCCGGGCGCCGTGATGATGATTACCCACGATCGCTATTTCCTGGACAACGTCACCGGATGGATCCTCGAACTGGACCGCGGTCGTGGCATTCCTTACGAAGGCAACTATTCGGCCTACCTGCAGGCGAAAGCCAAGCGCATGCTGCAGGAAAGCCGCGAAGACGCATCGCGCCAGAAGGCGATCAGCCGCGAACAGGAGTGGATCGCTTCCAGCCCGAAGGCCCGTCAGGCCAAATCCAAGGCGCGTATCAAGTCCTACGAGCAGCTGGTGGATGCCGCCGAAAAGCAGCGTCCCGGCGACGCGCAGATCATCATCCCGGTCAGTGAGCGCCTCGGCCAGGTGGTCATCGAGATGGACGGCATCACCAAGGGCTTCGAGGGCCGCACGCTGATCAACGACCTGTCGATCAAGCTGCCGCCAGGCGGCATCGTCGGCATCATCGGCCCGAACGGCGCCGGCAAGACGACGCTATTCAGGATGATCACCGGCCAGGAAACGCCGGATGGCGGTTCGATCCGCATCGGCGAGACCGTGCATCTCGGTTATGTCGACCAGAGCCGTGACACCCTTGCGGCCGACAAGACGGTCTGGGAGGAAATCTCCGGCGGCGCCGAAATCATCAAGCTCGGCAAGTTCGACATGAACTCCCGTGCCTATTGCGGCGCCTTCAACTTCAAGGGCGGCGACCAGCAGCAGAAGGTCGGCAATCTCTCTGGTGGTCAGCGCAACCGTGTTCACCTTGCCAAGATGCTGAAGGCCGGCGGCAACGTTCTGCTGCTCGACGAACCGACCAACGACCTCGATACGGAAACGCTGGGTGCCTTGGAGAACGCGCTGGAAAATTTTGCCGGCTGCGCCATCATCATCAGCCACGATCGTATGTTCCTCGACCGTCTGGCGACGCATATCCTCGCTTTCGAAGGCGACGGCCATGTCGAATGGTTCGAAGGCAACTTCGAGGATTATGAACAGGACAAGGTTCGCCGCCTCGGCCCCGACGCCCTCAACCCGGGCAGCCAGGCTCACAAGCGCCTGACACGCTGATTTCACTCATTTTCCGTTTGCGAAAGCCCCGGTTCGGCCGGGGCTTTTTCATGGCAGGCCTTGTCGCAATTTGAGCAGCCAATTTCGCGGAGAGTGCGAATTGCCGCTTGCCACCGCTTTTCAAATCACATAAAGATATCTTTATATCTTGATTGGATCGAAGATGAGCGAACCCTTGAAGCTTGGACTGGATGCGCTGGTGGACGTCTTGAAGGCGGCCGGCGAGCCCACGCGCCTGCGTCTTCTGGCGCTTCTTGACGGCGGCGATCTGACGGTGACCGATCTTACCGAAATTCTCGGCCAATCCCAGCCCCGCATCTCCCGCCACCTGAAGCTGCTCGGCGAGGCCGAACTGATCGAACGCTACCAGGAGGGCGCCTGGGCCTATTTCCGCCTCAAGCAGGACGGTAAGGCCGCCATGCTGGTGCGGGCGTTGCTGAAGCATGTTTCTGAGAACGATCCGACCATCCTTCGCGACGGCGAGCGGCTTTCGCAGGTCAAGCGCCAGCGCGCCGAGCGGGCACAGGCCTATTTCAGCCGCAACGCGGCCGAATGGGACGAGCTTCGCCGCCTGCATGCCGCCGATGAGGAGGTCGACGCCGCCGTCATCCGGCTGCTCGGCAGCCAGCCGATCGACTCGCTGCTCGATCTCGGCACCGGCACCGGCCGCATCCTCGAACTCCTGTCCGGGCTCTACCGCCGGGCGACCGGCGTCGATGCCAGCCGCGACATGCTGAGCGTGGCGCGCGCCAATCTCGACAAGTCCCGCATCACCAAGGCCACCGTGCGCCACGCCGACATCCTGAACCTGCCGTTCGAGGGACAGGATTTCGATCTGGTGACGATCCATCAGGTGCTGCATTTCTTCGATCAGCCAGAGATTGCGATCGCGGAAGCGGCGCGCATGCTCCGGCCGGGCGGCCGGCTCGTGGTCATCGACCTTGCGCCGCACACGCTCGAATATCTCCGCGACGAGCATGCGCATGTCCGTCTCGGCTTTTCGCACCAGGCAATGTCCGACTGGTTGCGCAAGGCCGGGCTCGACGTCGAGCAGGTCGTCGATCTTCATCCGGGTCAGCAAAGCGGGCAGGGGTTGACGGTCACCGTCTGGCTCGCGCGCGATCCGAGGCGCCTCATGGCTTCGCAGACGAGCGAAGGCGCCGAACCTACATTTGCCGGGAGGGTATGACATGGCTTTGAAAAACGAAGCACGCGGCCGCAACGAGATTAGAGTCTCCTTCGAATTCTTCCCGCCGAAATCGGAGGAGATGGAAGGCCAGCTCTGGCACGCCGTCGGCCAGTTGCAGGACTGGGACCCGGATTTCGTCTCGGTGACCTATGGCGCCGGCGGCACCACCAAGGCGCCGACACTCTCCACCGTCACGCGCTTCCTCTCGCAGACGCCGCTTGCCACCGCCTCGCATCTCACCTGCGTCGGCGCGACGAAGGAAGAGACGCATCAGGTGGTCGACACCTTCCGCAAAGCCGGCGTGACGCATTTCGTGGCGCTGCGCGGCGATGCGCCCGGCGGTGCCGGCGCGCCCTACCAGCCGCATCCCGGCGGTTATGCCAATGCGGCGGAGCTGGTGGCCGGCCTGAAGGAAGTCGGCGATTTCGAGATTTCGGTTTCCGCCTATCCGGAAAAACACCCGGAAAGCCGTGATACGGCGGCCGATATCGACATGCTGAAGCGCAAGGCCGACAATGGCGCCGACCGGGCACTGACGCAGTTCTTCTTCGACAACGACAATTTCGAGCGCTACCTGGAGCGGGTGCGCGGCGCCGGCATCTCGATCCCCGTCGTGCCCGGTATCATGCCGATCCAGAACCTGACGCAGCTCAAGCGTTTCGCCGGGGCCTGCGGCACTGTTATCCCCGCCTTCCTCGACGAGCGCTTTGCGGGCTTCGACGACAAGCCCGAGGAGCGAGCGAAGGTCGCCGCCGAAGTCGCTGCCGAACAGATCGAAGATCTCGTCCGGCGCGGTATCCACGACTTCCATCTCTATACGATGAACCGTGCGCCGCTGGTTTCCGCCGTGCTCGACAATCTCGGCCTCTCGCGCCGGGTAGCAAAAAGTGCGGGCGCAGCCGCCTGATCTTTGCGCGTCTGAAAGACGCGCGGCGCTGTAAAAGTGAAAAGCGCATGTCGGGCGGGACATGCGCTTTTTCGTTGGCGGATTGATCAGTTCTTCAGGAGTTTAGGCACTATCAGTCATTACACTTTCGTCGGCCAGCTCAGATGAAGAGCATGGACAAGACGAAAGCAAACGCTGCACTGACCAACAGAACATTCAAGGATTGCGTGAGTCCCATGTCTGTCTCCTCGCGTTAACCGGCCAATAATATGTCTGAAATATGTCGGTTGGGAAGCAGATCTTATGCTGCGCTGCAGAAGGGTTCAGTGGATAAGTCGAATAGCGATTCGGCAAGCATTTGAAATTATTTGTTAATTTTCAAAAAATTTTGTTCACAGATTTTAACATGTCGTTAAATCGGGCGATTGCGCATTTACCTATGCGCCCAAAACATGGCAGGATCGCAACCGGTTGAAAACATGTGGAATTCGCAACCAGCATCAGGCGGCCTTGGCCAGCAGCCGATAGGCGCGGCCGTCGAGAATGACGAGGCCGAAACCGATCAGCGCCATGCCGGCAAACTCGCTCAGTGCCAGCCTTTCTCCGAGGAAGAGCACGCCGAGAAGGATGGCGCTCGGCGGCACCAGCAGGGTGACGAGCGAGGCATTGGTGGCGCCGGCCGCCGCCATGATGCGGAAATAGAGGATGTAGCCGAAGGCGGTCGACAGCAGCGCCAAAGCCAGGATGGCGAGGAGGGCATCGAGCGGCGGTGCGGCAAGCGCCCAGGGACGATCGGCCAGCAGCGACAGCGGCAGCGCAATCAGCGAAGAGGCGGTCAACTGGCCGGCTGCGGTAACAGGGGCGGGAACATTCTTGAAGCGTTTGCCGTAAGTGGCGGCGAAACCATAGGAGATTGCGGCAAGCACGGGAAGAAGCAGCGCCCAGAGCGGGGCCTGGCCACCGGCCGACATGCCGGGGCCGATCAGCACGATCGTTCCGGCCAGCCCGACGAGGCAACCGGCGATCTTTGTCGGCGACAGCTTTTCGTCTGAGGTGAAGTAGTTGGCGATCAGCACGGTCCAGATCGGCGTCGTCGCATTCAGGATCGCCGCAAGACCGGCGCCGATGCGGGTCTGGCCGAAGAAGATCAGCGCATGCGGCAGGGCGTTGTTGATGAGCCCGAGGATCAGGAATTCGCGCCAGCGGGCCTTGAGGATCGCATAGAAGTCGAAACGGCCGGCGATATAAATATGCAGCGCCAGCGCTGCGAGCAGCAGCCTGAAGAAGACGAGAGTCAGTGGCGGCACGTGGTGGACGGCGATGCGGGCAAAGAAGAAGGAGCCGCCCCAGATCAGGCCGAGCAGCACCAGCAGCCCCCAGGTCCAGGCATTCATTCTGCTGTCCATGCAGATTCCTCCACCGCAAGCCGTTTTGCCGAAAGCCGGTTTTCGATTTCATGCTTTAGCGCAGGCGGCGGACCGCGCCACCCGTTTCTTGCGAAGCGGGCGGCGGTTGGGCGTCCGCGGGGATCAGAGGGCGTTGAGAAGGGCCGGCGTCGCCCAGCCGTCGGCCGGCATGCCGAGGCGTTGCTGCTCCTTCTGGATCGCGACGCGTGTGCCGGAACCGAGAATGCCGTCGATTTCTCCGACATCATGGCCGAGCGACTGCAGCTTGGTTTGCAGCGCCTTCATCTGATCGCTGGCGAGCCCCTGTTCCGGCGCGCCCTTGAGATAGGGTTCGGCGCCCGAAAGGCGTGTTCCGAAATAGGCGGCCGAGGTCGTGTAGATGAACGACTTGTTCCAT
This sequence comes from Rhizobium aouanii, assembly GCF_037002925.1. Taxonomy (NCBI): domain Bacteria; kingdom Pseudomonadati; phylum Pseudomonadota; class Alphaproteobacteria; order Hyphomicrobiales; family Rhizobiaceae; genus Rhizobium; species Rhizobium aouanii. The sequence continues at coordinate 636,020 of NZ_JBAMYD010000001.1, forward strand.
TCGAGATAGATCTTGAAATTGGGATAGGCGATGAAGGCCGGTCCCATGCGGCCCTGCGGCAGCACAAGGTCGCCTTCGAGATCGCCGAAAGCTGTATTGCCGTCGCGCGGCTTGACGCCGAGTGCGAACCATTCGGCGGCCTTCATCGTGCCGCCAAGACCAGATTTCTCAAAGGGCAGGTTATCGGGCACGGTCACTTCCTGCAGCCAGGGCTGGCCGCGCTCGAAGCCGAGATGCTGGATGAATTTCGCCGCCGTCAGGATGGCGTCCGGGCTGCTCTGTTTCAGGCGGACATGGCCGTCGCCGTCGCCATCCATGCCGTAGGCAATGATGTCGCGCGGCAGCATCTGCACCTGGCCGATCTCGCCGGCCCAGGCGCCGGTATTGGTGGCGGGGTCGAGGTCGCCATGCTGGACCATCTCGATAAGGGCGATCAGCTGCGGGCGGAAGAGTTCCGGGCGGCGGCAGTCATGCGACAGCGTCACCAGAGCGTTGCGGGTGTTGAAATCGCCCTGGACGGCGCCGAAATCGGTTTCCATCGCCCAGAAGGCGGTGATGACGCCTGGGGGCACGCCGAATTCCTGCTCGGCGCGGGCAAAGACATCGGCATATTGCTTCATCTTCTGGCGGCCGATGTCGAGGCGGGCCTGGCTGACGGTGCGCTGGGAGAATTCGAGGAAGGTCTGCTTGAAGACGCCCTGCGCGCGATCGCGACTCAGGACCTTGGGATCGATCTCGGCGCCGGCGAAGGCCTCGTCGGCGGCTGCCGCACTGGCGCCGGCTGCGACCGCATCTTTCTTGACGCCTTCGAGGAAGGTGGATAGATCGCCGCCGCAGGGCGCTGCCGGGGCTGCGCCCGGCGCCTGCTGGGCGGACGCGCCGCCTGCGAGGGCGAAGGCAAACAGAAGGGCGAGTGCAGAGCGGCTTGCGAGCGAGCGGTGCATGGATGCGGTCCTTATATCAAACAGATTTCCGTCGCTTTCACAGACGAATGTGACGGAAGCAAGAAACATCGCAAGACGTTACTAAGAATTTCTATCCTTGGAAACGGCGGCGACCCAATTGTTCCAGTTCTTTGCGCTGCCGCCAAAGACATTGATGTCGGTCGGCCCACGGATGCCGGGAATAACGCCGGTCGAGGTATATTGCCAGAAGGCCCAACGGCGGTCGGAATAGGTCTCCTCGGGGTGTTTTGCCACCGAACGGACCCAGAAATGATAATCCTGGAAGTAGCCGACGAGATTTTCGCGGTGGAAATCGACCGAGGTATAGATGATCGGCCGCTTGCCGTAATAGGCCTCCAGCCGGTCCATGAAACGCTGCATTTCGGCGCGCACCGTTTCAGCGTCGGGACGGTAGCGGCAGGTCTTCGATTCGCCGTTCCATTCGACGTCAAGCACCGGCGGCAGGCGCATGGCCGCCTTCGGCACGTTGCGGATGAACCAGTCGGCCTGCTGATCGGCGGAGGAGCAGAAATAGTAGAAATGATAGGGAGCGTGCGGGATGCCGGCGGCGCCAGCCTCTCGCCAGTATTCGTCGAAGCGCGGATCGAGCCTGTCCTTGCCTTCGGTGGCTTTGATGAAGGCGAAGGCGACGCCGGAATTCTTCACCGTGCCCCAGTCGATATCGCCCTGCCATTTGGAAATATCGATGCCGTGCACCGGATTCTGCTGCGGATGCTTTGCTCCGAAATCCTGGGGATCGGTGTCCTTGAAGCGCGTCTTCGGCTTGATCGACGCCGTTTCGAGATAGTCATAACCCGAGGAGCTGCAGCCGGCCAAAAGGACGGCCAAGGGCAAAACGCAAAACAATAGCCGGCGCATGGGCGTCCCGTCGTAGCTCGAATGATCTCTTTGCCCCACAGCCTGACCTTCGAAAAAGACGAGTCGGCAGAGGATAACCCTTTTTTCACCATATCAACGTAAAAAATCGGTTAGTTTCAAGCGAATTATGAGCGCTTGCTGATAATGGCTGCCCGCCAGGCATAACCGCCGCCGACGGTATTAAACAACAATGTCGCGTTGTTTTCATGGGCTTGCGCTTCCAGGACCTCGCGCAGATCGTGACGCGGCGTGACGTGGAATTTCGCAAGCCAAGACTGCAGCATGCGCCGGAACCAGCCCGGCAGGCCTTCCTGCTGGCCGAAATCGACGATGTGCAGCTGGCCGCCGGGACTGAGGGCGGCGATCGATGCATCGACGGCGCGCTGCCAGTCCGGGATCATCGACAGGGCGTAGGAAATCAGGATGCGGTCGAAGCCGCTGACGCCGAATTCGCGCGGCGTGAACGCCGTGGCGTCGGCGACGCGGAATTCCGGGATTGTCGCCTTGTTGGCGAAGGTCTTGCGCGCTGAAATCAGCATTTCCTGGGAAATGTCGAGGCCGAACAGCTTGGCGGTCGGGAAATGCCGGTGGGCGAAGGCCATGTTGCGCCCGGTGCCGCAGCCGACTTCAAGCAGGGTGCCGCCCTCGGGAACGTCGAGATTACGGATGGTGCTGTCGCGGCCGAGAAGATAATATTTGCGGGTGAGGTCGTAGATATGGCGTTGATAGCGATACATGCCATCCATCAGGCTGGCATGTTCATCGTCCTTTGCTGCCATATCGGTATCGACCTTGGTCACGCCTTCTTCCCATAAATGTGGAAGCCGCCGTAGATCGCCGAGCGATCGAGCGCAGTCAGCTCACGCGACTTCTCCTCGAAGTAATCCCACTGGTCGCGGATTACCGGAGCCAGTCGGCCTTCGATGATGCTCTTTTCGGCGGCGGTGCGGAAGATCACGCGGGCGCCTTCGCGCGCCGTGCGGGTAATCTCCCTCCAGACGTCGTTCAGCTGCTCGTCCGTCATCCAGTCCTGCGCGTCGAGCAGGATATATCGGTCGCGCGAGGCGGCCGGCTCGCGGGCCAGAAGCTCGGTGAAGCTTGCGTGGTGAACGTTGACGCGGTCGACATTGGCGCGGATCACCTGATAGTGTTCCGACTTCAGATAGGTCGGCAGCGGGCCTTCCGCCTCGGTGCCGTAGCGACGGCCGAAGGCCTGCCAGGCGAAATAGTTGTCGCTCATCGGGAAATGACAGGCGAGCTTTTCCAGGCGGTGCTTCAGCACCGGCGCGATCGAATGATCCGCAGCAAGGCTTGCGAGTTCGTCATATTGCTGCGGCGGAATGCCGAGGCCGAAGAGCGAGCTTTTGCGGCCGGTGATCCAGCGCACGACCGGCTTTTCGAAGAGCGGCGCAATCTGCTCGTCGAAGAACTGGCGCTGCTCGCGGATCGAGCGGGTCTTGGTCATCTCGCGCAGCTTGACGCCATGCAGGCGGGCAAGAAGGTGGGCGGCGCCGATGAAGCGGCCGAGCAGGCCCGTTTCGTAAATGTTGCGGTCGAAGACTGTGACGCGGCGACGGCCGAACTTACGGCCGTTCCAGTAGCTGCGGGTCGCCTCATCGAGGCGGGCGGCGAGATGCTGGTCGTAGGCGCGGCTGTTCGACTTCTCGTTCGGCATTGCCAGGAAGCGGACGAGATCGGCATGGCCGGGAAGGTGCTTGAAGGCGGCAAGCTTCAGTCGGTTCAGCGCGATGTGGTGCGGGTTGAGATCGACGACGTCGATCGAGGCCGGCGCCTTGGAGAGATAGGCGAGCATGTTGCAGCCGCCGGAGCCGATGGTGACGATGCGATGGTTCGGTTTCAGCTCCATCGCCTGCATGTCGAGATCCGGATCCTCCCAGATCTGCGGATAGACGAGGCCGGAGAAGAGAAGCCCGAAGAGACGCTCGGAAAAGCCATCCTTCGAAAAAGCCTTGTGGCGAAGAAGGGCGTCTTTGAGTTTCCGGTTCTTGCGGAAGCCGGCATCCGGTGCAAATTCTGACATGAGTCTGTCACCTTTTTAGCGTTCAGGGCGTGTAGCGCGCCACTGCTACAGTTTGATGACGTGGGCTGTGGGCGCGCGCCGTTCGAAAACATCAAACTCCTCTGAAAGTGATCGAGGCGACGGATCTTCTTCGCGCCGCCCCCTTTCCGGCAGACGGAATTCCTGCTTCTCTCCGGGCATTCGGAGGAATGCCATGCGATTTGTCCCGCGTGTCCTGAAGGCGCTTACTCTCCTTCTTGTTCTCATCGTCGTTGCCGGCGCTGCCTGGTTGTTCGTCAGGCCGCCGGAACTTTTGCGCGTCGGCGACGGCTATGCCGCCAAGATTGTCTGTTCCAATGTCTTCATCGCCGGCCGCAACGCCGAGGACGTGCTGGAGGACGATGTGCAGGCGCCGGGAAACCCGCTGCTCCGGCTTGTGCGCGTCAGCGTCGACCGTGACAACGGCCGCGTGACGGCTCGCTTCATGGGGTTGTTCGCATCGAGTTATGCGCTCTATCGCGGCGGGCTCGGCTGCACGAGTGTGCCGGACGGCGATTTCGAAGCGGCGGCGAATGCCGTGCCCTTCGATCCGCCGGCCAAGATGGAGACGAACGATGCATTATGGCCGCAGGGCGAGGGCGTCGGCGATTCCGACGGGAAGATTGCCGCTGTGCTGGCCGATGCCGGGCTTGCCGGCCCGGCCATGCGGGCGGTCGTGGTGGTGCGGGATGGTCGCATCGTCGCGGAAGCCTATGCCCCCGGATTCTCGGCGAAGACGCCGCTGATCGGCTGGTCGATGACGAAGACGGTCAATGCGGCGATCCTCGGCCGCCTGATGCTCGACGGCAAGGTCTCCTTCGACGACGATCATCTGCTGGCGCAGTGGAAGGACGATGCACGCGCCAAAATAAAGGTTTCCGACCTGCTTGGCATGGAAAGCGGCCTTGCCTTCAACGAGAATTATGGCGATGTCGCCGACGTAACGCGCATGCTCTATCTCGATCCCGACATGGTATCGCTGCCGGCCCATGCGCCGGTGGAGGCGGCCCCCGGCAAGCGATTCCGCTATTCGAGTGGCACGGCGGTGCTTTTGTCGCGCATCTGGATGGACAGGGTCGGCAACGCTCAGGCGGCCTTTGCTTATCCGCATGACGCGCTGTTTGCGCCGCTGGGCATGACGAGCGCCGTATTCGAGCTCGATGCGCGCGGCACGTTCGCCGGGAGCTCCTATCTCTATGCGACGGCGCGTGATTGGGCGCGCTTCGGGCAGTTTCTGCTGCAGGACGGCGTGTGGAACGGTCGGCGGCTACTGCCGGAGGGTTTCGTCGGCGCCATGCGCACGCCGACGGCTGCTTCGAACGGCCGGTACACGCAGGGCCAGGCCTGGCTCGCTCCCGGCGGCGGCTCGAGCGCCGCGTTTGGGCTGCCGGAGGATACGTTCTGGCTGACGGGGCATGACGGGCAGAGCATGGCGATCGTGCCGTCCGCCAATCTGGTCGTGGTTCGGCTCGGACTGACGCCGAGCTGGTTCGGCTACCAGCCGCGGACGCTACTCAAGGCGATCCTGGCGGCCTTGCCGCAATCGGGAGCGCCGGAGCAGCAGGCCGGATCGCAACGGCAAGCCCAGCCGCAGCCATAAGGCCCGGGTTTGTTCAATCTCTGCTGCATATTCAAATGCTACAGCGTCCTTTGCGCGCCTGAAAAGACGCGCGGCGCGGTTGTTTCAGCAATTGCCGGGTTTCAGTAGTTACCGTGGGCGATGTCGGTCATGCCCTTGCGCTTGGCGTCGTAATAATAGCCGCGGGCGTAGAGGCGAACGGCATCGTCTTCCTTGCTGTCGGAGACGAGCCAAGCGCCGCGCAGATATTTCGCGGCATATTTTATGTTGGTTTCGGCATCGAAGAGGCCGCCCGGGGCACCGTCATAGCCCATGGACTTGGCGGTGTTGTACTTGATCTGCATGAGGCCGAAATAGCCGCGCTTGTTGTAGGCCTTCGCATTATAGCGGCTCTCGCGGTGGACGACGCGATGGAGCAGCGTCTCGGGAATTTCGTAGACCTTCGAATATTTCTGGATGAGCTTGGTGACAAAGCTCTTCTCGACCGTAGGTGCATCGTCTTTGTCGTCGTCGCTGAACATCGGGGGGGCGGTCGGCGGATCGATCGGCCCGGATTCGTCGAAACCGTAATCCATGCCGGCGCGCGGCGTGGTGTCGACTGCGGCAAGTGCTGCAAGCGCGCTGTTTTGCGGTGTCGCGGCAAAGGCAAGCTGCGTCGTCGGCTGTGCCGGCGTTCCCGGACGCGGCGTCGGCACGACGGACTGGATCGCCGTCATCTCGGGCGTCAACGGAATCTGCGCGTAGGCTGCCGGCTGTATGCCCGCCTGCATGGTGAGATCGGCAGGCTGAGAGGCTGTCACGGTCGGCATCGCCGTTGCGGTCAGGGAGGGGGATGATGCCTGGGGAATGGTGGCGCCGGCAACCGCCTGACCGGCTGCGCCTTCGGCTGTCGGGATCGCGGCGAGTGTTGCATCTTCGCCGGGTTTCGGCATTGGCACGACGGTCTGGGCAGCTGTCAGTTCGGCCTGGGAGGTGTATTCGACGCTGGCGCATCCCGTCATCACACCGCAGAGTATCGTGGAAACGATAAGACTACGTTTCAGGCCGGATAATCCGATCGCTACCATTCCGCCACTTTCGTGAAATCGCGCCGCCCCGGCAGCGTATAAAAGTTACCAAAAGCCTTAAGCCCTGGTGACCCCATTAACCTATTCGTGGCATTCCGGCAACCACGGAATATTTCGGAATATTTCTACGCTGCAATACGGCGATACCCGGCCGTTACGGCGCCTGCAGCGATCAGCAGAGTGCCTCCGGTTCGGTTTACGGCGCGCTGGATGCTCGCCTTGCGAATCAGTCCGCGCGCGCTATGGGCGAGAAAGGCGTAGGCGGAAGCGTTGAGGATCGCCAGCACGAGGAAGGTCGCTTCCATGATCGCCATCTGCCCGACGAAGGGCAGGGCCGGATTGAGGAACTGCGGCACGAAGGCGACGAAGAAGATGATGCTCTTCGGATTGAGGGCGGTGACGAGATAGGCGTGGAGGAAGATCTTGAGCGACTTCTCCTCCGGCAGATTGTCGTTGTCGGCAACCGGTTCGCCGATGATGGGAGCCCGCCAGAGCTTGATTCCCAGCCAGATCAGATAGGCGCCGCCGATCCACTTCAAGACGGTGAAGAGGGTCGCGGAGGCGGCCAGGACGGCACCGAGACCGAAGAGAGAGGCCGTCATCGCCGTGAAGTCACCAAGCGCCACGCCGCCCACCGTCGCGAACGCCGTCCGGCGCCCATGACCGAGCGCATAGGAAACGACGAGCAGTATCGTCGGCCCCGGTATGGCCAGCATGATGGCGGATGCGGCCGCAAAAGCGAGCCAAGCTTCAAGTGACATGGTGTCTCCTCCTATTCCTCAGGAACAAGCAAAGACATCATATTAACCATCCGTCAATCACGCTTCTTTGTATTTCTGGCCTATATTGTCCATGACTTCGGCAAACCATGCCGTCGAAAGGTCAAAAGCCTTGCCGCCCTTGATGCGCGGGAATTCTATAGTGCGCAATTTACCGTTCTGGCCTTCATCATGGCCGGTGACGCCGGAGACCTTATTGAGCGCGCTTTCGACGGCGAGATCGACCATGCTCTGGATCAGCCTGAGGTCATCGCCGTTGGCGGGCGCCGAGCGGGCGAAATAACCTGATTTCTGCACCAGGGAACGCTCGGCGTCGAGCAGATTGGCGAACTGTTTCTGGAACCAGGCGCCGACATTGATCGTGTCGATTTTCACATGGCCGAAAGCATCGCGCTTGACGGTCTCGCCGGCGGCTTCGCGCTCGGCGACGATGGCGTCGAGGCAGGCGCCTTCCGAGACGAAGACCGTGGCGTGGCCGTTGCGGTCCATGCTTTCCTTCAGCCGGGCGGCCTCGGCGTCGAGGTCGAAGGCCATCTCAGGCAGGTAGACGGCGTCGATACTCTTCAGGTGCGCGTCCATCATCAGGCCGTCGACATACTGGTTGCGGCTGGTGCGCTGCAGATAGGCGCGGGCGGTGGCCGCCGTCAGCCAACCGCAATGGCGGCCCATGACTTCATGGATGACGAGGGTGCGGGGGGCGGCGGTCTGTTCGTTGCCGACATTGTCGAAGAAATGAGCGCCGACTTCGGCGGCCGTCCAGGCGCCGAGCGACTGGCGGATCGGCACGACGTCATTGTCGACAGTCTTCGGCAGGCCGACGACGGTGAGATCGTAGCCGTTGGCGGCGAGGTAGGCGGCAAGGTCGGCGGCCGTGGTGTTGGTGTCGTCGCCGCCGATCGTGTGGAGAATGGTGATGCCGTCATTGGCGAGGCGTTCGGCGGCGACCCGCAGCGGGTTCTCGCCTTCCTTGACGAGGCCGCGCTTGACGCAGTCGGCGGCATTGGTGAGCTTGACGCGGCTGTTGCCAATCGGCGAGCCACCGTAGCGGTGCAGCAGCGGCGCCTTTTCGCGCATCGCGCGGCTGATCTCGATGCTGTCGCCAAGGAGCACACCCTGGTAACCCGACTTGTAAGCGACGATTTCGAGTTCGGGCGCGACGTCGCTATAGCGTTCGATGAGGCCGCCGACGGCGGACGAAAGACAGGGCGCCAGGCCTCCGGCGGTCAGCATTGCGACTTTCTGTTTGGCCATGATCCCTCCTACGGTGTTTCGGTGCGGCAGCTTAGCTAGCGCATGGATGCGGCAGGGAAAGGGCCCTGTAAAGTAAAGAATTTACGAAAAATGCGCCTTTCTGCCGTGTTGCATCGTAAAGGCGACGCGAAGTGCTGATATAATCGTTTCAACCCGGTCTGCGTGTCGGGAACTGCCCGTGGAAATTTCCGCCGCGAGCTCCGGAATCCACATGCCCGGCAATGCCGGCGACCGCCGGCCATGCCCTCACGCGAGATGAAAGCGGGCGTGATGAATCGTTTGCTGCGGTGCGACAATTACCAAATCGTGAAAACTGTGTTCGGCCCTACGACGAATAGTCGCCTTGCAAAGGCTGCGATTCTTTGGTCAAGCTGTTTCTCTATAAGTTGACAAGTGTGTGAGATTTTCGATGTCCTTCTGGGAAAAACTGTTGAATGCCATTGGCAATACCGCAGGCAATGCGCTGTCTGCGGTGGTCGAGGCTATCCGCACGGTTTTTGAAGGCGATCCCGAGACCCGGCGTAAGGTGGCTTTCTCGGTGGCGATCATCGCGCTGTCGGCCAAGATGGCCAAGGCCGACGGCATCGTCAGCGAGAAGGAGGTCGAAGCTTTTCGCGAAATCTTCGAGTTTCCGCAGGATCAGGCGAAGAATGTCGCCAGGCTCTACAATCTCGCGCGGCAGGACGTCGCCGGCTACGAAGCTTATGCCGAACGGCTCTCCACGCTCTGCGTTACCTGTGCGGCCAATTGCCCGGTGCTGGAAGACGTGCTCGACGGCCTCTTCCACATCGCCAAGGCCGACGGGCTGATCCACGAGAAGGAACTGAATTTCCTGGGCCATATCGGCGAGATCTTCCAGATGAGCGAAACCCGCTTCGAGCAGATCGCCGCCCGCCACGTCTCGTCCGGCGGCGATCCCTACAAGGTGCTCGGTGTGTCGCCTTCGGATGATTTCCCGACCATCCGCCGCCGTTACCACGGCCTCGTCAGCGAACATCATCCCGACCGGCTGATCTCGCGCGGCGTGCCGAAGGAATTCCATGTGATCGCCAATGAGCGCATGGCGGCGCTGAACGCGGCCTATGAGGCGATCGAGAAGGAACGCCGCGCCGCATGACCTCTTTCGAGGCCGACTGCAGAAGCGCCCGCGTGCAGCCTTCGCCGAACCATGGCGAACGGGCGGACGGGCGCCGTCCCGACATGATCCTGCTGCACTATACCGGCATGCCGACGGCAGATGGCGCGCTCGACTGGCTCTGTCGCGCCGAAAGCCAGGTCTCCAGCCATTATTTCGTGCATGAGAACGGCGAGGTGGTACAGCTCGTGCCGGAGACACGGCGTGCCTGGCACGCGGGGAAAAGCAGCTGGCACGGCGAGACCGACATCAATTCACTGTCGATCGGCATCGAGGTCGCCAATGCAGGCCATCCCGGCGGGCTTCCTGATTATCCGAAAGAGCAGATCGCCGCGGTGATCAAATTGTGTCGCGACTGTGTCAAACGTTGGTCGATCGCGCCGGAACGGGTCCTCGGGCATTCCGATGTCGCTCCGATCCGCAAGGTCGATCCGGGCGAGAAATTCCCCTGGGCCGCGCTCCACCAAGCAGGCATCGGGCACTGGGTCGAGCCGGCAACGATCACCGGCGGGCGCTTCTTCCAACGCGGCGATACCGGCCAACCTGTGGAAGCGCTGCAGTCGATGCTGTCTCTTTATGGTTACGGCACTGAAATCACAGGCGAATTCTCGGAAAAAACGGCGGGTGACGTCGAAGCTTTCCAGCGGCATTTTCGGCCCGAACGGATAGATGGCATCGCCGATTTCTCGACGATCGACACGCTGCACCGGCTGCTGTCGGCTTTGCCGCGTTATTCCTGATTCCTCGACAATTACTGAAACGCCGAATTTCGCACTGCAGCGCGAAATTCGGCCTGCCACATCATTTCCCTATTATCTCCTCATTGCGATGGTCTAAGAACGTCCGCCAAGCGGGGCTCGGGCTTGTTTTCGAGTTAAACCAAGGGCGTTATGTGAAACGATAAGAATTACCGGGAATCCAGATCGGTCCTTGATCTGGTATTCATTGTGACAGCGAGGCGCGCCGTCCGGAAATTCTTTGGGTCGGAGTGTTCAAGACTACATGAGAAAACTGATTGTTGTTGCTGCAACATGCGTTGGCATGGTGCTGGCGGGAAATAGCTTTGCCTTTGCGAATGATTGGGGTGTGCGAGCCGATGCGCCGGTGAAGAAAGTCGAGCGTCCTTCGAAGAAGACAGAGCGTCCGTTGAAGAAAGCGGAGCGTTCGGTCAAGCCGGCGAAGCGTCCGCTCAAGACGGCGGAACGCCCGCTGAAGTCGGTCGAGCGCCAGAGCGGTTACCCCGTCGCCAATGTTTCCGGCAATTCCTATTCCGTACTGATCAGCAAATATGCGAACCAATATGATGTACCGGTTGCGCTTGCGACCGCGGTCATCCGCATTGAAAGCAATTTCAATCCGAATGCGCGCGGCAGCCACGGTGAAATCGGCCTGATGCAGATAAAGCCTGCAACTGCCCGCATGATGGGCTATTCCGGCAGCGCCAAGGGCCTGTTCGATCCGGAAACCAACATCAAGTACGGCATGAAATATCTGGCTGCCGCCCATGATCTCGGTGGTGGCGAGACCTGCAACACCATCCTCAAATACAATGCCGGCCATGGCGCCACGCGCATGAACCCGGTGTCCAAGTCCTATTGCGGCAAGGTTCTGGCAATGCTCTGAGCGCTGAAGCGCATATCCCTGACAAAGAGCTGGATGATTCAAGATGATTGCTATGGTATCGCTGGAATTTAGCGAGGTGCGATATGGCGGTCGATTTCAGGTTCATCGTTATCGGCCGCGGCATGATGGGTGCCGCGGCCGCAAAATATCTGGCACGCCAGACGGACGGCGTCGCCGTCATCGGCCCTGATGAGCCTGATGACCGCAAGGCGCATCAGGGCGTCTTCGCCAGCCATTATGACGAGGGGCGCATCACCCGCACCATCGATCCCGACCGCAATTGGGCACTGCTCGCCAACCGCTCGATCGACCGCTATGGCGAGATCGCCCGCGACAGCGGGATCGATTTCTATCGCGAGGTCGGCTGCGTCGTCGTCGCGCCGACCGGGGGCGATTATCTCGAGAAAACCCGACAGGCCGCCGTTTCACTCGGCGTCGAGACCAGCCTGCTCGACGAGCAGGGGCTGAAGGCTGCCTTTCCCTTCTTCGCCTTTCCCGATGGGGGCGCGGGCGTCTTCGAGGCGAGGGGGGCCGGCCACATCAGTCCGCGTAAGCTTGTGAAAGCCCAATCGTTGCTGGCGGAAAAGGCAGGCGCCACGATCATCCGCGATCATGTCGTTTCGATCCGCAGCGAAGGTGGGTCGGCTGTCGTCGAGACATCAGATGGCCTGAGCCATCGTGCTGAAAAGGTGCTGCTGGCAGCTGGCGGATTTTCCATTGCGGAGAATCTGTTACCGCAGCCCGTTGCTATGACTGTTTATGCCCGGACCGTGACGCTTTTCGAGGTAAGCGATGCCGACGCGGCGCGCCTGGCCGCGATGCCGTCGCTCATTCTCCGGGCGCCCGGCATCGATATCTACCTGCTGCCGCCCATCCGGTATCCTGACGGTAAATTCTACCTGAAGATCGGCGGCGATCCTGACGATCTGGCGCTCCGCGACGACACGGAAATGCGCGCCTGGTTCAAGACCGGGGGGCGCGATACGGTGCGCGCGCATCTCAAACGCATCGTTGAAGGTCTTGTGCCCGATATGGTGCCGCTTTCGATTTCGACGGCCGCCTGCGTCGTGTCGCATACGGAAAGCGGCTATCCGATGATCGGCTATAGCTCATCGCCCGAGATCGCGGTGTTGACGGGCTGCGCCGGGACGTCGGCCAAGAGCTCGGACGAAATCGGCCGGCTTGGAGCCGAGCTGCTTTTGTCAGGAAGAATCGGCGAACAGGGCTACTCGACGGATTTCACACCGCAATTTCGGTAGGTAAATTTTGATTTCGATAGCAATTGCGATCTCTCTCGTTTATGGGAGCCCTGCCAGTTGGCTGGGCAGCCGCGCTTTACCAATGCCGAAAGGCGGTAGGGTGAGGAAAGTCCGGGCTCCACGGAAACACGGTGCCGGATAACGTCCGGCGAGGGCGACCTCAGGGAAAGTGCCACAGAAAGCAAACCGCCTGTCATGACAGGTAAGGGTGAAAGGGTGGGGTAAGAGCCCACCGCATCTCCGGCAACGGAAATGGCACGGTAAACCCCACCGGGAGCAAGACCGAATAGGGATGACGCGGTAGGCCGAAAGGTCTTCCGGCTGGTTTCCAGGCCAGTCATCCGGGTGGGTTGCGTGAGGCAGCGTGCGAACGCTGTCCCAGAGGAATGGCTGCCACGTTCCGGTTCGCGCCGGAGCCATACAGAACCCGGCTTACAGGCCAACTGGCGATTATCATCTTGAGGGCGCGGCAGCCGGATTTTCAGCGTAAGTCGCTGAAACCGGCTGTTTTCAAGCAGATGTTTATGCATCCATCGGATGGATTTTTCCTTTAGGGACACCAATGCGTGTCATTTGTAAGATGACGCCGCTAACCCTTTGTTAAACTTAACGGCTTATAAATTTTTGATCATGCGTCTATTGCAAAGTAGGCCTATCCCATTGACGCCCATATGGTCCCATGCTATCCCAAATGCGCACTGCACCAGGGCAATTATCTGCCCATTTATCGCAAAGCAAAGGCGTCTTCCTCTCCGGAAGCGTCGGAGGGGTTTTTGCTCATCCGGCTTGCGAAGTTGTGCCTGATATCGGGAGTTTCGGGCGTCTCATGGTCGTCCGGATCCCTGCGGGAACGGATGTTTCGTGTCATGAGCCGCTTCCTTTCGAATGCGACCAACAGGATCGACGCCAAGGGCAGGGTTTCCGTGCCTTCGGCTTTCCGATCCGTGCTGGCGCAGCGCAATGTCCAGGAGCTCTACGGCTTCCAGGACTTTGTGTTTCCGGCGATCAGCATCGGCGGTCCGGATCTTCTCGAAAGATTCGAACGGCAGATTGCTGCGGAGGATCCGTTTTCGCCGGATGCGAACGAGATGTCGCTTCTCATTCATGGAGGCGGGGTCTTCATGAAGCTCGACGCCGAGGGGCGGCTGATGGTCACGGATTTCATTCGTGGCTTTACCGGCATCTCGGACGAAGTGACCTTCGTCGGTCGGGCGGATCATTTTCAGCTCTGGCAGCCGCAGGCTTTTGTGGCCGCACAGGCGCAGGCACGAGGGGAGCGCAAGCTGGCGGGCAAGCGTTCCTGAAAGAACGAGGGAACGGAATGGTGGCGAATCCTGGCGGAGGTTCAACTGATGCCGGTGGCGGACCGGTTCGTCACGTTCCTGTTCTTCTCGACGAAGTCCTTGCGGCATTGGCGCCCGCGCCCGGCAAACTCATCCTCGACGGTACGTTCGGTGCGGGCGGTTACAGTTCAGCCATCCTTGCTGCCGGTGCCGAGGTGATCGCGCTCGATCGCGATCCGACGGCAATTGCGGCTGGCCAAGCGATGGTTGCCGCCCACGGCGGTCGTCTCAGGCTCGTTCATTCTCAATTTTCGCATCTTGCCGACCATGCGCCGCACGGTGGGCTCGACGGTGTCGTGCTCGATATCGGCGTCTCCTCCATGCAAATTGACGAGCCCGAACGTGGTTTCTCCTTCCAGAAGAGCGGGCCGCTCGACATGCGCATGTCGGCCGAAGGCGTTTCGGCTGCCGATGTCGTCAACCGCGCCAAGGTTGCCGATCTCATTCGCATCTTCCATTTTCTCGGCGAGGAAAGCCAGGCGCCGCGCATCGCCCATGCGATCGAGAAACGCCGCGAGGAAAAACCGTTCGAAACGACACGCGATCTTGCCGGTCTCATCGAACTCGTTACGCCGCGGAAGATGAAGGACAAGATCCATCCGGCAACGCGCGTCTTCCAGGCCTTGCGGATCTTCGTCAACGACGAGCTCGGCGAGCTGGCGCAGGCGCTGTTTGCGGCGGAAACGGTACTGAAGCCCGGCGGGCGGCTCGTCGTCGTTACCTTTCATTCGCTCGAAGACCGCATCGTCAAGAAGTTCTTCTCCGACCGCGCCGGCAAGGCGTCGGGTTCGCGGCATTTGCCGATCGCGCATGAGCGGGCGGCAACCTTTGCGCCGGTCGGCAAGCCGATGGTTTCGGCAAGCGAGGCGGAGGCGGAGAGCAATCCGCGCGCCCGCTCCGCCAAGCTGCGCGCCGGTCTGAGGACGGACGCCGCCGCCGAGGCCGCGGATATGTCGCTCTTCGGATTTCCCAATCTTGCCAGTCTCGGAAAGCTTGGAGGTTGATATGCTGAGAACGTTCGATCTCGTGCTCATCGGCGTCATGACGGCCACCGCCGCCGTGACCTACACGATCAAGCACCGCGCCGAATTGAAGGTCGAGGAGGTTCATCGCCTCGAAGCAGAGATCAAGCTCGAGAAGGACACGATCGACCTTCTCAAGGCCGACTGGGCGCTGCAATCGCAGCCGAACCGGCTGGAGCGGCTGGTCAAGGCCTATAGTGACGAATTGAAACTGCAGCCGACGGAATCGACGGCGCTCGTGCATGCCAAGGAATTGCCGATGCTGAAATCCGAGGTTCCCGTGCCTGACGTGACGGAGGCAAAGGTCAGCGCCAAGAGCGCGACCGTGGCCAGCGCCAAAGGCGCGCCAGACACCAAGGGCGCGCAAGCCACCGCCAAGGCGCATCCCGTTCCGATGCCCGCGCCGCGCGGCGAGGCAGAGGATGCAGACCAGATCGAAACCGGATCGGTGGAGGAATAATGTCGTTTCTTTCCCGCATCATGGTTTTGAAGAGCCAGGCGCATTTCTCCGCCGGCGTCTATAACCGGTTTGGTGGTCCTTCCCCCGCCGGCCTGGCGATCGAGGGGTCGCGAAAGAAGAAATCAGGGCAGGCAAAAAGCCGCGTCGGGCTGCTGATCCTAGGCTTCATGGGTGTCTACGCCGTCATCGGCGGCCGTCTCGTCGAATATGCGATGAAGGATCAGGAGGTCGTCTCCAGCATCCTGCCGCCCGACCGGCTGATGGCCTCGCGCCCCGACATTCTCGACCGCAACGGCGAGGTGCTGGCGACCGACATCCGCACTGTCTCGTTATTTGCCGAACCGAACAAGATCGTCGATGCCGACGAGGCGGTCGAGAAGCTTGCAACAGTGCTGCCCGAACTCGACGTCAGGGACACTTATAAGAAGCTCTCGGTCAAGACTTCGCATTTCGCCTGGCTGCGCCGGCAACTGACGCCGAAGCAGCAGAGTCAGATCCTGGCGCTCGGCATTCCCGGCATCGGTTTCCGGCCGGAGAAGCGCCGCTTCTATCCGGGCGGGGCGACCGCCGCGCATATCCTTGGTTACGTCAACATCGACAACCGCGGTGTCGCCGGCATGGAGAAATTTATCGACGATCAAGGCCTTGCCGACCTCGCCTCCGTCGGCATGACCAGCGACCAGCCGCTCGAGCCGGTGCGCCTGTCGATCGACCTGCGCGTGCAGAACATCGTTCGGGACGCGGTCGTCAATGCCGTCAACAACTTCCAGGCCAAAGGCGCCGGTGCCGCGGTCATCGATGTGCATACGGGAGAAGTGCTGGGCATGGCATCGGCGCCGGATTTCGATCCGAACGATCCGCAGGAAGGCGCCAAGGAGGGTTGGCTCAACCGGATGACCAACGGCACCTTCGAAATGGGTTCTACCTTCAAGACCTTTTCGTTGGCCATGGCGCTCGATAGCGGCAAAGTGAAGATGACCGACAGTTTCGATGCCAGCAAATCGATCTATATCGGCGGCTTCACCATCCACGATTTTCACGGGCAGCGCCGCTGGCTCACCGTTCCCGAGATTTTCCAGTATTCTTCGAATATCGGTACAGCGCGCGTCATCGATATCGTCGGCATCGACGCTCAGAAGGACTATCTCACCAAGTTAGGCCTCTTGACGAAGATGCAGACCGAACTGCCCGAAGTGAAGATGCCGAGCCAGCCGCGCGTCTGGAAGAAGATCAATTCGATCACGATTTCCTTCGGCCATGGCGTCTCGACGACGGCGCTGCAGACAGGGGTGGCGGCTGCCGCTCTCGTCAACGGCGGCAAGCTGATCGAGCCGACATTCCTACCGCGCACACGCGAACAGGCTGATCAGATCGCCAAGCAAGTCCTTAAGAAGTCGACTAGCGACGAAGTGCGCTATCTCCTCGATTTCAACGGTTACAAAGGGTCGGGGCGGGTCGCCCGCGTGCCGGGTTTTGCCGTCGGCAGCAAGACCGGTACGGCGGACAAGGTGGTGAATGGGCGTTACTCCTCGACGCTGAATTTCAACTCCTTTATCGCCGCCTTCCCGATCGACAATCCCAGATATGCCGTGATCACTTTCTGCGACGAGCCAAAAACGGGCGAAAAGCAATATGGCGGAACGCTCTCCGCAGGTACCGCCGGTCCGATCGCCCGCGACATCATCAGCCGCGCGGCCCCCATACTCGGTATCGAGCCGAAATTCGGGGAGGGCGGATCGGCCTTGCTGGTGTCTTATTGAGTGTGAATGAATATCGACGCCGATTCGCGAGGGGTGAACCGGCTTCAAGAGAGAAAAGTGCATTCGATGAAATTGCGAGACCTGGCCGGAGATCAGTTTCCGGAACTTGAAGCACAGATCGAAGGCCCGGCAGGCCTGCTTGATATTTCAGGCCTGTCTTCGGATAGCCGCAACGTGGCGCCGGGCAATATCTTCATCGCGGTCGCTGGCACCAGGGCTGATGGCGCGGGCTTCATCGCGGATGCCGCTGGCCGCGGCGCTGCCGTCGCGATCGCCTCCCAAGCCGTCGATGCTTCGATCCCCGTGCTAGTGGTCAAGGAGCCGCGCCGTTTCCTTTCCATCGCCGCCGCGCGTTTCCACGGCAGGCAGCCCGACACCATGGTCGCCGTCACCGGCACGGCCGGCAAAACCTCCGTCGCTTCTTTCACCCGGCAGATCTGGGCGCATGCCGGCCACGCGGCCGCGATGATCGGCACGACGGGCGTCGTCTCGCCGACGCGCAACGAATATGGTTCGCTGACGACGCCCGATCCGGTGTCTCTTCACCAGCTGCTGGCCGAACTCGCCGAAGAAGGCGTGACGCATGCCGCCATGGAGGCCTCCAGCCACGGTCTCGACCAGTGCCGGCTCGACGGGGTTAGGCTTGCGGCCGCCGCCTTCACCAATCTCGGCCGCGACCACATGGATTATCATCCGACCGTCGAGGCCTATATGGCCGCCAAGATGCGGCTTTTCGCTACGCTGTTGCCAAAGGGGTCGCCGGCGGTGATCTTTGCCGACGATCCGTGGTCGGCGCAGGCGATCAAGGCCGCGACCGATGCCGGTCACGATATTCGTACCGTCGGGCGAAAGGGTGATTACCTCTCGTTGAAGCGCGTCGAGCACTTCCGTCACAAGCAGATGGCCGAGATCCATATCGGCGGCGAGATCTTCGAGGTGGACATTCCGTTGGCTGGCGATTTTCAGGTGGCCAACGCGCTGGTCGCCGCAGGGCTTGCCATGTCGACCGGCATTGAGGCGAAGGTTGCGATGGCCGCGCTCGAGAAACTCATCGGCGCGTCCGGCCGTCTCGAACTCGTCGGCCATACGAAAGACGGCGCACTCGCCTATGTCGACTACGCCCACAAGCCGGATGCGCTGGAAAACGTGCTGGGCTCGGTCAGACCCTTCACCACCGGCCGCGTCATCGTCGTCTTCGGCTGCGGCGGCGACCGTGACCGCGGCAAACGACCGATCATGGGCGAAATCGCCTGCCGACTGGCCGACGTCGTTATCGTCACCGATGATAATCCGCGTTCGGAGGAGCCGGCATCGATCCGGGCTGAGATCATGGCGGCAGCAAGCTGCGCCGCGGAAATCGCCGATCGCGCCATGGCGATCCGCGAGGCTGTGGGCATGCTGAGATCCGGCGATACGCTGATCGTCGCCGGCAAGGGGCATGAGGAAGGGCAGACGATCGGCGGCGTCACCCTGCCGTTCTCCGATCATGCGGAGGTGCGCAAGGCCTTGGAGGAGTTGAAATCTTGAGCTGGCTCTGGACGACGGAAGACATGATCGCAGCGATGGCGGGGCGCCCTTTCGGCACTCCGCCCGAAGGCATCACCGGCATTTCCATCGACAGCCGCTCGATTGCTCCAGGCGAAGCTTTCTTCGCGATCAAGGGCGACCGCGTCGACGGTCACGACTACGCCTCGATGGCGATGGCGAACGGCGCTTCCCTTCTCGTCGTCAGCGAGGCGAGGCTTCCCGCCATGGGCCGCCTGACGGTGCCGATGATCGTCGTGGAAGACGTGCTCGCGGCACTTGGCCGGCTCGGTCTTGCCTCGCGCGAGCGCTCGCGGGCCCGGATCATCGCGGTGACGGGATCTGTGGGAAAGACGACCACCAAGGAAATGCTGCGGCATGTGCTGTCGCCCTCCGGCAAGGTGCACGCCTCCGTCGCCTCCTTCAACAATCATTGGGGCGTGCCGCTGACGCTGGCGCGTATGCCTGAGGATACGGATTACGGCGTCTTCGAAGTCGGGATGAACCACCCCGGAGAGATCCGGCCGCTGGTGGCGATGATCCGTCCCGAGGTCGCCATCATCACGACGATCGCGCCGGCGCATCTCGGCAATTTCAAGAGCATCAAGGAAATTGCCGCCGCCAAGGCCGAGATCTTCGACGGGCTCGAACCCGGCGGCCATGTCGTGCTCAACCGCGACAACGACCAGTTCAATTTCCTCGACCGCACGGCGCAGTCGCTCGGCATCGAGCATATCCATTCCTTCGGCCAGCATGCCAAGGCCGAATTCCGGCTCGCAGAATTCAACGGCTCCGACGAGAATTCGACGCTGTGGCTGACGATCGGCGGCGAGACGCTGGAGGTCGCGCTGGGCGCGCCGGGCCGCCATATTGCCGAGAATGCGCTCGCAGCGCTCGGCGTCGTCAGGATCGTCGACGCCGATATGCATAAGGCGATCGAAGCGCTTGCGACGCTGAGGCCGGAAAAGGGCAGAGGCAAGCGCCACCGGCTTGTCATCGGCGGCGGCAGCTTCACGCTGATCGACGAGAGCTACAACGCCAATCCGGCCTCGATGCGCGCGGCAATCGCGCTGCTGGCGGCGTCCGAGCCGACCGGTCGCGGACGCCGTATCGCCGTGCTCGGCGACATGCTTGAGATGGGCGATTATGCGCAAAAGGTCCATACCGACCTTGCCGTGCCGCTGCTTGCCGCCGGCATCGAGCATGTCTGGCTCGCAGGAGCCGAGATGGCTGCGCTCAAGGAATCGTTGCCGGAAAGCGTCCATATCGAATATCGCGAGAACACGGACGAATTGACGGATTATGTATTGAACTCGGTCGCGCCAGGCGACGTGTTGATGGTGAAATCGTCTCTGGGCATCGGTTTTGGCAAGATCGTCGCCGCGCTCCTTGACAAGTTCCCGCCATTTGCCGACACGCAACGCGAATTTTGATCGGGTAAACAAGGGGCCCTGAATGCTGATCTGGCTTGTCGAACTGTCGGAATATTTCAAATTTCTGAACCTGTTCAGATATATTACCTTCCGCACAGGGGCCGCTCTCTTCACCTCAGCGCTGATCGTCTTCCTGTTCGGGCCGACGATCATCAATTCGCTGCGCGTCCGGCAGGGCAAGGGCCAACCGATCCGAGCCGACGGACCGCAGACGCATTTCAAGAAGGCCGGTACGCCGACCATGGGCGGGCTGATGATCCTTGCCGGCATCGTCGGCGCGTCGCTGCTCTGGGCCGATCTTTCCAATGTCTATGTCGTCGCCACATTGCTGGTGACGCTGGGCTTCGGAGCGATCGGCTTCTACGACGATTATCTCAAGGTCACGAAGCAGAGCCATATGGGCTTTTCCGGCAAGGCGCGTCTCGGTATCGAATTCGTCATCGCCGGCATCGCCGTCTATTTCATGATGCGCACCGCCCTTGCCTCGGGGATTGCCGGCTCGACCTTCGGCTCCTCGATCGCCTTTCCCTTCTTCAAGGACTTCATGATCAATATCGGCATCATGTTCGTCGTCTTCGGCGGCTTCGTCATCGTCGGCGCCGGCAATGCCGTCAATCTGACCGACGGCCTTGACGGGCTTGCCATCGTGCCTGTGATGATCGCCGCCGCCTCCTTCGGCGTCATCGCCTATCTCGCGGGCAACGTGGTGTTTGCGAATTACCTGCAGATCAATTTCGTGCCAGGCACCGGCGAACTCGCCGTCGTGCTCGGCGCCGTCATTGGCGCCGGCCTCGGCTTTCTCTGGTTCAACGCACCGCCGGCCGCCATCTTCATGGGCGACACGGGGTCGCTGGCACTCGGTGGCACGATCGGCACTGTCGCCGTCGCCACCAAACACGAGATCGTCATGGCAATCATCGGCGGCCTCTTCGTCATCGAGACGCTGTCGGTCATCATCCAGGTCGGTTTCTTCAAAATGACCGGCCGGCGCGTCTTCCTGATGGCGCCGATCCATCATCACTTCGAGAAGAAGGGCTGGACCGAGAGCCAGGTGGTAATCCGCTTCTGGATCGTCGCCGTCGGCCTTGCGATGCTCGGCCTTTCGACGCTGAAGCTCCGGTGAGGCGGCGATGATCCCGGTCACGACGCTCAAGGACAGGAAGGTCGCGCTCTTCGGGCTCGGCGGCTCCGGCTTTGCCACCGCCCGGGCGCTGATATCCGGCGGTGCCGAGGTGACCGCCTGGGACGACAATCCCGACAGTGTCGCCAAGGCCGCTGCCGAAGGCATCAGGACCGAAGACCTGCACAGCATCGACTGGAGCCAGCAGGCGCTGTTCGTGCTGTCGCCCGGCGTGCCGCTCACCCATCCGAAGCCGCATTGGACCGTCGATCTGGCGCGGGCGGCCGGCGTCGATATCGTCGGCGACGTCGAGCTCTTCGTGCGCGAGCGCCGCGCCCATGCGCCGGATTGTCCTTTCATCGCCATAACCGGCACCAACGGCAAGTCGACCACGACGGCGCTGATCGCCCATATCCTGAAATCATCAGGCTACGACACGCAGCTCGGCGGCAATATCGGCACTGCCGTGCTGACGCTCGATCCGCCGAAGGCCGAGCGTTATTACGTCGTCGAATGCTCCTCTTACCAGATCGATCTGGCGCCGACACTGGACCCGTCTGCCGGCATCCTGCTCAACCTGACGCCCGATCATCTCGACCGTCACGGCACCATGCAGCATTATGCCGATATCAAGGAAAGGCTGGTCGCCGGCAGCGATGTCGCGATCGTCGGCGTCGACGACAGCCATTCGGCGCTGATTGCCGACCGTGTCGAGCGGGCAGGCGTCAAGGTGGTCCGTATTTCGCGCCGCAATGTGCTGGCCGACGGCATCTATGCCGAGGGCACCAAACTCATCCAGGCCGCCGGCGGCGCCATGCTGCCCTTCGCCGATCTCGACGGCATCCAGACGCTGCGCGGCAGCCATAATGCGCAGAACGCCGCCGCAGCCGTCGCCGCCTGCCTCGCCGTCGGGGTTTTCGCCGACGACATCCGCACCGGTCTTGCCTCGTTTCCCGGCCTCAAGCACCGCATGCAGCCGGTCGGGCAGCGTGGCCGCGTCGTTTTCGTCAACGATTCCAAGGCGACCAATGCCGATGCCGCAGCGCCGGCTCTTTCGAGCTATGATCGCATCTATTGGATCGCCGGCGGCTTGCCGAAGACTGGCGGGATCACGACGCTTGCTCCCTATTTTCCGCGCATCGCCAAGGCCTATCTGATCGGTGAGGCTGCGGCGGAATTCGCCGCGACGCTCGGCGAGGCCGTGCCTTACGAGATCTCGGGCACGCTGGAGCGCGCCGTCGCGCATGCGGCCGCCGATGCCGAACGCGACGAGAGCGCTGCTTCGGCCGTGATGTTATCCCCGGCTTGCGCAAGCTTCGACCAGTATAAGAACTTCGAAGTCAGGGGCGAAGCCTTCGTCGGCCACGTGGCGGCGCTTGACGGTATTGCGATGCTGATCGGTCCGGCAACAGGAGAGAAATGACATGGTAAGCCGCGCGGAACGTGGGCCTCTGGCCGATTGGTTCTGGACCATCGACCGCTTCTTCCTGGCAATGTTCATCTTCCTGATGGGCATCGGCTTCATGCTGTCGTTTGCGGCATCTCCTGCGGTCGCCGAACGCATCGGGCTCGAGCCCTTCCACTTCGTCAAGCGCCATGCGGCCTTCATGATCCCTTCGATCGGCGTCATGCTCGGGCTGTCGTTCCTGACGCCACGCCAGGTGCGGCGAACCGCAATTCTGATCCTGATCATCTCGGTCGCCATGATGGTGCTGGTGCTGTTCGTCGGGCAGGAGGTCAAGGGTGGCAGGCGCTGGATCTGGATCGCCGGCCTTTCCATCCAACCCTCGGAATTCATGAAGCCCGCCTTCGTCGTGGTCTGCGCCTGGCTGTTTGCCGAACACGCGCGCCAGCCGGAGATCCCCGGCAATCTCTTTGCCATCATTCTGTTCGGCATCGTCGCGGCCCTTCTCGTCGCGCAGCCGGATCTTGGCCAGACGATCCTGACCACGGCCGTCTGGGGCGGGATGTTCTTCATGGCCGGCATGCCATGGATCTGGATCATGCTGCTCGGCATCGGCGGCGCCGGCGGCCTGCTCAGTGCCTATTACGTCTTTCCGCACGTCGCCGGCCGAATAGACAAGTTCATGACCGGCGAGGGTGATACGTTCCAGATCGACACCGCGCGCGAGGCGATCATTCGCGGCAGCTGGTTCGGCCAGGGACCGGGCGAAGGCATCGTCAAGCGCATTATCCCGGATGCGCATACCGACTTTATCTTCTCGGTCGCGGCCGAGGAGTTCGGCATCGTCTTCTGCATGGCGCTCGTCGCGCTGTTTACCGTGCTGGTGCTGCGCGGCCTCTCGCATGCCTATCGCGAGCGGAACGACTTCAACCGCTTCGCTGTCGCCGGCCTGGTGCTGCAGATGGGCATCCAGTCGATCATCAATATCGGCGT
This sequence comes from Rhizobium aouanii, assembly GCF_037002925.1. NCBI lineage: Bacteria > Pseudomonadati > Pseudomonadota > Alphaproteobacteria > Hyphomicrobiales > Rhizobiaceae > Rhizobium > Rhizobium aouanii. Next base: position 659,655 of record NZ_JBAMYD010000001.1, read on the forward strand.
CAATCTCGAACTGCTGCCGGCAAAGGGCATGACGCTGCCGCTGATTTCCTATGGCGGCTCGTCTATGGTGGCGATCTGCGTCACCGCCGGCTTCATTCTGGCGCTGACGCGCCATCGACCGGAAAAACGCGCACAGGACAGGAGCCTCTTCCGTGTCCCGCACGGCATGCCGGCGGAGTAGAAGACCATGAGCAAAGGCATCGTGCTGCTTGCCGCCGGGGGAACCGGCGGCCATGTGTTCCCGGCGGAGGCGCTGGCTTTCAAGCTGAAGGAGCGCGGCTATTCGGTGCATCTCGTAACGGACAGCCGGGCCGAGCGGTATGCCGGCAAGTTCCCGGCCGAGGAAATCCATGTCGTGCCGTCGGCGACGATCGGCTCGAAGAACCCGGTTGCTGTCGCCCGCTCGCTATGGACGCTCTGGAGCGGCATGCGGGCGGCAAAGAAGCTGATCCAGCGGCTGCAGCCGGTCATCGTCGTCGGTTTCGGCGGTTATCCCACCGTGCCGCCGCTGCTTGCCGCCACCCGGCTCGGCGTGCCCTCGATGATCCACGAGCAGAACGCGGTGATGGGACGCGCCAACAAGGCCTTGGCAACCCGCGTGCAGGCCATTGCCGGCGGTTTCCTGCCGGAGGGAGGCGCTGCCTTTCCGGACAAGACGGTGACGACAGGCAATCCGGTCCGCCCGGCGATCATCGCCGCGGCCGAGGTGCCTTACACGCCGTCGCATGCGGGCGAGGCTTTCAATCTCGTCGTCTTCGGCGGCAGCCAGGGCGCGCAATATTTCTCCAAGGCGCTGCCGACGGCGATCAGCCTACTCGACGACGCGCTTCGCGTGCGTCTGCGCATCACTCAGCAGGTGCGTCCCGAGGACATGGAGATGGTCAGCGGCTGCGTCGCCAAGCTGGAGATGGGAGCGGATATCGCACCCTTCTTTACCGACATGGCCGAGAGGCTGGCGAGGGCGCATCTCGTCATCTGCCGTTCGGGCGCCTCGACGGTTTCGGAAATCTCCGTGATCGGCCGGCCTGCCGTGCTCGTGCCTTACCCGCACGCTCTCGATCACGACCAGGCGGCGAATGCGGCGGCACTCGCTGCGACCGGCGGGGCGAAGGTGATCGCCCAGTCGGAGCTTTCGCCGGAGAAGATCGCGGCGATCCTGACGGCTGTGATGAACGATCCGGAAAAGCTTTCGCACATGGCGGCGGCGGCGAAACTCGCCGGGAAACCCGATGCCGCGAACTTGCTTGCCGACATGGTTGAGGCTATTGCCGCCAGACGGACAATTGCGGAATTCAAGAGGACACGCGCATGAAACTGCCGAAGACGATCGGTCTCGTCCATTTCATCGGCATCGGCGGCATCGGTATGAGCGGTATTGCCGAGGTGCTGCACAATCTCGGCCACAAGGTGCAGGGATCGGACCAGGCCGACAGCGCCAATGTCCAACGCCTGCGCGACAAGGGCATCGAGGTCTTCGTCGGCCACCGGGCCGAAAACCTAGGTGAGGCCGAAGTCGTCGTCGTCTCGACGGCGATCAAGAAGAGCAATCCGGAGCTCATCGCCGCGCGCGAAAAGCTGCTGCCGGTGGTGCGCCGCGCCGAAATGCTCGCCGAGCTGATGCGCTTCCGCAATGCAATCGCCATCGGCGGCACGCATGGCAAGACGACGACCACCTCGCTGGTCGCCGCGCTGCTCGAAGCCGGCGGGCTGGACCCGACCGTCATCAATGGCGGCATCATCAATGCCTACGGCACCAATGCCCGCATGGGCGAGGGCGAGTGGATGGTGGTCGAGGCCGACGAATCGGACGGCACATTCCTGAAGCTTCCGGCCGATGTCGCGGTCATCACCAATATCGACCCGGAACATCTCGACCATTACGGCAATTTCGACGCCGTGCGCGCCGCCTTCCGGCAGTTCGTCGAGAACGTGCCGTTCTACGGCTTCGGGGTCATGTGCCTTGACCATCCCGAAGTGCAGTCGCTGGTCGGCCGCATCGAGGACCGCAAGATCATCACCTATGGCGAGAACCCGCAGGCGGATGTGCGCTTCAAGAATGTGCGCATCGACGGCACGCGCTCGATCTTCGACGTCGAAATCCGCCGCCGCCGCACCGGCCAGGTGATCGAACTCAAGGGGCTGGTCATGCCGATGCCCGGACGGCATAATATCTCCAACGCCACGGCCGCGATTGCCGTTGCCAACCGGCTCGGCATATCGAGCGCAGATATCGCCAAGGGGCTTGCCTCCTTCGGCGGCGTCAAGCGCCGCTTCACGCTGACCGGCGAGTGGAACGGGGTGCAGATCTTCGACGATTACGGCCATCATCCGGTCGAGATCAAGGCGGTGCTGCGCGCCGCCCGAGAATCCTGCGAGGGGCGCGTCATCGCGGTCCACCAGCCGCACCGCTATAGCCGTCTTGCGAGCCTGTTCGAGGAATTCGCCGCCTGCTTCAACGATGCCGACAGCATCTTTCTGGCACCCGTCTATGCGGCGGGCGAGGATCCGATCGAGGGTATCGATTCGGTTTCGCTGGTTTCGCGCATCAAATCCGGCGGCCATCGCGACGCCCGCTTTCTGACCTCCGCGGAGCTTTTGCCGCAGATGGTCGCTGAGGTTGCAAAGCCAGGTGATTTCGTGGTTCTGTTGGGGGCTGGGAGCATCACATCCTGGGCGGCGGCGCTGCCCAAGCAATTGGAAGGCCTATCGGGAAAGTCCGTATGAAACAGGTGAATGGGGAAAAGCTTCTCGCGTCTCTCGGAGACGGTGTAAAGGATATCCGCGGCCGTATCACGCCGGATGCCCCGATGGACCGCGTCACCTGGTTCAGGGCCGGCGGCCTGGCCGAGCTGATGTTCCAGCCGCATGACGTCGACGATCTCATCGCTTTCCTGAAGATATTGCCGGAAGAGGTACCGCTGACGGTGGTCGGCGTCGGCTCCAACATCCTGGTGCGCGACGGCGGCATTCCCGGCGTCGTGCTGCGCCTGTCGGCCAAGGGGTTCGGCTTCGTCGAGCTTGCCGGTGAAAACCGCATCCTGGCCGGCGCCATCTGCCCTGATAAGCATCTGGCGGCGATGGCGATGGACAACGGCATCGGCGGCTTCCATTTCTTCTACGGCATTCCGGGCGGCATCGGTGGCGCTGCGCGCATGAATGCCGGCGCCAACGGTGTGGAGACGCGGGAGCGGCTGATCGAGGTCCATGCGGTCGACCGCAAGGGCGACAAGCATGTGCTTTCCAATGCCGAGATGGGCTATTCCTATCGCCATTCGACCGCATCCACAGATCTGATCTTTACCTCCGTGCTGTTCGAGGGCTATCCGGAAGAGCGCGCGCAGATCCGCGCCGAGATGGACGCCGTGCGCAACCATCGCGAGACGGTGCAGCCGGTACGCGAAAAGACCGGCGGCTCGACCTTCAAGAACCCGGCTGGTCATTCGGCCTGGAAACTGATTGACGAGGCAGGCTGCCGCGGTCTCGTCATCGGCGGAGCACAGATGTCGTCGCTTCACTGCAACTTCATGATCAACATGGGGCAGGCAACCGGCTATGATCTCGAATATCTCGGCGAACAGGTGCGTCGCGAGGTCTTCGAAAAAGACGGCATCAAGCTCGAATGGGAAATCAAACGCCTCGGCGTCTTCATGCCCGGTCGTGAGGTGCGTCCGTTCCACGGTGTGACGAGCGAATAACGGTTTACGTCACTGCAAGCTTCAGGCCTTCCCGCGGCGTGACGAGAGGCGACCAGCCGAGCACGTCGCGGGCATGGGATATATCGACCTGCAGGGAACCGCAAAGACGCTGGTAGACGGCGCTCTTTCCCGTGACCCTCGCGCCCATTTGCAACAGCGCTGGGGGGAAGGGGAGCAGCATCGGTTTGACACCCAGCCCTGCAGCAATCCCTTCGATAAGCCCGGGAGTCGAAAGATCTTCTCCATCGCCTGCGAGAAAGGTCTGGCCGGTAGCACCCGGATGCTTCATTCCGGCGATGATCAGATCGACGAGATTTGGAAGCGCGACCAGTGTCCGGCGGTTCTTCAGCGACGCGAAAGGGAGCGGTATCTTCTTCCTGACAAGTCCGACGAGCAGGGCGAAATTGCCCCTCGCGCCGGGTCCATAAACGAGCGGCGGGCGAATGACCACGACTTCCATGCCTGTTCGGGCGGCGATTTCATGCAGCCCGATTTCAGTTTCCAGCTTCGAGATGCCATAGGGATCGATCGGCATTGGCGTATCGTCATGTCGGAAGGGCCGATCGTTCTCCTCGCCATTGACCTTGATACTGCTGATGAAGACGAACCTTTTTACGCCTGCGCGGGCGGCTTGTTCGGCGAGGTTCAACGTGGCGACGGTGTTGATCCGGCGAAATTCCGCAAGCGGATCGGCTGCGCGGTCGTTCATGATGTGAACACGAGCGGCGAGATGGACGATGACATCGATACCTTCGAGAACCGCTGTCCAATCGGTTTTGCTTGTTAACTCGATGGGGAAATGCCGCACAGATGTCGGGAAGCTGGCGGCTGCAGATCGCGTCGTCACCGCAAGCTCGCATATCCGCTCTCCATGCAGTCTTTCGACGAGTGGCCCACCGACAAAGCCGGCTGCGCCGGTAATGAGGCATCGCATGATCTGTTCCCGTTTTGCCGTGAGTGTTCCGGTTACCCGGAAGTGCCCACGGCATCAATAAAAAGCCGTGACGTTAGAGCGCCGTGCGTCCTTCCGGACGTACAAAGGACACTCTAACACTTTCAATCCTCGCCGCACCTACTCCTCTCCACCCGTTTCTCGATCCTTGCGTGAAGCTTGCCGCGGCAATGTCCACGCGCTTGACCGGAATCGAATTGTAACGGATTCATTTGAACTCTTGGTTGAGGTTAAGGGGGCGAGCATGCAAAAGAGTCTAGTTGCTGAGTTTCTCGGGACGTTCTGGCTGGTCTTCGGCGGATGCGGTAGCGCCGTGCTAGCCGCGGCCTATCCCGAGCTTGGGATTGGTTTTGTCGGCGTGGCCTTTGCGTTCGGTCTGACCGTGCTCACCATGGCCTATGCCGTGGGCGGCATTTCGGGCGGTCATTTCAATCCCGCCGTCTCGCTCGGCCTTACGGTTGCCGGACGGTTTCCGGCGGGGCGCCTCGTTCCCTATATCGTCGTGCAGGTTGTCGGCGCCATCGCCGCGGCGGCGCTGCTTTATCTCATCGCAAGCGGCAAGGCGGGTTTCGAACTCGGCGGCTTTGCCGCCAACGGATATGGCGATCATTCTCCGGGCGGTTATTCACTGCTTTCGGCGCTGCTGATCGAAGTGCTGCTCACCATGTTCTTCCTGATCATCATCTTGGGGTCGACCAGCAGCCGGGTGCCTGCGGGCTTCGCGCCGCTTGCGATCGGCCTCGGGCTGACGCTGATCCATCTCGTCGCTATCCCTGTGACGAATACCTCGGTCAATCCGGCGCGTTCCACCGGCCAGGCGCTTTTCGTCGGCGGCTGGGCGCTGCAGCAGCTCTGGCTGTTCTGGATTGCGCCGATTGCGGGTGGCGCGCTCGGCGGGCTCGTATGGAAGTTCCTCGACGACGCCGACTGACTGCAAGAAACTAATCTAACTCATTGAGCCCGCGCGGTTTTTCTGTGCGGGTTTTTCTATTTTCGCGGATCGGCGGCATCTTCGATATGGCAATCGCGAAGAAGAGAAGGTTAAAAAATCAAGGGCGCGGCAAGACGAAGTTAACGAAAGTAAACACTTCATTAACCATAATGATGCTCTACTGCACTCAGGTCGGACAAAGGCTGAAACGGCGCAGACAGCTTCGCGCAAGCGTCGATTTCGAAAATGGAAGTTATTTTTCGGGGGTGTTGATGAGTCGCAAGCATGTTGCTGTCCTGATGGGCGGATTTTCCTCGGAAAGGCCTGTCAGCCTTTCCTCGGGAAAGGCTTGCGCAGAAGCTCTCCAGGCAGAGGGCTTCGACGTGACGCGCATCGACGTGGCGCGCGACGTTTCCGAAAAACTCGCGGCGCTGAAGCCCGATGTCGTCTTCAATGCGCTTCACGGCCCGTTCGGCGAGGACGGCACCATTCAGGGCATCCTCGAATATCTCGAAATCCCCTATACGCATTCTGGCGTTCTTGCCTCAGCGCTGGCGATGGACAAGGCCAAGGCGAAGCGTGTCGCTGCTGCCGCGGGCATTCCGGTCGCCGAATCGCAGGTGGTCAACCGTTTCGCCTTTCCTCCGACGCATCCGATGAAGCCGCCCTATGTGGTGAAGCCCGTCCGCGAGGGGTCGAGCTTCGGCGTCGTCATCGTCACGGAAGATCAGGCCCATCCGCCGCAGATCGTCAGCTCGCCCGAGTGGCGTTACGGCGAGGAAGTGATCGTCGAGCGCTATGTTTACGGTCGCGAACTCACCTGCGGCGTCATGGGTGAAACTCCGCTCGGTGTCACGGAAGTGGTGCCGCAGGGACACAATTTTTATGATTACGACTCCAAGTATGCGGCGGGCGGTTCAAAACACGTCATCCCCGCGAAAATTTCACCGAATATTTACCAAAAAATACAAACATTGTCCCTAAGGGCGCATCAGGCAATCGGTTGTCGCGGCGTCAGTCGGTCCGACTTTCGTTACGACGATCGTTTCTCCGAAGACGGCGAAATCATCTGGCTGGAGGTCAATACCCAGCCAGGGATGACTCCAACCTCGCTCGTGCCCGAAATGGCCGGTCATGCCGGCTATTCCTTTGGTCAGTTTCTCCGGTGGATGGTGGAGGACGCGTCTTGTTTGCGTTGACGGTCAAGAGGATAGGGCGCCCCAGCCATCATGCCGTGCTTCCGATCGTGGAGGCCGAAGAGCGGTTCGTGCTGCCGCGACCATTGCGCCGGGTCACGCGCTTTCTGATCAGCCTCTGCAGCGGTCGCATCTACATTCCTGTTCATACGGGCACGGTCTCGGCGCTCGCCTTCCTGGCTGCGACGGGGCTTTACGGCATGTCGCTCGGCGGCCACACGGAAGCCGTGGCGCAGGCGACGACGACGGCCGCGGGTTTTGCGATCGAGGACGTCAAGGTCTCCGGCAATTCGGAGACCTCCGAAATCGAGATCCTGCAGTTGATCGGACTTGACGGCACGACCTCGCTGGTCGCCCTCGACGTCGATGCCGCCCGCAGGAAGATCGCGCATCTTCCCTGGGTCGAAAATGTCGAGGTCCGCAAGATTTATCCGAAGACGATCGAGGTGAAGCTCAAGGAGCGCCAGGCCTATGCGATCTGGCAGCACGGGCAGGAGCTTTCCCTGATCGAGAAGAACGGCAGCGTCATTGCGCCGCTACGCGACAACAAGTTTTCGGCGCTGCCGCTCGTCGTCGGCCGCGATGCCGAAACGGCGGCGGCTTCGCTCGACGAAGCCTTCTCGAAGTGGCCCGACGTGAAGGCCCGCGTGAAGGCCTATGTCTGGATATCCGGCCGTCGCTGGGACCTGCATATGGACAACGGCGTCGTCGTCAAGCTGCCGGAAGACGGTATCGACCAGGCGCTGGCGACGCTTTCGAAGTTCGACAAGGAGCATCAGCTCCTGGAGCGGGACATTGCCGCAGTCGATCTCAGGCTGGCCGACAGAACCGCGATCCAGTTGACGCCGGAGGCGGCGATCCGCAGGCAGACGGCAGTGACGGAGCGTACGAAGGAATTGAAGAAGGCGGGGCAGAATATATGAGCTTGTTCGGTTCATCCCATTTCGGATTGCCGCGCCTGAAGCCGCTTTCGTCGAAGCGGTCACATGTCGTTTCCGTGCTCGACATCGGCTCGACCAAGGTCGTCTGCATGATCGGCCGGCTGACACCGCGCGAGGAAAGCCAGATCCTGCCGGGCCGCACGCACAATATCGAGATCATCGGTATCGGCCACCAGCGTTCCCGTGGCATCAAGACCGGCGTCATCGCCGATCTCGACGCGCTGGAAGGCGTCATCCGTCTCGCCGTTGATGCGGCCGAGCGCATGGCGGGGCTGACCGTCGAAAGCCTGATCGTCAACCTGACGGCCGGCCGGCTCGGCAGCGATATCTACACCGCGACGATCGATCTCGGTGGCCAGGAAGTCGAGCTCAACGATCTGAAGAAGGTGCTGTCGGCCGCTTGCCAGCAGTCGCTGCGCCAGGACCGTTCGGTGCTGCATTCGCTGGCGACCGGCTTCTCGCTCGACGGCGAGCGCGGCATCCGCGATCCGCTGGCGATGTATGGCGATGCACTCGGCGTCGACATGCATGTGGTAACGGCGGAGCGCTCGGCGCTGAAGAACCTCGAGCTTAGCGTCAACCGCGCGCATCTGTCGGTCGAGGGCATCGTTGCGACGCCCTATGCATCAGGCCTTGCGGCTCTCGTCGACGACGAGGTCGAGCTCGGCTGCGCGGCAATCGACATGGGCGGCGGCACGACGACGATCTCAGTCTTTGCCGAAGGCAAGCTCGTTCATACGGATGCCGTCGGCCTCGGCGGCCATCACGTCACCACCGACCTGGCGCGCGGCCTTTCGACCCGCATCGAGGATGCGGAGCGTCTGAAGGTCGTGCATGCCTCGGCGCTTTCGAATTCCTCCGACGAGCGCGAGCTGATCTCGATCCCGCCGATCGGCGAGGACGATCGTGACCAGCCGTCGCAGGTGCCGCGGGCCTTGGTCTCGCGCATCGTATCGGCCCGTATCGAGGAGACGATGGAACTGATCCGCGACCGGATCCAGCGCTCCGGTTTCAGCCCGATCGTCGGCAAGCGCGTTGTGTTGACCGGCGGGGCGAGCCAGTTGACCGGCCTTGCCGATGTGGCGCGGCGCATCCTTGCCCGCAACGTCCGCATCGGCCGCCCGATGGGCGTCTCGGGGTTGCCGACGGCGGCCAAGGGCCCGGCCTTTTCGACGGCCGTCGGCCTGATGATCTATCCGCAGGTCGCGGACATGGAGACACATGCGTCACAGAGCGGTCTGCTCATGTCGCTTGGGGGAAATAACAGCCGCATAGCCCGCATGGGCCAGTGGCTGAAGGAAAGCTTCTGAAATTTGCGTAATTGGCCGGCGTGGCGATGCGGCCAGAGAGAGAAGGAACAGGTACCATGACCATCAAGCTGCAAAAGCCTGACATCACAGAGCTGAAGCCGCGCATCACCGTGTTCGGCGTTGGCGGCGGTGGCGGCAATGCCGTCAACAACATGATTACCGCCGGCCTCCAGGGCGTCGACTTCGTCGTCGCCAACACGGATGCGCAGGCGCTGACGATGACGAAGGCCGAGCGCATCATCCAGCTCGGCGTCAACGTCACCGAAGGCCTCGGTGCCGGCTCGCAGCCGGAAGTCGGCCGTGCGGCCGCCGAGGAGTGCATCGACGAGATCGTCGATCACCTGAACGGCACGCATATGTGCTTCGTCACCGCCGGCATGGGCGGCGGCACCGGCACAGGTGCTGCTCCAGTTGTCGCACAGGCGGCCCGCAACAAGGGCATCCTGACGGTCGGCGTCGTCACCAAGCCGTTCCATTTCGAAGGCGGGCGCCGCATGCGCCTGGCCGAGATGGGCATCCAGGAACTGCAGAAGTCTGTCGATACGCTGATCGTCATTCCGAACCAGAACCTCTTCCGCATTGCCAACGACAAGACGACCTTCGCCGATGCCTTCGCCATGGCTGACCAGGTTCTCTATTCGGGCGTTGCCTGCATTACCGACCTGATGGTCAAGGAAGGCCTCATCAACCTCGACTTCGCCGACGTCCGCTCGGTGATGCGCGAGATGGGCCGCGCGATGATGGGCACCGGCGAAGCCTCCGGCTCCGGCCGCGCACTGCAGGCTGCAGAGGCTGCGATCGCCAACCCGCTGCTCGACGAAACCTCGATGAAGGGCGCTCAAGGCTTGCTGATCTCCATCACCGGCGGTCGCGACCTCACGCTCTTCGAAGTCGACGAAGCCGCGACACGCATCCGCGAGGAAGTCGATCCGGACGCCAACATCATCCTCGGCGCCACCTTCGACGAATCGCTCGAAGGCATCATCCGCGTCTCGGTCGTCGCAACCGGCATCGACAGGGCGATGAACGAAGCCGCCGAGCGCAGCTTCCAGCCGGCCGCAAAGCCTGCTATCCGTCCTTCCGCGGCTGTTGCTCCGGCAGCGGCCGCACTTCAGCCTGCCCCCGTGATGCAGGCACCGAAGGCCATGGATCCGATCGCGCAGACCATCCGCGAAGCCGAGATGGAACGCGAGCTCGAAATTCCGGCTCCGCGTGCTGCCGCACCGCTGCAGCAGCCGGCGGCACAGCAGGAAACCTTCCGTCCGCAGAGCAAGATCTTCGCGCCTGCACCGGAAGCTCCGGCAATGCGTCCTCAGGTACAGCAGCAGGCTCCGGCGCCCGCCATAAGCCAGCCGGTCATCAGCCAGCCGGTCCAGCAGCAGCCCGTCCGGCAGGAGCCGACCATCCGCCAGGCGCCCGAACCGATGCGCATGCCGAAGGTCGAGGATTTCCCGCCCGTCGTTCAGGCCGAACTCGACCACCGGGCGCAGCCGGCTTCCGCACATGCGGCGGAAGAGCGCGGTCCGATGGGTCTGCTCAAGCGAATCACCAATTCGCTTGGCCGCCGCGACGACGACGCCGTTGCCGCCGATATGACCGCAGCACCGCCGGCCGCTTCGCAGCAGCGCCGTCCGCTGTCGCCGGAGGCAAGCCTCTACGCACCGCGTCGCGGCAACCTCGACGACCAGGGTCGCGCGGTTCCGCAGGCCCGGATGATGCAGGAAGACGACCAGCTGGAAATCCCGGCATTCCTGCGTCGCCAGTCGAACTGAGGCCGTGTTTCGGCACCTCTCATGCCCGGGATCAAGGTCCCGGGCATTGCTGTTTTTTCGCCCGTGATTCGCAAATGATTTCAATCGCGTGACTTCGTAACAAAGCGAAAGAAACAGTGATTTGGATTGGAGCGCCGGCGCACGTAAGTATGGTGCAACGAAACTGCCCCAGGAGACCTTTCGACAGGCTCCAGCTGCAGAATAAACGATGACCGCGCCGATCGGACAGACCGCCGGTGCGGAAGAATAAAGGCAGAATTTATGGCAATTGGCTTGCTGGGTTTTCAAACGACGGTATCGCGTCCCGTGACGCTTTCGGGCATCGGGGTCCATTCGGGCGCTGACGTTTCGATCACCCTGAACCCGGCCGAATCGGGCACCGGCGTCGTTTTCCAGCGCCTGCATGACAATGGCGACATCACCGAACTCAAGGCCGTTTCCTCGCAGGTCGGCAATACCGACCTCTGCACCGTACTCGGCTTCTCGCCTGCCCATTCGGTCGCGACGATCGAGCATGTCATGGCCGCCGTCTATGCGCTCGGCCTCGATAATGTGGTGATCGAGGTGCAGGGCTCCGAAATGCCGATCATGGACGGCAGCTCGCTGCCCTTCGTTGAGGCGATCGAGCAGGTCGGTCTCGTCTCGCTAGGCGTCAAGCGCCGCTATATCCGGATCACCAAGCCGGTGCGAATCGAACATGGCGGCTCCTGGAGCGAATTCCGCCCCTATGACGGCACGCGCTTCGAAGTCGAGATCGATTTCGATTGCCCGCTGATCGGCCGGCAGAAATGGGCCGGCGACATGACCGCCGCCGTCTTCAAGGCCGAGCTTTCCCGCGCCCGCACCTTCGGTTTCATGCGCGATGTCGAGCGTCTCTGGGCGTCGGGCCACGCGCTCGGCTCTTCACTCGAAAACTCCGTCGTCATCTCGGACGACAACACCGTCATCAACGTCGAAGGGCTGCGTTACGCCAAGGACGAATTCGTCCGCCACAAGACGCTCGATGCCGTCGGCGATCTGTCGCTTGCCGGCGCCCAGTTCATCGGCTGCTACCGCTCCTATCGCGGCGGTCACAAGATGAATGCCAATGCGCTGAAGGCGCTGCTCGCCGATCCCTCAGCCTACGAGGTTGTGGAGACGTCGACGCCGCGCCAGCGCGTCGCTGCCCGCGAACTGATTGCAGTCAGCGCTTCGGAATTCGCTCCCTGGTCGGCATGACCTCCAGCATATTCTCAAGACCAGGCCGCCTCTTTCCCGGAGGCGGTTTTTTTATGTTCGGCCGCGTCTGCGGCAATAGGCCGATGCTTGGCCGCCACAGGTCGGGAAGAAGTTGAAAAGGCCGTCATTTCTGCGGCTGCTGCCACAAAAATGCGTTAATGCCTTATCATTGCGTTGCTCTTGATGCACATTTGTGGCTAGAAACGCCGGCGAGGCGTGGCTGCCGTGGAGAGAGCGGCAGCAGTGGGGTTCTTTCGAATGGGTTATGCAGGATCTGAAGGTATGATGAAGACAGCGCGCGCTTTGTTCGCATCGCTTCTGGTGCTCAGCGCAGGCGCCTTGATCTCCGGTTGCCAGTCGGACCCCGATATCGACATCACCAAGCTCGGCCTCGAAACCGATCCGCCCGACGTGCTCTACACCCAGGGCCTTGCCAATATGAAGGCCGGCAACATGGCGGAAGCGGGGCGCAAATTCGACGCGATCGACCGCGAGAACCCGTTCTCCGAGTGGGCGCGCAAGGCGCTTGTGATGAGCACCTTCGTCAAATACCGCCAAGGCCGCCTGGACGATGCGCTTGCTTCCGGCAACCGCTATATGTCGCAATATCCGAAGTCCCAGGATGCCGCCTATGTGCAGTATATCATCGGTCTCACCTATTCCAAGCAGATCGTCGACGTGACGCAGGACCAGCGCGCCTCGGCCAAGACGATCGAGGCGATGCAGGCCGTCATCGACAACTATCCGAACTCCGAATATGTCGACGACGCACAGGCCAAGATCCGCTTTGCGCGCGACCAGCTCGCCGGCAAGGAAATGCAGATCGGCCGCTACTACATGGAGCGGAAGGAATATCTCGCCGCGATCTCGCGCTTCCGCATCGTCGTCGAGAAATATCCGAACACGAACCAGATCGAAGAGGCCTTGGCGCGTCTCGTCGAAGCCTATTACGCCATGGGCATCGTCGACGAGGCGCAGACAGCCGCTGCCGTTCTCGGTCACAATTATCCCGACAGCCAGTGGTACGCTGATTCCTACAAGCTGCTGCAGAGCGGCGGTGCCGAGCCGCGTGAAAACAAGGGCTCGTGGATCGCGGCTGCGGGCAAGAAACTTCTTCTCGGTTCCTGAGGCCAATGCTGATCCAGCTTTCGATCCGCGATATCGTCCTGATCGAGCGGCTGGATCTTGCCTTCGAGACCGGCCTCTCCGTGCTGACGGGCGAGACCGGAGCGGGCAAATCCATCCTGCTCGACAGCCTGTCGCTGGCGCTCGGTGGGCGCGGCGACGGCGGCCTGGTGCGCCATGGCGAGGACAAGGGCCAGGTGACGGCGGTGTTCGACGTCGGCATGGAACACGGCGCCCGCACCCTCCTGCGTGAAAACGGCATCGACGACGAGGGCGACCTGATCTTCCGCCGCCAGCAATCGGCGGATGGGCGCACCAAGGCCTATGTCAACGACCAGCCGGTCAGCGTGCAACTGATGCGCCAAGCCGGTCAGATGCTGGTCGAAATCCACGGTCAGCACGACGATCGCGCCCTTGTCGATACCAATGCCCACCGAACCCTGCTCGATGCCTTTGCCGGCCTGACCGACGAGGTTTCGGAGGTCTCCCGGCTCTATCGCCTGTGGCGTGACAGCGAGCGGACGCTGAAGAAGCACCGCGAGAAGGTGGAAAGTGCGGCGCGCGAAGCCGACTATCTGCGCTCTTCCGTCGAGGAACTCGAGAAGCTTTCGCCGCAGGACGGCGAGGAGGAAGAGCTCGCCGATCGCCGGCAGAAGATGATGAAAGCCGAGCGAATCGCCGGCGATATCGCCGAGGCGTCCGAATTCCTGAACGGCAATGCCTCGCCGGTGCCCCATATCGCATCGCTGGTGCGCCGGTTGGAGCGCAAGAGCCATGAGGCGCCGGGACTGCTCGAAGACACCGTGACGCTGCTCGATGCCGCGCTCGACCAGCTTTCCAACGCGCAGATGGAAGTCGAGGCGGCACTGCGCAAGACCGAATACGATCCCAGGGAGCTGGAGCGGGTGGAGGAGCGTCTTTTCGCGCTCAGGGCCGCCTCGCGCAAATATTCGGTGCCCGTCACCGAGCTGCCGGCGCTTGCCGTCCGTATGATCGCCGATCTTGCCGATCTCGATGCGGGCGAGGAGCGGCTTGCGCGGCTCGACGCCGAGGTCGGCCTAGCGCGGGAAAATTACGATGCGGCGGCGCGCTCGCTGTCAGACAAGCGCCATCATGCCGGCACAGCATTGGCTGGGGCCGTCATGGCCGAGCTGCCTGCGTTGAAACTCGAACGCGCCCGTTTCATGGTCGAGATCACCACGGATGCGGGCGAGGCGTTGGCAGAAGGCGTCGACGTCGTCGAGTTCCATGTCCAGACCAATCCCGGCACGCGGCCGGGCTCGATCATGAAGGTCGCCTCGGGCGGCGAGCTGTCGCGTTTCCTGCTGGCGCTGAAAGTGGCGCTCGCCGATCGCGGATCGGCCCCGACGCTCGTCTTCGACGAAATCGATACCGGCGTCGGCGGCGCGGTGGCCGATGCGATCGGTCAGCGGCTGAAGCGGCTGTCGGAGCGGGTGCAGGTGCTGTCGGTCACGCATGCGCCGCAGGTCGCGGCGCGGGCGGCGACACATCTCTTGATTTCTAAGGGACCGTCGGCTGACGGTTCGGAAAAGATCGCCACGCGCGTCGCGACGATGGCGCAGATGGACCGCACCGAAGAGATCGCCCGTATGCTCGCCGGGGCTTCGGTCACCGAAGAGGCGAGGGCGGCGGCAAAGCGGCTCCTGGCCGGCAACGGCTGATTTTTCTCCCGATGCTCTTTCCGCGCGGCCCGGCGGGATGACAATCACCCCGCAGCACGATATGCGCTGAAGCTTCCTGATCGGCGGCGAGCTCATGCCATGCGGCTTTTCCATTTCAGCGACGATTCCGGTATTGCGGCGTTCGAGCCACGCCCGGTTCGCGCCCCGTCTGCCCGCGCGCCCGGCCGAGAATGGCTGAACGGTCCGCTCGTCTGGGCAATCGATGCCGATCATGATTTCATGTATCTCTTTCCGCGCGATTGCCCCCGCGTCCTGCTCTGGGCGACAGCCGATACGCCGGAGGCCGAACGGCGGCACTGGCTCGGCGACCGGCGCGCCGCCGCCTACGTCGAGCGCCGTTGGCTGGAAAGGCTCGAAGCGGAGACGATCCACCGTTACGAGATGCCGGCAGAAAGCTTCGAGGATCTGGATGATGCGGGCATGTGGGTGGCCCGCAGACGCGTCATTCCCCTGGAGAGGACCGCCATCTCGCGGCTCGGCCAGGAGTTTGCGCCGCGCAGGGTGGAGCTTCGGGTGGTCGATAGCCTGCGGCCGTTGAAGGGCCTCTGGAACACCAGCCTGCATGTCAGCGGCATCCGGCTGCGCAACGCCAGGGATTGGGAATAGGCCGGGTAGACCAATCATCCCAATGCAGGATATCCAGCCTCTCTTTTCATCCGGCAATTTTGCTCTAAAAACAATCCAGATTTTCTGGCCAGATTCTCTGGAGTGATGTTCCATGTCCACCGAAGGTTCCACCGTCGACACGTTGACGATCGAAGAGGCTGCCGCCGAGCTCGAACGGCTGGCAAAGGAGATCGCGCATCACGATGCGCTCTATCACGGCAAGGACAGGCCGGAGATTTCGGATGCCGATTACGACGCGCTGAAGCGCCGCAACGATGCGCTGGAAGTGCGTTTTCCCGAGCTGATTCGCGAAGACAGCCCATCGCGGCATGTCGGCGCAGCGCCCTCGGTCACCTTCGCGCCCGTCGTTCACGCGCGGCCGATGCTTTCGCTCGACAACACCTTCTCGCAGGAGGACGTGCAGGATTTCGTCGCCGGCGTCTATCGTTTCCTCGGCCGTCTGCCGGACCAGTCGATCGCCTTTACTGCGGAACCGAAGATCGACGGCCTCTCGATGTCGATCCGTTACGAGAACGGCAGGCTCACGACGGCTGCGACGCGCGGCGACGGCACGACGGGGGAGAATGTCACCGCCAATATCCGCACCATCGCCGAGATCCCCAACAAGCTGCCGAAAGGCGTGCCCGCCGTCGTGGAAATCCGCGGCGAAGTCTATATGGCCAAGAGCGACTTCCTGGCGCTGAACCGGCAGATGGAGGCGGAAGGCAAGCAGACCTATGTCAATCCGCGCAACACCGCGGCCGGGTCGCTGCGCCAGCTCGACGCCAAGGTGACGGCGAGCCGCAAGCTGAAATTCTTCGCCTATGCCTGGGGCGAGATGTCGGAGATGCCTGAAGATACGCAATTTGGGATGGTGCAGACCTTCAAGGACTGGGGTTTTCCCGTCAATCCGCTGATGAAACGGCTGAACTCGGTCGCCGACATCCTGTCGCATTATGACGAGATCGGCCTTAAGCGCCCGGATCTCGACTACGACATCGACGGTGTCGTCTATAAGGTCGACAGCCTCGAACTGCAGGCACGGCTTGGCTTCCGCTCGCGTTCGCCGCGCTGGGCGACGGCGCATAAGTTTCCTGCCGAACAGGCTTTCACGATCGTCGAGAATATCGACATTCAGGTCGGTCGCACCGGCGCCCTGACCCCTGTCGCACGTTTGACGCCGATCACCGTCGGCGGCGTGGTCGTCACCAATGCGACGCTGCACAACGCGGATTACATCAGGGGTATCGGCAATAGCGGCGAGCGCATTCGCGAGGACGAGCACGATATCCGCATCGGCGATACCGTCATCGTGCAGCGAGCCGGCGATGTGATCCCGCAGGTACTCGACGTCGTCATGGAGAAGCGCCCGGCCGAGGCCAGGCCTTATGAATTTCCGAAGACCTGCCCGGTCTGCGGTTCGCATGCCGTGCGTGAAAGACATGAGAAGACCGGCAAGCTCGATTCCGTCACCCGCTGCACCGGCGGCTTCATCTGCAGGGCGCAGGCGACGGAGCACCTGAAACATTTCGTTTCGCGCAACGCTTTCGATATTGAAGGGCTCGGTTCGAAGCAGATCGACTTCTTCTTCGAAAACGAGGACGCGTCGCTGCAGATCCGCACCGCGCCGGATATCTTCACGCTGGAGAAGCGTCAGGAGCAATCGCTGACCAAGCTGGAGAATATTGATGGCTTCGGCAAGGTCAGCGTCGGCAAGCTCTATGCGGCGATCACCGAACGGCGCAGCATCGCGCTCCACCGCTTCATTTACGCGCTCGGCATCCGTCATGTCGGCGAGACCACGGCGAAGCTTTTGGCGCGCTCCTATGGCACCTATGCGGCCTTTGAAACCGCAATGCGAGAGGCCGAGGCGCTTGCCGGCGACGCCTGGAGCGATCTCAACGCCATCGAAGGTATCGGCGAGGTCGTGGCGCGCGCCATCGTCGAATTCTACAAGGAGCCGCGCAATGTCGAGGTGATCACCCGACTGCTTGAGGAAGTGACGCCCGAGGAGGCCGAACAACCAAAGACGGCAGGCAGCCCGGTTGCTGGCAAGACCGTGGTTTTCACCGGCTCGCTGGAAAAGTTCACCCGCGACGAGGCGAAGGCGAGGGCGGAAAGCCTCGGCGCCAAGGTGGCGGGATCGGTCTCGAAGAAGACCGACATCGTCGTCGCCGGCCCCGGCGCCGGCTCCAAGCTCGACAAGGCGCGCGAACTCGGTGTGCAGACGATGGACGAGGACGAATGGCTGGCACTGATCAACGGGTGAGGGGCTGACGGCAAGCCGCCAACCCCGCTTGCTCATAACCTGAGCCGCGCCATCGTATAGGCGTCGACATACTCGCCTGATCGAAAGCCGAAGGCCTTCAACAGACCTTCCTGTTCGAAGCCGAATTTCCGGTAGAGGCCGATGGCGACGTCGTTATCGGTGTAGACGGTCAGTTCCAGCCGTTTGATATCGAGCCAGTTGTCGGCGGCCTCGACAAAAGCGGCGAGCAGGATCCGCCCGAAACCGCGGCCGGTGAAGTCGTCATGCACGCCCATGCCGATGCTGGCGACGTGCTGCCGGCGACCGGAAAGGCGGTTGAGGCCGCCATTTCCGACGATCCTGCCATTTTGGGTGACGACGAGGTTGAGCGCGCCTGGCGACGGGTTTTCCATGTATTTGCGAACCTCTTCGACCCGCTGGTACGGCGGCCGTAAGGTGCCGGCCCGGTAGCCCGGCAGATTTATCAGATCGGTGATCTCCTCCGCATCGGACAGGTGGACGGCGCGCACGAGGACACCATCCGGCAGGCTCGCTCGGGGTTCATTCTCTTCGCTTTCGGACATTCATGCTCTCCGTTTGTTTCAGGAGGAGAGCCGGCTTTGCGAAAACCCTGCTCGCCTCGGCAGGGTTTTCGGGATGATCGGATCGCTGCTAACGCGCCATCGCTCCCGCGTACCCTGCAAGGGTCGTGGTGTGATGGATAAGCGCTGCCATGGTCATGGAACCGATCATGGCAACAAGTTTCGATATGCGGGGTAAAAAGTCAACCGGGCGTCGGATCGATTTGCGTGGCCGGAAGCGGGACGGTATTTCTGTGGCCGAAGAAATGATTCGGGTGCTGATTTGAAGACCATCGCGATTGACTTCGAGACGGCGAACGAACAGCGCGGCAGCGCCTGTTCCGTCGGGCTTGCCTGGATCGAGGACGGCAGGGTGACGCGCGTCGAGGAGCGGCTGATCCGGCCCCGAGACATGCGCTTTTCCGGGATGAACATTGCCATCCACGGCATCCGGCCGGAGCATGTCGAGGATGCGCCCGAGTTTCCCGAGGTGATGGACGAGTTTCACGAGGATTTTCGCGGCGCGACCATGATCGCGCACAATGCCGCCTTCGATTTCAGCGTCTGGCGGGCGAGCCTCGATCTCTACCGGCAGTCCTATCCGGAGTTAACCTATCTCTGCAGCCTGAAGATGGCGCAGCGGATCTGGCCGCATTTCCTCTCGCACCGGCTGAACCTGATCGCCGAGCATCTCGGCCTGCGTTTCGTGCACCACAACGCCGCCGAAGATGCCGCCGTCTGCGCAGCGGCTGCAATCGAGATGGCAAGGGCGGTCAAGGCTCATGCCGTCCACGCCATACCGGCATTGATCGGCATGAAGCCAGGTCGGCTGACGGCGCGGGCCTACGAGCCCTGCACCTGCCGAAAAGCCTGATCCCTTTCTGGAAACGTCGTTTTCTTGCAAAGCATGGGTGCGTGCTTATCTAGAATGCGGATTATTCAGGGAGCCGCCATGTCCAGACTGCGCAATCTTCTCCTCGCCGCCTTCTCTTTCGCCGCCATCTCTACAGGTGCTGCCTCGGCCGAAGTCGTAGGCAAGGTCGGGGTCGACTGGATCGGCAACGACATCATCGTCGATGCGGTCTCCGACCCTGACGTCAAGGGCGTAACCTGCCACGTCACTTATTTCGACCGCAGCCTGATCGACCGGTTCAAGAACGGCAACTGGTTCGAGGATCCGTCCAACAATTCCATTGCCTGCCGGCAGACGGGGCCGATCGAGATCGGTAATATCGACCTGTCCAAGGGCGGCAGCGAGGTGTTTCGCCAGGGCATGTCGCTGATCTGGAAGACGCTGGTCGTCAACCGTATCTACGACAAGACCAACGACACGCTGATTTATCTCGCCCATTCGCGCGAACTGACCGACGGTTCGGCGAAGATGTCGATCTCGACTATTCCGCTCTACGGGCAGAGCGTTGTCTGGAAGAATGGGAAGCCGCAATAGGGCGCAAGGTGCACCGGGTTTGGGCAGCGCCCTCATGCCTGTGCTTGTCACAGGCATGAGGGCGCCCAAGTCCTTGGGCGCGAGAAGACCTTTCCATAGAGGCAAATAGGTCATTCACCGCGCCCGACGCGCGGTGGCTGGATCTCTGTGACAGGCACAGAGATGAGGGAGGAGAGGAAGTGCCACGCCGCGAAGCGAGGCGAAACTACTTCCCCAATTCCTAAAATCAAAAAGGCCCGGACGAGCCGGGCCTTCGAATTCAAGATATGAGTATCCTCAGGCGGCCTGTGTCAGCTCATCGGCAATGACCGTGTCGAGGTTCAGGAAGCAGACCATGGTCTTTTCGAGCGCGACGATGCCGCGGCAGAAGGCGCGCTGGGCCTCCGGGATGATTTCCGGCGGCGGCTGCAGGTCTTCGCTCTTGATGGTCATCATGTCGGAAACCTGCTCGACCAGCAGGCCGACCAGCTTGCCGGCGATGTCGGTGACGATGATCGCCGAGCGCTCGGAAGGCTCGGTCATCTTCATGCCGAGGCGGCAGGCCATGTCGATGACGGGGATCACGGCGCCGCGCAGGTTGATGAGACCCAAGACGTAGGGCGGGGTGTGCGGCATCGGTGTCACTGGCGCCCAGCCGCGGATTTCGCGGATGGCCATGATGTCGATGCAGAATTCCTGATCGCCCAGGTGGAACGAAACGATTTCGAGATAAGCGCCCGACTGCTTGATGGCGTTATTGTTGTTCATGGTCAGAATTCTTCCCAGTTGTCCCCAGCGGGAGAGGCGATGTAGAACCGCCGTTAAATATAGATGTGACGGCTTAAGTCTTTCCTAACGATATGTATTTTCGGAATGGCCGTCGCTCTAGAGTAAGCTTTTCAAACACATGCATTTTTGATCCGTGCAGATTCCTGGGGGCGGATTTGGTTGCCGTGGCAGTTTCTACCGGTGAGACAATTCAACACGGGTTCGAAAACATATTCTTGAATTGCGCGCCTCCGCTCGAGGCTATAATCACGCCAGCAGGGGCGGGCCGCGCGTCTCCGCCTGGATCGAGGATCATGCCAATGAAGACATTCCGCATCGCCGTCTGGGTCGGTGTCCTGATACTTGCCGGGTTTCTTGGCGCGGTCACGCTCTACCTGACGAAGTCGAAGAATGTCGTGGCGGAAGCGCCTTTCGGCGTGCCCTTCACCCTGGTCTCTCAGAGCGGGCAGCCGATCACCGAGGAGGCGCTGCGCGGCAAGCCGACGGCGCTGTTCTTCGGCTTCACCCATTGCCCGGAAGTCTGCCCGACGACACTTTTCGAGCTGAACGGCTGGATGGAGAAGGTCGATCCGAAGGGCGATAAGCTGCAGGCCTATTTCGTGACCGTCGATCCGGAGCGCGACACGCCCGAGATCATGAACGAATACGTCTCCAATGTTTCCGAGCGCATCACCGGCATTTCAGGTGCGCCTGATAAGATCGCCGAGGTCGTCAAGGGGTTCCGCGTCTACGCCAAGAAGGTGCCGGTCGACGAGAAGGATCCGAACGGCGACTATACGATGGATCACACCGCTTCGGTCTTCCTGCTCGATTCGGCCGGGCGGTTTGCCGGAACGATCGCCTATGGCGAAAACCCGGACACGGCGGTAAAGAAGCTGGAGAATCTCGTCAGCAAGGGGTGATAGTTTCAGCGTGATGGGGCGTTGGCTCGATCGGCGGCGGGCAACGGAAACGGGAAAGACCGCCTATCGTGAGTGAAATCCGCCTTTACGTGACGACGACCGAAGCCAAGGCCGAGGAGATCCTCGACCTTCTGAGCGCGGTCTTCGGTGAAGAAGACTTTGCCATCGGCACCACCGAGATCGATGAGAAGAAGGATATCTGGGAAGCCTCGATCTACATGATGGCCGAGGACGAGGCTGAGGTGCTATCCCGCGTCGAGGACGCATTGAAGGCCTCTTTCCCCGATGCCCGGCTGGAGCGGGAAGTCATCCCCGAGATCGACTGGGTGGTGAAATCGCTGGAGGGGCTGAAGCCCGTTCGGGCGGGGCGTTTCCTGGTACATGGATCGCATGACCGCGACAAGATCCGCCCCGGCGACATCGCCATCGAGATCGATGCCGGCCAGGCCTTCGGCACCGGTCATCACGGCACGACGGCGGGCTGCCTCGAGGTGATCGATAGCGTGGTGCGTTCGCGCCCGGTCCGCAACGCGCTCGATCTCGGCACCGGCAGCGGCGTACTGGCGATTGCGGTGCGCAAGCTCAGGAACATACCGGTGCTGGCGACCGACATCGATCCGATCGCGACGAAGGTGGCGGCCGAGAACGTCCGCCGCAACGGCATCGCCTCGGGTATCGTCACCAGGACCGCGCCGGGCTTTCATGCGACGGCCTTTTCCGAGCATGGTCCCTTCGATCTCATCATCGCCAACATTCTCGCGCGGCCGCTGATCCGCATGGCGCCGAAGCTTGCGACGCATCTTGCGCCTGGCGGATCGGTCATTCTCTCCGGCATCCTTGCTGGGCAACGCTGGAAGGTGATCGCCGCCTATAGCGGCGCGAGGCTTCGCCATGTGCGGACCATATGGCGCAATGGCTGGGTGACCATTCACCTCGATCGGCCGTGATGAGGGCGAGAGTTGGGGAGGCGAATGCGGTGTCCTCTTCTCCCCAGCGGGGAGAAGTGCCGGAGCGATAGCGAGGCGATGAGGGGGGTGAGCGGCGAAGCCGCGAATGCGCTGAGCGCAGCGAAGGGCAATGAATGGCGTGCCGTGTGGCCCCCTCATCCGACCCTTCGGGCCACCTTCCCCGAGGGGAGAAGAGGGAGCAAGCTGCGACCTGATCATTCCATAGGATATAGGATAGTGTACCGTGCCTTGTTGAAGACAACAAAAAAGGCGGTGCCGATGGCACCGCCTTCGACCGGTCTATCCGGTCAATGCCCGCGAGCTCAAGGGGAGGAGCGCTCGAGCGGGCTCTACTGCATTCCAATAGGCCGGTCCGGGAGGGAGGAGACGGACTGGCTTTCAGGCTTAGAACGCGTAGCTGGGGGCGCCCTTGTGGCGCGTGGCCCGCTGGCCGGCGCCGAGCAGCTTGAGGCTGTCTTCGTTCTGCGGGCGGCGGGCGCCGATCACGTGACGCACGGTCTGGCGTTCGCCAGCCTGCACCGGGCTGCTATATGCGAAGCGCGAGAGAGAGGCGGTCATTTCAAGAATTCCTTTGTTTACAGGTTCATCGCGAACCGTTCGATGACGCCTATATAGCTATTCTGAAATGCGGAGGCAGAGGGTTTTGCTCATGGGAGCCATGCGGCCAATGCATAAAGCGTGCCAAATTAACTTTTGGCGTCACAGTTCTGTCAAAATGTTGAGCGGTCCCAGGGGTTTCGACTCGTTTTGTCGCTTTTTCTCCCCATCGGTTGAAATTTCGCTAACATGGCCGGCATCCCATTAACCGGATTCGTCTCAATCATTCGGGTTTCCAGCATGTTTCAGTCTTTCGAGGTTACCTCCACGCCGCAATTCGGCAGGGATCGTGTGTTGGCGCTGCGCGCCAGTTTCGATTCGCTCGGCATCGACGCCTTCCTCGTGCCGCGCGCCGATGAATTCAACGGCGAATATGTTCCCGCATGTTCGGAGCGCTTGGCATGGCTGACCGGCTTTATCGGCTCGGCCGGCATTGCGCTGATCCTGCGCACGCAGGCGATCGTCTTCGTCGACGGACGCTATGTGACGCAGCTTGCCGAACAGGTCGACGGTTCGGTCTTTTCGGGTGGCGATCTCGTCAACGAGCCGCCGCATGTCTGGCTTGCCGCAAACGGTGCCAAGGGCCTGCGGCTCGGCATCGACCCCTGGCTGCATGCCGGGGCCGAGGTGCGCCGTCTGGAAAGGGCGCTGTCGGAGATCGGCGGCACATTGGTTTTCCTGCCGCACAATCCGCTCGACAGGCTTTGGGACGACCGGCCGGCCGAGCCGCTTGGCGCGGTCAGCATCCAGAACGTCGCGCAGGCCGGTTTGCTGGCGCGAGAGAAGATCGCGACGATCGCCGCCGATCTTTCGAAGAAGAATCTTGCGGCGGTGTTGATCGCCGATCCCTCTTCGGTCGCCTGGACCTTCAATATTCGCGGCGCCGATGTGCCGCACACGCCGCACCCGCTGGCGCGCGCCATCATCCATGCCGACGGCCGGGCCGAGATCTTCCTCGACAAGCGCAAGACCGGCATCGAGCCGGAGGCCTATCTCGCGCAGATTTGCACGCAGCTGCCGCCATCGGCGCTGGAAGAAAAGCTCGCCGCCGTCTCCAGGGACGGCGGCCGCGTGCTGATCGACCCTGACATTGCCGCCTATGCGTTGGCGGAGATCATCCGCAAGGCGGGCGGCGAAGTGGTGGAGGGCGCCGATCCCGCCAAATTGCCGCGCGCAGTGAAGAACGACGTCGAGATCAACGGCTCTGCCGCCGCGCATCTGCAGGACGGGGCGGCGATGGCGGAATTCCTTTATTGGCTGTCGCAGACGAAGCCGGGCACGGTGAGCGAGATCACGGCTGCCGAGCATCTCGAAGCGGCTCGCGCCCGCGTCGGCCAGAGTATGCAGAACCCGCTGAAGGATATTTCCTTCGACACGATTTCGGGCGCCGGCGAACATGCGGCGATCATGCATTATCGCGTGACGACCGAGACCAACCGGATGATCGAGGCCGGCGAACTCTTCCTGATCGATTCCGGCGCGCAATATATCAACGGCACGACCGACATCACCCGCACCGTCGGCATCGGCGCTGTTTCGGAAGAGCATCGGCGCTTCTTCACGCTGGTGCTGAAGGGGATGATCGGGATCAGCACGGCGCGTTTCCCGAAGGGCACGCGCGGCTGCGATCTCGATCCGCTGGCGCGCATCGCCTTGTGGCGGGCCGGTGCCGATTTCGCTCACGGCACAGGCCATGGCGTCGGCTCCTATCTCTCGGTGCATGAGGGGCCGCAGCGCATCTCCAGGCTGTCGACTCAGGAACTGCTGCCCGGCATGATCCTTTCGAACGAGCCGGGCTATTACCGGCCCGGCAGCTTCGGCATCCGCATCGAGAACCTGATCTATGTGCGCGGGGCCGAGGAGATCGAGGGCGGCGATGCGCCGATGCTCGGATTCGAGACGCTGACTTTCTGCCCGATCGACCGCAGCCTCGTCATCCCCGAGCTTCTGACCCATGACGAACTGCACTGGTTCAACGACTATCATCGCCGCACATGCGAGGCGCTGATGCCGCTCATCCACGATCACGATGTCAGGGCATGGCTCGAAAACGCGACGCTGCCGCTGGAATATTGAGAAAGCGGCGTCAGCCTTAGCGACGCTGTAGTACCTTGAATTTCTGCGCCGGCTTTCGGGCCGGTACTCAGGCGCCGATCGTGTGGCGCCAGGTCATCACGACGATCCACGCGGCGACCAGCATCCATGTATGGGTGAAGCGCAAGCCGATGAAGAGGGCGGCGATCAGCGCCAGCTTCGATTCCCAGCCGCCGATGAAGAAGGCGGGTGCGACCAGCGTCGTCAGCACGGCGGCCGGCACGGCATTCAGCGCCGCCTCCATGCGCGGGGGGATGCTCTTCATTCGGGTGATGAGGATATAGCCGCCGATGCGGGTGGCGAAGGTGGCGGCGGCTGCGGCGAGGATGACGAGCGCCATGTGAAGATCGAATTCCATGGCTTAGACCTCGTGCACTTCGGATTTAAGGGCGTCGGCTTCGAGATCAGCCTCTTGCGGCGGCAAAGGCAGCACGGCGGCGAGTAGGATGCCGACGGCAGCACCGAGGCTGACATGCCAGGGCGAGCCGACATAGCGGTAGGCGAGTACGGAAGCCACAGCGCTGACGAGCGCCACGGGCAGGAAATTATCGCGCTTGCGGAAGCCGAGGACGATGCCGAGGAAATAGGCCGGCAGCAGGATATCGAGGCCGATCGCCTTCGGATCGCCGATGAAGCCGCCGAGCATGCCGCCGATGACGCTGATCAGCACCCAGGGAATGTAGATGATGATGCCGAAGCCGAGATACCAGTCGAAGGTGAGCGGACGGCCCGCTTCGCCGCGCTTCACCGCTTCGGCAAATTGCGGATCGACGAGCAGAAAGAAGGTGAAGAATTTCTGCACCGGCGTGAAATGGCCGATGTAGCGGGCCAGCGCCGCCGAATAGAGCACGTGACGGAAATTGACGGCGAGGATCGACAGTACGATCAGCCAGGCGTGGACATTGTGTCCGAAGAGTTCGATGCCGACCATCTGACTGGCGCCGGCATAGACGGTGGCGCTCATGAAGGCGGCTTCGGAGAGCGACATGCCGTTTTCGACCGCAAGCGCTCCGAAGAGGGCGCCAAAGGGCGCCGATGCCAGCGCAACGGCGGAGCCGCCCCGCAAACCTTCTACAAAGTCGGCGCGATTCATGGGATCTTTCCTGTTGGAATTCAGGTTTTCCCTTATGGTCTGCGGCCTGCGACGGCAATTGAATTTCATTGATTGACCAATCGATTTCGCTGAACCATCAAACTCCCGATCGCATTCGGCAAAGAGGAAACCATGAAGAAGATCGAATTTTCGAAGGAAGAAAAGGCTGAGATCGTTTCGCGCATCCGCGCTTATTTCGACCGGGAGCTGGATCCCATCGGCGCCTTGCCGGCTGAATTCCTGCTTGATTTCTTCGTCGAGGAGATCGGCGCGTACGTCTACAATCGAGGGCTGAGGGATGCGCAGGCAGCCCTGTTGAAGCGAATGGAAGACATGGCCGAAGATATCCATCTGCTTGAGAGGGAGGAAAAAATTCTAGCGCCTTAGAATCAAACCAGAGCCCTCACTTAACGCCAAATTATGTCTGCGCCGATATGGTCGGGACGCTTTCTTTCACCGGGTTGCGTGTCTTGGCCTTGATTGTCTCTGTTATCGATGAACCTCGATCCGCCAAACTCGGCAAGGCGTTGATCTTCATGACCTGGCTTGCGCTGGCGTCTGCGCTTTGCTGGTCCGAAACCGTCTGGCGTGACGAGGTCCGTGCATTGTCACTGGCCCTTCAGGGGGACAGTTTCATCGATATGCTTCGCCAGATGCATGGCGAGGGGCATCCTGCTCTCTGGTATATCCTGCTGCGCGCCGCCTATGTCGTGGTTGGCTCGCCTGTCGTCCTGAAGATCGTCGCCCTGACGATTGCGGCGGCTGCGGCCTATCTTCTGGTTTTCAGGCTGAAACTGCCGCTTTCCATCATGCTGCTGTCGTTGTTCAGCAGCTTTTCGATTTTCGAATATGCCGCGATGTCGCGAAATTACGGCATCAGCATGCTGGTGATTTTCCTTATCGTCCTGAATTGGGAGAAAGGAACACGCAACGGCATATTGCTTGGCCTTTTGTTTGCCTTGCTGGCAAATACCAACGTCCATTCGATCGTGCTGGTCGGCGGCTTCCTCGCCTATTGGTTTTTCACTTTGCTTCTGGCGCGACCAAAGCGTCCTCTGAACGAATATCGGGCCTTTGCGACAGCCGCTGCCATTGCCGCGGTTGGAATTGTTCTATGTTTCCTAACGGTCTATCCGACCTTCAATGATACGGGGCAGAACGATCTCAGCGGCAAGAATTTCGCTTTGCTTGCCCTCGGTGCGCTTGCCGTGCCCAGTTCCCATTTTATGGAATTCTATCCCAACCGCGTCCTTGAACTGGTCGTGGCATATCCGTTGGCCTCCCGTATTTTCGCAGCGTTGATGTCCGTGCTTATCTACGCCAGCCTGTTGGCGCTGGCGAACCGGCGGCCGGCGATGATCGCAGCCGGACTGGTTCTGTTAGGGCTTTCGCTGCTTTTTACGCTTGTCTATCCGGGCGGATACAGACATCAGGCGCTCTGGCTGGTTTTCATGATCGCGATCACCGCTTTGACCAGGCGTACCCAGCGCGAGGGGGCGGGCGCTGCCGGCATCGAGGCTACTGGCGGGATCGTAAGGTTCGGGCGTCTGTGCTTCCTGATATTGCTGGCGCTACAGGTCGTGTCCGGTATCGAAAAGGTCAATCGGGCCTTCATAGCCGAAATTCCCCTGAGCCGAAGCAAGGATTTCGGTGCGTTCATGCAATCGCGCCCTGATCTCAAGGACGCGGTCATCATGGCGGATCCCGACTATCTCGTGGAGGCCTTGCCCTATTACGTCTCCAACCGCACCTATCTTCTGCGCGAGGAGCGGTTCGGCGCCATCGTGCGATATACCCGCAACGCGCGGCTTTCGCTCAGCCTTGCCGATATCCTCCAATCAGCACGCCGATTGCAGCAGAGTGAGCGGGTGCCTGTCATCATTCTTCTCTCGCAGCGGCTCGATCGGATCACCGCTCCCGTCTCCTTGCGTGAAAGCTACGTGTGGCGGCTGTCTCTGACGCCAGAGGAGATTTCGGCTTTCCAAAGCGCGACAGAGCTCGTCAAAAGCTTCGGTGCGGTTGCCGGAAGCGATGAGACATACGACGCCTATGTCTTGAAATAAGAAGCCAGACAGCTGCCCGCCTAGCCTCCGCTCTTTCGTTCGCCCGCGCTTTCTCAGCCCTCGCGCTTCATCCGCTCCCGGCGTGCGAGTTCGGCCTGCGAGGGCTCGGCCATCGCGAAGCTGCCGGTTTCGACCTCGCCGGCGCGCTTGTAGACGCTCATGATGACGCCGGTCGTCGATACCGAGCTGGCGGTGAGCTTCAGGGCCGCCGGCTTGGCGCCCTTGCCGAACAAGCGCTTGCCGGGGCCAAGGATGAGCGGGAAGGTCAGGAGCCGGAGTTCGTCGATCAGGTCGTGCGCCAGCAGGGTTTGCAGCAGGCCGCTGCTGCCCTGCGTCAGGAGGTCGGGACCGTCCTGCTGCTTCAAACGGGCGATTTCGACGGCGGCATCGCCGCGCAGCCCAAAGGAATTTTCCCAGGTGAGCGGCTCTTTCGAGGTGGTTGCGACATATTTGGTCGCGGCATTGAAGGCTTTTCCGATGGGATCGTCTTTGCCGACGAAAGGCCAGTGCGCCGCGAAGATCTCGTAGGTCTTGCGGCCGAGCAGCAGTGCGAAGGGATCGGTAAAAATCCCGTCCATGAAAGCGCCCATCGGCTCGTCCCAGTAATTGACGGTCCAGCCGCCAAGGGTGAAGCCGCCGGTCGGATCCTCCTGCGGCGCGCCCGGCGCCTGCATGACGCCATCCAAGCTCACGAAGGCTGCGGTAACAAGCTTTCTCATCTCTCAACTCCCTGACTGGTGTGTTCAGAGCCAAGGACGGATGGACCTGTGCCGATCCGACATCCGCCACACTGTCTTTTGTCGCTGATCTCTATCAGCCGGCCAGGGCCTTGGCGCTGTCGATGATCGCGATGCCATGCGCCCGCATTTCGTCGATGGCGGCGGCAACATCTTCAGGCGTGATGCCGCGGCTTGCATCCTCGATGAAGCGCACGCGGATACCCGGCATCATCTCCAGTGCGTCGAGTGCGGAGAACTTGACGCAATAGTCGGTCGCCAGCCCGCAGACGTCGAGGTCGGTGACGCCTTGGCCCTGCAGGAAATCGGAAAGGCCGGTCGAAGCATCGCGGTCATTGTCGCGGAAGGCCGAATAGCTGTCGATATGGGGATCCTCGCCCTTCTGCTGGATCAGATCGATCTCTTCGGATTTGAGTTCTGGATGCAGTTCGGCATCGAGCGTGCCCTGGATGCAATGGTCGGGCCACATCATCTGCGGCTTGCCCGACAGTTCTCCCATCTCGAAGGGAGCGACACCGGGATGGGCGGAGGCGAAGCTGCCATGGCCCGGCGGGTGCCAGTCCTGCGAGGCGACGATCAGGTCGTATTTGCCGCTGTCGATCAGCCTGTTTGCGACGGGAACCACCTTGTCGCCCTCCGGCACCGGCAGATTGCCGCCCGGACAGAAGCCGTTTTGAATGTCGACGAGCAGCAGCGCTTTCATCAAGGCCAATCCCTTCGCTTATTGCATTGTAAGATGCCAAAACACCGAACGCATCAACTAGTGGATTTCCAGGCGCGGACGCGCAAGTGTTAATTCTGGCACCAGGGGTAGTAAGTCGTCAAAACAGAATGCGCTGATGCAATTGCGAGAATTGTGGAGCTTTCTCGTGTTGAGATGGAACGGAGGGGAGCGGGATCGCAGACAACAGCAAGCCGGAGACAACGGCAATTGCCACCAAATTCGATCTGCCTGCGTAAGACGCTTTTGCGGGGCATGATGGATCGAGGCTCCGCCGGCGGCGGAGCCCGGATCTCGACCTGCTAGACAGCAGCCACGTCGTCGGCTGTGGAATCACCTGCTGCTGCGGAAGCGCCGTAGGTATTTGCGATAGGTTTCGAGGGCGCGGTCGACGCACGTTAACCCTCGTTTACAAAGCTGTTTCGTTGGAATTCTTGTTTTTTAGCTATAGCTTTGTCTGGGGCGATTAAATCCATGCCCGAGTTTGCCTGAAATTGCCGTAACGCAGCGCACGGAGGAGCTATGGGCGGAGTGCCGGGGTTTACGCGGCTGCGACATTTCGTCTGCTTTCTGCGAGAGGTGACATCAAGCCGACCTTGCTCCGGGTCATGAATTCTGCCTTTCTTACCCTCAGAAGCAAGGCGGGAGCGAAGCCATGTCAGAGCCGGATCCCAACGAAAAGATCGATGCGACGTTTCGCAACGGATCGCTGACAGCAGCCGGGATCATCCTTGGCTTCTCGCTCAATTTCATCAGTGTCTGGGTTTCCAACCCCAACGACTGGAGCCGCATCGATATTCTGCCGATGCTGTTCCTGACCGTGGGCATCGCCGTCCAGGTGAAGGTCTTTGCCGATCTGCTGGCACGGAACTCCCTGATTGCCGCCAACTATGATCGGTCGCGCCGGCTCTTTCTGATCGGGTTGGGAATCGTCGCCGCGGGCATGGGCATAGCGCTCGTCAACGATATTCTCGGACTTGGAAGGATGCGGATGCTCGGGTGAGCGTTCTCGCGCGGGGCCGACGGTTCAGTTGTTCATCGGAGCGCGGAACCGGAGCAGCCTTTTACGCAATTTCCGGCAAAACCGCTTCGCGCGTTGCCTAGGAAAACGATTCGCACTTTTCCTGGAATTGCTTCAAGGTCACACGCGCTCAACGAACCCGTCCAATACGCGCTTCTGTCCGGCCCGGTCGAACTCGATCGTCAGCTTGTTGCCTTCGATGCCGGTGATGTTGCCGTTGCCGAATTTGAGGTGGAACACGCGGTCGCCAAGCGTGAATCTCGACGGTTCCGACGAGGTCGATTTCGCCACCAGTTCGCCTTCGATCGTGCGCCCCTTCGGGCCGCTTTCGCCATAGCCGATGCGTTCGACGGCGTGGCCGGAGCGGGTGCCCCAATTGTCGCGCGTAGCGTCGGTCTTGTTGGCCTGGGCGCGTTTCCAGCCGGGAGTGGAATAGGAGTTGGCGAAGGGTTCGGCCTTGTCGAAGCGGGACTGGCCGTAGCCGCCGCGGCCGTAACCGCCGTAGCTCTGCTCCATTGCGGCGACCTCGACATGGGTTTCCGGCAGTTCGTCGAGGAAACGTGAAGGCAGGGTCGATTGCCAGAGCCCATGGATGCGGCGGTTGGAGACGAACCAGATGTGGCAGCGGTGCTTGGCGCGGGTGATGCCGACATAGGCGAGGCGGCGTTCCTCCTCCAGGCCGGCGCGGCCGCTCTCATCCAGCGAGCGCTGGTGCGGGAAGAGGCCTTCTTCCCAGCCGGGCAGAAAGACGGTGTCGAATTCCAAGCCCTTGGCCGAGTGCAGCGTCATGATCGAGACGGCATCGAGGTTCTCGTTGGTCTCGGCATCCATCACCAGGGAGACGTGTTCGAGGAAGCCGCGCATCGACTCGAAGCTTTCCATCGAGCGGATCAGTTCCTTGAGGTTTTCGAGGCGGCCGGGGGCTTCAGCGCTCTTGTCGTTCTTCCACATGTCGGTATAGCCGGACTCTTCGAGGATCTGCTCGGCAAGTTCGGTATGCGGCGTGTTTTCAAGCAGTTCCTGCCATCGGCGGAAAGATTGAATCACGTCGAAGAGCGCCTTTCGCGCCTTCGGCTTCAATTCGTCCGTCTCGATGATGTCGACTGCTGCCGCAAGCATCGGGATATCCCGGGCACGGGCATAGTCGTGCAGCGCCCGCACCGTCGTATCGCCGAGGCCGCGCTTCGGGGTGTTGACGATGCGCTCGAAAGCGAGGTCGTCGGAGGCTTGAGCAACGAGGCGGAAATAGGCCATGGCATCGCGGATTTCGAGGCGCTCATAGAAGCGCGGGCCGCCGATGACGCGATAGTTGAGGCCGAGGGTGACGAAGCGGTCTTCGAATTCGCGCATCTGGAAGGAGGCGCGCACGAGGATCGCCATGTCGTTCAAGAGATGCTTGCCGCGCTGGAGCTGCTCGATCTCCTCGCCGATGGCGCGGGCTTCCTCCTCCGAATCCCAGGAAGCGTGGACCTGCACCTTGACGTCATCAGGATCGGAGCGGTCGGTGAACAGCGTCTTGCCGAGGCGGCCCTCATTATGGGCGATCAGATGGGCGGCGGCCCCGAGGATATGTTCGGTCGAGCGGTAGTTGCGCTCGAGCTTGATCACCTTGGCGCCGGGGAAATCCTTTTCGAAGCGCAGGATATTGTCGACCTCCGCGCCGCGCCAGCCATAGATCGACTGATCGTCGTCGCCGACGCAGCAGACGTTCTGCGGCTCGCCCTTGGGGCGCTGGGCGAGAAGCCTGAGCCACATGTACTGGGCGGTGTTGGTATCCTGGTACTCGTCGACGAGGATATAGCGGAAGCGGCCGTGATATTCCTTCAAGAGATCCGGGTTCTTGCGGAAGATCGCGATCGGATGCATCAGCAGGTCGCCGAAATCGCAGGCGTTCAGCGTCGTCAAGCGCGCCTGATAGGCAAAATAGAGATCGCGGCCGCGGCCATTGGCAAAGGCGCGGGCGTCGCCCTCGGGGATATCGGCGGGGCCGAGGCCTTTGTTCTTCCAGGTGTCGATCATGCCGGCGAACTGCTTGGCCGGCCAGCGCTTGTCGTCGAGGCCTTCGGCCTGGATGATCTGCTTGATCAGGCGGACGACGTCGTCGGTATCGAGAATGGTGAAATCGGAGCGCAGGCCGACAAGCTCGCCGTGGCGACGCAGAAGCTTGACGCCGATCGAATGGAAGGTGCCGAGCCAGGGCATGCCTTCGACGGCGCCGCCGACCAGCAACGCGATACGCTCCTTCATCTCGCGGGCCGCCTTGTTGGTGAAGGTGACGGCGAGGATCTGCGAGGGGAAGGCGCGGCCGGTATTGAGGATATGGGCGATGCGGGTCGTCAGCACGCGGGTCTTGCCGGTGCCGGCGCCGGCGAGCACGAGGACCGGGCCTTCCAACGTTTCGACGGCTTCGGTCTGCTCGGGGTTCAGCCCGGCGAGATAATCCGGTCGCTTGCCGCCGTCGCGAGCCGCCATGGCGCGGGCGGCGATACCGCCACCGGCGGCGGGCGCCCTTTCGGCGGGTGCGGCAGGCGGCTGCGGCTTGCGCGCCATCTCGCCCGGTTCTTCGTCGAAGAAGGGCATATCGTCGAAACTATTGCTCATGGCGCGTAATGTAGTGATTCGGGAAGGAAAGACCAGAAAAGATGTTCTGCTTTCATTCCCGAGCCGGCGCTATCCCAGGCGGTATGTTGCGGGCGGCAATGCCGCCGCCGAGCCCGGCTGCGGTCGGCGTGCGGGCGGGCAGGGCTAAAATTCCGATCGCGGTGTGTCGGAACTGGTGCAGGTGGGGCGTCCTTGGATCATCGGACACCAGTCCGGATCAACACCCGTCAACAAGGAGGCCGTTTCATGCCGAAGGTCGTTTCAAATCTCTGGTTCGCCGAGGAAGCGCGCGAAGCTGTCGAATTTTATGTGTCTGTTATCCCGGACTCCAGGATCGGCCGCACCACCATATTGCCGGCGGAAACGCCGAGCGGGCCTCCCGGCAGCGTCGAGCTGATCGAGTTCACGCTCGCCGACCAGGCCTTCCTGGCCATGAAGGCCGGCCCGCTCGATAGTTTCAACCATTCCTTCTCGATCGCGATTCTCGTGGAAAGCCAGGCCGAGATCGATCGCGTCTGGAATGCCTTTCTCGCGAACGGCGGCACGCCGGAAGCCTGCGGCTGGCTGAAGGACCGCTGGGGCCTTTCCTGGCAGATCGTCCCGCGCGTGCTTTCCGAGATGATCGCCGACAGCGATCGTGAGCGGGCCAGGCGTGTAACCGAAGCGATGCTCGGCATGGTCAAGATCGACGTCGCTGCGCTCGAGGATGCGTTCAACGGCTGAAGGCCTGCGGAGACATGATCGCAATATCCGGCGCATGATCGTCACGCGCCCATTCTCTAAGAATATTCCGTTTCCAAGAATATCCCGAATTTTCCAGCGTCGTATCGCCCGTCGCACATCGATATTCACCGATCGAACGGGCTCGCCGCCTGCCGATCGCTGATTTTCGGGATCTCGAATCACGGGCGGTATTGCACACCTTTTTCATCTTTCTGTCACGTCGTGAAATGTGCTGATACCGCGATGGCGTCTTTCTGAACTATACTGACCAACAGTTTCGTACAGTAATTAAAGAACCGGTGGATGCACAATTTCGTGCATTGCTAGAAACGGCCGGTGAGCGTGGAATAACTGACGAAACTATTGATTCTCAGGAACGTCATGGCCATCTCGATGGTTATAGGGACACCTGAAGCCTGTGGCATTAACCTTGAATGGAGGGCCCATGCTGAGCGAATCCGTATTTGATGCGTTCACCCGCAGCTATGATGCGCGTCGCGAGACCGATATGTCGATCGCGGAGTATCTCGATCTTTGCAAAAAGGAACCGCTTGCCTATGCCAATGCGACCGAGCGGCTGCTCGCCGCGATAGGCGAGCCGCAGATGGTCGACACCGCCAGGGACACCCGCCTCGGCCGGATCTTCATGAACCGGACTATCCGGATCTATCCGGCCTTTGCCGGTTTCCACGGCATGGAAGAGACAATCGAACGCATCGTTTCCTTCTTCCGGCACGCGGCGCAGGGGCTCGAGGAGCGCAAGCAGATCCTCTATCTGCTCGGCCCGGTCGGCGGCGGCAAGTCATCGCTGGCGGAGCGGCTGAAGCTGCTGATGGAGCTTCATCCGATCTACGTGCTGAAGGCCGGTGACGAGATCAGCCCGGTTTTCGAAAGTCCGCTCAACCTCTTCGACCCGGACACGATGGGATCGCTCCTGCAGGAGCAATACGGCATTCCGCTGCGGCGCCTGAGCGGACTGATGAGCCCGTGGTGCCTGAAGCGGCTCGACGACTTCGGAGGCGATATTTCCCGCTTCCGTGTCGTCAGGGTACAGCCTTCGCGGTTGCGCCAGATTGCCATCGCCAAGACCGAGCCTGGAGATGAGAACAATCAGGATATCTCGTCGCTGGTCGGCAAGGTCGATATCCGAAAGCTGGAGACCTATTCCCAGAACGATCCCGATGCCTACAGCTATTCGGGCGGCCTCAACCGCGCCAATCAGGGCATCCTCGAATTCGTCGAGATGTTCAAGGCGCCGATCAAGATGCTGCATCCGCTGCTGACGGCGACGCAGGAGGGGAACTATATCGGCTCCGAGAATATCGGCGCCATACCCTTCTCCGGCATCGTCCTTGCGCATTCGAACGAGGCGGAGTGGCAGACCTTCAAGGCCAACAAGAACAACGAAGCGTTCATCGACCGCATCTGCGTGATCAAGGTGCCTTATTGCCTTCGTGTCACGGAAGAGCAGAAGATCTATGAGAAGCTGATCGAGGGGTCGGAACTCGCCGATGCGCCATGCGCCCCGGCAACGCTCGAAATGCTGGCCCGCTTCTCCGTGCTTTCACGCCTGCGCAAGCATGAGAATTCGACCTTTTTCTCGAAGATGCGCACCTATGACGGCGAAAGCCTGAAAGAGACGGATCCGCGTGCCCGCAGTGTCCAGGAATATCGGGATGCCGCCGGCATCGACGAGGGCATGGACGGAATATCGACCCGCTTCGCCTTCAAGGTGCTCGCCTCCACTTTCAATCACGACACCACGGATATCGGCGCTGACCCGGTTCACCTGATGTATGTGCTGGAGCAGTCGATCCGCCGCGAACAGTTTTCCGACGACGTCGAGAAGCGATATCTGGAGTTCATCAAGGCCGATCTTGCGCCGCGTTACGCAGAGTTTATTGGCAATGAAATCCAGAAGGCCTATCTTGAGTCCTATGCGGACTACGGACAGAACCTGTTCGACCGCTACGTCGATTATGCCGATGCCTGGATCGAAGATGTGGACTTCAAGGATCCCGATACCGGCCAGCTTCTCGACCGCGAGCTCCTCAACCAGGAACTGACGAAAATCGAAAAGCCGGCGGGAATCGCCAATCCGAAGGATTTCCGCAACGAAATCGTCAAGTTCTGCTTGAGATCGCGGGCAGCCAACGGCGGAAAGAATCCGTCATGGACGAGCTACGAGAAAATCCGGGAAGTCATCGAAAAGCGAATGTTCTCGCAGGTCGAAGATCTTTTGCCGGTCATTTCCTTCGGATCGAAGAAGGATTCCGAAACGGAAAAGAAGCACAGCGAATTCGTCTCGCGCATGGCCGCGCGGGGTTACACGGAGAGGCAGGTTCGGCGCCTCGTCGAATGGTACATGCGCGTCAAACAGGCAAGTTAATGTGGAGCCAATATGCACATTGTCGACCGTCGGCTAAATCCGCGCGGTAAAAGTCTGGAAAATCGGCAGCGGTTCCTTCGACGCATGAAGGGCGCCGTGCAGCAGGCGGTAAAACGTTCTCTGCAAAACCGCAACATTCGCGATGTGCTCGACGGCGGGGAAATCAGCCTGCCGATCGATGGAATGGCCGAGCCGAACTTGAGAAGGGGCGACGGCGGCATCCGCGACCATATCCTGCCTGGAAACAGGGCCTTCGTCGAAGGCGACATTCTTCCGCGCCCGCCGGGGAGCAGGGGCGGAAAACCCAAGGATGCGGGTGAGGGCGACGGCGAGGACGGCTTCCGCTTCGTGCTGACGCGCGAGGAATTCCTCGATGTGTTCCTGGACGATCTGGAACTGCCCGACCTTGCCAAGCGACGCCTGGCCGAAACCGAGGAGGAAACTCCGTTCCGTGCCGGTTATTCCGTGTCGGGATCGCCGTCCAACATCGCCGTCGGTCGCACGACCAGGCTGGCGATGATGCGCCGTGTCGCGCTTCACCGTCCGCGCCGCGAAGAAATCGAAGCCCTGCAGCGGCAGATCGAGGAATGCGAGGACGACGAGAGCCGGCTGGCGCTTGAGGCAAAACTCAAATCCCTGACGGAAAAAAGCCGGCGCATTCCCTATATCGATCCGCTCGACGTCAGGTATCGCCGCTTCGAAAACGAGCCGAAGCCTGTGGCGAAGGCGGTGATGTTCTGCTTGATGGACGTCTCCGGCTCCATGTCGGAACACATGAAGGATCTGGCGAAGCGGTTCTATCTGCTGCTCTACCTTTTCCTGTCGAAGCGCTACAAGAAAGTGGAGATCGTCTTCATCCGTCACACAGACAAGGCGGAGGAGGTCGACGAGGAAACCTTCTTCTATGGTCCGGCAACGGGCGGCACGCTGGTTTCCAGTGCGCTGGCGGCAATGCGGGCGATCATCGCGGCGCGTTTCGATCCGGCGGAATGGAATATCTATGGCGCCCAGGCCTCGGACGGCGACAACGCCCATTCGGACGGGAATCTGAGCGGACAGCTGCTGCGCGAGATTTTGCCGCTGTGCCAGTATTTCGCCTATATCGAGGTCGGCGAAGAAGGCGGTGACTCCTCGGTATCCCGCTCACCACTTTGGATGCTCTATGACGGGATCCGTTCCGAACTGCAGCCGCTTTCGATGCGCAAGGTCTGCCGGCGAAACGAGATATTCCCTGTTTTTCACGATCTCTTCCAGAAACGTGACGCACAGTCGAGGGTGACGCCATGACCATGACGTTGAGGCCACGAGAGCGGCTATTATTCGAGGGGGCCGACTGGGACTTTTCAACGCTCCAGCGCATTCACGACGCCTGCGAGGAGATTGCGCTCGGCGAACTCGGCCTCGACGTCTATCCGAACCAGATCGAAGTCATCACCTCGGAGCAGATGCTCGATGCCTATTCCTCGACCGGCATGCCGCTTTTCTACCGCCATTGGTCCTTCGGCAAGCACTTCGCGCATCACGAAACCTTCTACCGCCGCGGGATGCGCGACCTCGCCTATGAGATCGTCATCAATAGCTCGCCCTGCATCTCCTACCTGATGGAGGAGAACACGGCGACGATGCAGACGCTCGTCACCGCGCATGCGGCTTTCGGTCATAACCACTTCTTCAAGAACAACTATCTCTTCAAGCTCTGGACCGATGCGGAAGGCATCCTCGACTATCTCGATTTCGCCAAAGGCTATATCGCTCGCTGCGAGGAACGTTACGGAGAGGTTGCCGTCGAGCGCACGCTCGATGCTGCCCATGCGCTGATGTCGCACGGGGTGCATCGGCACGCGGGTAAGAACACGCTCGACCTTCGCCAGGAGGAGAAGCGGCAGCAGGAACGCCGAGTCCACGAAGAGCAGATGTTCAACGACCTGTGGCGCACGGTTCCCGTCGGCAAGGCCAAGAAGACGGGCGACATCGGCCTGGAAAAGCGCCGCGCTGCTCTTGGTCTTCCACAAGACAACCTGCTTTATTTTCTCGAGAAATCCGCGCCGCGGCTGCAGCCGTGGCAGCGTGAAATCCTTCGTATCGTCCGCCATGTCGCACAATATTTTCATCCCCAGCGACAGACCAAGGTGATGAACGAAGGAACCGCCACCTTCGTCCATTACCAGATCATGAACCGGCTTCACGAGCGTGGGCAGATCAGCGACGGAAACTTCCTCGAATTCCTGAAGTCGCACGCCAATGTCGTGTTCCAGCCGAGCTACGACGACCGGCGGTTCTCGGGCTTCAACCCCTACGCGCTGGGTTTTGCGATGATGCAGGATATCGAGCGGATCGTCACGAAGCCGACGGAAGAGGATCGCGCATGGTTTCCTGATATCGCGGGACGCGGCGATGCGATGGCCGTCCTGCGCGACATCTGGGCCAATTACCGGGACGAGAGCTTCATCAGCCAGTTCCTCAGCCCGAACCTGATCCGGCAATTGCGGCTGTTCCATCTCTACGACGATCCGGAGCAGACCGAGGGGGTACTGGTTTCGGCGATCCACAACGAGCGTGGATATTTGCGCATCCGCCGCCAGCTCTCCCGCGAATACGATATCGGCTGGACCGATCCGGCGATCGATATCGTTGACGTCGACCTCGCCGGCGACCGCCGCCTGCTGCTGCAGCACATCGTCATGAATGGCTGCTATCTCCAGGAAGCCGACATGAAACTCGTCCTGCAGCATCTTGCCGATCTCTGGGGCTACGATGTCCTGCTTCAGGAAATCGATGATTCCAACACCGTGGCGAGAGAACACACGGCGAGCCCGCGTAAGATCGTTCAGTGATCGGTCGTTTTCTTGAGGCGCCGGACTTAGGGGCTCGAGAGTTGGTAGTTAGGGCGGATGAAGCTCTTGCTCACTGCTGGCTCGCGGTATATATCATGATAGCTATCGCAATGCGGAGGCATCATGGCAACGAGAACAGCCAAGATTTTTACGACCGGCCGCAGCCAAGCGGTCAGGCTCCCTGCGGAGTTCCGCTTCGAGGGGAGCGAGGTGTTCGTCCGTCGTGATCCGAAGACCGGCGATGTCATTCTGTCGCGCAAGCCGGATTCATGGGATGGTCTCTTCGAACTTTATGGCAAGGATCAGGTTCCGGACGATTTCCTGGGGCCAGACGACCGCCGTCAGCCTTCGCATGATCGTGATCCATCCGAAGGCTAGAAGGAATGACAGCCTGGATGCTCGATACCATTATGGTGAGCCATGTGATCAAGGGTGATCGGCCGGAGATCATCGAAAGGTTGGCCGCGCTTCCGATGGAAGACATCGTCATCTCATCGATCAGCGAAGGGGAGCTGTTCTACGGTCTTGCCAAGCGAGGCCATCCGAAGGCGCTGTCGGAACGGATCCGCCAATTCCTGCTTCGGGTCGACGTTCTCCCTTGGGATCACGATGTCACGCGAACTTATGGCGACCTGCGCGCTGCCTGTGAAGCCAAAGGGGTGACTCTGGCGCCCCTTGATATAATGATTGCCGCTCATGCCGTTGCAACTGCCGCAACCCTCGTCACGCGCGACAAGGCTTTTGCTCGCGTTTCGGAGCCTCTGAAGGTCGATGACTGGGCGAATGAAGGAGGCTGAATCGTTCACGCCGCCTCTCATGCCCGGAAAACGCGGGTCGACGATCAGCAATTATCGGTGGTAACGAACACAAAGGCTTAGTAACTTACCGCCGCTGCAATAGCCCATGATCTCCAATCGACCAGTTTCAGCCTTTGCAGCGACCTTTCCCGGGGGGATAGCGCGGAGACGAAAGACCATGAGTGAAACGCGGCGCAAGCTGACGACGATCTTCTGTGCTGACGTGCAGGACTATACGCGGCTGATGGGGGCCGACGAGGAGGGGACGCTTGCAAGCCTGAAGCGCTGCCGGGAGGCGATGGGGCGCCTGATCGAAAGCCATGGTGGCCGCGTCATCAATACCTGGGGCGACGGGCTGATCGCCGATTTCCCGAGTGTGGTCGAGGCGGTGCGTGCGGCCGTCGACACCCAGAACGAACTCGCGGGTTTCAACGCCCGCCGCCCGGCCGACGGTCGCATGCTCTTCCGCATAGGCATCAATCTCGGCGACGTGATCGTCGAGGGCGACGACATCTATGGCGACGGCGTCAATATTGCGGCGCGGCTGCAGACGTCGGCTGCGGCAGGCGGCATCGTGATATCGAGCACCGTCTATGACCAAGTTCGCAACAAGGTCGCGGTCGGTTTCGAGTTTCTAGGACCGCTGATGGTGAAAAATGTCGATGAAGGCGTGCCGAGCTACGCGGTGAAGATCGGCGATACCAGGGACGAGACGCCATCTGCAGAACGATCCGGCCCCGCGCGGCCGCAGCCGGCGCCGGTTATGGCGGCCGCTAAGGCCGAGACAACCCCAGCGCCGGGCGGACACAGGTTGTATGGCGTGCTCGGCATCATCGCCGCCGTCCTGATCGGCATCAATCTCCTGTCGTGGCAGGGCGTCTTCTGGGCGCGCTTTCCGGTGCTTGCGCTGGCTGTCGTCGCGGCGCTCGCCTGGAACCGCGACCAGAACCGGTTCAATCGCAAGATCACCTTGCTGGCGATCCTGGCGCTCGGCCTTGCCGGCATCAACATCTTCACCTGGACGGGGCAGTTCTGGGCTGTTTGGCCGATACTGGGCATTGCGGCCGTGATGGGCCTGCGGTGGTCGATGCGCCGATAGGCATCCAACCCGCATCCTCAGGGATTTTGTACGGTATCTTGCCCGACAATCGGCGGGATCAAAGACACGGGCGAGTGTTCATTCAAGCAAAAGTGAGCGGCCGGGTTATTTCCATTCTTTGCTGATATTACAAATCGGTAATGCCGGCTGCTTATGCTTGCCGGTAAGC
Organism: Rhizobium aouanii; assembly: GCF_037002925.1. Taxonomy (NCBI): domain Bacteria; kingdom Pseudomonadati; phylum Pseudomonadota; class Alphaproteobacteria; order Hyphomicrobiales; family Rhizobiaceae; genus Rhizobium; species Rhizobium aouanii. The sequence continues at coordinate 700,956 of NZ_JBAMYD010000001.1, forward strand.
TGTAAACGCGCGATATTGTCGCATCAGACGGGAATCTCGATCCCACAGCGCCTCTTTCGACCGACCCTGGTCCAACCTCGAGTCCCTCCGGAGACGTGAATGGCCTTTTGGAAGCAGTTTATACTTTCGCTCATCGTCATTATTGCCGGCTTTGCCGCGTGGGTTTTCTTTGTGCCCGGCGCCGGCGATACGATGCGCGATGCGGGCATTCCAGACAGCATCGTTTCCAAGATCGCGCCGAAGGCCGAGGACAGCGCGGGTGTCGACTCTCCGGCCGGGGCGCAAGGGCGGCAGCGCGGCGAGGGACAAGGACAGGGGCAGAACCGCCGCAATGGCGGCGGGCGCAACAGCGCCACTCTCGTCGCGACGCAGGCCGTCGTCCAGGGTATCGTCAACGACCGCCTGAACGCGATCGGCACCGGTGACGCGATCCGTTCGGTGGCGGTCACGCCGCAGGCATCGGGGACGATTCGCGAAATCCTCATCAAGTCCGGCGACAGGGTGAAGGCCGGCCAAGTGCTCGCCAGGCTCGACAGCGAGGAGCAGGTGATCGCTCGCGGCCAGGCTGATGTGGCGGTAAAGGCCGCCGTCGAGAAGTCCAATCTCTACCACAACATCAAATCCAGTGTGTCGCGCATGGATGTATTCGATTCGGAGATCGCTGAGCAGGGCGCGCGGCTGCAGCTGCAGGCCGCCGAACTCAATCTCGCACGGCGCAACATCACCGCGCCGATCGACGGCATCGTCGGCATCGTGCCGGTCAATATCGGCGACAACGTCACGACGAGCATCCCGATCGTCACGCTCGACGACCGTTCGGAAATCCTCGTCGATTACTGGGTGCCGGAGCGCTTCGCCAATACGGTGTCGGTCGGCCAGCCGGTCGAGGCGATGTCGGTCGCAAGGCCGGGGCAGGTATTTTCAGGCGTGGTCGAAGCCGTCGACAACCGTATCGATGCGGCAAGCCGCACGCTTCGCCTGCGCGCCAGGATCGACAATAGTTCGGACGAGCTGCGGGCCGGCATGTCCTTCAGCGTCAGCATGAAATTTCCCGGCGATAAATATCCGGCCGTCGAACCGGTCGCCGTGCAGTGGGATTCGCAGGGCTCCTTCGTCTGGCAGGTGACCGACGACAAGTCGCACAAGGTGCGGGTCAGCATTGTGCAGCGCAATCCAGATTTCGTGCTGGTCAAAGCCGACCTCAAAGACGGCGACGTGATCGTGACGCAGGGCCTCCAGCGCGTGCGTGAGGGCGGGGCGGTGCGTGTGAGCGCCGATGTCGCCGCGACTGCGGAGGTCGCCACCCAATGAACGTGACCGAGATTCATCAGGACAGAGCGTCGGGCAAGCAGAGCTTCACCGCACTTTTCGTTCGCCGGCCGATCCTGGCGCTGGTGTTCAACACCCTGATGGTCGTCGCCGGCCTTGCGGCTTACCTCGGCGTCGAGGTGCGCGAACTTCCGGATGTCGACCGTCCCGTCGTCACCGTGCGCACCACCTTCGACGGCGCATCGCCGCAGACGGTCGACCAGGAACTGACCAATGTGATCGAAGGGGCGGTCGCGCGCGTCAGCGGCCTGAAATCGATTTCGTCGACCTCGTCCTTCGGTCAGAGCCGGGTGACGCTGGAATTCTCGGATGCGATCGATCTCTCGGTCGCCGCCAACGACGTGCGCGACGCGATCGGCCGCATTACCCAGAACCTGCCCGACGAAGCGGATGCGCCGCAGATCGTCAAGGCGGATTCAGATTCCTCGGCGATCATGCGCCTTGCCGTCACCTCCACCAATCTCAACATGGACGACCTGACCCTGCTGGTCGAAAACGAGGTGATCGATCGCCTCGCCTCCGTCGACGGGGTTGCCGACGTCGAGGAATATGGCGACCAGGAGAAGGTCTTCCGCGTCGATGTCGACCAGGGGGCTCTTGCCAGCCGCGGGCTGACCATCGGTGACCTGACGAAGGCACTCGACAATGCCGCACTCGACGTGCCGGCCGGCTCGCTGAAGAGCAATACGCAGGACATCGTGGTGCGAGCCACCGCCAACCTGCAGACGCCGGCGGATTTTTCTAACGTCATCCTGCAGGACCGCGTCAGGCTCGGCGACGTCGCGACGGTGATGCTTGGGCCACGCGACGGTGAAACGGCGCTTCGCTCCAACGGCAAACCGGGCATCGGCCTCGGCATCATCCGCCAGGCGCAATCGAATACGCTGAACATCTCGACCGGTATCAAGGCCGCCGTCGACCAACTGTCGAAGACGCTGCCCGAGGGCACGACGATCGCCATCACCAGCGACGACGCAGTCTTCATCCAGGGTGCGATCCACGAAGTGGTGCTGGCGCTGGTGCTTGCCGCCGTCATCGTCACCGCCGTCATCTACCTCTTCCTGCGCGACTGGCGGGCGACGCTGATCCCGGCGGTCAGCATGCCGGTGGCGCTGATCGGCACGCTGGCGGCGATCTACATGGTCGGCTTCTCGATCAACATCCTGACGCTGCTCGCAATCGTGCTGGCGACCGGCCTCGTCGTTGACGATGCGATCGTCGTGCTCGAAAATATCGTACGCCGGCGCTCCGAAGGTATGGGGCCGCGCGCTGCTGCCGTGCTCGGAACGCGCGAGGTGTTCTTCGCCGTCATCGCCACGACGGCGACGCTGGCCGCGGTGTTCATTCCGCTCTCCTTCCTGCCGGGACAGGTCGGTGGCCTCTTCCGCGAATTCGGCTTCGTGCTCGCCTTCTCGGTCGGTCTGTCGTCGATCGTGGCGCTGACGCTGTGTCCGATGCTCGCCTCTCGCATGCTGACCAAACCGATGATCGAGGATCACGGCGCGTTCGGCCGCTTCGGCGCAGCGCTTGCCGATCTCTACAAATGGGCGCTGCACGGCTGTCTCAACGCGCCCTTCGTCGTCATCCTGTTCTCGGTGATCTTTGCCGGTGCGGCACTCGTCGCTTTCTCGACGGTGAAGAGCGAGCTGACGCCGGAAGAGGACCGGTCGATGGTGATGATGCGGCTGACGACGCCCCAGGGATCGAGCCTCGAATATACCCGCGACAAGATGCAGCTGGTCGAGGAATATCTGCAGCCGCTCGTCGACAGCGGCGACATCCGCAATATCTTCTCGATCTCCGGCCAGGGCGGTTCGCTGAACAGCGGCTTCATGGTGCTGACGCTCGCTCCCTGGGGAGAGCGTGACAGGACGCAGACGGAGATCGTCGGCGATATCAACCAGGCAGCCTCCAGGGTGCCGGCCCTGCGCGGCAATGCTATCTCATCGAACAGCCTTCGCATCCGCGGCGCCGGCAGTGGTCTGCAGATGGCGCTGATCGGCAATGATCACGAGGCGCTGACGGCGGCGGCGGCCAAGCTGGTTCAGTCGCTCGAGGCCACCGGCCAGTATGATACGCCGCGCCTGACCAACGAGCCCAGCCAGGCGCAGGTGTCGGTGGCGATCGATCGCGAGCGCGCCTCGGATCTCGGTATCGATATCACGGGGCTTTCGACGGCGATCCAGTCGCTGCTCGAAGGGCGCTCGGTGGTTGACGTCTTCGTCGACGGCGAATCCTATCCCGTGCTTCTGACCTCGACGACGCGGCCGATCGACGATCCGACCGACCTCGAGAACGTGTTCCTGAAAACCGGCGACGGCAAGATCGTGCCGATGTCGGTCATCGCCACGATGAAGGAAGGGTCGGTCGCGCCGCAGCTCAACCGCGAGCAGCAGCTCGCCTCCGTGGCGATCACCGCCGGCCTCAGGAACGGCATGTCGCTCGGCGATGCCGTCAGCCAAGTGACGGCGCTTGCCGAGCCGCTGCTGCCGGCAGGCTCGCGCCTGCTGCCGCTCGCCGAGGCGGCGACGCTCGAAGAGAATTCGAGCGGCATGGCGCTGACCTTCGGCTTCGCCATCGTCATCATCTTCCTGGTGCTGGCCGCGCAGTTCGAAAGCGTGCTGTCCTCGCTGATCATCATGTCGACGGTGCCGCTTGGTCTTGCCTGCGCCGTCTTCGCACTTGTTATCACCGGCTCCAGCCTCAACATCTACAGCCAGATCGGCCTGGTGCTGCTCGTCGGCGTCATGGCGAAGAACGGTATCCTGATCGTCGAATTCGCCAATCAGCTGCGCGACCGGGGCGAGGATGTGCGTCCCTCGATCGAGAAGGCCTGCGCGCTGCGCCTTCGCCCCGTGATGATGACGATGATCGCCACCATCCTCGGCGGCGTGCCGCTGGTCTTTGCCCATGGCGCCGGTGCCGAAGCACGCGTTGCGCTCGGCTGGGTGATCGTCGGCGGCCTCGGTTTCGCGACGCTGGTGACGCTGTTCATCACGCCGGTTGCCTATCTGCTGCTTGCCCGCTTCGCCAAACCGCACGCCCACGAGGAAGCGCGCCTGCACGAAGAGATGTCGGTCGCCACACGGCCGCGCGCCGCACCCGAGGACGAGCAGCTGCAGGCCGCCGAATAAGGTTTTATCCGACTGTGAAACGCCGCCGGCCAACCTCGTCCGGCTGCGTTTCTTATGGTGTATGAAACCTTGCAAAATTAGCTAAATTACTTCTGAAGTTTAGTCGTTTGTTAAGCATAAACGGCAATGATTGTGACCAGTAACCGACTGGTCTTCTTCGTTTCTTGAAGGCTGCGATGCGCTGAAGTTTCAGCGACCCCGGACATGAATGTCCGTGCGGCACGGTTCATTTTTAGTTCAGTTTGCGTCTGTTGTGTTTTGGAGTTTAGTCCCGTGAGTATTTATCAGCGCGTCTCCGTGGATGCGGCGCTTCATGTGCTGCGCGATATCAATCGGAATATGACGGTCACGCAAAACCACATCACGACGGGTATGCGTGTCGAAAAAGCCAGCGACAACGCCGTCTACTGGTCGATCGCCACCACCGCGCGGACCGACAATAAGGCCGTTTCGGCCATCCAGGATGCGCTCGGCATGGCCGCAGCGACGATGGGAACGGCCTATACCGGCGTTCAGAGCGTCATCGACGTCGTTTCCGAAATCAAGGCAAAGCTCGTTGCCGCGACCGAAGACGGCATCGACAAGAACAAGATCAACGAAGAGATTAAACAGCTGCAGGAGCAATTGCGCAGCGTTTCGGAATCGGCGACCTTCAACAGCGACAACTGGGTGGTCCTCGCCAACGATGCGACGCCGACGCAGCCGCGCCAGATCCCGGCCTCGTTCATCCGCAACGCCGACGGCACGATCTCGATCGGCATGCTGAGCTACCATATCGACAACACGCCCGTCGGAGCGACGACCTCCAAGGACGCGCGCTACCTGATCGATGACCGTGCCACCGGTTCCGGCGAATACGGGGTGCTGACATCGGCCTATTTCGCCACCGAACTCGGTGCTGCGCAAAACTACGTGCTGATGACGAGCAAGAACGGCACCACCACCGGGCAGGTGGTGATCTCGGTGACATCAAGCACGACGCAGGGCCAGATCGGCCAGATGATCAGCGTCGTCGATGCCGCGCTGACGCAGCTGACGACGGTCGGTTCGGCCTTTGGCGCGCTGGAAAAGCGCATCAACCTGCAGAACGACTTCGCCACGAAACTGCACGACAACATCACCGCCGGCATCGGCCGGCTTGTCGATGCCGACATGGAGGAGGAGTCGAGCAGGCTGCGGGCGTTGCAGACACAGCAGCAGCTCGGCCTGCAGTCGCTGAACATCGCCAACGCGACTTATGACACCATGCGGCAGCTCTTCCAGAACTTCTAAAGCATATCGCGCAAAAGTCTGCGGCGGTTCTGCGATGACGACATGCAGCGATATCAGCATGCAAGGCGGCACCCACCCGGCCAACCGCCCTCGTGGTTCGAGACGGCCCTTCGGACCTCCTCACCATGAGGGCTGATCGTTGTGCCTTGCCGGCGGAGGATGATCGCTGTGCATTGCCGCCGCGCAGGAGCGGTCAACCGCTAAAACTGGTGATATCAGCGCATTCCCGCAACATGGCTGTGTTTCGACGTCCGAATTTGCCCTATCAGGAGAACATCTTCATTTTCTTGCCGCAATCCTTGCCATTTGCTCGCATCAGTCGAACGGAGACCGTCCTGTCCATGATCAAAAAATTCATACTTCTCGCTATTGCCGCAAGCTATCTCAGTGCCTGCACGACGACCGATCCCTATACTGGTGAACAGAAGGTTTCCAATACGGCCGGCGGCGCGGCGCTTGGCGCGTTGGGCGGTGCTCTCGTCGGCGTGGCTGTCGGCGGCGGCGGCCACGGCAAGCGCAATGCGGCGTTGATCGGCGCGGGCGTCGGCGCTCTCGCCGGCGGCGCGATCGGCAATTATATGGACCAGCAGGAATCCGAGCTTCGCGCCCAGCTCGAAGGCACCGGCATTTCGGTGACCCGCAACGGCGACAACATCATCCTCAACATGCCCTCGAACATTACCTTCGACGTCGACCAGGACGCGGTGAAGCCGGGCTTCTATCCGACGCTGAATTCGGTGGCGATCGTGTTGCGCAAGTTCAACCGCACGCTGATCGACGTCAACGGCCATACGGATTCAACCGGCAGCCTGCAGCACAATCAGGACCTGTCGCAGCGCCGAGCACTTTCGGTTGCCGATTATCTCGGCGGCCAGGGCATCGACCAGCGCCGCGTCTCCGCCGTCGGTTTCGGCCCGTCGCAACCCGTCGCCTCCAATGCGAGCGAGGCCGGCCGCGCGCAGAACCGCCGCGTCGAGATCCAGATCGCGCCGATCACGCAGGGCTGATTCTGGCTCATATCGTTTGCGGAAAGGCCGGGTCACGCCCGGCCTTTTTCGTCAGCGCTGCATCGTCGCGCCCTTGGTGATCTTGTCGACGATCTTCTTTTCGGCGCGTAGCGCGATGCCGACCACCTTGGCGTCTTCGGGCGCAAATTCTGCGAAGACGGCGCGGTTGGCCGCGTCGTGGCCGGTCGCAAACATCTCCTCGATAAACAGCGAGCTGGTGATATCGCGCTCCAGCGCGCGGCGGTGAACGGCTGATATCGTCGCCTCGTCGGCGGAGAGCACGATGATCGGCTGGACCGATAGGGGATTGTAGAGATTGCCGGCGCGGTCCCTATAGGCTTCGCCGATGATCTCGGGATGCCGGCCGGCGATGCCTGTCATCAGGAAGGCGGTGACGTTCAGCTTCTGCCAGCCGGCAAGATTGTTTCGCAGGACGAGGGCAATTTTGGTATCAAACATCGGACGATCTTTCACCTATCTACGGGTTATGGAGTATCGGGCGCGTTGAACCAGGACTTACATCCGCAGGTCTTCGAAGGTCTTGAACGTTTGTGCGCGGGACGATCCGGCAACGCCATCCTCGCTGCGCCAGCCTTTCCCGGCATCGAGCGCATCGAGGCGCAGTTCTCAGGCAATGCTTTCGAGCCGCACCGGCACGACACCTATGCACTCGGCGTGACTCTGAAGGGGGTTCAGACCTTCCGCTATCGCGGCGAGCGGCGCTTCAGCCTGCCGGGGCAGGTGATCGTGCTGCATCCCGACGAAGAGCATGACGGCGGGGCGGGAACGGAGGATGGGTTGCAGTACCGCATGCTCTATCTGGAGCCATCACTGCTTCTTGAATGCCTGAAGGCGGATGGCGTCGGCCTGCCTTTCGTCGATGAACCCGTGATCGGTGATCCGGCGCTGGCGGGCGTGTTGCTGGCGGCTCTCGGCGAACTCGACCGCGAACTGGACGCGCTTTTCGTCGACGATTTCGTATCGCAGGTGGCGGGTGGGCTGACGCGGCATGCGCGCCTGCCGCCGCGGCCGCTGGGCCTCGTCGCCTGGCGGCAGGCGCGGGCAGCACGGGATTATCTCGAGGCGCATGCGACCCGGGCAGTGAATTCCGGCGAGCTTGAGGCGGTGACGGGGCTCGATCGTTTCGCGCTGTCGCGGCATTTCCGGGCGGCCTTCGCCACCAGTCCGCATCGCTACCTCCTGATGCGTCGGCTGCAGCGGGCCCGGGCGATGATCGGCGCGGGCGAGGGGATTTCCGATGTGGCGGCGGCGACCGGCTTTGCCGACCAGAGCCATCTCAACCGCCATTTCAAGAAGGCCTATGGCATGACGCCCGGCCAATGGGCAGCGCTCGCGCACAACCCCAAGCAGGACACTAGAGCCTTTCCGGGTTAGATTGAAGCATTCTGTTGGCTCAAACGGAGTCGGATGGTCGACCGGCCGGCGCGTGTCGTAGCCAAGCTCTACGGCCAAGCCGGCCGGTCGATCAGCCGGCCCGTTTCAGCTAAACCTTCCCGCAGATTTGCCTGGCAAATCTGCAAGACTTAGCGTCCCCGGACGCACCTATTGCTTCGCATGGCGAAGCAGTGCGGCCGGTGGGCCGGGCATCTTTCCGCCAGGATCAGAGGCGATCGGCTCGGACGTACCAAAAGGTATGCCCTTCGCCAATCGCCTCTGCCCTGACGAAACCTGCTCCGGCAGAATGCTTCAATCTAACCCGGAAAGGCTCTAG